>DIUN01000030.1 GCA_002423025.1 Sphingomonadales bacterium UBA6157 | reverse complement strand
TCACCTCGCGCACATCATAGGGCGCCCGCACATCGGGCGGGATGATGCCGTAAAGCTCGGCCGGATCATATTTCGGCGGGCGCGGGGCCTGCAGCGCCACGTCCGGCGCCCGGTCCTCGCGCAGGTGCGAGACGATATCGCGGATGATGCTGAGCGCGTGCGCGTCATTTTCCGCCACATGGTCCACCACGCCGGACTTGCGGCCGTGCAGGTCACCACCGCCCAGATCTTCGGCGCTGATCACCTCGCCTGTGGCGGCCTGCACCAGCGGCGGGCCGGCGAGGAAGATCGTGCCCTGGTTGCGCACGATCACCGATTCATCGGACATCGCCGGCACATAGGCGCCGCCCGCCGTGCAGCTGCCCATCACGCAGGCGATCTGCGGGATGCCCTTTCCGGACATCTGCGCCTGGTTGTAGAAAATCCGCCCGAAATGCTCGCGGTCCGGAAACACCTCGGCCTGGTGCGGCAGGTTCGCCCCGCCGCTGTCCACCAGATAGATGCACGGCAGCCGGTTGGCCTCGGCGATCTCCTGGGCGCGGAGATGCTTCTTCACCGTCATCGGGTAATAGGTGCCGCCCTTCACCGTGGCATCGTTGCACACGATCATCACCTGCCGGCCGGACACGCGCCCGATGCCGGCGATCAGCCCTGCGCCGGGGATCTCGTCATCATACAGGCCGCCCGCCGCCAGTTGGCCGATCTCGAGGAACGGCGAACCGGCATCGAGCACCTGCTCCACCCGCTGGCGCGGCAACAGCTTGCCGCGCGCCTCGTGCCGCTCGCGCGCCTTGGCCGGGCCGCCCAGCGCCGCCGCCGCCACTTTGGCCTGCAGCGCATCCCGCAGTGCCAGGTTGTGCGCCGCCGCCGCGCGGAACGCCTCGCCCTGCGGCACGGCAAGGCTCTCGATCACCGGCGCGCTCATGCGCCGATCAGCTCACGGCCGATCAGCATCCGGCGGATCTCGTTGGTCCCGGCGCCGATATCCAGCAGCTTGGCATCCCGCGCAAAGCGCTCCACCGGCCAATCCTTGGTATAGCCAGCGCCGCCCAGCGCCTGGATCGCCTCCAGGCTCACCCGCACGGCATTCTCGCTGGCCAGCAGGATCGCGCCGGCGGCATCAAAGCGCGTCGTCCGCCCGGCATCGCAGCTGCGCGCCACGGCATAAACATAGGCCCGCGCCGAGGTGAGCGCGACATACATGTCCGCAATCTTGGCCTGCATCAGCTGGAAGGTGCCGATCGCCTTGCCGAACTGCTTGCGCTCCCGGACATAGGGCAGCACCACATCCATGCACGCCTGCATGATGCCGATCTGGATCCCCGCCAGGACCGCCCGCTCATAATCGAGGCCGGACATCAGCACCCCCACGCCGCCATTGCGCGGGCCCATGATGTTCTCATCCGGCACGAAGCAATCATTGAACACCAGCTCGGCCGTCGGCGAGCCGCGCATCCCCATCTTGTCGATCTTCTGGCCAATCGAGAACCCCGGCATGTCCTTCTCGATGAGGAACGCCGTGATGCCGTGCGCCCCCTCCCCGGTCTTGGCATACACCACCAGCGTATCGGCATAGGTCGCGTTGGTGATCCAGAACTTGGTGCCGTTCAGCACATGGCCGCTGTTCACCTGCTCGGCCCGCAGCTTCATGCCCACCACATCCGAGCCGGCCCCGGCTTCGGACATCGCCAGCGCGCCGATATGCTCGCCCGAGATCAGCTTGGGCAGGTAGCGCGCCTTCTGCTCCTCATCGGCCCAGCGGCTGATCTGGTTGATGCACAGGTTGGAGTGCGCCCCATAGCTCAGCCCGATCGAGGCCGAGGCGCGGGAGACCTCCTCCACCGCCACCACATGCTCCAGATAGCCCAGCCCCAGCCCGCCATCGGCCTCCGGCACCGTGATGCCATGCAGCCCCAGCGCGCCCATCTCCGGCCACAGCTCGCGCGGGAACCAGTCCTCCGCATCGATCCTGGCGGCTATCGGCTTGATCCGGTCCGTGGCGAACCGCGCTGTCGTCCCGCGGATCATGTCCGCCGTCTCACCGAGCGCGAAATCAAATTCCATCATCGACATGCCCAAGGCCTTTTTGTTCTACGCTGCTGCACCCACCATAAGCCCAAGCCCCATCCATGGAAAATTGATATTCAAGCCCCCATACTATAGACAGCGCCTATGATGGATCGCTACCTCGTGCGCTATTTCCTGGCCGTGATCGACCAGGGCAATTTCTCCAGGGCCGCCGATGCCTGCAACGTCTCGCAGCCCACGCTCTCCGCCGGCATCGCCAAGCTGGAGCGCGAGTTCGGCCGCCCGCTGTTCCGCCGCAGCAACCGCCGGGTGGAGCTCACCGCCGCCGGTGCCCGCCTAGCCGGCCCGGCCCGCCAGATCGAGGCGAGCTTTGCCGAGGCCGAGAACGCCGTGCGGGAGACCGCCGCCCCCGGCCTGCTGCGCATCGGCGTGCTGCCCAGCCTGCCGGCCGCCTGGATCGAGCAGGTGATGGCCCGCCTCCATGCCGATGGCAACGAGCAGCTGGAGATCGTCGAGGCCCGCGAGCGGGATCTTGTCGAGCGCCTCGCCCGGGGCCGCATCGATGTCGCGCTCACCCTGCTGCGCCCCGGTGCCGAGCGCCACGCCAGCGAGCCGATCTTCACGGAAGGCTATGCCCTCGCCCTGCCCGCCGCCCACCCGCTCGCCCAGCGTGATCTCATCGCCGCCGAAGACCTTGCCGGGGATGACATGATCGTCCGCCGCCACTGCGAGCTGCTCTCGGAGACCAGCCGGCACTTCACCGCCCGCGGCATCCGCCCGTTCTTCGCCGCCCGCACGGAGAGTGATGACCGCGCCATCGGCTATGTCCGCGCCGGCCTCGGCGTCACCATCATGCCCGAGTGCTTCCGCGCCGAAGGCATGGTCCGCCGCCCGATGGCCGGCTTCCCCCACACCCGCACCATCGGGCTGATGTTCGCCGATCACTTCGACAGGGCCGCCGCCCAGTTCCGCCTCGCCGCGCTCACCGGCACCATCAGCGCCGCGCAGGCCGGCCAAAAATAACCGTCACCCCCGCTTCGCGGGCTGCCCCGCAAACAACCCGTCACCCCCGCGCAGGCGGGGGCGACGAAAGCAATTAAGCCCTACTCCTCGAACCCCACGAACACCGCCGCCTCATCCACGCTCTTGCGCCGCGAGACCACCGCGTTCGCCGGAAAGCGCTCGTCCGGATAGCCCATCGCCACGCAGATCATGATCACCTGGTCCTCCGGAATCCCCGCATGCTCGCGCACCACCGGGGATTGCATGATGCCCTGGCTGTTGATCACGCAGCCCAGCCCGCGAGACCATGCGGCATTCACCAGCGCATTGGTCACCGCGCCGCAATCGAACGGCCCGATGTCCCCGCCATGGATGGCGCGATCATAGGTCACCACAATCGAAACCGGCGCATCGAACTGCCGGAACCCGCGCAAGATCCAGTCCAGCCGCTTCTCCTGGTCATGCCGGTCAATCCCCATCGCGCCGAACAGCTGCTTGGCGATCTCCACCTGCCGCTCCCGGTGCGGCCCGGCATACTCCCCATGCCCACGGAACTCGCGCGAGGCCGGAACCCCCGCCAGGTTGCGCTCGGTGTTCCCGGCGCGGATCCTGTCCAGCGGCGCCCCCGCCACCACATAAAAATTCCACGGCTGGGTGTTGAGGGAGGAGGACGCCCGCATCGCCAGCGCAATGATCTCGCGGATCAGCGCCTTGGGCACCGCATCCGGCAAATACCCCCGGATGCTCCGCCGCCCCAGCACCACATCATCATAGCCCTGCACCGCCGCTGCCGAATCCGCCATCACCCAGTCCCCATCACACTATCCGCCCGGCGTTATGCGGCACCCCACGCCCCCAAACCAATCCCCAAAGCATTAGCCCGACTCTTCTCCTCCCTCCCCCCTGCGGGGAGGGCGAGAGACGCCGCAGGCGGCCCGGGGTGGGGGTCGCAACCTCACAGAACACCCCCAAGCCCCCAACAAACCCCATTGCAACCCACCCCCAAATCCCAAACACTCCCCCCACCGCCCGCCCCACGGCCGGCGCAGGCAGGGAGAGCCGCAATGCGCGTGATGGTGCTGGTCAAGGCGACGCAAGACAGTGAATCCGGCGCCTTCCCCCCAGCCTGGATGGCCGAAATGATGGACGCCATGGGCAAGTTCAACGATGCACTTCGCGCCGCCGGCATCCTCGTGATGGCCGATGGCCTCACCCCCTCCGCCCAGGGCAAGCGCATCGCCTTCCACGGCCCCGAGCGCACCGTCACCAACGGCCCCTTCCCCCACCCCGGCGAACTCGTCGCCGGCTTCTGGCTCTGGGACGTCAAGGACATGGACGAAGCCATCGCCTGGGCCAAACGCTGCCCCAACCCCATGCCGGGGCCGAGCGAGATTGAGATACGGCCGATGAATTAGGGCGACTGCCGCTCCACACCCTTCATCGCTTCGGTGATCGCTTGCGTCTCCACGCTCACGCGCACCACCTTGGCGAGCAGCGCAATCATGCTCTCCTTGTAGTCGGCAAAACGGTATGTATTGAACTTGGCCGCGATAGTCGGGTCGCGGGGCTTCTTCTCCTTGTGCTGGTCCAGCACCCAATCAATCGCGGAGCGGTTGCCAAGGCGATAGCCCCAAGCCGCCAGCGGAATGCCGGTGATCTGAGTTTCGGCATCGATGGTGACGACCCCGGTTTCAGGGCTTGAGCGCAAAACAGGCTTGGGCTGGGTGCCCTCAGCACGCTTTGCCGGCACATCGATCCGCTCAACAGGCCAGGGCTCAACATTCTCATAGCCGATGTGCATCGCCATCAAGGCCTCGCCCCATGCCGCCCAGCGGGCGAAATCGGGGTAAAAGGGAATGCGCGGAAACTCGCGCTTCAGGTTCAACGCGTAAGTTTCGCGATAGATCGGATCGTGCAGGACGGCATAGACATAGTGGAAGATGGCGTCCTTGGTCATGCCCTTCTTGCCGTAATGAACTACAAACTTGTTGAACGCCCAATCAGTGATGTTGTCGATACGCTCACCGGACTTAGTGTAGCGGTAACGTGGCAGCTGCATCGTACCAGCTGCACTTCCAACAAAGTGAAGATCCGGGACGTTATTGACCGCTAAACTCATCCAAGGCTTTTGAGAATCTGGACTGGTGAATGTAACGCTTTGGTTCGTTAAAATCTCTGTCGACGGAAAAATTTGCTCGTTCAGGTAGTGAACTTCATTTATTTGTGATGAGTAGGCAAGCCACTGGCAATTAAAGGGACGATATGCGGATCGCCTCAGCGGAATTTCCGCTAGCTTTTTTCTGCCTCTAGCTAACGATTTTAGTAGACGTGTCCATTTAATTTGTTCGCCAAATCTAGGCTCTTCTGCATCTGAATCTAGAAATGGCTTTGGATCAGCTACCGCGGAATCATACTCACGTGTCATAAAAGCGATCTTTGAGCGAAGTATAACGTCCGACTGACTATAAACCCAATCGTCACGCGCCGTCACTATTCCTAAAGAATATAAGCGAAATATCGCTCGGTCCCCTCCGAGGGACTGTTTCGATTTCGTATTTTTGTCAGCTACTGGCAAAAAGCTTGAAAATTCTTCGCCTCCAATGTGAATCCAATTTCCGGCTAAATCAGGCCGCAAATCAGTGAACAGCATTGTTTCAATTTTTGCAGAGCCTAACCAAGATATTTTATCTTCCGCCGATTCATCTTCAGGCCTACGAATGTAATTTATCGAAAGCTTCCGGACTCCTCTCTTGCGTACTAGAAAAGCGATGGCAACACCTGTCTGAATACCAAAAACATTGTGCTTTGTACCTGACAGCTTTGGATTTTCGCGTACATCTCCACCTAGGTCAACGAGCCACAATTCATTGAAATCTAACGCAATTTGTTTACGAAAACCGTCAAAGGTTCGGCTTTCAATAAAGCTGCGGTTGGTGACAAATGCCAATACTCCCTCATCACCTAGCCGATCGCTCGCCCATCTGTAGAAGCGAGCATACATATCATATAGTTTGGTTTTCTGCGCCGTGGATGCCTTGATGTAGGTATCCTTAATGCGCCTATCTATGTGAGCATAAGTTCGGTTTTTGTTGTTGTCGTTCTCGTTTTGCTGGTTAGCATTATACGGCGGATTGCCAATGATAATGCTGATCTTGCGGCGGTTCTGTCGCTTGATTCGCTCGATATTTTCGTCACTAAGGCTGCCCAACAAATCAAATTGATGGCCGGCATGGATACCCAGCGCATCGACATTATCAAGCGTATCGACAAGGCAGAGGTTGGGATATTCGGCAAACTGCCCGGTGATCGCCTGATAGGTCGCCTCGATGTTCAGATTGGCGACGTAATAGGGCAGGATGGCAATTTCGTTGGCGTGCAATTCTTCCTTGTACTTGTGCCGAAGCTTGGCGTGGTCGCCCCGGAAATGCTCCAGCAACTCGACAATGAAGGTGCCGGTTCCGGTGGCAGGATCGAGGATTTCCACGCCGGGATCGATAAGGTTCTTGCCGAAGTGCTTCTCGCACAGCCAATCGGCCGAGCGGATCATGAAGCGGACGATTTCACCCGGCGTGTAAACCACGCCAAGCCGGTCCGCCGCCTTGGCATTGTAAACCTTGTAAAAGTTTTCGTAGAGGCCCTTGAGGAACCCCTGCTTCTCGGAATGGCTCTGGATGACAGCGGCGGTGGCGCTGATGCCTGCATAATAGGGCTGCAAGGCGCGCAGCAGCTTCTGCTTTTCGCCATAGCCGAACAGCGTCTTTTCCAGCTTGTAGAGTTCGCTGGCGACATTGTTCTGCTGGTGAAAATCAGGATTATCAAAGACCTTGGCAAAAATGTCCTCGGTCAGGATGTGCTGGATCAGCATTTCCTGCACATCATCGCGGGTGACGGCGGGGTTGATGGCGTTCTGGGCGTGCTTGAGGAACGCGGCTTCGGCAGCGGCAAACGCCGGGTTGGCAGCGCGCTTGTCGGCAATGATGGTGCGCAGCGATTCCAGCACGGCTGGCAAATCCTGCGCGAACTGCTTCACCGCCTTGTTGAAATCGGCAATCTCCGTGCGCTCATGGGCAAAGAACAGCGTCAGCAGGCCGTAAAGCGCCTCGATATCGTCCATCGCCACCCGGCGACACTCAACGCCATCTTGCCAGAGCACGGCAGTGTGATCATCGGAGAAGATGATATTGTCTCGGGGGTAGCCCTTGCGGAACTTGTCAGCAATTTCCGCGTCAAGGTCGTCGTCCGCATCCTTAGCCTCCCAGTAGCCGAAGGGTACGCGCAGCGCGTGCAGCAGCGCGCCATCGACATAGATGCGGGTTTTCTGCGGCGTGACGATATCGTGCTCGGGTATGAATTGCAGGTCTTGCGACTTGCCCCAGCGTTTCAGCAAGTCCTTGAAGGCTTCCCGCAGCACGCTTTCGCGGCGGCTGCCGGATACGGCGCGCAACCTGTCAAGATCAGACCGGTATTCGTGGATTATTTGCCGGCTCAAAATAACCCCCGAAACGATTCAACTTCGCTCGCCCAAGGGTTAGCATAAAGCCGGCACCTCTCAACGCGTTATCCGATGCGGCTCTTTTGCTTTCGGGCCAATAATGGCCGGTGGCGGTGCCGCTTAGCCCTTCAACTCCAGCCCCAGCGCCGCCGTCGCCGCGATCATGTCCAGCGCCGCAAAGCCGGTGGATTTGAACAGCGTGATGGCCTCCGCGCTGCGCAGATCGGCGGGGGATTTGCCGATGAGGTCGGTGAGCTCGCCGCGGAGGGCGTCTGCCGTGATGCGGCCTTCGGTGAGGGGGATGATGATGTCCCCGGCCTCACGCAGCACATTGGCGCGGACATCGGCATACAGCGCCGCCATCGCCACCAGGTCACTATCCGCCTCACGCGCGGCCGGCTCGTGCGCGCCGACGAGATCGACATGGCAGCCCGGCCGCAGCCAGGCGCCGCGCAGCACCGGCGCCGGGCTGGCGGTGGCAGACGCGATCACATCCGCCTCCCCGGCTGCCGCCTGTGCATCCGCCACCGCCCGCGCCGGCAGGCCCTTGGCGGCGAGGCGGGCGGCCATCGCCTGCGCCCCGGCGGGGGTTCGCGCCCACACCGCGATGCTGGTGTAGGCGCGCACGCTGGCATGGGCCTCGGCCAGCGCTTCCGCCAGCGGCCCGCTGCCCAGCACCAGCAGCCGCGTGGCATCGGCGCGGGCCAGCGCCATGGCGGCGAGCGCGCTGGCGGCGGCGGTTCGGCGGTTTGTCAGCGCCACGCCATCCAGCACGGCGGCGAGTGTTCCCAATTTTCGATCGAACAGCAGATATCCGCCGGCGCTGCGGCCGGGGCTGTTTGGCAGCATGGCGCTGGCCTTTGCGCCGAGCCAGCGGCCCTGCGTCCACGCCGGCATCAGCAGCAGCAGGTCATGGCTGTTCTCGGGGTAGTGATAATGCCGCGGCGGCGCGGTGATCGGCACGGCGAGCCCGGCGGCGATGGCGGCGATGAGCCGGGGCCAGGGCAGCCGCGCGGTGATTTCGGCCGGGCCGAGCACCTGCAATCCGGGGGTGGATTCGAGGCTCAAAGGCCGGTTCCGAGGGGGGCATCCGGCTTTTGGCCGGCGAGCGCCCGGCCAGTGCCGGTGCAGCGCCGGCCCGGTGCCGGCGTGGTGCCGGCCCGGCTCCGGCGGACGCCGGCCGAGTGCCGGGGAATCTCCCGAAATGCCCCTTGGAGCGGCGGCAGTTGCACTCAGCGCGCCCCCCGGAACGGCTCCGGCGGCGCCATCGCCCGGAGCATCGAGAGAATATAAACCAGGCCATAACCGAGCGCCCCGGCCACCCCGGCACTCACCGCCAATTCCAACGGCAAGGGCCCCATCGGCAGGGCGCAAGCCGCCACCAGGCCGGCCAGAATGACGTTCCGCACCACCAGGGACCAGGCGATCGGCTGCGGCCGCGCACCGGGGTTGCAGCCGCAATCCAGCCCGGTGCGGCCACGCAGCAGATTGATGGAAATTGCCAATGCAAACAACAGCATGAGCCCCGCCCCCGCCACCCCTGCGAGCGGCAACCCGGCAAACAACCCGCCGGCCACCGCCAGCTCGGCCAGCGGCATCAGCACCGCCACCGGCACAATGGTGGCGAGCGGCAGCAGCTGGTAAGCGGCCAGCATTTCATTCCATTTCAAGCGGTTACGCAGCTTGCCAATGGCGCCGACAGCAAACATCAGCCCCAGCCCGAGCCGCAGCGCCAGCACAAGGCAGGCCAGCAAAGTGATGTAGGAGAACGCCATCCGCAAATGATGCGGTGCCAGCGCCCCGGCCACAAGGCTTTTGAAGCAGCCGCGCCCTGAAAACCATTGCGGCAACGGACGCTTCACCGCTCTGGATCATGCCGCTCTACCGTAGAGTCCACAGATAGTGAGCAAATGCGAATTGGCCGACACGCTAATTCGCTTGAGGGTTCAGGGGATTGGGTCGTGGACGTGACGTTCACTTGCGACAATGAGGCTCCCGGCATCGCCGCCGGCCCCGAGATTGTAAGCCATCCACTGCTTCATTTGCATTATATCAGTTGCAGCCTGATCGCGGCGGACACGGCGCAGACCACGCTCGAAAGCCTCGTCCACCAGTCACGAGCCCGAAACCTCTCTATCGGAGTGACGGGCAGCCTGCTGTTTGCCCAGAACCAGTTTTCCCAGATCCTGGAAGGGCCAGAAAGCGCTGTATCACTGGTCATGGCCAGTATTCTGCAGGACCATCGCCACACAGATTGTGTGGTCATCGAGGAATGCGCAATCGAGACGCGGCGCTTTCAGGGCTGGTCGATGGCATATTCCGGCGCATCGGCGTTTGTTGCGCAAAGCGTTACACGCGCGCTGGCTGGCGCACGCAGCGGATCAAAGCGGGATATCCGCCGTCTGCTCAGGTTGATGCTGGAATTCGCGGCACAGCCGGAACATCCGGCAGTCGCGTCGCCAAGGCCAATGTAAAGCCGAACTCGGCGCCGCCACCACGAGCAGGCTTGCTCCAGATCTCGCCACCGTGCGCCTCGATGATCGAGCGACTGATCGACAGGCCAACGCCCATGCCATCGCCCTTCGTGGTATTGAACGGCTCGAAAAGCGAAGTCAGGGTCGCTTCGGAAACGCCAGGGCCAGTATCCCGCACTTTCAACGTACACCGGCCCAGGGGCGCCCGCGACGTCTGCACGACGATGCGGCGAGCCGATCCCTCCGGCATGGCTTCGATGGCATTGCGCAACAGGTTGATCAGTACCTGCTGAATCTGAATGCGGTCCACGAACACATCGCCGAGGCTGGAATCAAGATCGAGACGATAGCGAATGCCTGCCGAGCGAGCATCGATGAGGGCAAGGCTGCAAGCCTCCCGGACCAGTGCCGACAAATTCTCGGGCCGCCGCTGGATTTCACCGCGCGCCACGAATTCGCGCACCCGGCGGACGATCTCCCCGGCGCGGACGGCATTGCGATCCGCCTCGACAAGCGCATCGCGAACTGCGGCCGAGCCTTCGAGCTCGGCCAGCATCCGCCGGCTGCCCCGCACATAATTGACAACGGCGGTGAGTGGCTGGTTAAGCTCGTGGGCCAGCGTCGAGGCCATGGTGCCCATCGCGCTGAGTCTTGAGACATGCACGAGATCCGCCTGCATCCGCGCCAGCCGTGTCGTGGCGGCACGGCGTTCGTCAATGTCTTCCAGGGTTCCGTGCCAGCGGATGCACCGGCCATCGGCAGCGAGCCGAGGCGCTGCGCGCGATCGGAACCAGACAAAGCCGCCATCAGCCCTGCGCACACGATAATCGCACTCGAAACCAGCACCGCCGGCAAGGGCCTCGCGCCAGGCCTTGGCGACCACATCCAAATCATCCGGGTGCACGGCGCCATGCCAGCCGCCACCGAGCGTTTCCGCCGCGGTCGTTCCTGTCAGGGCGTACCAACGAGCATCGACCCCGAGGAGTTGGCCGCTGGTGGCGGCCGTCCACGGTATCTGGCCACTGAGCTCGACAGTGTGGCGATAGCTTTCCGCACTCTCGCGCAGAGCCTCTTCAAGCGAAGCATGATCCTCCCGCGCGCGCCGCCGGCGAGCCTGCGCACGCATCGCAGACCGGGCAGCGCTGACAAGCGTAGCATCAGGCACGGGCCGCTGCAGGATTGTTACATTGCCTAGCAACTCTGCAATACGCGCCTCACTCCATCCGCCCGCCCCACAACTGCTGAAAAATATAAACGGGCTATCAGACCACGGGGGCTGCGCCGACAGCGCTTCGCCCAGCACGGTAAGGTCAAGGCTTGCCATAGCCTCCTGCGCAACAATCGCCGCGCCCAGCGATCCTGAGGTGATTGCCGTAACCAATGCGTCAGGCGTGCTGATATCGGCATGCAGGCCGCCTGCTGCCAGTTGCGAAACAACACGCTTCGCCCCGCCTTCGCATGGTGCAAGGATCAGCAACGCGTCTTGAGTGCTCAAGCTTCAGTCACGCCGCAGCGGTCTCCCGCCCTCGCTTGGGCGGCAAGAGTTCAAGCTCGACGCCCGCAACAAAGGCTAACCTCAACGCCTCGGCAAGGCTGTGAACGCCGAGCCGGTCCATCATGTGTGAACGATGCATCTCGATCGTGCGAACACTCACACCCAAATCATGGGCAAGCAGCTTGTTCGAGCGGCCAGCAACAAGGCCCCGCAGAACATCATCCTCACGATCGGTCAGGCTCTGCAGAAGAGCTATTGCCTGGCTGCGGCGCTCATCGGTCGCGACATTCTCGTCAAGCGATGCAAAAACACGCTCGAGAATAGACAAAAGCAGTTCCTCCTCGAACGGCTTCTCGACAAAATCACAGGCCCCCAGTTTCATCGCCCTGACTGCGGTCACCACATCGCCATGGCCAGTCACCACCACGATCGGCAATTGGGCGTGCCGCCCGGCCAGGGCTTCGATCACCTGAAAGCCATCAATACCGGGCATCCGGATATCGAGCAGCACACAACCTGGTCTCAAGTCCGCCAATCGCGCAAGCAAGCCAGCGCCATCTTCAAAGGCTTGCGGCGACATACCGAGCGACCGCAGGAAGAACAGCGTCGATGCGCGAACCTCATTGTCATCATCGACGATGTAGACGAACCGATTGATTGCCACCTTCGCCCCGTTGCTTGCTTCTCCGATTCATGGCGTTTCAACCAGCCTTCGGACCAATGGTTCCCTGAAATAGCTGGTACGATCCGGAATTTTCTGAGGCAGCAAATCAGGCTTTGAGTGAATAACCATGCAGGAAGCGCCCTATTTCCTTAGTGGAACGACTGCATCAGTGTTTGAACTGTTATGTGATCGGCAATTATTTACGAAAAATAAACGATTCATCAAAATAATGTACCGTATTTTCCACATATGGCGCGTTAACCTGTTTGTGACGACCCTTATGTCTGCGTGAAGATTTGTGGCGAACTTGCCGGCGTTTCTCAGTTCGCCGACAGCCGCTCAAAGATCTGCAGATGCAGTGAGGGTGTTACTTTGAAAATCGGCCTGCTTGTAATTGTGCTTTCAACCGTCAGCCAGGCAGCACTGGCCCAGCAGTTGCCGAGCGCCGGTGGCCAGATCCAGCAGCTTCCGCCACGGCCCCCGCAAGCGCAGCAGGTGATACCCGACTTGCGGCTGGAACGCCCGGCGGCCCCCATGGAGCCGGCCGATGGCGGCCCGAGCTTTGCTGTTTCGGCTCTCCGCATCACCGGGATGACAGTCTTTTCCGAAGCCGAGTTGATCGCAGTGACGGGCTTTACCCCAGGCACCGCACTCAATCTTGCCGAACTTCGCCGGATGGCCGCGCGGATCACCGATTTCTACAGCACCAAAGGCTATTTCGTCGCCCAGGCCTATCTGCCGGCACAGGCCGTTACCGATGGCTACGTAACCATATCGGTAATCGAGGGCCGCTATGGCAAGGTTGCTCTGGAGAACAGCAGTTCGCTGCATGACGGCGTTGCGAACGGCATCCTGAGCGGTATCGAGAGCGGCGATATCGTCGCCAACGCGCCGCTGGAACGACGCCTGCTGCTGCTTTCGGATACGCCCGGCGTTGCCATCAAATCGACCATGATGCCGGGTACCGAAGTCGGCACATCGGACCTGTTGGTGAGCGTCGCGCCCGGCCGGCGGCTGACCGGCAGCATCGAGGCCGACAATGGCGGCAATCGCTATACCGGCTATTACCGGCTCGGCGGCAGCGTCAACCTCAACAACCCGCTTGGCATTGGCGATGTCGCCAGCGTGCGCGGCCTGGTGACCGACGGCGGACTGACCTATGTCCGCGGCAGCTACCAGGCCCCGATCATGGGCGTTACCCTCGGCGTCGCCTATGCGCGGCTCGATTACAGGCTCGGTCGTGAGTTCGAGGCGTTGGATGCGCATGGCTCGGCTGATATCGCCAGCGTCTATGCCAGCTACCCGTTGGTGCGATCCTACCGGAGCAACCTCTACCTGCTCGCCGGCGCCGATTTCAAATGGTTCCACGACGAGGTCGATACAACCGGCAGTGTGAGCGACAAGCGGTCCCAACTGGGCTCGCTGGGGCTATCTGGCGACAATCGCGACAGCAGCGGCACGACCTTCTGGTCGGTCGGCTGGAGCGTTGGTAATCTCGACATCCGCACACCGGCGGTGCTGGCCATCGATGCCTTGACGGCACGCAGCAACGGCGGCTTCCACAAGGTCAACGCAGCAGTCGGCCGCGTGCAAACCATTAGCGGGCCATTTTCCGTCTATCTGGGAGGCCGTGGCCAACTGGCCTCGAAGAACCTTGATATTTCCGAGAAGATGCAACTCGGCGGCGCCTATGGCGTCCGCGCCTATCCGGAAGGCGAAGCCTTTGGCGATCAGGGCTATATCCTGACGGCCGAGGCCCGGCTGACCCTCACCGAGCTGTCACGGCAGCTGCCGGGTGACGTCCAGCTCGTGGCCTTCATTGATCATGGCGGCATCACCTTCAATCGCAACCGCTTCTCCAACGCGCCGAACTCCACCAGCCTGAGCGGCGTCGGCGCCGGCGTGACCTGGGCAGATGACAACAACTTCCAGCTCAAGGCCTCCTACGCGCACCGGCTGGGGGACAAGCCGGTGATG
The DNA here is from genome assembly GCA_002423025.1 of Sphingomonadales bacterium UBA6157. Lineage (GTDB taxonomy): Bacteria > Pseudomonadota > Alphaproteobacteria > Sphingomonadales > Sphingomonadaceae > Sandarakinorhabdus. The sequence continues at coordinate 2,298 of DIUN01000030.1, read as the reverse complement.
TCGGGCCCCGACGCTTCAGGGCAGTTCTGGGTGCAGGCAACCAAACTGTTCTGATGACGACCAATGCCCGGGCCACCACCGGGCAGCAAAGACGTTTTAAGAGGCGACCGAAATGCGTTCCATGTCAGCACCCCATGCCCCTTCGAGCATTCGCTTCCAGGCTCGCCTGCTCGCCAGCTGCATGAGCGGAATGCTGCTGCTGATGGCCAGCACCGCGCAGGCAGTGCCGACCGGCGGCGCGGTGGCAACGGGCAGCGCTAGCATCACGACCGCACCCAGCAGCCTGACAGTCACCCAGGCCAGCCAGAGCGCTGTCATCAACTGGCAGAGCTTCGGCATAGCCGCAGGTGAATCCGTCACCTTTGCGCAACCGAACAGCCAATCCGTGACGCTCAACCGCGTATTGGGCCAGGATGCTTCGGCGATCATGGGCAATCTCTCGGCAAATGGCCGGGTGTTCATCGTCAACCCCAATGGCATCCTGTTCGGCCAGGGCGCACAGGTTGCCGTCGGCGGGCTGGTCGCCTCGACGCTGGGTATTGCCGATGCGGACTTCATGGCCGGCAACTACAAATTTTCGGGCACCGGTGGCCGCGTGCTGAACCAGGGCATGATCTCTGCCGATGGCGGGGTTGTTGCGCTGATGGGTGCCAGTGTCAGCAACACCGGCACGATCGCGGCGCGGCTTGGCACGGTGGCACTCGCCGCCGGAGAAGCGATTACGCTCGATTTCGCCGGTGATGGCCTGCTCAACGTTACCATCAACAAGGCCGCGGCCCTAGCGCTGGTCGAGAACGGCGGGCTGGTGCAAGCCGATGGTGGCCGCGTGTTGCTGACGACCCAGGGCGCAGGCGAACTGCTAAAGACCGTCGTCAACAACACCGGCGTCATCGTGGCGCAAACTGTCCAGAACCGCGGCGGCACGATCCTGCTGCTCGCCGACATGCAGGGCGGCACGCTCGGCATGTCCGGCACGCTCGATGCCAGCGCGCCCGCTGGTGGCAATGGCGGCTTCATCGAAACGTCTGCCGCCAATGTACAGATCGCGGACACCGCACAGGTCACCTCGCACGCCTCCAGCGGCGTCACCGGCACATGGCTGATCGACCCGCAGGACTTCACCATCGAGGCTGGCAAGAATATTTCAGGTGTCAGGCTCTCCGAACTGCTGGTGATCAACAGCATTGTCATCAGCACCCTGCCCGGCAACGAGGCAACGGTTGATGGCGCACCGCCCGTGACCAGCCTCTACACATCGGCCACCGGCAATGGTGACATCCATGTCAATGAAGCCGTGTCGTGGACAGCAAGCCCGAACACCACAACGCTGCGTCTGGAGGCTGTGCGAGACGTCAACATCAACGCTGCCATCACCGCCACCAACGGCAATGTTGTCGTCTGTTGCGGCAACGACGTGAACGTAAAGGCCGCGATCACCACCACCAACGGCAGCATCCTGCTCAACGCCGGCCGTGATGTGCATATCCATGCCGTCGCCGCGCTGACAACCACAGACGGCAACCTTGCATTGTGTGCCGGAAACGACCTGCACATCGAGGGCGCCATCGTGCTGACGCGCGGCACAACAATTCCGGCCCAAAGCCTTGGCCTGCGCCCCGGCATGACGCTGATCGCGGGCTTTGCGGGCACCGGCACCGGCCCCGGCACCATCGGCGGAACAGTCATATTCGGAGCGACAGCGCCGCCGATCACCGTGACCGGACCGAACGCGCTGGTGACGATCGACTATAATCCGGTCTCTTATTCGCAGCCGACCGATTTTTCTGACAAATTCACGCCGAGCGGTGGCGCGACCGTCAAGGCGCGGATGCTGCTGTTTCCAACGGCCGAAAAGACCTTCGACGGCACCACCTCGGTCATCCTGGCAGGGTTCAACACCACCACGGCTTCAGGCGCACCGAGCAATGTCACACTTGTTGCTGGACCCGACGCCACGGCGACCTTCGATGATGCCACGGCGGGCTCGAATGTGGGCGTGAGCTATAACGGCTATACCCTCGCCGGCGCCGACGCCGCCGATTATGCGCTCGCGTCATCATGCTGCTCGGCAGACTTCAGGACCACGGGTACGATTGCGGCCGTGACGCCCACTCCGACACCGACGCCGACACCGACACCCACACCGACACCAACGCCGACACCCACACCGACACCCACGCCGACGCCAACACCAACGCCTACACCCACTCCAACACCGACACCGACACCGACACCGACACCGACACCGACACCGACACCGACACCGACACCGACCCCGACACCGACGCCCACACCGAC
>DIUN01000028.1 GCA_002423025.1 Sphingomonadales bacterium UBA6157 | reverse complement strand
AAACTAGGCTCCTAACCAGCGAATTTTCCCGCTTTCGCGAGGGAAACCCATATTTCCCGGCACCGTGGCAGTGTCTCAACCCATCTTGCGAAGGGCCTTGGCGACCGCCGTTTCCGTCTTGGCTGGCGTGGCACCGAAGTGCCCGTCGGCCGGGAGTGGTCATCTAGTCGGGGGTCCCCCGGGGCGCAACCCCTATTTCGCCGCTAGGAGTGATTTTCTACCAACTCCTTGCAATATTGCGGCAAGACACCCTTCCAGCCTCAAAAAATTGCGCTTCCTGTCCAAAATTCCCGAAAACGCCAGGCGAAACCGCCGAATCGCAGCCTGAGCTGGCGCTCAGCTGGCGATATACTCCTTCATGGCACTGGCTTCGGCTTCAGCATCCTCGATGCGCCGCTTCACAAGATCACCGATCGAGACCAGGCCGAGGATCCGGCCACCCTCCACCACGGGCAGATGGCGGAAGCGTCGATCAGTCATCACCTCCATGGCGGCCACAACCGAGTCGTTCGGGCTGGCAGTCACCACGGGAGACGACATGATCTCGCCGGCTGTAACTGTCAGGATATCGCAGCCATGGGTATGCAAGCCGGCGCAGATGTCCCGCTCGCTGACCAAGCCGAAGATGTTGCCGCCTTCCACAACGAGAACGGCGCCGATTCGATGGTGATGCAGCAGTGCGGCAATTTCGCTGACCGGCGTGGTTCGGGCTACCGATACCAGCGGTTTCTTGCCGTTGAGGATCAAACCGATCATTACGACCTCCCCAAATCAGGCGCTCATGGCACCGAGGGAACATCATCGCGCGATTCGCGCTGGAAGGCAAAGCATGAACAGCACCCCCTCCCCGCATGAAGAGGCCGCCGGCCGTACGAACTCGGACCATTGGCGGCGCTTCCGGCGGCTGATGCTGTTGATGACCTTGGTGGCCCTTGGGACGGCTGGCTTGGCCGTATGGCAGATGCAAGCCGACGGCGTGCCGCTGCGGCTGCATTTCATGATCGCCATGGGCGGCGGCATCGTGATCGCGCTGCTGTTGGCCGGCGCGCTGATGGGCCTGGCCTTTGTCTCGAACCGCTCGGGCCATGATGAGGCCGTGGCTGAGCCAGCCGAACGTGAGGAGTTCTGAGGTTCGGCTCCGCAAATGCGGCGGACTTGTCGATGAAATACAGGACTGGAAGAAAAGGCGAGCAGCACCCGTTCTAGCGTTGCTCGAGGCCATACTCAGCCTCGAGCAACGCCAGCACCGAGCATATCAGCCCTCTGCAGGCTCTTCCGCAACGACCTTGCGCGGGCGACCGCGACGGCGCGGAGCAGTTGCCTCCTCGGCAGACGCCTCGGCCACAGGCGCAATCACCACAGGAGCGACCTCGGCGGGCGCAACTTCAACCGGCGCCGCAGCAGCGGGGGCGCGCAGCGTGCGCGGCGCACGTGGTGCCAGCGTAGCGGGGCCGGGCAGGCCGGGAATCAGGCTCTCGGCTTCTTCCTCTCGACGGGGGCGACGCACTTCCGGCTCCTCGGCGCGCACGTCAGCACGAACTTCACTGCGCGGCTCACTGCGGGGGCGGCGCTCGCCGTCGGCATTCCAGTCACGACCGCGCTCACGCACCGGGCGTTCACGCCCCTGCTCGCGCGGCTGATCGCGTCCCTGATCACGTCCCTGATCCCTGGGCTGCTCGCGATTCTGATCACGGGGCTGCTCGGCACGCGCCGGCTCGGCATCCCGGCCGCGCTCGCGATACGGGCGTTCGCGCCCATCCTGCGGGGCACGCTCGCTGCGCTCCGGGCGCTCGCTACGCCAAGAGTCCCGCTGGCCATCGCCGCGGGGCGAATCACCGCGCGGGCGCTCCTGCCGACGATCATCGCCGCGGGGTTCAGGGCGGCGCTCGTCGCCGCGAGGCTCAGGACGTCGATCATCCCGTGGCTGCTCGTCAGAGCGGCCGTCGAGATCGTCCTCGTCCTCATCGCCATCCTGGTCCATGGACCCGCCGGCGCTGTCTTCCTCATAATAGTCGCGGCCGCGCTGGCGGCCCTGCTCCGGCTGCTTCTCGCGATAGTCGCCGAGAACGCGGAAATAATGGTCAGCATATTGCAGGTAATATTCCGCAGTCACCCGGTCCCCGGCCTGCTGGGCATCCCGGGCGAGGGCGCGATATTTTTCCAGAAGCTGGCTGGCGTTGCCGCGCTGACGATTGTCCAGCCGGTTGCCGTAATTGCCGCCGCCGCCCATTTGCTGGGGGCGCGGGTTGTTGCCGCCGCGACGCCGCCGGTTCTGGTTGTTCCTGATCAACTTCGCGTCCCCGTATGACGGACGGCATTAGCCGTGGTTCTGGCAAGTTCGACGCTGGGTTTCCGGCCATTTAAAACCTGGGCGCATTGCAAGTGCTGTCCCGGTTGTGCGGCCACCGAAGCTACAATGTCGAAGGGTGGAGGACTGAACTCACGCCACCTGTCTCGGCTCTAGCCGCGATTGCCCCGGCTTCCAAGCGAAAAAGCGCCGGGGCCCTGCTAGCGGTTCAGCTCCACCAGTTCATACCAGGTCTGCATATAACCGCCGACGCCGCCGCACACAAAAATGCTGTCCGCATCCGCCGTCACCCACATGTCATAGGGCGGGTGCTGGGTGCCGCCCATCGCGCCTTCATCAACGAAGCGGAAATGCCGGCAGGCAAAGCGGCCAGCGGCTACGGTCTTCTCGGTCTCGCCGACATATTCGAGGTGGATATCCACCCGCGCCAGCATCGGCGGCGTGGCGCCGCGATGGTCGGGGGACGGCAACAGCACCGTCAGCAGGCGCCGGTGCGGGCCCTTGGCCACATCCATGATGCGCGTGAGGAAGCCATCCCCCACGATGGGGTGGGTGCCGAAGCCGGCGAGCCCCGGCGGAATCGCCATGCGCTGGGAGACGCGGCCAATGCTCGGCCCGTGGCTCTCGCACTCGGCAATGCCGGCGGCATGGTCGAAACGCACCCACCCCGAGCCGAGATAGGCATCGTCAAGGCTGAGCCGGACATGGCAATCCATCGGGCGCCCCTGGGCATCGAGCGAATAGAGAATGTCCCGCATCACCGTAGGGGACGGCTCCTCGATCTCGCAATGCGCGCGGATGCTGACAGCGCCATCGGCATGATGGGTGAAGGCAAAATCCTCGCGACCGCGCTCTTGATCGAGTCGCTCAGGCTTCTTGCTGGTGTAGCGAATGCGCCCGGTGATCCGCCGATGCGGCATCAAGCTCATGTGCGGGGAACCTTGGGAGCCATGCTGGCCATGATGTCCATGAGCTGGCCCGGATCCGAGCGCAGCAGCCCGAGCAGCGCCATTTCCGCAGCCCCGGCACGGCCGACCGGGATTTCACGCGTATCGATCGCCAGCGCATCGAGGATCTGCGTTGCGGCCTCGTCGATGCTGATGCCGGCATTGACCGGGTCATCACTCGGCCCATTGACGCTGCCGTCGCCCTTCAAGGCATTATCGGCGATGCTGGTCGCGACGAACCCCGGCGTCACCACATGCACCGTCACGCCATATTGGGCAATTTCAGCCCGCAGCGCATCGGACCAGCCGACCATAGCGTGCTTTGCGGCACAATAGCCGGTGCGCAGCGGCGATCCGGCCTTGCCGGCCACCGAGGCATTGTTGACGATCGCGCCCGATCCGCGCTTGACCATGGCCGGCAGCACCAGCTGCGTCAGACGCAACGGTGCGAAGAAATCCACCTCCATGATCGTCCGATAGACATCGAACTCCGTGTCCAGCGCCAGGCTGCGCTGGGAAATGCCGGCATTGTTGACCAGAATGTCGATCTGCCCGGTAAACGCCTCGGCCTGCGCCACCACCTCCGGCAGCGCAGCAAGGTCCGTCGTTTCAAACGGCAGCACCAGTGTTTGCGCCTGGCAGCGCCCGGCCACCTTCTCCAGCGCATCGACACGCCGCCCCGACAAAATCAGCCGTGCGCCGGCACGCCCGAAGGCGGTCGCCAGCCCCTCGCCGATTCCCGATGATGCACCGGTGATCCAGATCGTCTTTCCAGCAAAATCCATGTTCAGAACCCTTGAATGGCGGGCACGCCGATAACCAGCGGGTGACCCCAGAGAATGACCGCCCAGACCAGCAAGCCACCGCCCACCGCCACCCAGCCAGGGAAGATCGTTCCGAGAGGCGAGCGCCCACTCAGCTGCATGCCGAACGGCACGAAGCTGGTGGCCGCCATGTGCCGGCCATAGTCCGGATTGGCGGCGCGCTTCTTCTTGTCCTGCATCGCAGAGCCGAACAGCGCCAGGAACGCCAGCCCGCTGGCCAGCACGATGGTCCGGCTGTCTGCAGAGAGAGTGATGTGCACCAGCGCCCAGAGCGCAAAGGCCCACATCATCGGGTGCCGTGTGATGCGCTGGACGCCGCGCGGGCCAGAGGCGCCGGGCGCACCGCCACCCATCAGCGCCGGGTTGGGCGCCGTCACCGAGCCGACAAACAGGATCGCCGCCACCAGCATCACCACCAGTGCCGCTGCGTAAAGCCAGCCGGGCGCCTGCCACAGCCGATCCTGCGGAATGCCCTTCCAGAGCTGCATCGCCCAGAACAGCGTACCCAGCGCCGTCAGCGCATAGATCGGCAGGAAGCCCTTCTCGCCCACGGCCCGCACGATCGGCGCGCGCAGCGGGTGCGAGAGCAGTTCATGCGTGCCGATGAACAGCGAGATCGCGATGATGAGCAGCGTAAGATCAGACATGGCAGACCCCCCAACCTGGCAGCCGCAGCTGCATCAATTGACCCCGTGCATCCATTTCTTGAGCAGCGGCGAAATCGCCAGCAGGAACACGCCGATACCCACCGAGACCCAACCAAGCTGGGTGAAAACACCCACATAGGTATCGAGGCTGACCTTGAGATTGGTCACCGCGCCGCCCACTGTCTCGACACTGGCCACCTGCGCGACCATGCCGCCCACATATTGCGCCATGGCGCTGGCGAGGAAGAACACCCCCATCATCATCGCCACCACCCGCGCCATGGAGAGCTTGGTGATCATGCTCAGGCCCACCGGCGAGAGGCAAAGTTCGCCAATCGTCTGCAGCAGATAGAGCCCGGCCAGCCAGAACAGGCCGACCTTGAAATCATCTCCCGCAAAAGTCGTGCCGAGTACGAGGAACAGGAAGCCCGCCCCCACCAGCATGAGCGCGATGGCGAACTTGACCGGGATGCTCGGCTCCATGCCGCGCTTGCCAAGCCACACCCACAGCAGGCTGAACAGTGGCGCCAGCGCCACGATGAACAGCGGATTAAAGATCTGCGTCTGCCCCGCCGGCATCAGATAGCCGCCGATCTGCCGGTCGGTGTTGCGATCGGCAAAGAAGGTCAGTGACGATCCGGCCTGCTCGAACAACGTCCAGAATACCACAGTGAAGACGATCAGCACCGTCGCCACCACCATCTTGTGGAACTCCTCGCGGCTGCCGGCAAAATAGGCCCAGGCGGGAATGCCGATCACCGCGAAGGTGAAGATGACGAACAGCACCTGGCCGAGCAGCGGCAACGAGCTGATATAGCCGAGCAGCCCGGCGCCGGACTTGGCGGCGGCAGCGGCCGCCTCGGCATTGACCATGGAGTTCTGCAGCAGGAACCACGCCACCGGAATGGCCGCGAGCGCGCCGACCATCACCAGCAGGCTGGATTGCTTGGCCACGCCCGCCGGCGGCTCGCCATAGCCATCCAGCTTGCCGCCATCGAACTGGAACAGCGCCCAGGCGATGAACATGCCGACAGCCGCAAGTCCAAAGCCTGCCCACCAGCCGAACCACAGCGCCAGCAGCGGCGCGAAAAACTGGCTGATCAGCGAGCCGAGATTGATGCCCATGTAGAAGATGGTGAAGCCGCCATCGCGCCGCGAATCGCCCTGTGCATAGAGGGTGCCGACGATCGCCGAGATGTTGGGCTTGAAGAAGCCGTTGCCGATGACAACAAACGACAGCGAGACCAGCATGATGGTGACATAAAAGTCGCTGCGCTCGGCGCTGCTTTCATAGCCGCCCTTGGGAACATTGATCAGCGACGTCCCGCTATCGTCCGTCAGCGCGACGCTGCCGTCGTTCTGGCCCTTGATCTCGAGCTTCTTGCCATCAGCGATGAGGAACTGGCGGCTGGCCTCGCCGCTGCGCTCGACAGTCACCTCATAACGGTTGCCATCAAACGCAAAGAAAGGCTTGGCGAGCGGGCCGTTGAAGCACAGGCCGAGATACCCCAGTGACATCAGCAGCGCGCCGAACTTTACCGAGCGCTTGTTGCCAAGGTAGCGATCCGCCAGCAGGCCACCGAACAGCGGCGTCAGATACACCAGGCTGGTAAAGGCGCCGTAGATGCCGCCCGTGGTGACGTCGCTGAACAGGAAATGCTCGGCGAGGAACAGCGCCAGCAGCGCCCGCATGCCATAATAACCAAAGCGTTCCCACATCTCGGTGGTGAAAAGCCGGGCAAGCTGGCGTGGATGGCCAAACCATTGCGGCCTTGTGTCGTCGTCCGGCCCGGCCGGCAAAACAGGGGCAGCAGAAACGGCGGCGGTGTCACTCAAGCGGGATACTCCTGCAACCGGCACAGCCGGCTCGCGGGCACGATAGCGGGGCGGGCCAGCGGAGCAAGGGGCAAGCTTGAGAGGCAGGCCAGTACAGCCCCGGGGGGCGGCGCGGTGCCACAGCCTTGCACCCGAACCCGCAGCGCGTATGAAAACGCGCATGACCCATTTCAATGATGCATCCTCGCCGGCCGCGCTGCTGGCCACCCGCCGCTCCGGCAAGGCCCGGGACATGGTGGCGCCGGGGCCGGGCGACGCCGGGCTTCGTGCCATCCTGGCCACAGCCACCCGCGTTCCGGACCACGGCAAGCTGGCCCCCTGGCGCTGGCTGATCATCGGCTCGGAGCAGCGCGAGACTCTCGCCGCCGGGCTGGATGCGGCCTATCTGGCGGAAAAGCCCGAGGCCGGCCGGCTGGAACGCGAGGCAGTGCACGGCTTTGCCCTGCAGGCGCCCTGCCTTGTCGTGCTGCTCGCGCATCCGCACCCTGCCAGCCATATCCCGCTCTGGGAGCAGGAACTTTCCGTCGGCGCCGCCGCCATGCAATTGTGCAATGCGGCCCATGCGCAGGGCTTTGTCGCCAACTGGCTGACCGGCTGGGCCTGCTACTCTCCATCAGTGCACACGCTGCTCGGTGCCGAGCAGGGCGAGCGCCTCGCCGGCTTTTTCTTCATCGGCACCCCGGCCAAGCCGCTCGATGAGCGGCCGCGACCGGTGCTTGAGGATGTGGTGCGCCGCTGGAGTCCGCCAGCCTGAGAGCGCCGTTTACTGCCCGATGACGCTTGGGTGGCGCAGCCGTGAGAGCGAAATCATCGCAAAGGCCGGAAAGGCCGTCTCCTCCACACTGCTCGCCCGGGCACTGATCCGCGTTGCAAGATCGCAGAAACGCGGCTGCAAGCTCTGCTGGGCGAACAGGTTATAGGTTCTCGTAGCATGGGCATCATGCGCACTCTGCCAGCGCTTGCCGAAATCACGGCGGAACACGTCCTGCTCGGCAGCATAGGCAGCGGCCAGCACGGCACGCTGGCGCTTGAGCATCAGGTTGTAGTTGCTGGTGATCGCAGCATGGGACTGCTTGCGGCAGTTCAGCGCTGCAACGTTGAGCGCCGAGCGCACCTGCCAGATCGCATCGGAATCGCGCAGGCCCGGCGCAAGTTCGCCCTCGGGGTCCTCTTCCTCCGCCAACACCAGCGGCCGTTCGGCACTTGGCACCAGCGCCGTGACGGGCGGTCTGGAGACCTCCGCCGTCATACAGCCGGAGAGCAACAGCCCTGCTCCGAGAGCAAAACCCACAGCAATGCGCGAAACCCCACTCATCATCACTTCCCCATGATGTGTTATAACTTCCACCGACAGTAACGCCGGTAAATTAACCGGAGATGTCAGACTGTTGGGGAATGGGGGCTTCGAGCGTAAATAGTTTCAGCTCGATGACAAAAAAGCACAGGAGCCACAGGATGGCGTCATAAAAGTCCATCCAGTCGGCGGTCAGCCCGAAGCTGATGGCAATGCCGATGAGGCCGGCATAGAGCAGAATCTTGCTGGCGTTGCGCAAGCGCCAGCCGCGGCTGCCGTAATGGCCGGGCCAGTAAAGATCGAACACCAGCACGGCGCACACCAGCAGCCACAGCAGCGCATTGGCAAAGTCCAGCCAGTCGCCAGCCTGGAAATACGCCCCGCAGGCAAAGGTAGCGAGCGTGTATCCGGCGAGTTGCAGGCCCAGCACCAGCCGCTGCTGGCCCAGACCAAGACTGCTGCTGCGATCCCCGGCAACCAGCCCGCGCTCCTGCCATTCAAAGGCGATGAGCAGCAGCACCCAGCCGGAATAATCCACGGCCTCGCGTATGGTCGAGCCGCTCAGGTAGTAGATGAGATTGCAGAACAGCAGGCTGTAGACCAGCCATTTGAAGCGGGTCATCCGCTGCTCGCCGATAATGGGTTTCGCCGCCGCCATGTGCAGTCTTTGCAATGGCGGCGGCGCAAACCGCAAGTGGCGTCAGTGTCAGGCGGCCTTGAGGACCTGTTCAATCTTCAACTGGGCCGCCGGTTCGTCGATGTTCTCCATGGCGGCAAGCTCGCGCGCCAGGCGGCCGATGGCGGCCTCGTAGATCTGCCGCTCGGAATAGCTCTGCTCGGGCTGGTCCTCGGCACGATGCAGATCGCGTACGACCTCGGCGATGGAAACCAGATCACCGGAGTTGATCTTGGCTTCATACTCCTGGGCGCGGCGCGACCACATGGTGCGCTTGATGCGCGGCTTGCCCTTGAGCGTGGTGAGCGCCTCGGTCAGCGTCGCCTGGCTGGAGAGCTTGCGCATCCCGACAGCTTCAGCCTTGTTGGTGGGAACGCGGAGCGTCATGCGCTCCTTTTCGAAACGCAGCACGAACAGCTCAAGAGATGTTCCGGCGATCTCGGAGCGTTGCAGCTCGACGACACGGCCAACGCCGTGCTTGGGATAAACGACATAATCACCGACTTCAAAGCCGAGCGCCTTGGCAATTGCCATTGATTTGCGTTCCTTGTCCAAGCGCCCGAGCCGGGCCTTGAAGCGCTGCGGCACCCCACGTGATGAAACGTGACGGCTCAGCTGCACTCCGTTGGCTGCAACCTTATATTGGCTTCGGGCGTCCTGCCTTTTGCGACCACATGGCTTGCTACCGGCCCGGCAGGGGGCAGTTGGCAGCAACACCGGCGAGTTCGGCAGCGCCCGAGGCGCCTCCGTGAAGCTACTTATAACAGCAAAAGCGCCATATTTCCACTGGTTCATAGGAAATGGCCCCGCAGCCCCCAGCCGCAGTGGCGAAAAACCGCCAATTTTACACACTTAGACAAGCGAAGGGCGCCGCCAGACCTCGGTCCGGCAGCGCCCTTGCGCCCTGTTCAGGTGATTCGCGCTTACGAACCGCTGCCGGGTTCCGCCGAAAAATACTTGTCGAACTTGCCTTCTTCACCCTTGTGCGAATCGGCATCGTCAGGGGAATCCCCCTTCATGGTGATGTTCGGCCACTTGGCGGAGAAGGTCGCGTTAAGCTCCATCCACTTCTCGAGGCCGCCCTCGGTGTCAGGCAGGATCGCTTCCGCCGGGCACTCAGGCTCGCACACACCGCAATCGATGCACTCGTTGGGGTTGATGACGACCATGTTCTCGCCTTCGTAGAAGCAATCCACGGGGCAGACTTCCACGCAGTCCATGTACTTGCACTTGATGCAGGCGTCGGTGACGACATAGGTCATGCTGGCGTTTGTCCTCTGGCAGCTTCAATCAATATCTGCTGCTATGGGATTTGCGCGCACCTCGTCAAGCACCCGATAGCACGATTGCGCTTCTGTCGGCGGGCCGCGCCTGTCCGGCAGGGCCAGCAGCGCGATCACGCGGACGTTTTCGCCCAGTGGCAGGGTCAGCACATCGCCGGGGGTAATGCGCGCGGTGCAGCGCTCGATTCGGCGCCCGTTGAGCCGGATATGCCCTTCGCCGACAAGGGCCTGGGCCAAGGCGCGCGACTTGGCAAAGCGCAGATACCAGAGCAGTTTGTCGATTCTCACGCGATCAGATCGGCAAGGGCGGCAAAGGCGCCGGCGGTCATTGGCACTGTGCGCGGCGGCGGTGCGGGGCCTCGCGGCGGGCGCCAGCGCCACAGCACCGGAGCGGGCGCACCATGCGCTCCTGCGGCAAGTGCTCGCGGCATCACTGGCTGGAACCCGGCAAGCCGCAGCAACTGGGCATAGGCCGCTGTCGTCAGCCCCATCGAGACCGCCAGCGCCGGATCGAGCATGACGTCGCGGCGGCGCGAAGCCGCGCGGCGTTCATGCGCGCAGCACAGCAGCTTTTCCGCCATGTCGAGCCGCAAAGCCTGTCCGGCAAGGCGGAGATAGCCCGGCGGCGCGACGTCACGCGCGGCCAGCGGCAGCACCGGCGGCATCGGATTGGCGGGCGCGGCACGCTTGCGCCCCTGCACCCTGGCAAGCGTGCACCAGGCAGACAGCGCGGCAGGCCGCAGCATGGCAGGTACGAACAGATCAAGCGCGCCGACGCGCACGCCCAGATGCCGCAGCGCATTGCGTTGCTCTTTCGCAAGGCTGTCGATGCCGGAACCTGCGCGCTTGGCCATGCCGCCGCCTTCGACCAGCCGGATCAGCAGCGCGCGCAGTTCCGGCCCGCCGCCAAGCGCGGTGCTGGCGCTTTCGAGCCGCTGCAAGGGGGCAAGCGGGACCAGCGCACCGTTCAGCCAGCGCTCAAGCGCCGCCAGCAGCCCTGCCTTCACGGGTGCCGGCAGGGCGCCCAGCGCTGCGTCAGCGATCAGGCGCGGTGCCAACAGGCCTTTGCCGGGGGCCAGGCGGGCCAGAACTTCGCCCTGCCAGACGATGGCAGCGCCTTCGAGCACAAGTTCGGCGGTGCCCCCTGCCAAGGCCTTGCCCAGTTCGTTGGCGCGGCGGGCGAGCAGCGCGGGCAGGTGGCGTTCAGCGGCGGCGAGCAGCAGCTTGCGATCTGCCAGCCGGGTCAGCGGGTCAACGTGGAAGCGGAAACCCGCCAATGCGCCGATATGCTCGCCGTCCACCATGACGTCGTTTTCCTGCAGCTGCACCGGGACCAGCCCGGCGTCGCGCCCGGTCTTGCGCATCAGCACAGACGTGCGCCGGTTGACGAAGCGTTCGGTCAGCCGCGCGTGCAGCGCGTCCGAAAGCCTGGCTTCGACTGCGCGGGCGCGCGCCGCCATTTCCTCGCGCGCGGGCACCCAGTCTGGCCGCTGCGTGATGTATGACCAACTGCGCGTCGCGGCGATGCGCCCTTGCAGCGTGTCGATATCCCCCTGGACATTGTCGAGCCCGGCGATGGCGCCTGCCACAGTATCAAGCCCCAGTGGACCGCTGCGCAGGTCCGGCCACAGCCGCGCAACGAAGCGCGCATGGGTATCGGCGCNNTCGGGGAGCGAGCAGGCCTCCCACAACCGCCGCACCCGGCCCGGCGTGGTCAGGTCAGCCATGATGCCCGGCGTTTTGGCCAGCAGCTTCAGCACTGCCAGATCAATCGCTTCAGGCGCAGGTGCCAGCTGCGGCAGGCTGGGCGGGGCCTCCAGATCGGCGATCAGCGTGGCGAGATTGTCAAACCGGGGTTCCGCCTCGCGCCAGA
>DIUN01000016.1 GCA_002423025.1 Sphingomonadales bacterium UBA6157 | reverse complement strand
CGAGTGCCGGATCAACGCCGAGGACCCGGCGACCTTCGCCCCCTCCCCCGGCCGCGTCACGGATTTCCACCAGCCCGGCGGGCTCCATGTGCGGGTCGATTCCGCGCTCTATGATGGCTATCGCATCCCGCCCTATTATGATTCGCTCATCGCCAAGCTCATCGTCTATGGCGCCAACCGCAACGATGCGCTGATGCGCCTGCGCCGCGCGCTGGAAGAGTTCGTCATCCACGGCCCCAAGACCACCATCCCGCTGCACCAGGCCCTAATCGAAGCTCCCGATTTCATCGATGGGGATTACTCGATCAAATGGCTCGAGCGCTGGCTGGCGGAACGCGCCGAGCAGGGCTGATCCCGGTGCCGCGCCGGCCCGGTTTCCCCCGCATGGGCCAACCCGCATGAGCATCCGGGCATGAGCCGCCCGCTGGCGCAGCGCCTCGATCCGGACATGCTGCTGCGCGCCTATGCCAGCGGCATCTTCCCGATGGCGGACAGTGCCGAGAGCAGTGAAGTGTTCTGGGTGGAGCCCAAGCGGCGCGGCGTGCTGCCGCTGGATGGCTTCCACCTGTCGCGCAGCCTGGCAAAGACCCTGCGCAGCAACCGCTTTCACTTCACCATCGATCGCGCCTTCGCCGCCGTGGTCGCCGCCTGCGCCGAGCCGGCCCCCGGCCGCACGCAAACCTGGATCAACCCGCTGATCGCCGAAGCCTATGGCGAGCTCCACGCCCGCGGCCACGCCCATAGCATCGAGGCCTGGACAGAGGATGGCACGCTGGCCGGCGGCCTCTATGGCGTGCGGCTCGGCGGCGCTTTCTTTGGCGAGAGCATGTTCACCCGCGTCCGGGATGGCTCCAAGGCGGCGCTGTGCGCGCTGGTCGCCCGGCTGCAGGTCGGCGGCTTCACCCTGCTCGATACGCAGTTCCTCACCGAGCATCTCGCCAGCTTCGGCGCGGTCGAGATTACCGCGCGCAGCTACCGGGCTCAGTTGGGAGCGGCACTCGATGTGGTGGCGGACGTCTTTGCGCTGGAACGCGGCGCAGACCCGACGGCAACGGTGTTCGGTCCCGTTTCGGGAAAGCGCATCGCGCAGCTCTTGACCCACACATCATAGCGCGGATGCTCAAGCGGGTGCAGGGACGGGCTCTCGGCAAACATCCAGCCTGAATAGACCCGCTTGCCGCGCACCGTCTCGTTGGCGCGGCCATTCACCATCGGCAACTCATCGATGAGCAGAAACGCGCCGGTGAGCTTCTGCTCCCAGGGCGGCGTGATTTCGCAAGTCCGCACCGTCACGCGCAGCGCGCCAAAGCGCACGGACTTGCCGGGGTTGACGCTGAAGTCCTGGGCTAGCCCAGTGCGCTTGTCGATGGCGCCGAGCACCAGCACGCGCTGGGCATTGGGAGTGGCCTTTGCAGCAGGGAGCGCCTGAGCCTTGGGCTTTGGGGCGGCAGGAGCCGCTGGAGCCGTTGCCGGGGCCGGAATGGCTGGGGCCGCAGCAGCCGCTGGAGCAGCCGCTTCCTGCCCGCTCACGCCAGCCGGCAGCGCCAGCAGCGCCAGTGCCACCAGCGCCTGCCGCCTGATCTGGCGCGCCTGCTGCATTTATTCCGCCGCTCCGCCCATCGGCGCTTCCGCCGGTGCGGGCGAAGCCGGCGCCGGCGCCGGCTTGTTCACAAAGCCACCGATCAGCGCCATCAGGTCCGTCGCGCCCGAGGTTTCGGCAATTTCCTGGCCCGGCTCGAGCATGGCTTCCTCGCCGCCCGGTGTCAGCGCGATATAGGTGCCGCCGAGCAGCCCTTCGCTGGTGATCGCGGCACTCGAATCGATCGGCAGCTTCAGCGCCTTGTCGATGCCCAGTTCCACCACCGCCTGATAGCTTGTCGCATCCAGGCTCTGCTTCACCACCTGGCCAACCTTGATGCCAGCCATCTTCACATCGGTGCCCGGCGTCACGCCGGCAACATTGGGGAAGCGCGCCAGCAGCACATAGCCATCCTGCACGCCGCCCGCCTGGGTGCGATCATAGGCAAAGCTCACGAAGCCGATGGCGACAAGCACCACCACCAAGCCCACCAGCGCCTCGACGATATTGTCCTTGAACAGCGCACGCACAGGCAAATTCCTCAATCCGGCTTTCAGTCCTGGTCAGGCGTCCAGGCGGTATAATCCCCCGTCGCCCGCGCCCGCTTGCCGCCGGCATCAAGGCTGCCGGACGGCAGGTAGGCGGCACTGGTGCCAGTAGCGTTCGGCGTCCACGGCCGCTCCCACACGCGCGGCGTGATGGGGGCCTCGCTCGGCGGCAGCGCCACGGTCTTGTGCATCCAGAGGTGCCACTCCGGCGGAATGCGCGTCGCCTCGGGGGTGCCACCGTTGTAGATCACCCAGCGGCGCTCATCCGCTGCACCGGCCTTGCCACGGCGATAATAGATGTTGCCCTCTGCATCACGGCCCACTTCCTGGCCGTGACGGCTGGTCATGATCCGCGTGCCGAGCCCTGGCCCGTGCCACCAGGTGAAGATGTTCTTGAGCAGTCCCATGCGCCTCCTAGAGCCTGAATGCGCGGCAAAGTGCAAGGGGGAGCGGCCCCCTTGCACCTTGATCCGCACCATAAAGCTGCTCAGCGGCGACGGGCGTTGCGCACCCGCGCCTCAAGCTCGCCAAAGCGCCGCGCCATATACTGGCGCTCCTCGGCGGCCAGCCCATCGGCGCGATAGGCATCATCGAGCCGGCTCAGGTCTTCCAGTTCGGTGCGCAGCCGTGCGGCCTCGGCCTGCTGGATCACGCCGGCGCGCTCGCCGGCCACGATGCGCGATTCGATCTCGGCCCAGCGGCGCGAGTTGCGATCATCCGCATAGCCGGTCTGGTAGCCCATGCGGCGGTTGAGCGCGTCATAGCGGGCATTGAGGTCCGCCTGCTCGCGGGCATCGATGCCGCCGCTGCGCTGGTAGCCGGCTTCGACCTGCAGCAGCATCTGGAAGTCGGTCCGCAGCCGCATGGCGGCCGGCCGGGCGATCATGCGGTTGCGCAGCGCCGCCTCCAGCCGCTCCTCGAACATGTCGCGGCGCTCGGCCAGCGGCTCCCAGCGGTCGAAGTCATCATAGGCCGGGCGATCATCGCCGATCCGTTCTGAGAGCTCCTCGTAGCGGCCCTCCAGTTCATCAGCTTCCTGCGGCGTCAGCCGGCCATCGGCACGGTGGCGCTGCTCCAGCCGCACGAGCTGGTCGTAATCATAACGCAGTTGCGTCGCCTCGTTGCGATTGATGCCATTGGCCCGCACGGCCACCTCGATGCGGCGGTCGAACTCGGCACGGCGCTGCGCCAGCGGCTCCCAGCCATCGGGGCCCTGGGCATTGTCCTGTCCGCCCTGGTCCATCTGGCCGAGCAGCGCGGCATAGCGGTCCCGCAGGTCTGCGCGCTCCTGAGTGGTGAACTGCCGGTCAGCGGCATAGCGCTGCTCAAGCCGCACGATCTGGTCATGGTCATAACGCAGCCGGTCCGCCTCGGCGCGGGTGAGCGCACCGCTGCGCTCATCGGCATCGATGCGGGCATCAAGATCGGTACGGCGCTGGCCGATCGGCTGGCGCCCGCGCGCCCACTCGGCATCCATCGACTGCTCGCTGCCGGCAGGCAGGCCGAGGATGTTGCCGAGCAACTCGCCGAAGATGCTGCCGGGCTGGCCCTGCAGCTGCGTCTGGGGCTGGGTTTGCGCCTGAACGGACGCCGAGGAGAGCGCCATGGCGCTGGCGGCCCAGAAGGCCAGATGCTTGCGCGCGAAGGAACGGTTTACAGCCATTTTGGCACCTTTCTGCTCGGGAGCGCCGACCTGCCGATCCCGCGGTTGTTACTGACGCATCTTAGACGCCAGTTCATATTTCTTCGATATGAACGAACGGACTGCAAGCGTGGATCAGCATTTTCCCGTAGCGTCACGCCCGCAGAATCAGCGCTTCACCCTGTCGCCGGGCTTGAGGCCGATCCGCGCAGCCTCTCCGGCGTTCAGCTCGATCACTGCCGCCGTCGGCCCCTTGGAGCGCAGGAAGGCCCGCGAGTATGGAACCGCATTGGCGGCAACATTCAGCACCCGGTTGTTCGGGCCGACAAAGATCAGATCGAGCGGCAGCACGGTATTTTCCATCCAGAAGCTGGCATCCCGCGGCGGCGTGAAGGGAAAGATCATGCCCCTGTCACGCGGCATCTCGGCGCGGAACATCAGCCCGCACGCCTGCTCCTCGCCGCTCGCCGCCACTTCCAGCGTGTAGCGGTGCTTGCCCGTGGCGGTATGGAACACCGCCGGCTTGGTCTTGAGGCCGAGGTTGGGGCAGGCCGCCACGGCCGGAGTCGCAAGTGCCAGCGCCGCCAGCAGCGGCAGGAAAAACTTCATTCGGTCAGGTCCTCAGCGGCGCCATCGCCGGCACTGCCATCCCCTTCGATCGAGACAGCCAGCGGCCCCTTATGCCCCGGCGCAACGCGGGCGCGCAACTCCATGCCGGGGGTAAGCTCGGCAAAGCCGGCGCGGCGCACGGTTTCCATGTGGACGAAAATATCCTCGGCCGAGCCGGGGCGGGTGACAAAGCCATAGCCCTTCAGCCGGTTGAACCACTTGACCGTCACCGCTTCAAACTCCCCGGCGGCGGCCATCATCACCTGCGGGTCCACACGGTCGGCGGCGCGCGCGGCGGCAGTCTCCGGGTCCGGGCCGATGGCCGTGGCAAGATCGATCTCGATTATGCGGCGGGCCTGGCGGCCGCGGTCCCTCGCGACGACGCCGCACAGCAGGGTCGCGCCTTCCGGCAGCGTGCGGCGGCCGGCCTCGCGGACAACGGTGAAGTGCACGAGGATATCGCTGCCGACGCCATCCTGCGGAACCATGAAGCCATAACCGCGCACCGGATCAAACCACTTTACCGTGCCGCGAATGATGCTCTCTTCAATCTTGGCAGCATCAAGCGCAAGCGCGCCTGCTTCCGTTTCCTGATCCACTGCACAGCCCCCCCGGTTACGCAACAAGACTTGGTATAGACCATAGGATATACATTTGTACGGACTAGACCAGTGTACACATTGTAGTCCGGTCAGCATTGCAATGCGAATGACCGCGCTGCAACCACTGGCACAGTGTACCGCATCGTTATAGGTGCAAGCTGGCAGAGCGGAAAGCTGGCATTGCAACCATCTTGGCACAGAAGGACGGGCGACCATGGAACTCAACGGCGAAGTCAGCATCGCAGCTGCCCGGATGGCCGTTTGGGCCGCACTGAACGACCCTGATGTTCTGGCCCGCTGCATCGAAGGCGTGGAGACCCTCAACCGCGTCGAGGCCGAAGGCATCGATCGCTTCGAGGGCAAGATGAACGCCAAGGTCGGCCCGGTGCGCGCCACCTTCACCGGGCATGTCAGCCTGACGCAGGTGCAGGCGCCCGAGAGCTATGTGCTCGTCGGCGAGGGCAAGGGCGGCGTCGCCGGCTTTGCCAAGGGCGAGGCCAGCGTCAACCTGGAGGAGACCGGGCCAGCACAGACCCTGCTGCGCTACCAGGTGCGCTCAAGCGTCGGCGGCAAGCTGGCGCAGCTCGGCGCCCGGCTGATCGAGGGGACGGCCAAGGGCTATGCCGAGAGCTTTTTCGCCAAATTGAAGGCAGAGCTTGAAATCCCCGCTGCGGTGCCGGATCAAAACCCGCCAGCGCCGGCAGCTGTGGCCGCCGATCTCCCGGCCAGCGCCGAGCCGGTGCCGGCCCAGAGCCTCGAATCTCCGGGAATCTCCCCGCTGGTATGGGGCGGCGTACTGGTGGCAGCGGTGCTGGCCTTCCTGCTCTGGCAGTGGAGCTGAGGCACCAAAATGGCTGATGACGATCTCCAGACCCTAACAAAAGCAAAGGCTTGGTATGATGCCGGCCACAAGGTCGCGCTCGCCACGGTCATCGCCACATGGGGCTCCGCCCCCCGCCGCCAGGGCGCCCACCTCGCCATCCGCGAAGACGGCCTTTTTGAAGGATCCGTCAGCGGCGGCTGCGTAGAAAGTGACGTGATTACAGAGGCTAAGGAGCTGCTGGAAACCGGCAGCGGCGCCCGCACCCTCGAATATGGCGTCGCCGACGAAACTGCCTGGCGCGTCGGCCTGGCCTGCGGCGGCCGCATCGAAATTCTGGTACAACGCCTTGAAGATGATGGCTTTTCTCCCGCCCTCATTACCCTCCTCGAGCACGCAGCCACCACCGGCGAAGCCATCACCCTCGCTACCGAGCCAGCCACCGGCCTGACCATCGAGGCCCCGGAAGGCCCCTTTGTCCGCCCTTACCCACCGCCCCGGCGCCTCGCCATCATCGGCGCAGTCCATATCGCCCAGTCGCTTGTGCCTTTCGCCCAAGCCCTTGGAATTGCAGTCACAGTGATAGATCCGCGCGGGCTTTTCGCCGCCGATGCGCGCTTCGCCGGGCTCGATCTGGACCGCCGCTGGCCCGATGAAGCCCTTGCGGAATGGCGCCCCAACGCCGCCAGCGCCGTCGTCGCCCTCACCCACGACCCCAAGCTCGACGATGTCGCCCTCGCAGCCGCGCTCCGCTCACCAGCCTATTACATCGCTGCGCTCGGCAGCCGGAAGAACCACGGCAACCGCCGCGAGCGGTTGGCAGCGCAAGGTTTTGATTCTGCTGTACTTGATCGCATCCACGGCCCTGCCGGCCTCGCCATCGGCGCCGCCAATCCGCCGGAAATCGCCCTGAGCATCGCGGCCCAGATGACCGCTGCATGGCGCGGAGCCCTGGTCCCCAAGGCATGATCTTCGCCGCCACCCCGCTGGCTGAAGCCTTGGGCGGCATCCTCGCCCATGGCATGAACATCGGCAGCGAGCGCTGGCAAAAAGGTAGAATTCTCAACGAGATGGACATTGAGTCCGCAGCATCGGCAGGCCTCGCTACCCTCACAATCGCCCGCCTCGCCGCCGAAGATGTGGCCGAGGACGCCGCAGCCGCCACCCTCGCCGCCGCCTTGGCCAGCACGAACATCATTGCCATGCCAGCCGCGCATGGCCGCGCCAACCTGGCCGCCCGTACGGCCGGCATTCTGCAGTTCGACCCCACGATGGTCGCCGCAATCAACAGCATCGACGAAGCGCTGACCCTCGCCACCCTGCCACCCTTGGCCAGGGTCGAAGCCGGAGAGATCGTCGCCACTGTTAAAATCATTCGCTACGCGGTTGATTCAAAAGATCTTTCTGCAGCAACGCAGCATGCAGTGCCGCTAGGCTTGGCACCATTCCGCCCGCTACGCATCATGCTGATTGCCACCTCGCTCCCCGGTTTGACGGAGAAGACCATCAGTAAAACCGAGCGCGTCACCCGCGCCCGCGTCGAAGCGCTCGGCTGTGAATTCGTCAGCGCTGCGATCATCCCGCACAGCGAATCCGAGCTCTCAACAGCAATTTCGGCGGCAGATGCCGACATTATTCTGGTCACCGGCGCCTCGGCCACAGTGGACCGTGGGGACGTCATCCCGATGGCCATCGTGAAGTCCGGCGGTATCGTCGACCGCCTCGGAATGCCTGTAGACCCCGGCAACTTGCTGGTGCTGGGTAGGCTGGGAAGCCGGCCCGTGATTGGACTGCCAGGCTGCGCCAGGTCTCCAAAGCGCAATGGCTTTGATATTGTTCTGGAAAGACTGGTCGCCGGCTTGACCGTGAGCAGTGCCGATATCGCAATGATGGGCGCTGGCGGCCTGCTGCCGGAGGCCGAGCGACCCCAGCCCCGGGCTGCTGCCGCCACCGAAGCAAAGGGCACGACCGGCGCGATCATCCTCGCCGCCGGCCGCTCGACACGCATGCAGGGCACCCACAAGCTTCTGGCACCATGGCGCGGCAAGCCGCTTGTGGCGCATGTGGCCGATGCGGTGCGGGACGCCGGCCTGCCGCCGCCGCTCGTTGTTCTGGGCGCGCGGGCCGACGAGGTTCGAGCCGCGCTGTCAGGGCATGACGCCGAATTCGTGGAAGCGCGAGACTATGCCGAGGGCCTGGCACATTCGCTCCGCGCCGGTCTTTCTGCCGCTCCTGCGGACTGGTCGGCAGCACTGATCTGCCTCGGGGACATGCCGCGTATCACACCGGATTCGCTAACTATTCTGGCCGAAACGCCGGGCATCGCGGTGCCAACCTGGCAAGGCAAGCGCGGCAACCCGGTGCGCTGGCCACGCGCGCATTTTGCCAAGCTCATGACCCTGTCGGGCGATGTGGGCGGCAAGGCCTTGCTTGCTGATCTGGCAGGAGAAATCACCGAGGTCCCAATGGCCAGCGATGCCGTACTCGATGATATCGATACGCTGTCCGCGCTGGACGCACTCAGAGCGCTTTGAGGCACCTCGCTCGTTGCTTGGCATATGCAGCATGTTCTTTGGGCTGGCCCTTGCTCCCTTAAGACCATAGTCTTGCGCAATAAAAAGCGGAGCTATGGCATGAGCAACACCCCGAACCTTATCACCCAGCCGATGATCGACCTATACGATCGCTTTACCCATATCGGTGGCACCCGACGGGAGTTGCTTGCCGGGCTGGCGCGCCTCACCGGCGGCATGGCGGCGGCCTCGGCGCTGCTCCCCCTGCTCGAAGCAAGGGCAGAAGCCGCGCCGCTTTCCGCCCCCGATGATCCTCGCCTCGTCACCAAGACCGTCCATTGGGACGGCGCCGGTGATCACAAGATGGCTGGATATATGACCTATCCCACAGGCAACACGGGCGACCTTCCGCGGGCCATAGTTATCCATGAAAACAGAGGCTTGAACGAGCATACGCGTGACGTTGCCCGCCGGCTGGCGCTGGCCGGCTTCGTTGTGCTCGCACCGGATTTTCTCGCTCCTGTCGGCGGCACACCGAGTGTCGGCGATGGCGCTACCCCTGCGG
Source organism: Sphingomonadales bacterium UBA6157 (assembly GCA_002423025.1). GTDB lineage: Bacteria > Pseudomonadota > Alphaproteobacteria > Sphingomonadales > Sphingomonadaceae > Sandarakinorhabdus. The sequence continues at coordinate 13,305 of DIUN01000016.1, read as the reverse complement.
AGGACGTTGCCCGCACGATGATCGGCAAGTTGGACAGGGTGGCGACTGTTGCTGATGGGGTGGCTACGCTGCGGTGGCTGGCGGGGCAGCCGCAGGGGCGCGGTGCGGCTGGGGCTGTGGGTTTTTGCTGGGGTGGTGGCATGGTCAACGCCCTTGCAGTGGCGGCCGGCGCGGACCTGAAGGCTGGCGTTGCCTATTACGGCCAGGCGGCGGATGCGAACGATGCAGGCAAGGTGCAGTCCAAGATTATGCTGCATTATGCGGGACTTGATGAGCGCATCAATGCCATGGGCCCGGCTTGGCAGGCGGCGCTCAAGGCGGCTGGGAAGACCTACGAAGCCCATATGTATGAGGGGGTCAACCACGCCTTCAACAACGACACGTCCGAGGCGCGATACAATAAGGCGGCTGCCGATCTGGCCTGGGGCCGCACCCTGGCCTGGCTGCGCTAGAGGGGGATTCCGGGAGAAAGACGGCGCAGGACGGGCACCGCGCCGGAGCCGCCCCGGCACCACGCCGGCGCTCGCGGGAGCGCAGCGGGACCGGCCCCGGCACTTTTCAGGCTGCTTTGGGATGTGCCCCATCCTGAACTGCAAAAGACACGAAAAAGGCCCGGCGAGTCTCCCCGCCGGGCCCTTTTTTGTCCTCGTTCCGCGCCGTGGTTAGCGGCGGTCACCCATGAAGGCGAGCATGAACTGGAACATGTTGATGAAGTTCAGGTAGAGCGTCAGCGCGCCGAGGATGGCGGACTTGCCGATGAACGCCGAGCCCTGCACCTGGAAGTACAGGTCCTTGAGGCGCTGCGTGTCATAGGCGGTCAGGCCGGCGAAGATCAGCACGCCGATGATGTTGATGCCAAGCTGCATGGCGCTCGAGCCGATGAAGATGTTGGCGATCATCGCCACCAGCAGGCCGATGAGGCCCATCACCAGGAACTTGCCCATCGCCGAGAGGTCACGCTTGGTCGTGTAGCCATAGAGGCTGAGACCGGCATAGGCCGCTGCGGTGACGAAGAAGGTCTGGGCGATCGAGGCGCCGGTGTAGACGAGGAAGATGGAGGCCATCGACACGCCCATCAGGCCGGCAAAGCCCCAGAAGCAGGCCTTGAGCGCGCCCTCGGAGAGACGGTTGACGCCGAAGTTCATCACCAGGATGATGGCCAGCGGCGAGAGCATGGCGACCCAGCCGAGGATGGTGGGGCCCATGCGGCCGGACGCGTTCTCGGCGAAGAACATCGAGAGCAGCGTGGCGTTGTTCGAGACCAGCAGCGCGACGATGCCGGTGAGCAGCACGCCCGACGCCATGTAATTGTAAATTGACAGCATGTACGAGCGCAGGCCCGCATCATAGCCAGCATCGGCTCCGGCTGCGGGCCGGAGCGTCGCAAGGCGGGGGTCCAACTGGTTGGCCATTAAAATCCTCCTTTGTCGGCAACAGCGCCGACGATGTTGCCAATATTGGCAGCATTGCCGTGATTTTCAATGCGGCATCGCATGCCGCACCCCCGAGGCACGCCCTAAAGCTCGCGCAGCACCGTGTTGGGCCGCGCCGAGAGCGCCCGCCACGAGCCGGCAAGCCCGAGCAGGATCGTCACCGCGCCGCCCGCCAGCACCGTGGCGATGACCGGAAGCCAGTCCGGCTGCCACTCCAGATCAAAAACCTGGGTGATGACGAACCAGCCGGCGAAGCCGCCGAGCAGCAGCGCCAGCCCCGAGACGATGAGCGCCAGCAGGCCATATTCCGCCAGAGTCGCCCGCGCCACCTGGCCGCGCGTGGCGCCGAGCAGCTTGAGCAGCACCGCATCATAGGTGCGCGCCCGGGCGCCGGCCGCCAGCGCGCCGATGAGCACGGCGATGCCCGCTGCCACCGTCACGGAGGCGGCGGCACGGATGGCGGCGGACAATTGCCCGAGCAGCTCCGTCACCTGGCCGATGATGTCCTTCACCCGGATGATCGAGGCGGTGGGGAAGCCGCGACCCACGGCGGCCTGCACGGCGCGCTCCTGGGCCGGCGGAACCGTGATGGTGGCCATCCAGCTGTGCGGCGCTGCTTCCAGCGTGCCGGGCGCGAACAGGATGGCAAAGTTGAAGCCCATCGACTGCCAATCGATCTTGCGCGTGCTGGCAATGGTGGCGGGAATCTCCACGCCCAGAACGGACACCGTAATCGTGTCCCCGATCTTGAGGCCCAGCGCCTTGGCGGCTTCATCATCGAGCGAGATCAGCGGCGGGCCGGCATAGTCGCTTGCCCACCATTTGCCGCTGACCAGCGTGTTGCCGGGCGGCAGCGCTGCGGCATAGCTCAGGCCACGGTCCCCGCGCAGCAGCCAGGCCTCCGGCGGCGCATCGACCTTGTCCGCCGGCGTGCCGTTGACGGCGGTGACAGGCCCGCGCAGCGACGGGACAACGGTGATCTCCGCGCCGCTGGCCGCAGCGCCGATCTGCCCGCGAAAATCGCCAAGCCCCTCGTTCGGGATATCGATGACGAAAAAGCTCGGCGCCTTGGCCGGAATGGTGCGGTTGATCTGGCCCGAGAAGTTGGTCTCGATGACAGCCAGCGTGGCAAAAAGCGTCAGCCCCAGGCCCAGCGCCACAACCAGCTGGCGAGTGGGTGCACCGGGACGATGCAGATTGGCCAGCGCCAGCCGGGCCAGCGTGCCGCGTGGCCGGGGGGCGCGGGCGGCCAGGCTCTTCAGCAGCGCGGCCAGACCCCAGAGCAGGCCGATGAGCGCCAGCGCGCCGGCGAGGAAGCCGAGCACGATCAGCTTGTCCGAGGCGCCGAGGATGGTGATGCCGACGATGGCGGCTGCCGCGGCGGCCATGGCAGCGATGGTGGCATTGCCGGGGCGCGGCTGGCGCTCGGTGAGGCTGCGGAACAGCCGGGCGGCCGGCATGCGCGCCGCCTCCGCCAGCGGCCACAGCGCAAAGGCCAGCGCGATGAGCACGCCATAGGCCGCCGAGGTGGCCAGCGCCGCCCATTGCAGGCTCAGCGACGGCGGCACCGGCAGGCTCTCCGCCGCCACCGCGACGACGATGAACGGAGTGGCCGCGCCGATGGCCAGGCCGATGAACACCGCGCCGAGCGTCACAAGGCCGATCTGCCAGAGATAGGTGTTGCGGATGGTCGCGGTGTCGGCGCCCAGCGTCTTCAGGGTGGCGATGGTCTTGGTCTTGCCGCCGAGATAGGCGCTGACGCCGCCAGCGACGCCCACACCGGCCACGACCAGCGCGGTAAGCCCGACAAGCGTGAGAAACTGGCCAAGGCGATCGACAAAGCGCCGCGTGCTCGGCGAGCCGTTGTTGCGGTCCCTATAGCGCAGGCCGGCATCGCGCATCGCGGTTTCCAGCGTCTCGATCACGGCTTCCGGGTCAGCATTGGCGGGCAGGCGGATGCGATAGCGGCTGTCGAACTGGCTGCCCGGCGCGAACAGGCCGGTGCGCTCCAGATCGGCCAGCGGCATCAGCAGGCCGGGGCCGAAATCAAAGCCGCCGCCCACTTCGTCCGGCTCCTCGACAGTGATGCCGGCGACGGTGAACACGGCCGTGCCGATGGTCATCCGGTCCCCCTGCTTCAGCCTCAGCCGCTCGGCCAGCGCCGGGGAGAGGGAGACCGTGCCGGGCGCCAGCGGCGCGGCGCGCATCTTGCCGCCGCCGGTATCGGTGCGGAAATTGCCATAGAGCGGCCAGTTCCCGTCCACGGCCTTCACTTCGGCCAGGGTGCGATCGTCGCCGGTTTCACGCCCGGCCATGGCGCGGATCTTGACGATTTCCGACACCGGGCCGAGCGCGGCAAAGCGGGCGCGCTGCTCCGGGGTGGCAAAGCCGCCGGAGAGCCGCGCCTCGACATCACCGCCCAGGATGAACTGGCCGCGCTCGGCCAGCCCGGCGATGATCGAGGAGGCCAGGCTGCCGACGCCGGACAGCGCCGCAACGCCGAGAATGAGGCACACAGCCAGCAGCCGCAGCCCGGCCAGCCCGCCGCGCAGCTCACGCAGGGCAAGGCGCAGCGGCAGGCCGAAGGGGGAGTGCAGCGCGTCGGTGCTCAAGAGCTGAACACCTCGGCGAGAAAGGCGGTCAGGCTGGCCCAGGAGCGGCGCTCGGCCACCTCGCTGAACTGGGTGCCGCCGGCCGGGTTGTTGGCGTATTTGTTGGTGAAGCTGTGCATCGTGTGGCCATAGGCATGGAGCTGCCAATCGGCGCCGGCAGCGTTGAGCTCATGGCCCAGCGCGACCGTGGCGTCTGGCGGCGTCATCGGATCATCCCAGCCGTGCAGCACCAGCACCTTGGCGGTGATCGGGGCCTGCTCCCCGAGGGAGAGTGGCGCATAGACGCCATGGAAGCTGGCGACGGCCTTGACCAGCGGCGAGGCCGAGCGCGCCACATCGAGCGCGCACAGGCCGCCGAAGCAATAGCCGATGAAGGCGATGCGGGTGGAATCGACCGCCGGGTGCGCCGCAGCGGCCGCCACGGCCGCGAGCAGCCGCTGGCGCAGGGCGGCACGGTCCGTCATCCAGGGGTTCATCAGCGCGCTGTTGTCCCCCACCATGCTGCCACGGTTGCCCTTGCCATAAACATCGATGGCGATGCCGACATAGCCCATGGCGGCCAGGCGATCCGCGACCGCGTTGTCCGCAGGCCCCTGCCCGGCCCAGTTATGGGCGATGAGCACGGCCGGGTGCGGGCCGGGGCCGGCGGGAAGCGCGACATAGCCTTCGCACAGGATTTCAGCATCGGAATAGGCAAAGAGCGGCACGGGCGGGCAGTCCTTATTCGGCAGCGGCGGCGGTTACGGCGGCGCGGCTGTGATCACGGATGATATGGCCGTCCTTCATCTCGATGACGCGATCGCAGCGGGCGGCGAGGCCGGCATCATGGGTGATGAGAATGAGCGTGGCGCCGGTTTCGGCCAGGCGATCGAACAGCATTTCCACCACGGCATTGCCGGTGGCTTCATCGAGATTGCCGGTCGGCTCATCAGCGAAGATCAGCGCTGGGCGGGCCGCGATCGCACGGGCCAGGCCGACACGCTGCTGCTCGCCGCCGGAAAGCTGGGTGGGGTAATGACCCAGCCGGTGGCCGAGGCCGACAGCTTCCAGCTCGGCCTTCGCCTTGGCTTCATGATCGGGAATATTGGCCAGTTCCAGCGGCACGCCGACATTTTCCACCGCTGTCATCGTCGGGATGAGGTGAAACGCCTGGAGCACGATGCCGATGCGGCCGCGGCGGGCGCGGGCCAGGCCATCCTCGTCCAGCGCCGAAAAATCCGCGCCGGCGACCATCACCTTGCCCGAGGTGGCACGCTCCAGCCCGGCGAGAACCGCCATCAGCGAAGACTTGCCGGACCCCGATGGACCGAGGATGGCGAGCCGCTCGCCGGCCATGACCTGGAGGCTGACGCCGCGCAGGACATCGACTGCGGCACTGCCGCTGCCGAAGCGGAGGGTGACATTCTGGGCATCGATGACGATATTGGGTGTCATGAAGTTTCCCGGAGAGAGCTGGATGCGTGCGCTGAACAGACGATATGGCATTTTGTTTCCTCTTTACCAGTTGCTTGCCGCCTTTGCGTTGGTGATGGCGTCGCAGGCGGCGCTGGCAGCCCCACGGCAGCAGCTCGTGCTGGCCTATGGGGACAGCCTGACCGTGGGCTACCAGCTGCGGCCGGGCGAAGGCTTTGCGCCGCAGCTGGAAGCAGCGCTGAAGGCCAAGGGCCGCAACGTGCGCGTTGTAAACGCTGGCGTTTCCGGGGACACCACGGCGCAAGGCCGGGCGCGGATGGGCTGGGTGCTGGCCGGGCTGAAGGCCAAGCCGGACCTGGTGGTGCTTGAGCTTGGCGCCAATGACATGCTGCGCGGCCAGCCGCCGGCCACGGCGAAGGCCAATCTGGCGGCGATGATCGGGGAATTCCAGAAGCGCGGCAGCCGCGTGCTGCTGGCCGGGATGCTGGCGGAGCCGAACCTTGGCCCGGCTTATACCAAGGAATTCAACGCGATATACCCATCGCTTGCCAAGACCAACAAGCTGCCATTCTATCCCTTCTTCATGGATGGCGTGGCGACGGTGAAGGGCATGCAGCTTGCCGATGGCCGGCACCCGACGCCGCGCGGGGTAAAGGTGATCGTGCGGCGGATGCTGCCGCTGGTGGAGCGGGAGCTGGACAAGCTGCCTAAATAAGAGGCTGGCCAAATAAGAGGCGGAAATGCTGAGGCTTTTTGTTGCCATCGAGTTGCCGCTGGCGGTGCGGGATGCGCTGCTGGCGGCAATGGGCGGCGTGGCCGGGGCGCGCTGGCAGAGCGATGAGCAGCTGCACCTCACCCTGCGCTTCATCGGCGAGGTGGACCGGCACCGGGCGGCAGACATTGCAGCGGCGCTAGGCGCTGTGAATTTCCAGCCTTTTCAGTTGGTTCTGGCTGAAACCGGAACCTTTGACCGGCGCGGGCGGGTGGATACGCTCTGGGTGGGCGTGCGGCCGCATGACGAGGTGGCGGCGCTGGCCAAGCGCATCGACCAGGCGCTGGTTCGCATAGGATTGCCGGCGGAAAATCGGGCTTTTCTGCCGCATATCACGCTGGCGCGCTTTGGCCGGGAAATGGGGCAGCTGGGCGGCTTTGGCGGTGTGCCGCCCCTGCCCTTCACAGTGCGCGGCTTTGCCCTGTGGGAGAGCCGGCTGAGCCATGACGGCGCGCATTATGACGTGATCGAGCGATACCCGCTGGCGGGGAGTTTTTCAGGCTAAGGCCTGTGCTGCACAGGCGTTCGCCGGGCTGCCATGGGAGACAGCCCGGCGAACGCCCGGCGGTTTCAGGCGGCGTCGCTCAGCGGCGGCTTGTAACCGAGCACCGGCTTGCGCGCGGCGGCGGTTTCATCCAGCCGGCGGCGCGGCGCCAGGTGCGGCGAGGTGCGGAAATCATCCGGGCTCTCCAGCATCCGCTCGGCCACCGAGCGCATGGCGCCGATGAGCTGATCGAGGCTGGCCTTGCTCTCGGTTTCCGTCGGCTCCACCAGCATCGCGCCGTGCACCACCAGCGGGAAGTACATCGTCATCGGATGGAAGCCCTCGTCGATCATCGCCTTGGCGAGATCGAGCGTGGTGAGGCCGGTATCGTGGAGGAAATCATCCGAGAACAGCGCCTCGTGCATGCACGGGCCGCTGGCCGCGAACGGCGCGGTGTAGATGTCCTTCAGGCTCGCCAGGATGTAGTTGGCATTGAGCACGGCATCCTCGGCGACCTGCCGCAGGCCATCGGCGCCATGGCTCATCATATAGGCCAGCGCGCGGGTGAACATGCCCATCTGGCCGTGGAAGGCGACCATGCGGCCGAAGCTCTGCGAGTTCGGGCCGGCGAGTTCCTCCTCCACCAGCTCGAAGCCATCCTTGCTCTTGCGAACGAACGGCAGCGGCGCGAACGGCGCCAGCGCCTCCGAGAGCACCACCGGGCCGGAGCCGGGGCCACCGCCGCCATGCGGGGTGGAGAAGGTCTTGTGCAGGTTGATGTGCATGGCATCGATGCCGAGATCGCCGGGGCGGACGCGGCCGACGATGGCGTTGAAGTTGGCACCGTCGCAATAGACGAAGCCGCCGGCGGCGTGCACCGCAGCGCAGATCTCCACCATGTCAGGCTCGAACAGGCCGCAGGTGTTGGGGTTGGTGATCATCACCGCCGCAACGTCCGGCCCGAGCCGGGCCTTGAGCGCATCCACATCCACCCGGCCGCGGGCGTTGGCGGGGATGTTCTCCACCGCATAGCCGCAGAAGGCCGCCGTGGCCGGGTTGGTACCATGCGCCGATTCCGGCACCAGCACCACCTTGCGGGCATCGCCCCGGGCTTCCAGCGCGGCGCGGATGGCGAGCATGCCGCACAGCTCGCCATGGGCGCCGGCCTTGGGGCTCATGGCCACGGCGGGCATGCCGGTGAGGCGCATCAACCAGGTGGCCAGCACATCGATGAGCTGCAGCGCGCCCTGCACGCTGGACTGCGGCTGCAGCGGGTGAATGTCTGCAAAGCCGGGCAGCCGCGCCATCTTCTCGTTGAGGCGCGGGTTGTGCTTCATGGTGCACGAGCCGAGCGGGAAGATGCCGAGATCGATGGCGTAATTCTGCCGGCTGAGGCGGGTGTAGTGGCGCACCGCCTCCGGCTCGGAGAGGCCGGGCAGGTCGATCGGCGCAGTGCGGCCGAGCGTGCCGAGGCGGCTGGCGACGGCCGGCACCTCGGGCAGGTCAACACCGCAGCGGTCCACCGCGCCGCGCTCGAAGATCAGCGGCTCTTCGAGCATCAGCGCCCGGTTGCCGGTGAAGGTGATGCCGCCGGGCAGCTCGGTGGCGGGGGCGCCCGAAAGCCGGGTCACGCGTCCAACAGTGTTCATGCTCATGCCAGCACCTCGTCGAGAGCGTCTTCGAATGCGTCAAAATCTGCGTCGGTGGCGGTTTCCGTCACGGCCACCACAAGGCCGTTCTCCAGCGCCGCGACGCCGGGGAAGATCCGGCCCAGCGAGACGCCGCCAAGCACCTGGCGCTCGGCCAGCTTGCGGATGACCGGGCGGGCCTCCACCGGCAGCTTGAGGGTGAACTCGTTGAAGAAGCTGGTGGTGACCAGCTCGACACCGGGGATCAGCGCCAGCCGCTCGGCCAGCTGCACGGCGCGGGCATGGTTGAGCGCGGCCAGGTGGCGCAGGCCCTTCTCACCCAGCAAGGTCATGTGAACACTGAAGGCCAGCGCACAAAGCCCTGAATTGGTGCAGATATTGCTGGTGGCCTTCTCGCGGCGGATATGTTGCTCGCGGGTGGAGAGGGTGAGCACGAAGCCGCGCTTGCCATCGGCATCCACCGTCTCGCCGCACAGGCGGCCCGGCATCTGGCGCACCAGCTTGTCCCGCGTCGCGAACAGGCCAAGGTAGGGGCCGCCGAAGTTGAGGCCATTGCCGATCGACTGGCCCTCGCCCACCACGATGTCCGCGCCCATCTCGCCGGGGGACTTGATGGCGCCCAGCGCCACGACTTCGGTGATGACGACAATCAGCAGCGCGCCGGCGGCATGGCAGGCATCCGCCAGCGGCGTCAGGTCCGCGACATGGCCGAAGATGTTGGGGTTCTGCACCACCACGCAGGAGGTTGTGGCATCGATGCCGGCGATCAGCTGGTCGAGATCGTCACCCGGCTTGCCGGGGGTGAGCTCGGGAGTGGCGGTGATGATCTCGTCATCGGTGAAGCGGGTGAGCGTGTTGAGCACCGCGACATAGTGCGGGTGCACGCCGCCCGAGACGATCGCCTTGCTGCGGCGGGTAACGCGGCGGGCCATGAACACCGCCTCGGTCATCGCCGTCGAGCCATCGTACATCGAGGCATTGGCGACATCCATGCCGAGCAGCCGGGCCACCTGCGTCTGGAACTCGAACAGCACCTGCAGGGTGCCCTGCGCGATTTCCGGCTGATAGGGCGTGTAGGCGGTGAGGAACTCGCCGCGCTGGATGATGTGATCGACCGTGGCCGGCACATGATGCTTGTAGGCCCCGCAGCCCACGAAGAACGGCACGGCCCCCGCTGTCAGGTTGCGGTTGGCCATGGCGGAGAGATCGCGCTCCACCAGCATCTCGGAGGCGTGCATCGGCAGCCCGGCGATGGGGCCATCGAGCCGCGCCGAGGCCGGCACATCGGCAAACAGCGCATCGATATCAGGCGCGCCGATGACAGCGAGCATGGCCTCGCGGTCTGGCTGGGTAAGGGGAAGGTAACGCATCAGGGGCTCCGTTCGGCTGGCGGGGAGTGGCGGTTGTTCGGGTGGGTTCAGGCGTCGGGCTTGCGGGCGGCAAAGCGGATGCGGACGTAATCGGCAATCCAGTTCCCGGCTTCATCGGCCAGGATCGGGCGGAGCAGCGCGCAGACATCCTCGATGACCTGGGCGCGCTTTTCCGGCGGCACCCCAGCGCTGTCGATGAAGCCGCCGCGGAAGGTGTTGAGCCAGCCGCGCATGCCGGTGGGCAATGGCGTGGGGCGCGGGATGATGGCGCAGGCATCCACAATGAAGCCAGCCTTTTCCAGCGCATTGGAAAAGTTTTCTGCCGTCGGGTAGTAACTGGTTTCGGTGCTCTCGACGCGATAGCCATGCGCCCGCAGCACCGCCCGCAGCGCCGTGCGAATGGCGGCGATATTGGCATGGCCGCCAAACTCGCCGACATAGCGCCCGCCGGGCTTGAGGGCGCGGAACACATTGGCCGAGACCAGATCGGGCATGCCGATCCAGTGCAGCGCGGCATTGCTGAAGGCGGCATCATAGGCCGCGACATCGGCAAGCTGGCGGGCATCGAGCAGCCGGGCCTCAAGGCCCTTCTCCCGCGCCGCCGCGACCATCGCCGGATCGGCATCGATGCCGGTGACGATGGCACCGGTGGCGGCGATCTGCGCGGTGAGCACACCATCCCCGCAGCCGATATCGAGGATATGCTCACCGGGCTGCGGCGCCAGCAGCGCCAGCACGGGCGCACCCAGCGCCGGCACGAATGCGGCGTGGGTGGCGTAGAGCGCCGGGTCCCAGGCGTGCGGAGTCGTCACGCCGGGATGCCGGAACTGCAATGGCGCGCGCCGGGCCGCATCAGAGCGTGGCGACGAACGACTTGTAGCCGGCCTCGTCCATCAGGCCATCCAGCTCGGACGGATCGGACAAGGTGAGCTTGAAGAACCAGCCTTCGGTTTCCGGTGCGGTGTTGACCAGCGCCGGATCGCCCTCGAGCGCGGCATTGGCCTCGGTGACGGTGCCGGAGACCGGGGAATAGACGTCCGATGCGGCCTTGACCGATTCGACGACGGCGGCTTCCTTGCCCTTGGCCAGCACGGTGCCGGCGGCGGGGACTTCCGCAAACACCACATCGCCCAGCTGGGCCTGGGCATAATCGGTGATACCGACGGTGGCGACGCCGCCCTCAACGCGAAGCCACTCATGCTCTTTGGTGAAATACAGGCTCATGCTCGTGCTCCCTTTTGGCAAAGCTCAGTTTGCAGCGCGGACGTAATTCTTGGCCTTGAACGGCATCGGCACGACGCTGGCGGCAAGGCGCTTGCCGCGCACCTCGATCTCCAGCGCGGCGCCATCGGCAGCGTATGCGGCCGCCACATAGGCCATGGCGATCGGCTGGCCGAGGCTGGGCGAAAAGCCGCCCGAGGTGACGATGCCGACGCGCTCGGCGCCGGCAAACACTTCCGCACCCTCGCGGGCCGGCAGCTTGCCCTCGACAGCGAGGCCGATGCGGCGGCGGGCCGGGCCATCATGCAGTTCGGCAAGCAGCTTTTCGGCCGCCGGAAAGCCGCCTTCCAGCTTGCGGCGCTTGGAAATGGCGAAGGCCAGGCCGGCCTCGATCGGGCTGGTCGTCTCATCCAGATCATGGCCGTAGAGCGGCAGGCCGGCTTCAAGGCGCAGCGAATCACGCGCGCCAAGGCCGATCGGCTTGACTTCAGGCTGGGCGAGCAGCGCTTCGGCCAGTGCCTCGACATTGGCGGCGGGGACGGAGATTTCATAACCGTCCTCCCCGGTATAGCCCGAGCGGCTGACCCACAGTGCCACGCCGTTCCAGCTGAAGGCACCTGCGCGCATGAAGCGCAGCGCCTCGACACCGGGGACGAGGCGGGCAAGCGCCTCGACAGCCTGCGGGCCCTGCAGGGCGAGCAGCGCCCAGTCCTCCCGATATTCCACCGGCAGACCGGCGGCACGAAGATGAGCGATATCAGCGGCTTTTACGGCACCGTTGACAACCAGGTAGAGATCATCGGCGCGGCGGGTGACCATGAGATCATCGAGGATGCCGCCCTCGGCGTTGAGCAGCAGCGAATAGCGCAGGGCGTTTTCAGCCAAGCCGAGAATATCACCGGGGATGAGGGTTTCGAGCAGCGCGGCGGAGGTGAGCGGCAGCAGCAGCTGGCCCATGTGGCTGACATCGAACAGCCCGGCATGGCTGCGGGTGTGGAGATGCTCGGCGATGATGCCCTCGAACTGGATGGGCATGGCATAGCCGGCGAAGGGCACCATGCGCGCGCCAAGGCGGCGATGCAGGGCATCGAGCGGCAGTGTGGCGAGCGGTTCGGTGGAGGAAACTTCGGCCATGATGGGGCCTCCGGCAACAGATTTGGGCGTGGAGGGGCTAGCCTCCGCACCTGCCCCCGTCTGTCACCGGACCTGAGAGCTTTCGTGCGCCCTGTGCAGGCTCACTTACCCCTTCGGTGGAGCCAGGCTTGCGCCATGCTCACTTTCCAGAATGTCGCAGAATACGCCAGCGCGGTCCTTTTGCCTGAGAGATTCCGGGGACGGCTTGCTCCTTCGGCGGTGGGGTTGCCCCCACACTCTCCCGCGCTGACGCCAAGGTTGCCCCTGACGACACACCCCTCGTGCGGGATGCGCCGGGAGGAGTCAACGGCGAAGACCGGGGAGTGCGGCGATTTTGCTGCGCTGCGGCGCAAAGCGCTTATTTGGTGACGTTATAGGCCAGCTGGGCTTCGCTGAGCTGGAAGCCGACCAGCACTTCAAAGCTGGCAGCCCGCAGCGCGGCGCGCACCTCGGGATCAGCCATCGGATCGACAGCGGCATCGGGATCACCGGCGCGGCGCTTGCGGGTGATGCGGGCCTGCACGGCGGCGGGCAGCGAGGCAGCGGCGCGGCTGACCGTGGAGCGGGCGGTGGCCCCGGTGGTGCTGCGCAGCTGGCCATCGGCAAAGGCGATGGTGACGCTGCCGACCTGCTTGGAGACCACAAGGTTGCCGCCCTGCACGACGCTGGCGAACACTGGCAGGCTGACGCTGCGGGCGCCGGCGGCGGACTCGCGGCGGGCAACGATATCATAGCGGATGTCGCTCACCAGCTGGTCAGCCCCTTCCGCGCAGGTGGCGCGGACGTTGGTGATGGTGGCGACGAAATCCAGGTTGCCGGCATCCGGGCTGGCGCCGGGGGCAAAGGCCGTCAGGTCTCCGGCGTAGGTGGGCACCGCGACAGCCGGGCATGGCGAGCGGGTGACGACCAGCGGATTGCGCTGGCAGCCGGCGAGCGCCGTGGCGGCAAGCGCGAGAAGAGCGAGGCTGCGCAGCGGAGACTTACGGATGAACACTGGGATGGATGACCTTGCTTGGTGCCGCCCGGGCGACGCGATGCGCACCTTAGGCAGGGCGGTGGATTGCCGCAAGATGAGCGCTGCAAGACTGTGGCATCCGCCGCGCTCTTGGCTTATCAGCTTTAGCCATGACTGAGACACTTGTTTCCCCCGCCCCTTCCTCGGCTCTCCGGCCTGATCTGGCTGTGCTTGTGGCCGCGCCGCGCGGCTTTTGCGCCGG
>DIUN01000006.1 GCA_002423025.1 Sphingomonadales bacterium UBA6157 | reverse complement strand
GCTCGAGAAGCTGCGCCTGAACGACGCCTCGCTGCAGTTCGAACCAGAAGTCTCGCAGGCGCTGGGCTTCGGCTTCCGCTGCGGCTTCCTCGGGCTGCTGCACCTGGAGATCATCCAGGAGCGGCTGACGCGCGAATATGATCTCGATCTCATCACCACGGCACCCTCGGTGGTCTACAAGATGCTGCTGCGCGATGGCCGCGCCATCGAGCTGCACAACCCCTCCGACATGCCGGACCCGAGCACCATCGAGCTGATCGAGGAGCCTTGGATCGAAGCGACGATCTTCACCCCCGACGAGTATCTCGGCAGCATCCTCAAGCTCTGCCAGGACCGCCGCGGCATCCAGAAGAACCTCACCTATGTGGGCGGCCGCGCCCAGGTGACCTACGAGCTGCCGCTCAACGAAGTGGTGTTCGATTTCTATGATCGGCTGAAGAGCATCAGCCGCGGCTATGCCAGCTTCGATTATCACCAGATCGGCCATCGCGAGGGGGACCTCGTGAAGATGAGCATCATGGTCAACGCCGAGCCGGTGGATGCGCTGAGCATGATCGTGCACCGCGCTGCCGCCGAGGCGCGCGGCCGCCACATGTGCGAGCGGATGAAGGACCTGATCCCCCGCCACCTGTTCAAGATTCCGGTGCAGGCTGCCATCGGCGGCAAGGTGATCGCCCGCGAGACCATCGCCGCGATGCGCAAGGACGTGACGGCCAAATGCTATGGCGGTGACGCCAGCCGCAAGCGCAAGCTGCTCGACAAGCAGAAAGAGGGCAAGAAGCGCATGCGCCAGTATGGCAATGTCGATATCCCGCAGGAGGCCTTCATCGCCGCGCTGCGCATGGGCGATGACAGTTAAGAACTTTGTGAGAAGTTGTTAATGTCCGCAATGGCAGCGGTTTTTACATCTGTTGCCAGTGACGTGCGGCACAAAGCTGACTAAACAGATGACATGATCAAGATCCTGTGCGTCGAGGATGATGTCACAACGGCCGATTACATCGCCCGTGGGCTGCGCGACGCCGGCTTTGAAGTCGATGTTGCGCTCGATGGTGCCGAGGGCCATGCCAAGGCCAGTGAAGGCCAATATGACGCCATCGTGCTGGACCGGATGCTGCCGGGCATGGACGGGCTGACCGTGCTGGCCAAGCTGCGCGAGGCCGGCAACGACACCCCGGTGGTGATGCTCTCGGCGCTCGCAAGCCTTGACGAGCGGGTGCGCGGGCTGCGCGCCGGCTCCGATGATTATCTCGCCAAGCCGTTCGATCTCTCCGAGCTGGTCGCCCGCATCGAGGCGGTGCGGCGGCGGCGCGGCAACGGCAATGGCGAGACGCAGGTGACCAAGCTGGCCTGCGAGGACCTGGAGATGGATTTGCTGGCCCGCACCGTGGTCCGCAACGGCCGCCCGCTCGATCTGCAGCCCCGCGAGTTCCGGCTGCTCGAATTCTTCCTGCGCAACAAGGAGCAGGTCGTCACCCGCACCATGCTGCTCGAAGGCGTGTGGCACTATCACTTCGACCCCGGCACCAACGTCATCGACGTGCATATCAGCCGGCTGCGGCGCAAGCTGGATGAGGGCGGCGCCGCGCCGCTGCTGCATACCGTGCGCGGCGCGGGCTACCGCCTCGGCGCGAGCTGACCCCCCGATATGGCGGGGGCAGCGTGACCACGAGGTTCTGGCCACCCTCGACCACGACACGCATTACCTTCCTGGTGTTCTTCGCCTTGCTGGTGAGCAGCTTCCTGACGCTCGGCTTCGCTGGCCGGGTGACGCAGAACCAGCTCGACACGGATGCGCGCGGCCAGATCCAGCAGGAGCACGCCAAGATGGCCGGCATCGCGCGGGAGAATGGCCTGCGCGCCGTGATAAATGAGATCGGCATCGATACCGGCGGGGCCGGGCCGGTGGCAATGCTGCTCATCAACGGCCGCGGCAAGCGCATCGCCGGAGACATCACAAACTGGCCGCAGGGGCTGGAGAACGGACGCGTCGTCCGCACCCTGCTGGACAGGCGCGGCAGCCCGGAGGAGCCGTTCCTGGTGCGCGCCGAAGCGCTGCCGGATGGGCACCGCCTGCTCATCGGCCGCAACCTCGCCGAGGAGACGCGGCTGCTGAGCACGCTCACCACCAGCCTTGTCGCCGGCATCGGCCTTGCCATGGCGCTGGCCGGCATCCTCACCGGCTTCCTCGCCCGCATCATCGCCGCGCGCGTGCAGGCCATCGCCGATGTGGCGAGCGCCGTGGCCGGCGGCGATCTTTCCCAGCGCGTCAAACTCGTCAGCCCCGGCAGCAACGATGCCTTTGACGGCATGGCGACCTCCATCAACGTCATGCTCGCCCGCATCGAGACACTGCTCGATGAACTGCGCACCGTCACCGATGGCCTGGCGCATGATCTGCGCTCGCCGCTCACCCGGCTGCGCGCCCGAATCGACCGGGTGGCGCGCAGCGATTCGATCGGCCAGGTCGGGCTGGAGGAGATCGGCGCGATCGGCGCAGAGGCGGATGCCCTGCTCGCCATGCTCGACGCCAGCCTGGAGATCAGCCGCGTCGAAGCCGGCATCGGCCGCGAGAGCTTCACACTCATCGATCTGGCGGCGCTGGTGCAGGACATGGCGGAAATGTACGAGCCGCTGGCCGAGGACAATGGCGTGCGGCTCACCGCCCGCACCGGCCAGCCGGTGATGCTGGTGGCGCACCGCGCGCTGCTCGGCCGCGCCATCGCCAACCTGATCGACAATGCGCTCAAATATGCCACCAAGGGCAAGGTGATCGTGCTCGCCGCCGAGAACGACCTCGGCAAGGTGCGCTTCAGCGTTTCGGACCGCGGCCCCGGCATCGCCGAGACCAAGCGCAAATCCGCACTGCGCCGCTTCGGCCGACTCGATGCGGCCCGCACCGAGCGCGGCGCCGGGCTCGGGCTGTCACTCGCCGCCGCAATCGCCCGGCTGCACGGCGGCGTGCTCAGCCTGCAGGACAATCGCCCCGGCCTGCGCGTGATGGTGGAAATGCCCCGCGAACCGTCCTGACCGGCAATCGCCGGTCCGGAGCCGGCCCCGCACCGCCGAGCGCCCGGCCAGTGCCGGACCAACGCCGTGGCAGTGCCGGGCCGATGCCCATCCAGCACCGGCTTTCTCCCGGAATCACCCGGCTGTGATGACCCCATGGCGCTTCTTGCCGGCCGAAATCCGCGCCCCCGGCCCGACCAGCACCGCCTCGCCGGCCACGGCCTCGCCATCGATCCGCGCGCCGCCCTGCGCCACCAGCCGCCGGGCCTCGCCCTTGGAAGCGGCAAAGCCCAGCCCGACCAGCGCATCGAGGATCGTCACGGGCGAAGCCACTGCAAAGCTTGGCAAATCCTCACCAGCGCCGCCCGCAAACGTATCCGCCGCGGTCGCCGCAGCCGCCTCCGCAGCCTCCCGGCCCCGGCACAGCGCCGTCGCCTCGGTGGCCAGCACGACCTTGGCCTGGTTGATCTCGGCGCCTTCCAGCGCCTCCAGCCGGGCAATCTCCTCCAGCGGCAAGTCCGTGAAAATACGCAGGAATCTGCCGACATCGGCATCGTGCGTGTTGCGCCAGAACTGCCAGTAATCAAAGCCCG
Source organism: Sphingomonadales bacterium UBA6157 (assembly GCA_002423025.1). Classification (GTDB taxonomy): domain Bacteria; phylum Pseudomonadota; class Alphaproteobacteria; order Sphingomonadales; family Sphingomonadaceae; genus Sandarakinorhabdus. The sequence goes on along the minus strand of DIUN01000006.1, from coordinate 81,827 downwards.
GCAGCGAATCCTCGTGCAGCCAGACAGCCCCCGCCGCAGTCTTGCCCATCTTGGCGCCATCGGCACGGGTGATCAGCGGCGTCGTCAGCCCAAACGCCTCCTTGCCATCCACCCGCCGGATGAGGTCCGTACCATTGACGATATTGCCCCATTGGTCCGAGCCGCCCATCTGCAAGACGCAGCCATGGCGACGAGAAAGTTCAAGATAATCATAGGCTTGTAGTATCATGTAATTGAATTCAAGGAAGCTCAACGGCTGCTCGCGCTCAAGCCGCAGCTTGACCGAATCAAAGCTCAGCATCCGGTTCACCGAGAAATGCCGGCCAATGTCCCGCAGGAACGGAATATAGGCGAGCCCGGAGAGCCAATCATCATTGTTGACCATCACCGCATCCGTCGGGCCATCGCCAAACGTCAGGAATCGCTCGAAAATCCGGCGGATCGAGGCCATGTTGGCAGCAATCCGCGCATCATCGAGCAACTGCCGCCCCTCATCCTTGCCGGATGGATCCCCCACCTTGGTGGTCCCGCCGCCGAGCAACACGATCGGCTTGTGCCCGGTGCGCTGCAGTGTCCGCAGCATCATGATCGAAACCAGATTGCCGATGTGCAGCGAAGGTGCCGTGCAATCAAAGCCGACATACGCCGTCACCACGCCCTTGCTCGCCGCCGCGTCGAGCGCCGCCGCATCGGTAACCTGGTGGATGAAGCCGCGCGTTTCGAGCGTGCGAAGAAAATCGGATGCGTGTGTCATGCTGCGCCCCTTAGCCGCGCAACCCTGCCCAAGTCGAGCGAGAGCGCAAGCCGGGATGACAGGAGGCAGCGCAAGCGGCTAGTCTTCACGCCATGACCTCAGCCACCAAGCTCGCCATCGGCCTCATGTCCGGAACCTCCATGGACGGCATCGACGCCGCGCTTGTCGAGACCGATGGGGAAAACCATGTGCTCGCACGCGCCTTCATCTCCATGCCCTATGAACCTGAATTTGTTGGGCGTTTGCGGGATGCGGCGGCCCATGCACTCGAACTGCACGCCCCCTGCCCTGATCCGCTGATCGATGCGGTTGCGGCGGAATTGACCGGCCTCCACGCCATCGCCGTCCATCGCCTGCTCGCCGCTACCGGTACCGACAGGGACAGTATCGACCTCATCGGCTTTCACGGCCACACCGTCGCCCACCGTCCGAACCGCGGCTGGACCTGGCAGATCGGCGATGGCGCGTTGCTGCAAACCGCGACGCGCATTCCGGTGATCTTCGATTTCCGCTCCGCCGATGTCGCCGCCGGCGGCCAGGGCGCACCACTGGCACCGGGCTATCACCGCGCCCGCTCGCACACCCTCTCCGAGCGGCTGGGGGTACTCAACCTCGGCGGCGTCGGAAACCTCACATGGTTCGCCGATGGCCTATGGGGCAGCTTCGATACCGGCCCGGCCAATGCGCTGATCGATGATTGGGTGCGCCAGCACAAGCGCGGCAGCTATGACAAGAACGGCGCGCTAGCCGCCTCGGGCAGCGTGTTCGAAGATGTGCTGACGAGCATGCTCGATCTGCCATGGTTCGATCTGGCGCCGCCCAAGTCCCTGGATCGAGCGGACTTTTCAGCCCAGGCGGCACGTGGCCTCTCGGCTGCCGATGGCGCCGCGACACTGACCGCCTTCACCGCGGAAACCGTGCGGCTGGCGCTCGGTCATGTGCCAAAGCTCGAGCGCCTGCTGGTGACTGGCGGTGGCCGCCACAACCCCACCCTGATGGCAATGATCGCCGCGCGCACCGGCGTGCCGACGGCGCCGGTGGAGGCCGAGGGCTGGAACGGCGATGCACTGGAAGCCGAAGCCTTCGCGTGGCTGGCCGTACGGTCCGCTGCCGGCAAGCCTATCAGTTGGCCAGAAACGACAGGCGTGCCCATGGCGATGACGGGTGGGCGGAAGGGCTGAGTACGCGGCCCGTCATGAGGAACTGACGGAAGATCAAAGCAAGAAAAGCGTCGTGGCGAAGCTACACCGTCGGACGGGTTCAGCCGGGTTTTCCAGCTGCCCCGCCGGCCGGGCAGGCGCTACCTGCCGCCGTTCGCCAGCCGCTTGTCGAGATACCCATCCACCACCTTCATGAGATCATCCATCTCATGCTGGAAGAAGTGGTTGGCCCCCGGGATCGTCTCATGATCAATGGTGATGTGCCGCTGGGTCTTGAGCTTGTCGACCAGCTTCTGGACGCTGGGGCCAGGCACAACTTCGTCCATCTCGCCATCGACGATGATGCCGGATGAAGGGCATGGCGCGAGGAAGGTGAAATCATACATGTTCGCTGGCGGAGCGATGGAAATGAAGCCCTTGATCTCCGGGCGGCGCATCAGAAGCTGCATGCCGATCCAGGCGCCGAAGGAGAAGCCGCCGACCCAGGTGGTGTGCGCTTCCGCATTGAACTGCTGCATCCAGTCCAGCGCGCTCGCCGCATCGGAAAGCTCGCCGATACCATTGTCGAACACACCCTGGCTTCGGCCGACGCCGCGGAAATTGAAGCGCAGCGTCGCAAAGCCGCGCTTCACGAAGCTGTTGTACATCGCCATGACAATGGGATGGTTCATCGTACCCTGCGCCGGATGGGGCTGCAGCAAGATGGCGACAGGCGCGCGTGGGCGCGCCGCAGGCTGATAACGACCTTCGAGACGGCCCTCGGGGCCGGTGAAAATGACTTCGGGCATAGGCTCGCAATACTTTCAGACCAGACGGCGGCAGCAGCCGGTGGCGCAACTGCCATATGCTGCCCTATATGGGAGCAATGAGCGGAATCGCAATGAAAAGCCGCGTCTACCTCGATCATGCGGCGACGGCGCAGGTTTTGCCGGCCGCCATCGCGGCCATGGCAGAGGCGGCGACGGTGCTGGGCAACCCGGCTTCGGTGCATGCTGGTGGGCGCGCGGCGAACGGCCTGGTGGAGCGCGCGCGGGATGCCGTGGCGGCATTTGCCGGCTGCGCGGCTGATGCCGTGGTGTTCACAAGCGGCGGCACCGAAGCGCTCGCGCTGGCTATACACGGCGCCGGGATGCCGCGCCTTATCGCCTCCGCCACCGAGCACAGCGCCGTGCTGGCGGCGCGGGACGATGCCCTGCTGGCGCCCGTGGATGGCAACGGCCAAGTTGATCTTGCCGCACTGGCCCGGCTTCTGGCGGACGGCCCCGCACTGGTTGCGGTTCAGCTTGCCAACAACGAGACCGGCGTCATCCAGCCGATTGCGGAGGTGGCGAGGCTGGTCGGGGAAGCTGGCGGCCTGTTGCTGGTCGATGCGGTTCAGGCGGCAGGCAAGATGCCGCTTCCGGCGGCGGATTTTGTTGCGCTCTCCGCGCACAAGCTGGGTGGCCCGCCGGGCGTCGGCGCGCTCGTCGTCAAGGACCCGGGCAAGCTCAGCGCCGTGCAGCGCGGCGGCGGCCAGGAGCGCGGGCTGCGTGGCGGCACGCCAAATCTTCCTGGCATCGCCGGCTTTGCAGCGGCTTTGGCCGCAACGCCGGATTGGGAGGCGGTGACCACACGGCGGCAGGTGCTGGAAGCGCGACTGCTGGCCGCGCATCCGGGGGCAAGGGTGCATGGGTCCGGTGCGGCGCGGCTACCGAACATCATCAGCCTCGGCCTTGCCGGGGTTAAGGGCGGCACACAGGTGATGGCGCTCGATCTGGCCGGCTTCATGGTCAGTGCCGGGGCAGCCTGCTCCTCCGGGAAGGTGGCAGCGAGCCATGTGCTGGCCGCGATGGGGCTTGGCGCGGCTGCCGGGGAAGCAATCCGGATCAGCCTCGGGCCGCAGACGACCATGGCGGAGCTCGAAGCCTTCGCCGTCGCATGGGAGGCGATGGCGCTGCGCCTGACGCCGGATAGAGCCGCAGCATGACCCTTCCGATTTATCTTGATTATGGCGCCACCACGCCGCTAGACCCTGCAGTGGCTACGGCGATGGAGCCTTGGGGCGTCAGCGGCTTCGGCAATCCGCACAGCGCCCATCGTTGGGGATATGAGGCCAGGGCAGCCGTGGAAGTGGCGCGCGACAGCGTAGCGGCGCTGATCGGCGCTGATTCCGAGACCGTCGCCTTCACCAGCGGCGCGACAGAATCGGTCAACTGGGCCTTGAAGGGCCTGCTCACTGCGCCCGGCCAGACTCGCCGCCGTATTGTCACGCTCGCCACCGAGCACAGCTGCGTGCTCGAAACAGCGCAATATCTGGAAAGCATCGGCGCGCTGCTCACCGTTCTGCCCGTCCGCGCCAACGGCCTGCTCGACATAGGCGATCTGGAGCGCGCGCTTGGCGAGGATGTAGCGCTGGTTTCAACCATGCTGGTCAACAACGAGATCGGCGTTATCCAGCCGATTGCCGAGATCGCCAGGGCCGCGCATGCTGTGGGCGCCGTAATGCATTGCGATGCAGCGCAGGGCTTCGGCAAGCTGCCGATCGATGTCGAGGTTATGGGCATCGACTTGATGAGCTTCACCGCGCACAAGGTTTATGGCCCAAAGGGCATCGGCGCGCTCTATCGTCGGCCATTCACCCGGCTCACGCCACTGCTGCACGGCGGCGGCCAGGAAGATGGCCGCTCTGGCACGCTGCCTACCGCCCTCATAGCCGGGCTGGGCGCCGCAGCGCGCATCGCCGCCGAGCGCATGGCGCTGGACCATGGCCATGCGCTGATGCTGCGCGAGCGGCTGCTCGCCGGCCTTACGGAGCCCTACACTGTCAATGGAGACCTCGCGCAGCGTTGGCCGGGCAATCTCAACCTCAGCTTTCCAGCCGCGGCCGCAGTGCCGCTGCTGCCGTTGTTGCCGGGCCTTGCCATTTCGTCAGGCTCAGCCTGCGCCGCCGTCACGGGGCGGCCGAGCCATGTTCTCACGGCGCTGGGGCTGGAGCCGGCAGCGGCACGCGCCTCCCTGCGCATCGGCTTTGGCCGGTTCACCACGACCGAGGAGATCGATATGGCTGCCGAGCAGATCAACACCGTCACCGGGCGCCTTGCCCGTGAAGCAGCATAAGGCCGCCATGACCCATATCCGCTTTATTTCTGCTGATGGCCGCACGGAAACCGTTGTCGAGGCTGCTCCCGGTGCGCGCCTGCTCGACCTTGCCCAAGCCAACGGCCAGCCGCTGGAAGGCACCTGCGAAGGCGCCATGGCCTGCTCCACCTGCCATGTGCTAATATCAGGAGCGGATGCAGCAAAACTTCCGCCGCCCTCCGACGAGGAGGAGGATATGCTTGATTTCGCCATGGGCGCCAGCCGCGCCTCACGCCTCGCCTGCCAGATCCGCCTGACGGCTGACATCACCGAACTGGACGTGCGAATGCCCCCCGGCGCCGTGGACATGAGCCGATGAAGGACGCGCCAAACTCTCCAGAGCGCCGCCTGGTCATCGCCATGCTGGCACTGGCCGGGTTGGCACCTTCCGGCATCGCCAGGGCCATGGTGCAAGGTGCGCCCGCACCTTCGCCCTATGAGACCCGGGTGCTCGCGCTCAAGCCCGGCGAATTCATCTGGGAGGAGGAAATCGCGCCCCAGGGGCCGATGCTGGTTGTGGTCAATCTCGCTGCCCAGCGCGCATATGTGTATCGCAACGGCGTCCGGATCGGTGTCTCGACCATTTCTTCCGGGCGCAAGGGCTATCGGACACCCACCGGCATCTTCACCATCCTGCAAAAGCACAAGGTACATTTCTCGAACCTCTACGATGATGCGCCGATGCCCTACATGCAGCGCCTCACCTGGAGCGGAATTGCCATGCACGCCGGCAATCTGCCCGGCTATCCGGCGAGCCACGGCTGTATCCGCCTGCCGCTGGAGTTCTCACGCCTGCTGTTCGAGGACACCACCATGGGCATGACGGTGGTGATAACCGATGAGACTGTGGAGCCGGAAAGCGTGCAGGAGGACGCCATTCTGGCTCCCGTGACGCCCAAGGGCACAGCGGATGACCCAGACGCGCGGGAACTGACCGAGCAGGAAGTCTCGCGCTGGACCCCGGAAAAATCTCCCACAGGTCCTGTAACCATCGTGCTCAGCACCGCCAACAAGCGCATCCTTGTCTATCGCAACGGCATCGAGATAGGCCGAAGCCGGGTTGTCATCCCCAAGGACTTCCGCATCGGCACCCGTGCCGCACAATTCGCCGGACGTGATGCGGAAGGCAATGCGCAATGGGTGTATATCGGCATGCCGGGCTATGCCGCACGCAAGGGCCAGAATGTCGAAAAAGATGCGCTCGACAGTGTCACCATCCCTCCACAATTTTTCGGCCAACTGCGCGCTATCATTGGAGAAGGCACAACGCTGCTTGCCACAGATGGCGGTGTGCTGGGCGGCAGCACCGGTCGCGGGCTGACTGTGCTGGAGAGCGAGTGAGTGCGGGGGTATTGCCCTCCCGCCTCACATACCCCATATGCGCCGCGGGAGTCGGGCGGGCAGTGCTCTCGCCAACCCGGTCAGGTCCGGAAGGAAGCAGCCGTAACGAATTCGCGCTGGGTCGTTCCCGGCTCCCACCTTTCCACAGCAAGCGCTGCTGCGCACTCTTGCTCCAGCGCGCATAAGACGCCACGGTCCGCCGCATGACAGATACTGAGTCCGGCAGCCTATTGGGCCCAGAATTCGACATGCCGGTGCCAGCTGTCGCGCCTTCCGCGCCCGCCTATCGCGTGCTCGCTCGCAAATATCGCCCGGGAAGCTTTGAAACCCTGCTGGGCCAGGAGGCAATGGTCCGCACGCTGGCCAATGCCATCGCACGCAACCGCCTCGCCCAGGCCTGGCTGCTCACCGGCGTACGCGGCGTCGGCAAAACCTCCACGGCCCGCATCATCGCCAAGGCGCTCAATTGCACGGGCGTGGATGGCAACGGCGGTCCGACCATCAGCCCCTGCGGCGTCTGCGACAATTGCGTCGCCATCGCTGCCGGCCGGCATATCGATGTCATCGAGATGGATGCCGCGTCCAATACCGGTGTGGATGACGTGCGGGAGATCATCGAGGCGGTGCGCTACGCCAGCGTCTCGGCGCGCTACAAGATCTACATCGTCGATGAAGTCCATATGCTCTCCAAGAACGCCTTCAACGCGCTGTTGAAGACGCTTGAGGAGCCACCGCCGCATGTGAAGTTCATCTTTGCCACCACCGAAGTGCAAAAACTGCCCGTCACGGTACTGTCGCGTTGCCAACGGTTTGATTTGCGGCGCGTCCCGGCCGAAACGCTGGCCCGCCATTTTGCTGAAATTTGTGAGGCAGAAGCCGTCACGGCCGAGCCGGAGGCGCTGGCCCTCATCGCCCAGGCCTCCGAAGGTTCGGTGCGAGACGGGCTTTCGGTGCTCGATCAGGCGATTGCCCACTCCGGTGGCGCCGTGACAGCGCAGGGCATACGCGAGATGCTGGGGCTGGCCGATCGCGGCGCAGTGCGGCGCCTGCTCGGCCTGGTGCTGGCTGGTGACGCCGCCGCCGCACTCGCCGCCGTGACTGAACAATATGATCTCGGGCTCGACCCGGAAATGCTGGTTCGCGAACTGCTGGAGCTCGTCCACAGCATAACCCGCGCCAAGCTGGCACCGAACAAGGACCCGGCGCTGAGCGCCGAGGAGCGCGAAACGCTGGCCGATTGGGCGGCACGGCTAAGCTTCCCGGCGCTGCACCGGCTCTGGCAGCTGCTGCTCAAGGGGCTGGCCGAAGTGCAAGCCGCGCCTGTCCCGCTGCAGGCCGCCGAGATGGCACTGTTGCGGATCATCCATGCCAGTTCCCTGCCTGACCCCGCAGACCTGCTCAAGCGCCTGACCGAGGGCGGCACACTCCCCGGCATCGCGCCGCGCAGTGCATCCGGCGGGAGCGATGGGCCGACAGCGATCGCTGCGCCGGCGTCGGCCCTGCGCGAACCGCCACCGCCTGCAACACGCGAAGCGCCGCCCCAGGCGATGCACGAAGCACCAAGGCCTGTCATCCGCGATACCGCGCCAGCGGCTGCAACGGCCGTCGCCAGCCTGCCGCCGATGGCGCCTCCGCCTGTTGATGACGCCCCCAGCCTCGCCCCGGTGCCGCAAAGCTATGCCGAGTTGGTTGAGCTATTCCGCGCCCGCACAGAGCCGCGCCTTGCGCATGTGCTGTCCGATGAAGTTCGGCTTGTGGAACTCGCGCCGCCCAGCCTTGTGCTAGCCAGCGACAGCCGCCACTCTCGCGAGCAACTGGCGCTCATCGGCCGCCGACTCTCAGAATGGACTGGCATCGATTGGCGCGTGCAAGCCGCCAGCGCGGGCGGCGGCCCGACGCTGCGCGAGACGGAGTTGGCAGACGAAGCCGCACGCCTCGCCGCTGCCCGGCAAGACCCGGTGGTCCAGGTGCTATTCGAAGTTTTTCCCGCTGCCGAACTCAGCAGCGTTTCCCCCCTCGCGCCCGAAAGGAGCCAGCATGCCCAGTCTCGATGAATTGATGAAGGCCGCACAGAACGTCCAGGAACAGATGCAGAAGGCCCAGGCGCAGCTCGACGTCATCGAGGTGGAGGGTGCCAGTGGTGGCGGCATGGTGAAGGTTCGGGCCTCGGCGCGTGGCCGCATCCTTGGCGTCACACTCGATCCATCGCTGCTCTCCGCCGATTCCAAGGATATGCTGGAAGATCTCATCGTCGCAGCGTTCAATGACGCCAAGAACAAGGCAGATCAGGCCGGCAGCGCCGAAATGTCCAAGCTCACGGCCGGCATGCCTTTGCCACCCGGCTTCAAGCTTCCATCATTCTGACACGCCAAAGCATTTTACAGACAGGACCTGACATGACCCTTCCCACCTCCGGCCTCCAGCTTCGCTCGCTGGTCAAATCGAGCGGCGAGCTCGAGCTTTCGCTCGCAGAAGTGGCTGTTCAGGCGCCCGGCCCAAGTGAGGTTCTGGTCCGCATCGAGGCAACGCCGATCAACCCATCCGATATCGGGCTGCTATTCGGCGCTGCCGACATGAGCACGGCAAAGGCTTCGGGCACCGACGAGCGACCAATCGTAACCGCCAGCATCCCGGCGCCATTGATGCGCGCCATGGCCGGTCGGCTCGATGAATCGATGCCTGTCGGGAATGAAGCGGGCGGCACGGTTATCGCCGCCGGCGCTGGCGCCGAGGCGCTGGTCGGCAAGCGGGTCGGTATCATCGGCGGCGCCATGTATGCACATTATCGTACGCTGGCGGCGCGCGATTGCCTGGTGCTGCCCGAGGGCGTGAGCGCCGAGGAAGGCGCATCGTGCTTCGTCAATCCGCTCACCGCGCTTGGCATGACGGAAACCATGCGCCGTGAAGGCCATAAGGCGTTGGTTCACACGGCCGCGGCCTCGAACCTCGGCCAGATGCTCAACCGCATCTGCATCAAGGACGGCATCGCGCTGGTCAACATCGTGCGCAGCCCCGAACAGGCGAAGCTCCTCTCCGACATCGGTGCCAAGCACATCGTTGATTCGAGCGCGCCGGATTTCATGGAAAAGCTCGTCGATGCGCTGGCAGAAACCGGCGCCACCATCGCATTCGACGCTATTGGCGGCGGCAAGCTGGCCGGGCAAATCCTCACCGCCATGGAAGCAGCCGTAAACCGCACTGCCAAGGAATACAGCCGCTACGGCTCGACCGTGCACAAGCAGGTTTACATCTACGGTGGGCTCGACATGCGCCCAACCGAGCTCAACCGCGGCTTCGGCATGGCCTGGGGCCTGGGTGGCTGGCTGCTCTTTCCCTTCCTGCAGAAGATCGGCGCGGCCGATGCGCAAAAGCTGCGGGACCGGGTGGCTAGCGAACTCAAGACCACGTTCGCCAGCCACTACACCAGCCGGGTGACACTCGCCGAAGCTCTCAGCCTTCCAGCCATCGCTGCCTACAACAAGCGTGCTACCGGCGAGAAATATCTCGTCACCCCGCACGGCTGAAGGTCAGGCGAGCGCTTGACGGCGAGCGCTCGCCGCTCTTTCCTCCAGCAAAATAGCGGGGAGGAAAACGCAATGCTCAGCTGGAAAATCGGCGAGGTGACGATCACCCGGATCGTCGAAATGGTGCTGCCTGTGGCTTACGATGCCGAAAAGCCGTTCCTGCCAGGCGCGACTCCCGAGGCACTGCGCCGGCATGACTGGCTGTATCCGGACTTCGTCACGGAGAATGGCGAGCTCAGGCTATCCATTCATGCGCTACTGGTGGAAGCGTCGGGCGTAAGGCTGGTGGTGGATACCTGCATCGGCAATGACAAGCCGCGCGCTTTTCTGGGCGGCAATGCCCTGGCAACACCGTTTCTTCAACATATGGCGGATGCTGGCTGGCCGCGAGAAAGCGTGACGGCCGTGGTGTGTACGCACATGCATGTCGATCATGTCGGCTGGAACACCATGCTTGTCGATGGCGCGTGGCAACCCACCTTCCCCAATGCCCGTTACCTTCTGGGCCAAACCGAGCTTGATCATTGGCGGATGCAGGAAACTGGCGATCAGCAGGCGATTCTGAACGATTCCGTCCAGCCGATCCTCGATGCCGGGCTTGCCGATCTCGTCGAGATGGACCATCGCATCAGCCCCGAGATCAGGCTCATTCCCACTGCTGGCCATACGCCCGGCCATGTCAGCATCGTCATCGAATCGCAGGGTGAAACAGCAGTGATCACCGGAGACATGACGCATCACCCGTGTCAGCTCGCGCATCCGGAATGGTCGCCGCCGTTCGATTCCAATCCTGTCGCAGCCGCTGCCATGCGGCGGTCACTGTTCGAAGCCTGGGCCGACAAGCCGATTCTCATCATCGGTACGCATTTTGCTGCGCCCACTGCTGGCTTGGTGAAGCGGTACGGGAACGCATTTCGCCTCCAGTGCTGAGCAAGCAACCTCACTGGCGCACAGGCAGTGAGGCACTGTCTTTCAGCCCTGGAGACAGGCATCCAATCCATCACGCCGCACGATGCGGGCACGGCGCTCGATATTGCGAGCGTAACGACGCACGAACGGACCGGGCGCCGCAGCCTTGCGCTTGACCGGCTGCGGCAGAATAGCGGCGATACGCGCTGCCTGGCTGTTGCTGAGCTTTGAAGCCGAGACGTTGAAATAGTGCCGCGCCGCGGCCTCGGCACCGTACACGCCCGGCCCCATCTCGGCGATGTTGAGATAAACTTCCATGATCCGGGGTTTATCCCACAGCAGCTCAATGAGTACCGTGAACCAGGCTTCCAGCACCTTGCGCACATAGGAACGCCCTGGCCACAAGAAGGCGTTCTTGGCTGTCTGCTGCGAGATAGTGGAACCGCCGCGCAGCCGCCCACCCTCGGCATTTCGCAGCACGGCTGCCTCCATGGCTTCAAGATCAAATCCACTGTGGCTGCAGAAGCGCGAGTCCTCTGCTGCAATGACAGAGCGGGCCATGGCTGGGGCCATGTTTGCCAGTGGCTCCCAATCCCGCTCAAGGTGACGGCCATTGATTGCATCGCGTCCCATGGGCCAGGTGAGCGGCACCGGCACGAAGCGATAAACCAGCACCCAGCCAACGCTTGCTGCCACGAACAGCAACACCAGTCGTATGAGAAAACGACCAAGCTGCCCTGAAAGACTGCGACGCGATGAACCGAAGGAAGAGCGGGAAGGCGGCACCGGAACCCTTGCACTGGATGCTGCCAATAGCGGGCCTTGAGGGCTAAAGGTCAATCAGTTTGCGCGACCAGAGGCATCGGAACCATGCAATCGGCCAGCGCGGCGCTCAGTCAGTAACGCCGCCACGCCGACGGCGGGACAACAGCCCGACAATTCCCAGGCCAAGCAGCAGGATGCTGGCATTCTCTGCGGTGCCGACAGTCTCAACCAGCGACGGTTGGGCACGTTGGATGCGAGCCGGACGGGGCTTGCCAAGCGATGGTGCGACGAATGCGGAATCCTGCATCACTACAACCGCATTCGCTGGCACGGCGGCCGTGAGCACCATCGTGCCGGCCAAAAGAAGTGCAGATCGCAATGCAATAAAAGTCGTCATATCCGGGCCGCCTCAGCAACACTTACGTTGCGATGCACCATGGCATTCGATCGTAAAGAAACAATTGCCCGGATATGATATTTCCATGACAAATTGGACATTTAACAAAAGAATGGCCGGAGATCAGGGATCTCCGGCCTAACATTGCAATCAATTGTTATTTCATGCGAGCTCAGGAAGCAGCCGCTTTTCAATTGCCAGCGTGTGCATGGCCTTGGAGAGCTTCTCGAAGGCCCGGACTTCGATCTGGCGGACGCGCTCACGGCTGATGCCATAGGCTTGTGAAAGCTCCTCGAGCGTCTCCGGCTCATCGACCAGCCTGCGCTGGGTGAGGATGTGCCGCTCGCGCTCGTTGAGTTCCTCCATTGCAGCAGTGAGCAGCGCGTGACGCTGGTCACGCTCCTGCTCATCGGCCACAATCTCGTCCTGCAGCGGGCCTGTATCGGCCAGCCAATCCTGCCACTCGCCCTCGCCTTCCTCACGCAAAGGAGCATTTAGGCTGGTGTCTCCGCCCATCGCCATGCGGCGATTCATCGAGGTCACTTCATCCTCGGTCACGCCCAGCGTGGTCGCAATCTTGGAGAGAGCCTCGCCGCGCAGGTCACCATCTTCCATGGCGCCGAGCTTGCCCTTGAGCCGGCGCAGGTTGAAGAACAGCTTCTTCTGCGCCGCCGTGGTGCCGATTTTCACCAGGCTCCACGAGCGCAGAATATACTCCTGGATCGAGGCACGGATCCACCACATCGCATAGGTGGCAAGCCGGAAGCCCTTTTCGGCATCGAACTTCTTGACGCCCTGAATCAGACCGATGTTGCCCTCGGCAATCAACTCAGCCACCGGCAGGCCATAGCCACGATAGCCCATCGCAATCTTGGCGACGAGACGCAGATGGCTCGTCACCAATTTGGCGGCAGCCTCAGGGTCCTGATGCTCCTCCCAGCGCTTGGCGAGCATATATTCCTGCTCGGGGGCAAGCAGCGGAAACTTGCGGATTTCGGAAAGATAGCGGTTGAGCCCGGCCTCGCCACCAAGCGCCGGAATGCTCGTCTTTACCGCGGGAACATTGGCCATGAGAACTCCTTACTCTGCGGCCCCCAAAAGGCGACCGATTAACTCCACTATATCGGCCGGAAGCGCCGATTGGAATGAAAGTTTTTCTTGGGTGAGCGGATGCACAAACCCCAGCGTGGCAGCGTGAAGCGCCTGCCGCTGGAAAGCCAGTTCGGATAACACGCCCGCAAGGCTCCCCGGTGTTCTACCATAAGCAGCATCACCAAGTAGCGCGTGACCGATTGATGCCATGTGAACGCGGATCTGATGCGTACGCCCCGTCTCCAATCGACACTCGATCTGCGCGGCGCTGCGCAGTGCCTGCACGGTGCGGTAATGCGTCACGGCTCGTTTGCCTCGCCCTTCCGGCACGATCGCCATCTTCTGGCGGTTAGCGCTGGAACGGGCGAGAGACCCCTCGATCCGGCCAGCCGGCGGTACGGGCAGGCCTTGCACAACCGCAGTATAGCGGCGGTCCACGGTGTGAGCGGAGAACTGGCGGGAAAGGAACTCATGCGCCGTATCGGTCTTGGCGACCACCAGAAGGCCCGAAGTGTCCTTATCGATGCGGTGGACGATGCCGGGCCGCGCCACCCCGCCGATGCCGGACAGACGCCCGGCGCAATGGTGCAGCAGAGCATTGACCATGGTGCCATCAAGATTGCCCGCTGCCGGATGCACCACCAGCCCCGCCGGCTTGTCGACAACCAGCAGCGCCTCATCCTCATAAACAATGGTCAGCGGGATATCCTGCGCCTGCGTCTCGGATGGGCGAGCCTCGGGGATCACCACCGTAAGCGCCTCGCCACCCTTCATCTTCTGTGCGGGATCCCGCAACAACTGGCCGGCGGCACCGGAAACCTGGCCGCTGCTCACCAGCGCTTTCAGCCGCTCGCGGCTGTGCTGCGGCAAGGCAGCCGCCAGCGCCCGGTCCAGCCGCCAGCCCGCAGCATCCGCTGCCAGCACAAGATCAATCGACTTTTCTGCCCCCATCGCTTAGCCGATGTCGGTATGATCGCGAAGATTGCAAGCGGCGTTGCGGAACAACTTCTTGCCCATGCGGCAAGCGAGGTGCCGCGCGAGGCGTGTGGACTGCTGCTTGGCCGCCGCGAGCCCCTTTCCATCGACAGCGCAGTACCTGCCCGCAACGTTGCGACACATCCCGAAACCAGCTTCGAGATCGACCCGTCGACGCTGCTCAGCCAGCATCGCGCCGCGCGTGGTGAGGGGCTGGAAATCATCGGCCACTATCATTCGCACCCCGACGCCAGTCCCGAGCCATCCCGCCGCGATGCCGCCCGCGCCAGCGAGAACGGCCAGCTCTGGCTGATCATAGCCGGCGGAGCAGTGCATGGCTGGCGGGCGGTGGCAAACGGCCGTGTACAAGGCCGTTTCACCCCCGTGGCTCTGGAGGCCGGTTGATGGCGACCGGCGTAGTCAAATGGTATGACGCCCGCAAGGGCTTTGGCTTCATCGCACCCGATCATGGGCCCCGCGATGTCTTCGTCCATGTTTCGGCTCTGATGGCCGCCCGGCTGGAAACGCTCAAGCCCGGCCAGCGGCTGGAGTTCGAGCTGTCCCAGAGCGGCGATGGCCGGCTGATCGCCCATGGCCTGCGCGCCGATAGCATTCCCTCAAACAGCGAGCCCGAATGAGCCACGATACGTTGCCGCCCCTGCTGGTCCGCTGGCTGACGCATGATCTCGCGACGCCCATCGCCACCATGATGACCGCGAGCGAGCTGCTCTCGGACACCAGCGCCGATGCCGAAATCAACGGCCTGATCGCCGCTGCCGCCCGCCGGCTCGCCGCCCGGCTGCGCCTGATCCGCGCCGCGCTGGCTCCCGGGGAGGCGCCGATGAGTGGGCCTTCGCTGCAAGCCTTGCTGACAAGCGGCCTGGAAGGCACCAGCATCAGCTTCGTCACACCGCTGGCCGAGGCCGATGGCGCGCGCGCCGCAGTCATCACCGGCGCTGCGCTTTTGCTTGCAGACGTGCGGCGAGGCGAGGCGCTCGGCATTGGCGTCGCCCATGTCCATTGGGCGACTCCAGCGCCATTCTCGGAGACCGTGGCAGCTGCCCTGGCTGGCGAACCCGCCACGGACAGCCGCAGCGCCGTCGCCGCAATGCTCGTCCGGGCGGCGACACGCGCTGGCGTAAGCCTCACCGCCTCGAATGACGGTATTTGCTGGGCCTGAGCCCGCTCAGTCCTGATCGCGCGGACTGTGCCGCGGTCGCACCAGGCCGCGCACAATGCCGCGCAGGGTCCGCACCTCACCAGCGCTGAACTCGGGACGGGTGAACAGGTTGCGCATCGTCAGGCGGGCCGCAGCCGCGCGACCCGGCACGGGATTGTAATAGCCATTGGTCACCAGCGTCTCATCCACAGCTGCAATGAGGCCCTCAAGTTCCTCATGCGGTGCCGGGCCTTCATGGTTGACCATCTGGTCGTCGGGCGCATCGCTGGCCTGGCGAAACCACTCGTAGGCCGTCACCAGCACTGCCTGGGCGAGATTGAGCGAGCCGAACGCCGGGTTCACCGGAATGCTCAATATAGCGTGCGCCACGGCGAGGTCCTCGGTCTCCAGCCCCGTGCGCTCCGGGCCGAACATCAGGCCACCCTGCCCCTGCTGGCCGTGAAACTCACATGACGCCTGCAATGGGGTCACCACCCGCCTAGTCAGCTCGCGGCCGCGAATGGTCGTCGCAAAAACGAGCGACAGCCCGGCGCAGGCTTCGGCAACTGTCTCGAAAACCCTGGCATTCTCCAGCACTTCGTCTGCACCGCTCGCCGAAGGGCCGGCATCAGGGTTGGGCCAGCCGTCACGCGGGCTCACCAGCCGCAGGTCCGTCAGTCCGAAATTGAGCATGGCCCGGGCACAGGCCCCGATGTTCACGCCAAGCTGCGGCCTGACGAGGATGACCGCCGGTGCAGAGTTGCTCACTCCGGTTCCGGATCCATGTCCAGGCCGTGCCGCACGGCGGAAAGCGCCCCTACGAACGTCTCGAAATCACGCGCCTCGCGGAAATCCCTATACACACTAGCAAAGCGAATATACGCAACGGGATCAAGGGCTTGCAGCCCTTCCATCACCATCTCGCCAACCTTGCCAACCTCGATCTCGGCTTCGCCCATCGATTCCAGCCTGCGCACGACGCCATTGACCATGCGCTCGATACGCTCCGGCGCTATCGGCCGCTTGCGGCAGGCAATCTCGATGGACCGGGCCAGCTTGTCCCTATCAAAGGTTTCGCGCTTGCCGGACTTCTTGACGATTGTCAGCTCGCGGAGCTGGATGCGCTCGAAGGTCGTGAACCGCCCGCCGCACGCCGGACACTGCCGGCGGCGGCGAATGGCGCTGACATCCTCAGTGGGACGCGAGTCCTTCACCTGGCTGTCCTCGTTGCCGCAGAATGGGCAGCGCACCCCCGGAAGCCCTGCTCAGGCGTTCGGATAGATCGGGAAGCGCGCGCATAGCGCCCGTACCCGCTGGTTGACGGCCTTTTCCACAGCAACATTGCCCTCGGCGCCATTGGCCGCAAGGCCGTCGAGCACATCGGCGATCATGTCACCGATCGCGGCAAATTCTGTCTGGCCAAAACCACGGGTTGTGCCGGCGGGCGAGCCGACGCGAATACCGCTGGTCTTGGTTGGCGGCAACGGGTCGAACGGCACGCCATTCTTGTTGCAGGTGATGCCGGCACGCTCCAGCGCTTCATCAGCATCCTTGCCAGTGAGGCCCTTGGGCGTGAGATCGATGAGCGCCAGGTGCGTATCAGTGCCACCGGCGACAACGGCGCAGCCGCGGGCCACGAGCCGGGCCGCCAGCGTCTGGGCGTTGGCGACGACGCGCACGGCATAGTCGCGATATTCCGGCGTCAGCGCCTCGCCAAAAGCCACAGCCTTGGCGGCGATGACATGCATCAGCGGGCCGCCCTGGAGGCCGGGGAACACAGCGCTGTTGAACTTCTTGCCCAGCGCCTCGTCATTGGAGAGGATCATCCCTCCTCGCGGGCCGCGCAGCGTCTTGTGCGTGGTGGTGGTCACGACATCGGCGTGTGGCAGCGGCGAGGGGTGGATGCCAGCCGCAACCAGTCCCGAGAAATGCGCCATGTCGACCAGCAGCCTGGCGCCCACCGCGTCGGCAATGGCACGGAAGCGGGCGAAATCGATGATGCGCGGATAGGCCGAGCCGCCGGCGATGATGAGAGTCGGCTTGTGCTCATGCGCCAAGCGCTCGACTTGATCGAAATCGATGAGGTGATCCTCACGGCGGACGCCATACTGCACAGCGTTGAACCACTTGCCGCTCATTGCAGGGGCCGCACCGTGCGTCAGGTGACCACCCGCATCGAGGCTCATGCCCAGAATGGTATCGCCCGGCTTGGTCAGCGCCAACATCACTGCGCCATTGGCCTGCGCGCCCGAGTGCGGCTGCACATTGGCATAAGCGCAATTGTAAAGCTGCTTGGCGCGATCAATAGCCAGTTGCTCGACCACATCGGAGGGCCCGCAGCCCTGATAATAGCGCTTGCCGGGGTAGCCCTCGGCATATTTGTTGGTGAACACTGAGCCCTGGGCTTCCAGCACCGCACGGCTGACGATGTTTTCCGATGCAATGAGTTCGATCTGGTTCTGTTGGCGATCAAGTTCCGCAGCCACAGCTGCAGCAATGGCAGGGTCAGCAGCGGCGAGCGACTTTTCGAAAAAGCCGACCGGCGGTGCGGCATCGATGTTGGCGGGGTTGGTGCTCATGCAGAAGCGTCCTTCAAGATGGTGCCGAGCTTGGCGACTCGCCCGGCATGACGGCCACCCTCGAACGGGGTGGCGAGAAATTCTGCAACGCAATCGCGCGCCACTTCGATACCAATGATGCGGCTGCCCAGCGCCAGCACATTGGCATCATTATGTTGCCGTGCGAGCCGCGCCATCAGTCCGCTTGTGCACAGCGCCGCGCGTACCGCCGGGTGACGATTGGCAGCAATCGAAATTCCAATGCCCGAGCCGCAGATCACAATACCGCACTCCGCCGCGCCCGATGCAATCGCCTCTGCGAGCTTGAAACCGAAATCCGGGTAATCCACCCGATCCTCATTATCCGGCCCGAGATCGAGCACCTCGTGTCCAGCCTGGCGCAGTTCGCATACCAGTTCGGCCTTCAGCGCATAGCCGGCATGGTCGGAAGCGATGGCGAGTTTTGTGGTCATTCAGGCAAATCCGCTCAAGCGAGCGCAACATCTAGCGGCGGCGGGCGCTGCGGGCAATGCTGCGAGACCCTCCGGCCGATGCAAAATTGCCGCTGGCCAGCCGCCGGCTACTCGAACGTCAGGTCACCTGTCTCCGGCGGCGCAAGGTGCCGCGCCACATCGGCATCGCTCACATCCTCGAAACGCGCCGGCTGCCATTTCGGGTTGCGGTCCTTGTCAATCAACTGAGCACGAACGCCTTCGAAAAAATCATGCCCGTTACGAATTTCACAGACCATCCGATATTCGGTAATCAGCGCATCCTCGATGCTGGCACCACGGCCGGCGCGCAGCCCCGCCAGGCTGAGCTTGCATGAAGTGGGAGACATCTTGCGAATAGTCGCGGCTTGTTCGCGCGCCCAATCATCGCCTTCGTCGAGGCTGGCCAGAATGTCCTCCACACGGTCGTGGCCGAAGTGGAAATCAATGCCATCGCGAAGCGCTTCCAAAGCCGATTCGCCAGCCGGAGCGTCCAGGGTCTCCAGAATCTCGGCCACCGGCTCCTCACCCGTCGCGAGCAGGTCCCGCAACACGGCCAGCCGCTCCACAGGCACGAAGTGCGTGGCGATTCCGGCATAAACACAATCTGCAGCTTTCAGCCGCGCACCCGTAAGCGCCAGCCAGGTGCCGATTTCGCCGGGCAGGTGCGCCAGTGCGTGCGTGCCGCCAACATCCGGAATGAGGCCGATACCGGTTTCGGGCATGGCAAACAGCAGACGCTCTGTAGCGACGCGATAAGGTCCGTGGATGGACAGGCCAACACCACCGCCCATGGTGACGCCATCGAGGATCGCCACATAGGGCGTCTCCAGCCGAGCGATGGCCTGGTTCATGCGATACTCGTCATGAAAGAATTGCTCCCAAAGCGCCCGGTCCTCCCGGCCGCGGCGTGCAAGCAGCGCGACATCGCCACCGGCGCAAAACGCGCGCTCGCCGGCGCCCTCGATAATGACACGCTCTATGTCCGGATCGGCTGCGGCATCGAACAGAGCGCGGTGGATGCTCAGCGCCATCGGGTGGTTGAGCGCATTGAGCGCGGCTGGGCGGTTAAGCGTCAGCCACAGGGCGCGGCCGCGGCGCTCGATCAGGACTTCGGGTTCAACGGCGATATCGGTCATTTGCGTTCCACCAGATTGGGGTTGGTGTTGACAGCGAGCGGCACTGCGCTGGTCGTGAGCCGGGCCAGCAAATTGCCGGCCTCGTCGGTCAGGTCAGCCTCCATAAAGGCAATCCGCTTGCCGAGCTTGATACAGCGCCCCTCGGCAAACAGCGGCACTCCGGCGCGTGCAGGCGCGAAGAAACTGGCTTTCAGTTCAATCGTCGGAATGGCAATGCGTTCCCCGGATTTGACGATTGCCGAAAATGCAGCTGCATCATCCAGCATGGCAACAACAAAGCCGCCCTGGACATTGCCCATCGGATTGCAGCATTCCGGGCCGGGTTGGAACTTCATGCGCACGCGGCCGGCAGCGCTATCCACTTCCAGCAGTTCCTGGCCGAGCAGAATGGCGGTAGGCGGCACGAACTTGTTCATGCGTTCGAGCAGTTCAGCATCGGTCATCGGCACAGGGCTGGGGCCTTTTCAGAGAAATTCGCTCAGAGAAACGCGACGGTCTCAAGCCCGAAGCTCTTAAGCGCCCCGGCCAGCCGGTCAACCTGTGCATCGGCACGGGTGAACACCGCGCGGCCGGGCTGCGGCAATCCCTTCCCGGCATCCTCACCGAGCAAAAAGGCCACCCGCCGGGCAATGCCGGCCCCGCCATCCACAAAGCCCAGAGGGCGGGGGCTGGCCGCAGCGAGTTGCTGCAGCAGCAGCGGAAAATGCGTGCAAGCCAGCACCACCATGTCCATCCGGTCACCGCCCGGCTGGCGGAGCAGGCCCTCAAGCTCCGGCGCAACGTCAGCTGCCGTCACATTATCGCCAGCGAGCTTGGCCTCGGCCATCGTGACCAGCGCCGCAGAGCCGTGGCGCAACACGATGCAGTCCGCCGCATATTCGGCCGAGAGACGGTCGACATAAGGCTGGCGCACTGTCGCCTCGGTACCGAGCACGCCAATCACGCGGGTGCGGGATTGCTCCGCAGCCGGTTTAATTGCCGGCACAGTGCCCACCACCGGCAAATCGAGCGCTGCGCGAACGTGGGAGAGTGCAATGGTGGAGGCAGTATTGCAGGCAATCACGACAAGACAGGGGCGATAGCGCTCGACCAGTCTGCCGAGCAAAGCCGGCACACGCGCCGCGATCTCGGCTTCGGTCTTGATGCCATAAGGGAAGCCGGCATTGTCAGCCGCATAGACCACCGGCAGGCCCGGCAGCAGTGCTCGGATTGGCCCGAGCACGGAGAGCCCGCCGACGCCGGAATCAAAGACGAGGATGGGTGCGCTCATGCAACATCGCTTTAGTTGTGCCGGGGCGGCCCTGTCCATGCTTGCAGCAGCAAGAGTGCTGGGCTAGCGGCGAGACATGGGGGGCCGATAACATCATTGCTGACACGGCACGGCCTGGCCTGCTGGGCCTTACGAGGCTCGCAGCGCGCGTGGCACTGTTGGCGGCGGCGCTGGCTGTTTGTCTGCCGATGCACGGCTTCTGGCGACTTGTGGGGCGTCCCTCACCCTGGCCGCGCCGCTTCCTTCGCCTGGCGGCGCGCTGTGTTGGCGCCCGGGTACGGGTGCTCGGCAAACCGCTGCCGGGCGATGTGTTCTTTGTCGCCAATCATCTTTCGTGGATCGATATCACGGTCATCGGCGGCGCCACCGGCACCGCCTTTGTGGCACAGGACAAAATCGCGGAATGGCCGTTGATCGGCTGGCTGGCGACGCTCAATCACACCGTGTTCGTCTCACGCACGGCACGGATGACCGTGGGTACGCAAGTTGAGGAGCTTCGCGCCGCGCTGGCCGAGCACCAGCCCGTCACCATCTTCCCGGAAGGCACCACCACTGATGGCCGCAGCCTGCTGCCCTTCAAGGCGCCGCTGTTTGCCGTGCTGATGCCGCCGCCTCGCACCCTGTGGATTCAGCCGGTCCTGCTGGACTTTGATGACGCCGGCAAAGACCTGGCTTGGATCGGGGAGGAAACAGCGCCGGAAAATGCGCTTCGTGTCTTCAAGCGCAAGGGCAGCTTTGAAGTGCGGGTGCATTTCCTCGAGCCGTTCGATCCCGGCGATCATCCACACCGCAAGGCAATTTCAGCGGAAGCACGCTCCCGCATTTCGGCAGCACTCTCGCGGAGCCTTGGCGGTGTGCCGATCCACTGACGTGGGAGATGACACGCGGCGAAACCCGCGCTAACCCAAAACTATGAGCAATTCCTCCCCTGCATATCCCGCCACGCGCCTGCGGCGCACCCGCGTCGCACCTTGGTCGCGCTCGCTTCATGCCGAAAATGTCCTGACGCCCGCAGATCTGATCTGGCCGCTGTTCGTCACGGAGGGCAGTGATGTTGTTGAGCCGATCGGCACGATGCCCGGCGTAAACCGCCTTTCAGTAGATAATTTGGCCGCTGCTGCCAGGGAAGCGGTGTCCCTCGGCATCCCCTGCGTAGCGCTATTTCCGAATACCCAGGCCGACCGCCGCAGCGAGGATGGCCGCGAAGCACTCAACCCGGACAATCTGATCTGCCGCGCAATCAAGGCGTTGAAGGATGCAGAGCCCGGCCTTGGCGTGCTCACCGATGTAGCGCTAGATCCCTATACCAGCCATGGCCATGATGGGCTGATGGCCGAAGATGGCCGTATTCTCAATGATGTGACTGTGGAAGTGCTTGTAGGCCAGTCCCTTAACCAGGCGCGTGCCGGCTGCGATATCATCGCTCCGTCCGACATGATGGACGGGCGCATCGGCGCCATCCGCGCCGGGCTTGAAGGCGAAGGCTTCGATAACGTCCAGATCATGGCCTATGCCGCAAAATACGCCAGCGCCTTCTATGGCCCGTTCCGCGATGCTGTCGGCTCCGGCGGCTACTTGAAGGGGGACAAGAAGACCTATCAGATGGACCCGGCCAATAGCCGTGAAGCGCTTCGGGAAGTCGCCATGGACATTGCCGAAGGGGCCGACAGCGTAATGGTCAAGCCCGGCATGCCCTATCTCGACATCATCCGCGCTGTGCGGGACCGCTTCGACGTGCCTGTTTTCGCTTATCAGGTTTCCGGAGAGTATGCGCTGATCGAAGCGGCTGTAGCAGCCGGAGTGCTGGATCGGGATCGCGCGGTGCTCGAGACGCTGCTCGGCTTCAAACGCGCCGGCTGCTCGGGCGTGCTGACCTATTACGCTGTGCGCGCTGCAAAGCTGCTGGGCTGAAAACAGGGCAGGACAGGCCGTTAAGCCGCATCAAGAACGCCTGCTGCCGGGTTGCGGCTGGTGTCGGCGCGGGCTAGGCGCTGCCACGATGGCTTCGGTGATTTTCCAAGGTTCGCCGGGCGGACGTCGCGCGCTGTTCCAGCGCCGCGCCTTGGCATTTCTGCTCGTTCTGCTCGTGCATGCCCTGCTCGCGACAATGCTGCTGTTCCTGACGCCGGAGCAAAAGGCGAAAATCGAGCAAAAGATTTTCGAGATGCGCCAGATCGCCGAGCCAGCCATCAAGCCCGCCCCTGTAAAGACCGCGCCACCAGCCGCCAGCAAGCCGCTCGTCCAGCCAGCCCCTGCCCCTTCGCCAGCCCCGCCCGAAACAAAGCCGTTCGATCTTGGCCTGATGCCGATGGTGGACATCACGAAGCTGCCCAGCGCTCGAAGTGCAGCCGCAGCCAGTGCCGGCAGTGACAGCACTGTCGCCAGCAGTTCCGCAACTTATGGGCCCAGCCAGGGCCCGGCCGGGCGAACGCTTTACAATGCCGAATGGCAACGCGAGCCAACCGATGCCGAGATCAACGGCTATCTGCCGCGCGGCGCACCGCCAGGCAGCTGGGCCATGATCGCCTGTCGCACTGTGCCGAACTATCGAGTCGAAGACTGCCAGGAACTCGGCGACTCACCCCCTGGTTCGGGGTTGGCACGGGCCATGAGACAAGCTGCCTGGCAATTCCGCGTGCGGCCACCGCGCATCGACGGCAAGGCGCAGATCGGTGAATGGGTACGTATTCGCTTCGATTTCTCAAGGCCCAGGGACGAGCCGCAAACGCCTTGAGAGAGCCCGGCAGTTTCGGCGCAAGCTTGAACCCCTCGGTCGCTTGCCCTAACGCGACGGCATGACAACGCCCATTCGCATCGCCGTCCTCGGTGCCTCCGGCTACACCGGTGCCGATCTTGTGCGCCTCGCGCTCACCCACCCACGCATCGAGGTCGCCGCTCTCTCGGCCAATTCCAAGGCCGGGCAAACCATGGCCGAGATCTGGCCGCACTTCGCGCCTTATCCCAGCCTGCCGCGCCTCGTCCCTAGCGAGAGCATCGATTTTTCCAGCATCGACGCAGTGTTCGGCTGCTTGCCGCACGCGGCCTCGGCCAGCCTGCTCGGCACGCTCTCTGGCCCGCGCATCATCGATCTCTCGGCTGATTTTCGGCTTAAGGACGCAGACGTCTATGCCCACTGGTATGGCGGCGCGCACCCGGCGCCGGCGCTGCTGCCAGAGGCAGTTTATGGGCTGAGCGAATACGCAAGAGCGAGCCTGCCCGCCGCGCGCCTGGTTGCTTGCCCCGGCTGCTACCCCACGGCAGTATTGCTGGCGTTGCAGCCGCTGCTCGGAGCCGGCGTCATCACGCCCGAGCGCATCACCATCAACGCGCTCTCAGGCGTTTCTGGCGCCGGCCGCAGCCTCAAGGAGGGCAATCTCTTCCCAGAAGTCGCCGAGGCCGTGCACCCCTATGGCATCGGGCATCACCGCCACATGCCAGAGATCGACCAGCAACTGAGTCTTGCCTCAGGCAGCCCGGTTGTGGTGAGCTTCACGCCGCACCTCGTGCCGATGAACCGCGGCGAGCTTGTTACCTGCATAGCCGAAATGGCGCCCGGCACTGGCATTGCCGACCTCCGCGCCACGCTTGCCGGTCGCTATGCAGCAGAGCCGTTTGTACACCTCTTGCCGGAAGGTTTGGCGCCGGCGACGCGCATGGTGCGCGGCTCCAACCATACGGTCGTCAACGTCTTTGCAGATCGCGTGCCCGGCCGCGCCATCATCATCGCCGCCATCGACAATCTGGTGAAGGGCTCCTCGGGCCAGGCCATCCAGAACATGAACCTGATGTTTGGCCTGCCCGAAACCATGGGGCTGGAAGCAGCGCCGCTGTTTCCGTGAGCAGCATCCTGCGCTTCGGGGATTGCTGGCCATTCATCGCGCCGTCCGCCTTCGTTGCGCCGGGTGCCAGAATTATTGGGGATGTGACGATCGGCGAAGACAGTTCGATCTGGTACAATTGCGTTCTTCGCGGCGATGTCGAACGCATCACAGTGGGCTCGCGAACGAACATCCAGGATGGCAGCGTCGTCCATGTCACGACCAATCGCTACGCAACGAGCATCGGTGACGATGTGTTGATAGGGCACCTTGCCATGATTCACGGATGCGTATTGGAGAATCACAGCTTCATCGGCTTAGGCGCCATCGTCATGGATGGCTGCGTGGTGGAAAGTGACGGCATGCTCGCCGCCGGCGCCATGCTGACGCCGGGCAAACGCATCCGCCGTGCCGAGCTCTGGGCTGGCCGCCCCGCCAGGCTTCTGCGCCTGCTAAGCGAACCAGAGATAGCCCAGAACCGCCGGGGCGCTGCAAGCTATGTGGAGACAGCCAAGCTGCACAAGGCGTCGCTCGCGGTCTAGCCTTTCGGCCAGGCCGCCGCTTGCGCTTTCGCCCAGGCAATCCAGGCATCGTCCTTGGCTATGGCTGTGTCGGCCGCTTCTGCAGCGGCTGCGGCAGTGTCGAGAGATACCCACCCGCGGGCCGCACAAGCGGCGTCAACAGTCCCGGCGGAGGCGCTGGAAAGGGCATTTGCTCCACCCTTGCTGGAATCACCGGCACCGGTGCGGGCATCCGCCCAGCGCAACCGCAGAGCATCGTAACGACGAGCAAGCTCGGCATGGCGAACCGCAAGCGCATCATTCGTTCCTTTCGAGATTTTCTGCTGCCGCACCGCCAGCTCTACCGCCAGTTCGCGCTGAGCTGCTGCTGCTGCTTCGGAGGCCTGAGTAAAGGCGGTCCTGTCCCGTTCTGCCTGTGCTGATGCCCCGACCAGTTCGGCCTTCGCGACCTGCCCCTCGTGCCAGCGTGCCAACAGCAACAGAGCCGCGAGGCCGCCCAGCACCAGCCAGGCAGTGCGCGGCACCATCGCCAACAGCCCGCGCCATCCCGCCAACGCCATCATGTTCCCGGCCCCTGCCCGTCGTTGCCATTGCCTGAAGCCGAGAAATCAGCCCCCATGAAGCGGGCGGACACCTGGCGTAGCGCTACCGTCATCGCCAGCCCTGTCAGCACCAGACCTAGCAACGCCATCGTTGCGTAAAGTGCGCCGCCAATGAGCCTCAGCCTCTGCCCGGCCAGAGCTTCCGGCCAAGGGCCGTGAAGCACATTCCAGGCCAACCAGAGCGCCATAAGCGACAGTGAGATTCCCGAGCCGCCAAAAAGCAGCGCCAGCACTGCTCGGCGCCAGTTGGGATCAATATTTAGCTTCATGCGACGCGGCTCGAAAGCCAGCCATTGAGGAAGCTTTCGTTCGCCGATCTGCCCTCGGCCAATTCAATATAGCGGGTGCCCTGCAAGGCATTGAGGGCAGTCAGCAGCACTACCTCGCCAGCCGGTCCACGCACCCGCCTTAGGCCACGCAGCGCACCGAGGGTGGCCGGGCCGACTGCCCGGTCAAGCACCACATCCGGCCAGTCTCGCCCCTGACGGTTGAGCACATTGAGGCTGCGCTGAAGAAAGCCCGTGGCGACCGCCGGCCCCATGTTGACACCGGTATCGAACAATTCTGCGGCCACTGCCGGCACAATGCCGGCGACATCATGGAATCGCGGCAGCGTCCAGAAGCGGCGCTTGTAGATGGCCAGAGCAAAATCACGCGGCAAATCGCGCATGGATCCAAGCCAACCGGCACTCCGCGCAACCGCCTCGGTGATGCCGAAATTGGTGGCGCCTCCGCGATCATGCGGATGGTCGGCAAAGCCACCCTCCTTCAGCAAAAGCGCCGCAAGCAGCGGCTGCACTATGTCATCGGGAGCGGCCATGGTCGCATTCCTTGTTGGGGAGCAACCTAATTATCCTATTTGGTTCATTCTGTCAATATTAGATGCCAAATAGTCACGATACCTCACCCGGCATGGCCAGCTTATTGCATGATTAGCAATATATGCAGTGAGGGCTGGTCGGAGCGACAGGATTCGAACCTGCGACCCTTAGACCCCCAGTCTAATGCGCTACCAGGCTGCGCCACGCTCCGACCGAAGCGCGCGCTTAAGACACTCCCGCCAATAGTGCAAGGCGAAGCGCGTCAGGAGGCCCTGAAATGCAGGATCAGCTCGCATCGAGCCCGTGCTGGCGCATCAGATCGTAAAGAGTCGGCCGGCTGATGCCGAGCAATTTGGCGGCGGATGAGAGATTGTTGTCGCACCGCGCCAGCACCTTGCGGATAACCAGTTGGTCCGCAGCATCCCGCGCGGCCTTGAGCGTAAGCGCCGGCGCATCGGCGGCAGCACCAAGATCGAGATCGGCAGCACAGAGCCGCGAGGCCTCGGACATGATGACCGCCCGTTTCATGCGGTTCTCCAGCTCGCGGACGTTGCCTGGCCAATGCCAATCGCTGATTGCAGCGATGGCATCAGGCGTGAACCCCTTGAAATTACGCCCATGCTCCCTCGAAAAGCGCATCAGGAAATGATGCGCCAGCAGCGACGCATCGCCCAGTCGCTCGGCAAGCGAGGGAATCCTCACCACAATCTCGGCTAACCGGTAGTAGAGATCTTCGCGGAAGCGCCCTTCCGCGATCATCGCTTCAAGATTTTGGTGAGTGGCGCAAACAATGCGCACATCGACTGGAATCGGCCGGCGGCCACCAATTCGCTCAATTACCCGTTCTTGCAGGAAACGCAGTAGCTTGACCTGCAGTGGCAGCGGAATATCTCCAACTTCGTCCAGAAACAGCGTGCCGGTCTCAGCCATCTCGATTTTGCCTGGCTGGGTTTTGACAGCGCCAGTGAAGGCGCCCTTTTCATAGCCGAACAGTTCGGACTCGAGCAGGTTCTCCGGAATAGCGGCGCAATTGATGGCGATGAACGGCTTAGCAGCCCGCAGCGATGCGTTGTGCAACCCGCGTGCCAGCAATTCCTTGCCGGTGCCGCTGGCACCCAGCAGCATTACCGACACCTGAGCAGAGGCGACCCGCTCGATCATCCTGGCCACTTTCAGCATTTCGGGCGCACCCGTAACGATGCCGCCGAGCACATCACGCGTGGCGGCAGCGGCCGTATCGGCCAGTCGGCGGTTTTCGGCCTCGAGGTCTGCCACATGGAACGCCCGGCGCACGATGAAGCCAAGAGCGTCGATATCAACCGGTTTCTGGTAAAAATCGAAAGCGCCATTGGCGATCGCATCCCGCGCGCTCTGCCGAGCGCCGTGGCCGGAGGCCACGATGACCTTGGTCTGCGGCCGCTCGACCAGGATTGCATCCAGCGTGGCAAAGCCTTCCGAAACACCATCAGGATCAGGCGGCAGCCCCAAATCCAGAGTCACAACTGCCGGCTCATGCTGGCGCAACGCAGCCATCGCTGCATCGCGACTGCCGGCGATGATCACGTCATAATCTTCATAGGACCAGCGCAACTGGCGCTGCAGCCCCTCATCATCCTCCACCACCAGGAGCTTGCGCCGCAGCTCGCTCACAGGGCTTCCGCCTGGAATCGGGCGGAGGCGGACATCAGCGGCAGTACTACGGTAAACACGCTGCCCTCACCCTCGCGGCTGTGAACTTCCAATGCGCCGCCGTGGGCCCGAGCGATCTCGCGCGCCTCGTAAGCGCCGATGCCAAAGCCATCAGGTTTGGTGGAGCGGAACGGTTGAAATAGTTCCTGTCGGATGAAGCGCGCCGTCATGCCAGTGCCGGAATCCGTTATGACGACTCGCACCATGCCGTCGGCCAGTGTTGCCGAGACGCTGATCGGGGCGCCGGGCAGCGAGGCATCCACCGCATTCTGGACAAGGTGCAGAAACAATTGCTCAATCCGTCCCGCATCTCCGGACACAAGTAGCGGAGAAGAAAGCCCTTCTGGCGCCTCCAGCGCACCTGTCAACTCCGGGCCCGCCTGCACCGGCCCCTCTGGAAGAGCCAGCGTCAGGGCAGAATGTGCGCGCTGCTTCATCGCCACCACCTGCGCAAGCAGCGACGCCACGTCCACCGGCGCCCGACCACCCTCGCCGCGGCTACTCGGCGCCTGCGAGAGCCGGGCCAGTAAGTCATTCATCTTGGCAACTGAGCTCTGCAGCGTCGCCACCATGTCGGCCCGAAATTCGGGATTATCCGCGTGGCGTTCGGCATTGCGCGCCACAAGGCTGAGTTGGCTCACGAGGTTCTTGATATCGTGCATGATGAAGGCGAAGCGTCGGTTAAACTCATCGAACTTGCTGGCTTCGTCGAGCGCCTCTTGCTTGGAACTTTCCGCAATATAACTGCCCGCCTGTCTGCCGAGCGTGCGCAGCAGGTCAAAATCCTCCCAGTTGAGGGGCCGAGGTGCCAAAGTCCGCTTGAGGATCAGCACACCAGCAAGGCTGTCCAGATGGACAAGTGGCACTGCCAGCCAGATACGGCGATTGCCGATGGCCCAATCCGGGCAGGAAAGGCCCACATAGTCCGATCCGCCAGCGCGCCAATCATCAAAGTCGATAATGAACTGCCGTGTGATTAATCGGCCAAAATCCCCACTGATTGGTTCGGCCGGAAGCCCCAGTCGCCGCGTCTGCCAATCGGCTACCGGGTGCAGCGCGCCATCATCTGGCACCATCAGCACCCCGCCGGGCGAATCCATAACCGCGGCAACCGCCTGTATGACCCGCTCATGCAGCGCCGCCGCGCCATCGCCGGTCTGCGAGACTGTGGCGATGAAGCGCAACCACTCCTTCCGATAATCATATTTGTATCGAAAGAAGTTCTTGGCAATCTGCACACGCAGCGCCGCGCGAAACCGCTCCGAAACGAGCACGACCATGCCAAGGATAACGGTGCCGAACAGAAAACTGACCTGAAGCAGCAGCCCCCAATTTCCGCCGAGCAGCCGCAAGCCATAGGCAAGCAACGCCATGGCGATGAGGTAGAAACCAATCATCGAGAAGGACAGCGTGTGAAACACTACCTGGCGTGAAACATAGAATCGCGCCGCCCAGGCCTCACGCGCCGAGAGCAGCAACAGCGGGACAGTGATGGTGTCCACGGCGCCGCGAATATTGAACAGGTCCGCCGATGCGGGCGGAAGCAGATAGGCCAAGGTGTAGAAGTTCAGGTCATAAAGAAACAGTCCGCCCAGCCCAATGGTCAGCAGGCGCACGCCCCCACGTGTGTCACTCTGGCTGTTCACATAAAGATTGTGCACCAGCACGAGACCACTGACCGACATTGCCAGCCGCAGGATAAGAAAGAGCTGGCCGGCAAGCGACCTGTCCCCCATCAGCACCGCAGCGCCAATGTTGCCGGTATCGAGCAGGAGAAGGAGCGCCGCCACAGAGCCGAGCGCGGAAGCGATGACGAAAGCCGCGCGCACCTGCTTCGCCATCTGCCAGGCTGGGCGCAGCACGGCGATAAGAAAGGCCAGCCAAGCCGAAGTCCGCAGCGTTTCCGACGGTGAAAGCCAACCTTGCCAAGCCAGCGCGTCTTGCGTTGTCATGACAAACACCAGAGCCCAAGCCGCGGTGGCAAAGGCTGCGCCCGCCAGCCATAGGCCAGTACCACGTGTACCGGCCTTCCACAGCACAGTCGCCGCCAACGCAGCGAAGCCAAACAATGCCAGCACATGGCTGAACAGGCCGACGTCAGTCAGCAGCATATGCAAGCTTTGCGGGAGGTCATTTTTGTCATCCCCGCCACCCTAGCGGGAGCGCTGCAAGCGCACCATAGCTTCCCGATAAGCGGCTTGATGATTACAAGCATATTTATTATATCAGTGCTTATGTCAGACAGCCTTGCCGTCCTCATCGGTGATTGTTCCCGCCTGTTGCGCCGCCGCTTCGATGCGCGCGCGCGTCGCTTGGGGGTCAGCCGCGCGCAATGGCAAGTGCTCTTCGCACTTTCACGAAACGAAGGCAGCAACCAGGCGAGTCTCGCCGAGGCACTGGACGTGGAGACCATAACCGTAGGCCGCATGGTCGATCGATTGGAGGAAGCCGGACTCGTTGAACGCCGGGCCGACCCAGCCGATCGCCGAGCCTGGCGCCTGCACCTGACTCCGCCGGCCCATCCGATTCTGGCTGCGCTCCGTGAAGTGGGTGAACTTGTTGTCGCCGAAACTTTCGAAGGTCTGGGTGAAGCTGACCAACTGAAGTTGGCCACGATGCTGAACAGAATCCGGACCAATCTGCAAACGCGGCCGGAACCTGAGGCCGAGCCAAGGCCAGCCGCGCGCCGCGCCGGGAGGCCGCGCTGATGCACGCCGTGGTGGATCGAGACAGCCTCACCGCGCAGCGCGACAGCCGTCGTCGCATTGTGCTCATGCTTGCGCTGCCGTTCCTTCTGGTAGCAGTCGGCCTCTACTTCTGGCTCACTGGTGGCCGCTCGGTGAGCACGGACAATGCCTATGTACAGCAGGATATGGTGGCGATCAGCAGCGATGTGACCGGCCGCATCCTCAGCGTTAACGTACGCGAATCTCAGCCGGTGAAGCGCGGCGACGTCTTGATCCAACTCGCTGACCGTCCATTCCAGATTGCGCTTGCTGAAGCGGAAGCCAATCTCGCCGCCGCCCGGCTGGACGTTGCGGACTTGCGCTCCGGCACTGCTGGCCGCGTTGCGGACGTAACCGCCCGGCGCGATGCGTTGGCCTTCGCCCGGTCCGAGCTTGGCCGGCAGGAGCAACTATTCAAAGACGGTTTTGCCACGCGCGCCCGGCTGCAGGCAGCGCAGTCTGCTGTCATCCAGGCCGAGTCGAGCCTCGCCTCGGCACTGGCGGATGAGGCCAGCGCCCGCGCCCGCGCAAATGCCGCAGGCAGTGGCACGCATCCGCTAGTGCTCGCCGCAATGGCAGCCCGGGACAAGGCAGCCTTTGATCTCTCGCGCACCACCATCAAGGCGCCTGCCGATGGCCTTGCAAGCCAGACGACACGCGTGCTGCCTGGCCAGGTGATGGCATCGGGAATTCCAACAATGTCACTGGTGCTGAGTGATCGCCGCTGGATTGAGGCTAATTTCAAGGAGACTGACCTTGAGAAGATGCGCGTTGGCCAGCTCGCTGTCATTGAACTGGATGCCTACCCAGGCACCGAGATCATCGGCAAGGTCGAGAGCATCGGCGCCGGCACCGGCAGTGAATTCTCGGTTCTTCCTGCCCAGAACGCCACCGGCAACTGGGTCAAAGTTGTGCAACGTGTCCCGGTGCGCATTGCTCTACCCGCAACATCGCCGGTGCCGCTCATAGCCGGGCTCTCAGCCAGCGTGAAAGTGGAAACCGGGGGCTGATGGCGGATACCGCCGCTCCGGTCGCAACCCCG
This sequence comes from Sphingomonadales bacterium UBA6157, assembly GCA_002423025.1. Classification (GTDB taxonomy): domain Bacteria; phylum Pseudomonadota; class Alphaproteobacteria; order Sphingomonadales; family Sphingomonadaceae; genus Sandarakinorhabdus. The sequence goes on along the minus strand of DIUN01000006.1, from coordinate 49,957 downwards.
GCACAGGCCAGCCCCGTACAAGCCAGCCCGATCGTCATCACCATGGTGGTGATGCTGGGCACCTTCATGACGATCCTTGATTCCACGATCGCCAACGTCGCGCTACCGCACATGCAGCCAAGCCTCGGTGCCGCATCCGACACCATCGCCTGGGTTTTGACGAGCTACATCCTCGCCACCGCAGTCGCCACACCACTGACCGGCTGGCTGGCGGACCGGCTCGGCAAGCGCCAGTTGTTCCTGTACTCCGTCACTGCGTTCACCATCGCCTCAATGGCCTGCGGTCTCGCCCAATCGCTGGAGCAGATGGTGTTCTTCCGCGTGCTCCAAGGCGCGGCAGGCGCGTTCCTTGCGCCGCTCGGGCAGTCTTATATTCTTGATGTCTGGCCACGCGAGAAACAGGGTCAGGCTATGGCCTGGTGGGGAGTGGGCGTGATGGTTGGCCCTATCCTGGGGCCATTTGTGGGCGGCTGGCTCACCGAGAATTTCGATTGGCGTTGGGTGTTCCTGATCAACCTGCCGTTCGGCATCCTAACGCTCTTTCTCGCCGCGGCACTGCTGCCCAAGGCCGAGCCCCGCATCCGCAGGTTTGATATGCTGGGCTTCGGGCTTCTCGCTGTCGGCTTTGCCGCGTTGCAATTGTGCCTCGATCGTGGCCAGCAGCTCGATTGGTTCGAGAGCTGGGAGGTGCGGGTCGAGGCCGGCGTCGCCGTTGCCTCGCTCTGGGCTTTTGGCGTCCACATCTTTACCGGCACGAACACGCTGCTGGACAAGCGGCTGCTCAAAAACAGCAACATCATGACCGGCTTTCTGTTCATCACGCTCGTAGGTCTCCTGCTGGTTGGCACCACGGCTATCTTGCCGACCATGCTGCAGACCCTATTCGGCTATTCGGTCATCCAGTCTGGCTTGGTGCAAATGCCGCGTGGCATCGGGATGATGATCTCTATGATGGCGGCTGGCCGGCTGGTGTCGCGAACAGATCCGCGCGCCATCATCGGCACCGGCATGGCAATCTCGGCCATCAGCCTTTGGATGATGAGCGGCTTCTCGCCCGAGATGGATTCACAGCCGCTGGTCATCAGCGGCTTTGTCCAGGGCCTTGGGCTCGGATTGGTGTTCGTGCCGCTCAACACAATCGCGTTTTCCACGCTGCCGGCAGATTTGCGCACCGATGCCTCAAGCTTCTTCATGCTGCTGCGAAACCTTGGCAGTTCCTTCGGCATCAGCTTGAGCGTCGGAATTCTCGCGCGACAGGCGCAGGTGTCGCACGCTGATATCGGTGCCAGCCTCACGCCCTTCGCGCTACCTTGGGCCGATGGCGGCATTGCCGGCGCGATGGGGGGCGCCGGAGACGCGGTAATGGCAATGCTCGATGGCGCCGTGAACCGGCAGGCGGCAATGATCGCCTATATCGACGTGTTCCGCATGCTGTTCTGGGTGACGATTTCGATGATCCCGCTGCTGCTCTTGCTGCGTCGCCCCAAGACGCCGCCGGCCGTCGTGCATCTGGCAGATTAGCGAACCACCACCCCGCCCTTCATCACAAGCCGCACAGCGCGCACGGCGGAAACATCACGCGCAGGGTCACCATCCACCACGAGAATATCCGCCAGCAGCCCCGGCGCGATACGGCCGCGATCCAACAGGCCGAAGCTCCTGGCGTTTCCGGCAGTCGCTGCATTCAGCACCTCCAGAACAGGCATACCGGCCTTGACCATCAATTCCATCTCGCGCGCATTGTCGCCATGCGCATAGACGCCCACGTCACCGCCCATGCACATCCGAACGCCTGCCCCGCGCGCCACCGCAAATGTCTTGCGATCCGCCAGCACGTCGGCCGGCGCCGGCTCGCTGCCGTTCCAGCCGCGATAGCGGGCGATGGCGTCGCCAGCCGCCAAAGTCGGGCACAGCACGGTGCCGTGCTGCGCCATGAGTTTGAACACCTCGGCTGTGCCCTCGCTGCCATGCTCGATCACTTCGGCACCCGCGACAACCGCCCGCCGCATCCCCTCGGGCGTGGAGGCGTGCACCGCCACCGGTCGCCCGGCATCGTGCGCCGCACTCACCGCAGCGCGCATCTCCGGTTCGCTGAAGGTCGGCCGGCTTGGCTCGCCGGGGCCCCAACGATAATCCCCATAAAGCTTGATGATATCGGCGCCGTGGCCAATCTGCCGGCGCACCGCTTGCACAAGCGCAGCGCCATCGACGGCCTCGGCCCCGAGCGGCACGTCCACGCCGGGCTCGAAGCCACGCGGGCCATAGGCGCCTGTCGCGACCAGTGCGCGCGTCGCCACCAGCATACGCGGCCCCGGCACGATGCCCTGCACGATCGCCTGCTTCAGCCCCACATCGGCATAGCCCGCGCCCTCTGTGCCAAGATCCCGCACGGTGGTGAAGCCGGCCAACAGGGTGGCCCGCGCCTGCGCCACCGCACGTGCCGTACGCAGGGCCAATGGCTCGTGGAGCACCTGCGTATCCCAGGGTGTCTCGTTGTAGGGGTGGAGGAACAAATGGCTGTGCCCCTCGATGAGGCCAGGCAGCAGCGTTGCGCCGGGAAGGTCGAGCGTCTCGGTGCCCGGCGGCACTGCCAGCCCGGGCCCTGCTGCCACGATCTTGTCGCCATCGACCAGAACCTGCCAACCGGCGTGCATTGCCTCGCCGTCGAACACCTTCGCCGGGCGGAGCAGTAGTGGCGCGGCACTCGTTGCCACTGGCAGCAGGGCCAGCATCACCATCGTCAACCAGCGCATTATGTTCCCCTTGCCCTCACCCTTGCACAATGGCGCATCCAGCGCGGGCCGCAAGAGCCGCCTCCAAAGCCTAACCTTGCGAACAGGCTGACGCGCCCACCAGCCGCAGCTAGTCTGCCACAGTCTTCATCGCAGGAACCAGTCAATGATCCGCACCCGCATTACCGAGCTTTTCGGCATCCAGCACCCTATCGCCCAGGGTGGGATGCAATGGGTAGGCCGCGCCGAACTCGTCGCCGCTGTAGCCAATGCCGGCGCACTCGGCTTTCTCACCGCGCTTACCCAGCCGACGCCAGAGGCGCTGGCCAAGGAGATCGCCCGCTGCCAGGGCATGACGGACAAGCCTTTTGGTGTGAACCTCACAATCCTGCCCACCATCACGCCGCCGCCCTACGCCGAATACCGGCAGGCTATAATTGAATCGGGCATCAAGATCGTCGAGACCGCCGGCTACAAGCCCCAGGATCACATCGATGACTTCAAGAAGCACGGCATCAAGATCATCCACAAATGCACTGCCGTCCGCCACGCACTCTCCGCTGAGCGCATGGGTGTGGATGCGATCTCGATTGATGGCTTCGAGTGCGCCGGACATCCGGGCGAGGACGACATCCCCGGCCTCATCCTGATCCCGGCCGCTGCCGACAAGGTGAAGGTGCCGATGCTGGCCTCTGGCGGCTTTGGCGATGCGCGCGGCCTGGTGGCAGCGCTGGCGCTGGGCGCCGACGGCGTCAACATGGGCACACGCTTTTGCGCCACCAAGGAAGCGCCGCTGCACCAAGCCTTCAAAGACGCGATGGTCGCCAACGACGAGCGCGCCACGGACCTGATTTTCCGTACCCTGCACAACACCGCGCGCGTGGCGCGCAACGCCATCAGCCAGCAGGTACGCGCGCTGGAGAAGGAGGGCGCCACGTTCGAACAGGTTCGCGATCTCGTTTCGGGCCAGCGTGGCAAGCAGGCGCTGGAGAGCGGCGACACTGAAGATGGCATCTGGTCCGCCGGCATGGTGCAGGGTCTGATCCACGATGTGCCGACCTGTGCAGAACTGATCGAGCGCATCGTCAGCGAGGCCGAGGCGATCATTCGTGGCAGGCTTGAAGGGATGCTTGTGCAGATGCGGGAGGCGGCATAAAGCCCCGGCCATGACCAGCACCCTCCCCGATCCGCTCCTCGGCCGGCTCAACCACGTCGGCATCGCCTGCGTAAGCATCGATGCGACCGTCGCAATGTATGAGCGCCTGTTCGGCGCAACTGTGTCCACCCCGGCCTTCGATCTTCCGGCGCAAGGTGTGCGAGTCGCCTTCATCGACGTGGCGAACAGCCAGCTCGAACTCATCGAGCCGCTGGGCGAGGATAGTCCGATCCACGGCTTCCTGAAGAAGAATCCCAATGGCGGTCAGCATCATGTCTGCTTCGAAGTGACCGATATCATCGCCGCCCGCGATGCCATGCGAGCACGCGGCGCGACGGTACTGGGTACGGGCGAACCGCGCATCGGCGCACATGGCGTACCAGTGATCTTTGTGCATCCTCGCGACACGGCGGGTGTACTGATCGAGCTTATGGCAACCCCAGAGCACCACTGAAGCGTCTGCTGGCGGGGCTAGCTAACAAATACAAAAACGGCGCGGGCAAAACCCGCGCCGTAAAATTGGGCTGACGAACGAAAGCCGCCGCCCGCCGTCTGGTCTTGCGGGACTGAACGCAGTTGTGCCGCGCGCAGTCCCGCCAAGCCTCAGTTCTTCCGGCCGCTCAGCAGCCAGCCAACCACGAAGCCGAGCGCGATACCGCCGGCGAGAACAGCAATAGGCTGCTCCTGAACCGTCTGGCGAACCTTGGCCTTGCTTTCTTCGGCGAGCTTGGCAGCCTTTTCGCGTGCCTCGCGCACCTGATCGGGCGCATGCTCGGCCCAGTCCTTCACAGTCTCGCTGGCCTTGCCATAGGCATCCTTGGCTTTGCCGATGGCTTCCTGCGCCTTGCCCTTGAGCTCGCGCACCTTGCCGTCAAACTGCATCGAACCATTGCCGACAGATTCTCCGAGAGTCGCCTGAACAGAGCCGGCGGTTTCGTTGATGGTGCCTTCGACAGAATCGCTATTGATAGCCATGGGGGAATTCCTTTCAAGAAACGTGGCAGGGGGACTTTGAATATCGAAAACCCAATATGGGGAACCGAAAAGCGTTTTTGAAGAGCAAGCCATCGAGCCTGCCACTTCGCCCCACCCTTCAAGCTCCAACCGTCGTGACCGCAAAAGGTTCAATCAAGAGCGCCCTGGCCGAGATTGAATCACACGCTGGAATCAATCATCGGCTCGCACCCGGGCGCGACCTGACTTTACACCCGATCGCACTGCCTTTCCAGCCAGCCGCCGCTCACCCGCGGCTCGGGTCGGCTTGGTGGGGCGGCGTTTCACCGGCCGCACCTCTGCCTCCGCCACCAGTGCCGCCAGCCGCTCACGGGCATCAGCACGGTTGCGCTCCTGCGTGCGAAACCTGTCAGCACTGATGATTAGTACACCCTCTCGTGTCATCCGGCTCCCGGCCAACCGCATGAGCCGCACGGCAACGTCATCGGAGAGGGATGGCGACCCGCGCACATCAAAACGCAACTGCACCGCCGTGCTGACCTTGTTGACGTTCTGCCCCCCCGGCCCCGAGGCGCGCACAAAGCTCTCTTCAAGCTCACTTTCCGGAATGATGATGGCCATATTCGCAGGCTAGGACATACGGCCCGCAGCCGCTAGGCTCGGCAAAACTCTGGGAGATCGCCATGCTCATCGTCCACCATCTCAACAACAGCCGCTCGCAGCGTATTCTCTGGCTGCTTGAGGAACTGGGCACGCCCTACGAGATCAAGCACTACAACCGCGATAGCGAGACAAACCTCGCACCTCCGGAACTGAAGGCTGTCCACCCGCTCGGCAAATCACCGGTGCTGGAGGACGATGGTCAGATCATCATAGAATCGGGCGCCATCACCGACTACATCCTTCGCCGCCACGGCGGTGGCAAGTTGATGCCCGCCGCCGGTACAGCCGCGCACGAAGCCTATCTGGAGTGGCTACACTTCGCCGAAGGTTCGGCGATGACACCGTTCCTGCTGGCGCTCTACACGGCTCGCCTCGGCGAAGCCGCAGCGCCGCTGCAGCCGCGCATTCAGGAACAGATCGGGTCGCATGTCGCCTACCTCTCGGGCCGGCTAGGCAGCAACGACTGGCTGATCGACAACACGCTCTCTGGCGCGGACATCATGATGAGCTTCATCGCCGAGATTGCCGCAGCGCAAGGGCTCGGCGCGCATTTCCCGAATGTGCAGGCCTATGCCGAGCGCATTCAGGCTCGGCCGGCCTGGCAAGCTGCGGCTGGCAAGACCGAGCCCTATAACTTCCACCTCAAACCAAAAGCCTGAGAATCGCTTCAGGCTCGGCTGGCGGCGCGCTGCGCCAACAGCCGTGGCCCGAACAGATTGACTGCAAGGCCGCCAAGGATGAGCGCCGCTGCCCCCAGCTTCCAGCCGGGCAGCGGCTCTGCCAGCCACAGCGCTGAGGCTCCCATGCCGAACACCGGCACCAGGAGCGCCATCGGTGCCACGCTACCAGCCGGGTAGCGCGCCAGCAGCCAGCCCCAGGCGCCATAGCCGAACATGGTATTGCCCACCGCCTGCCAGGCCACAGCAAGCCAAACCAACGGCCCTGCCATTGCCACTGCCTCGACGATGCGCGGTGCGCCTTCAAAAATCAGAGCCAGCCCGAAGAGCGGCGGAATGGCGAAGAGGCTCGACCAGACAACGAAGGCCAGCATATCGATGCGCCCGGCCGCACGCTGCACCATGTTGCCGATCGCCCAGCATAGCGCCGCACCCAGTACCAGTGCCACCCCCAGCGGCGTGGTGGCGCCCCCAGTGTGCGCCAAGATGATAGCGACGCCGGCAATGGCCAACGCAAGCGCCAGATATTGCACCGGCGCCAGCCGCTCGCCGCTGGCGCGCATTGCGAAGCCTATAGTGAAGACCACCTGCACCTGCACCACCAACGAGGCCAGCCCTGGCGCGATCAAGCCATCAATGGCGATGAACAACAGCCCGAATTGGCCAAGACCGATCGCCAGCCCATAGGCCGCCAGTGTGCCCCAGCTTACCGGCGGGCGCTTTAGGAAAAACACCGCTGGCACCACTACGGCGGCAAAGCGCAAAGCGGCAAACAGCAGAGGCGGCAGCGCATCCAGCCCGAGCCGGATGATAACGAAGTTCGTGCCCCACACCGCCACAACTGCCAGTGCTAGCAGCCCGGCACGCAGGCCGAAGACACCCTCTGATGCGTCGGCGCTCACCCGGCTTCCACCGCATTGCGCGGCCGTGCAAGCAGGAAGAATGCGGCCGCAGCCCCTGCAAGCGCCATCACCATCACCAATGCCACTGGTCGCGCCGTACCATCATGCAGTGCCGCCGCCAGCCCCGAGCCAAGCGCACCCACCGCGAAATTGCCTGCGCCGAACACGCCCGAAGTTGCTCCGGCACGCAGCGGATCAACATTCAACGCACCGGCCAACGCATTTGCAGCTATGAAGCCATTTGAAGTGAGCACGCAGAACATCCCACCCATGATCAACCATTTGTCAGCGCCGGCCAGCGCCAGAGCGAGCAGCACCACACCGAATCCAAAGGCCACGATGCAGGCCGTCCCGAGGATACGATCCGGCGTGAACGTGCTCAGCAGGCGACGATTAACCTGCGACGACCCGATGACTCCAACGGCTATGCCGGCAAAGATGGCGCTGAATTCGCCGGGGCTGAAGCCCCAGATATCGATGACCAGATCGGGCGCTGTGGCGATATAGCTGAATAGGGTCGCGCCATTGCAGGCGCCAACAAGGATGTAGCCGACCAACCGGCGCTGGCTGAGAAGATCGAGATAGCTGCCAAGCACCGTCTCACCGCGGGCCTTCGTCTCGGTGGCGGCTGAGCGGCTCTCGTCAAGCCGGAACCACACAGTCAACAGTATTGCCGCTCCGAACCCCGCGAGTACCACGAACACCGCGCGCCAGCTAAGAGCTTGGGCCAGCCATCCGCCAAGCGTTGGCGCTACCAGCGGCGCAACGGCCAGAACCAGCACCAGCAACGAGAATATCCGCGCGGAATCGCGGTGGTCGTACCTGTCCCGCACCACGGCGCGCGCCACAACCATGCCGGCACAACAGCCCAACGCCTGCACAAAGCGCCCGAAGACCAGCCACTCGATAGTGGGTGCAAAAGCGCAGGCAAGGCTCGCAGCCACATACAGCACGCACCCAAACAAGATCGCTGGCCGACGACCAAGCCTGTCACTCACTGGGCCATAGACCAGCTGTCCAAGCGCCATGCCGATGAAGAAAACCGTGAACGTGAGTTGCACCGTCGCCGCAGAGGCATTGAACGCCCGGGAGATGGTCGGCAGCGTCGGCAGGTAGAGATCGATTGTCACAGCGCCAAAGGCCGTAAGCGAGCCAAGCAGCAGAATTTCCCCGCGGGTCGGCACACGGCTCGTCGTCTGATGGTGCGGCGCGGCAATATTCATCGGCTGGCCTTAAGCGAGCAAGTGCGCGCGGTCGAGTGCCCTCATGGACAGCCTGTCAACAGGCCGCAGTGCGGATACAGAGTTACCAGTTTTGGGAAGGATGCGCCGTCGGAGGCCCTCCCCGTCACGACGGCGCTTACAATGCATAATATGCGGAGTTTGTATCCGCAAGGCCAACTGTAAAGTCGGTGAGCCTTTACCTTACAGCTTACGCTCGCACGCTTTCGACAAGCCCGACGCTGTTGTGGCGCAGCGCTTCAAGCACCGCCACCACGATAGCTGGCGCATCCAGCCCGGCATCCGCCATCTGCTTGGCCGGAGTGTCATGATCCTGGAAAAGGTCTGGCAGGCGCAGCGTGCGTACCTTGAGGCCGGCGTCCGTCAAGCCTTCATCGGAAAGCCAGGTCAGCACATGCGCGCCGAAGCCGCCGGTGGCGCCCTCTTCCACCGTCACCAACACTTCATGCGTGATGGCGAGTTTACGGATAAGATCATGATCGAGTGGCTTGGCAAAGCGCATGTCTGCCACGCTGGTGGAAAGACCCTTGTTCTCCAACTCATCAGCAGCCTTCAGAGCATCGCCCAATCGAGTACCGAGCGAGAGGATTGCCACTGTCTTGCCCTCGCGCACAAGCCGGCCTTTGCCGATTTCAAGTTGCGTCCGCACGGCCGGAATAGCGACGCCTGTACCCTCACCGCGTGGGTAGCGCACCGCAATCGGCCCGGCATCGTGAAGCGCCATGGTGTGCACCATGTCAGCCAGTTCGGCTTCATCTGAAGCGGCCATCACCACAAAATTCGGAAGCGTGGCGAGGTAGGTCACGTCAAAGGCGCCGGCATGGGTGCAGCCGTCAGCACCCACCAGTCCGGCGCGATCAATACCGAAGCGCACAGGCAAGTTCTGGATCGCCACGTCATGGACGACCTGATCATAAGCGCGCTGCAGGAATGTGGAGTAAATGGCGCAGAATGGTCGCATGCCCTGCGCCGCGAGCCCGGCCGCGAAGGTCACGGCATGCTGCTCGGCAATGCCTACATCGAATGTGCGCTCCGGAAAGGCCTTTTCAAAGCGATCGACGCCTGTGCCGGAAGGCATTGCAGCCGTGATGGAAACGATGCTCGCGTCACGATTGGCTTCTTCTACCAGCGCGTCTCCGAAGACGTTCTGGTAGTTCGGCGCCTTGGGAGTGGATTTGGCCTGGGCACCCGAAACCACGTCAAACTTCACGACGCCGTGATACTTGTCAGCCGCAGCTTCGGCCGGGCCATAACCCTTGCCCTTCTGCGTCACGACATGAACGAGAATGGGACCTTCCGATGCATCGCGCACATTCTCCAGAACCGGCAGAAGATGCTCAAGATTATGGCCATCGATTGGGCCAACATAGTAAAACCCGAGTTCCTCGAACAGTGTGCCGCCACCCTGGGCCATGCCGCGAGCATATTCCTCTGCCCGGCGCGCCGCGTCGTGCAACGGCTTGGGAAGCGCCCGCCGCGCCAGTTGCTTGACGGCCTCACGCAGCCCCAGGAACGATCGCGAGGAGAGCAGCCGCGCCAAATAGGCAGAAAGCGCCCCAACAGGTGGCGCAATCGACATGTCGTTGTCGTTAAGAATTACCACCAGCCGATTGCCGGCCTGGGCAGCATTGTTCATCGCCTCATAGGCCATCCCTGCAGACATGGCGCCATCTCCGATGACAGCGATCGCCTTGCCCGGCTTGCCCTGCAGCTTGTTCGCGATAGCAAACCCCAGTGCAGCCGAGATGGAAGTGGAGCTGTGGGCCGCACCAAAGGGATCATATTCGCTCTCGGCGCGCTTCGTGAAACCGGATAGCCCGCCGCCCTGCCGCAGCGTGCGGATGCGATCACGCCGGCCGGTCAGGATTTTGTGCGGATAAGCCTGGTGGCCAACATCCCAGATCAACCGGTCGTCGGGCGTATTGAAGACATAGTGCAGCGCCACAGTCAGTTCGATCACGCCCAATCCGGCGCCCAGATGGCCGCCGGTTGTGGAGACTGCATCGATCATTTCAGTGCGCAGTTCGTCTGCCAGTTGCCGCAGCTCGGCATGAGAGAGACGCTTCATGTCTGCCGGCACATTGACGGTATCGAGCAGAGGAGTGTGGGGTCTTTGGATCACAAGTCCGCCAGAATTATTGAGTCTTGATGATAGGCTAGCCGGTTGACCGACCGGAGTCGATGCGGCGGATGGCAAGCAGAGTGTCAATTGGCCGTTACAGTCGGCCGCTGTGGCTTTCAGGCGTCAGCAGCACAGCGTGCGCAACGACCGCGCACCTCGATGACCGGCTTTTCGGCTCGAAAGCCCTTGGACTCAGCCGTCTCGCGAATGCGCTTTGAGAGCACATCGTCGTCGATATGCGTCGCACCGCCGCAGGTGTCACACACCAGGAAGATGCAGTCATGCATGCACTCAGGATGGGCATTGGCGATATAGGCGTTGGCGCTCTCCACCCGTGTCGCGACATTGCGCGCCACGAACAGGTCAAGAATGCGATAGACGCTATTGGCGGCAACACGCCGGCCTTGCGCAGCGCTCACTGCGTCGGTCACGTCATAGGCGCTCGCCGGCCGGTCGAAGCTGGCAAGGGCGGAGAACACCGCCGCGCGCATACTTGTCCACTGCTCACCGGCCGAAACCAGCGCAGTCTCAGCTGCCCGCGCCAGCGATGCGCCGACACGATCGTGGTGGTGATGCGGTTGATTATGCGGAGTCGTGGCCATCACTTTAATATCGGCCTTCCAGCCGACTATCGCAACCTTACACAACCTCAAATTGTAAAATTCCACGAAAAAAAGGCATGATCACTGAATGAACTGGCATTTGATTGAATGTTACCGTTCAACGCGTCGCGAAAATGGTCGAAACTGCGTTGCAGCGTCCAGAACTGACGTTAGTGGCGGACCGCCCGCAAGTTCCACCAATGGGCAGCCCCCAGGACGCTCACACCGATCATAGAAAGCCATATCTCTCCGGACGCGCCATGGCCCGGCAAGAGCGACGCAGCCATCAGGCCGATGCCAACCGCGCCGAGCAGCGCCACGGCCACTCGGCCGTGGATCAACAGGCCGCGCCAAAGCGCCACTGCCGCCAGAGGGAGGGCCAGCGCCAAGCCGATGAAATGCACTTCATGGCTGAGCAATCCGCCAGAAATGGCGAACACCGCCAGCAACAACGAGCCAGCCAGGCAGTGCAACAGGCACAGCCCGGAAAGGGTCATGGCTGTCTTGTCCAGAATCGATGAGAACCGCTTGCTCATTATGCTTGATACAATATCACATCATCATTTGTCAACATGGCCGCCAACGCCAAAGACAGTATCACATACCATCACCTACGGCAGGTAGCGCTCCTGACAGGGGTCAGACCGCCGCGACTATCGTGCACTTGGCCGCGCGCAGCATTTCCGGCAAAGCACCACCATGGTCACCCTAGCCCATTCGCTTGCTGCCACATCCTCTGCTTCTGCCCGCCCGCGTGCATTGGCGCTGTGGCTGCTCGGCGTCGCCACGCTGGTGTTCGCGATGGTTGTTGTCGGCGGCATCACCCGACTCACCGAATCCGGCCTTTCCATCGTGCGCTGGGATGTCGTCTCGGGCACCTTGCCACCGCTGAACGAAGCTGCCTGGTCCGCCGAGTTCGCCGCTTATAAAGCCACCTCGCAATATCAACTCATGAACCGCGGCATGAGCCTGGCCGAGTTCAAGGGCATCTTCTTCTGGGAATATGTCCACCGCCTTCTCGGCCGAGTCATCGGGCTGGCCTATGCGCTTCCGTTGGCGATCTTCTGGGTTCGGCACGCCATCCCTGCAGGCTACAAGTCGCGGCTGCTCGCACTGCTGGCACTGGGCGGCCTGCAAGGCACGATCGGCTGGTGGATGGTCTCTTCCGGCCTCGTCGGTCGCACTGAGGTGGCGCATGAGCGCCTGGCAGTGCACCTCTCCGTCGCACTCACCATCATGGCCGGCTGCATTTGGACTGCACTCGATTTGCGCCGCAGCGAGCCGGCGCAGACACAGCGCCCCCACCGCTGGGTCGTCCCTTTCATGCTGCTCTTGGCAACGCAGATCATTTGGGGCGCCTTTGTTGCAGGTCTGCGTGCTGGCCATGCCTCGAACACTTGGCCGCTGATGTTCGGCCGGTTGGTGCCGCAGGGGCTGGTGGAGCAAGCCGCCGACCTCATCAACAGCCCGGTGACCGTTCATTTCCTGCATCGCAGCCTTGCCTATGCCGTGGCAGCCGCGGCACTATTTATCGCTCTGCGGCTTTGGAGGGCTGGCGCCGGCATCCGGGCGCTGGCGCTCGCAAGCGCAGTGCTGGCGCAATTTGGACTAGGCGTTGCAACGGTGCTCAGTGGCGTGGCGCTGCCGCTCGGCGTGCTGCACCAGGCTGGCGGTGCCTGCCTGGTCGCAGCCACCATATGGGCCGCACATTGGGCTAAACAGGGTAAAGCAGCATGACAGCGCGAAACGTGCTCGGCACGGACCTGACCCTCTGCTCAATGGATCCACTCACTGGCTGGCACCGGGATGGCTGCTGCAACACCGATGGCAATGACCAGGGCCGCCACACAGTCTGCGCCGTAGTGACTGCGGATTTCCTCGAATTCTCTAAGTCGCGCGGCAATGACCTTACCACCCCTCGTCCCGAGTTCGGCTTTCCTGGCCTTGTTCCCGGTGATCGCTGGTGCCTCTGCGCGGCGCGCTGGGAAGAGGCCCGTATAGCTGGCTTTGCACCTGAAGTTTTGCTTGAAGCTACTCATGTAAAAACGCTGGAAACAACAGCACTCGGACATCTCCAGGCCCATGCTACTCCAGCTGAAACGCGAGATTAGAAAGCATTACGCAGATACACGAAGAGTAGAATTGCGGATTCAGCCATAACCAAATAGCCAATATTGACCTCTGCCCTGGCCGGATTTTCCCGGCGATCTGGTTTATTTGCACTCCAGTATCGCCTGAGACGACTCCGAGCCGCAGTGGCAAGAGGAGAATCGCAGTGCAATTGTCAAAGGTTACCGTCGGCCTTCTATTGCTGACGATTTCCGTACCCGTCCTAGCACAGCACGGCGGCGGCGGGATGGGAGGCACCATGGGAGGCGGAATCGGCACGATGCAGCCATCTGCTCCTCCCAGCACCCCGGCTTTGGGAGATCGTGACCGGCTGCGCGACATGGATCGGCTCAAGGATCAGGACAAGCTACGCGATCAGGATCGACTCCGCGACCAGACTGGTACTCCTGGCGGCGATCGGGATCGCGATCGCGACAGGGACCGTCTGCAAACCAGCCAGGCCATAGAAGGCTCGCTCTCCAGTTGGGAGTTGCTGACCAACACCGAGCGCCAGCAGTTCCAACAGCAGATGCGCGCAGCTCGCACAGAGCAAGAGCGCAACACCACACGCGAACAGCACCGGGCCACAATCACAGCCCGTGCACGCGACCTCGGCGTGGATGCGCCCTTTGGCCCGGCCGGATCGCGCCCCGGTTATGCTGTCGCTCGGATGCTGACCGAAGAGGAGCGGCTGCAATTTCATCAGCGCATGCGCAGCGCCTCAACCGAGGCCGAGCGCCAGCGACTGCGAAACCAGATGCAGGAGACAGCTAGGGAGCGCGCCCGAGAGATGGGAGTTGATATCCCCGAATGGTTTGGACAAGGCCCCGGCCCGCAAACTGGGTCAGGAACACCGTGAATGCGGCCTCACCAACCAGTCAAATAATAAGGTATTTTAATACCACATCAAAAACCCGCGGAAAAGCTTGACGCAATCAGCACATTCCGCGATATCGCCGCCATCCGGCCGGGGTCCGCCCCGGCCGTTTTGCTTTTCATCGGACAAAAACCATGCTCACCCGCTCAACAGACTCGATCAAGCCCGCCGAGGTCGAGAAGAAATGGCTTCTTATTGACGCTGAAGGCCTTGTGGTCGGTCGCGTTGCCTCACTCATCGCCAACCGCCTGCGCGGCAAGCACAAGGCAAGCTTCACTCCGCACGTCGATTGCGGTGACAACATCATTGTCATCAATGCCGAGAAGGTCCGCTTCACTGGCAAGAAGGCCACTGACAAGCGCTATTATCGTCACACCGGCCACCCGGGCGGCATCAAGGAAACCTCGCCCGCCAAGGTGCTGGAAGGTCGCTTCCCGGAGCGCGTCCTGATCAAGGCGGTTGAGCGCATGGTTCCCCGCGGCCCGCTTGGCCGCCAGCAGATGCGCAACCTGCGCGTCTTCAAGGGCACCGAGCATCCGCACACCGCCCAGAACCCGGAAATCATCGATATCGCTGCGATGAACCGCAAGAATTCGACCCTTACCGTCCAGGAAGCTGGCGACAAGAAGGCTGCCAAATAATGTCTGACACGCGTCAATCCCTGTCCGATCTCGGTGGCATGCAGGACGGCACCTACACCCAGGCTGCCGCCAGCACCGAAAGCAACCAGAACCCGGCCCACACCGGCGGCGGCGGCCCCCCCGCTCCCCTGCGCGAGCAGGAACTGGATGCCTATGGTCGCGCCTACGCCACCGGCAAGCGCAAGAACGCTATTGCTCGTGTCTGGCTCAAGCCCGGCACTGGCAAGATCGTCGTCAACGGCCGGGACCAGACGGTGTATTTCGCCCGTCCGACCCTGCGCCTCGTGATCAACCAGCCGTTCGACATCGCCGAGCGTCGGGACCAGTATGACGTGATGTGCACTGTTGTCGGTGGCGGCCTCTCCGGCCAGGCCGGTGCGGTCAAGCATGGCATCTCGGTAGCGCTCACCCGCTATGAGCCGGCCCTGCGTACCACGGTCAAGCAGGCTGGCTTCCTCACCCGCGATCCGCGCGTTGTCGAGCGCAAGAAGTACGGCAAGGCCAAGGCCCGCAAGAGCTTCCAGTTCTCGAAGCGTTAAGCTTCTCCGGCCTCGGCCGGGTAGCACAAACATCGAAAGGGCGCGGGCGGTTCACACCACCCGCGCCTTTTCACGTCCGCTCGTTTGTAACCGGGCGCTATGCGGCAACGAACAACTCAGGCATATGCGCATGATGATCCGTTTCCTCACTGTCCTCGCTGCTCTGCTGGTGCCGGCGTTTGCGCCCGCCGCGGCCCAGACAAGCTCAGACCAGCCGCACACCCGCATCGAGATACTCGCGGCGAGCGCCACTCCTGCTCCTGGCAAGCCGATGACCATCGGCCTGATGCTGACGCCCAAGGCGGATTGGCACACCTACTGGATCAACCCCGGCGATGCCGGAGCCCCGACACGTGTCGCATGGACGCTACCCGCTGGCACTGAAGCACCCGGCGAACTGGCCTATCCAATCCCTGAAACTCTCATCGTCTCGGGGCTGATGAATTATGTCTATTCGCACCCCAATGTCCTCATCACCAGCGTCACGCCGCCGGCCGGTCTGAAGAATGGGGATAGCTTCCCCGTCACGGTCAAAGCGGATTGGCTCGTGTGCAGCATGGAACAGTGCGTGCCGGAAAGCGCAACGCTCTCCCTGCCGCTTACCATCGGCGATGGCACTCCTGATGCCGATAGCGTAACCAGGCTGGCAGCCGCCCAAGCTGCACTGCCGAAGCCTGTCACTTGGGCCGCACGCTACAAATACACTGGAGATCGCGTTACCATCGCGGTGCCGTTCGGCACTCCCGAGACTGTGCGCGCTGCCTACTTCTTCCCATTGAAGGACGGTGCGCTGGATTATGCCGCGCCGCAGAGCGTCACCATAGCCGGAGACCAGATCCGCATTGAGACCAAGGCTGGCTTCGAACCCAGCACCGGGCCACTTTCCGGCTTGTTGCGCGTCGAACGCGAAGGTGACGCCGAAGCGCTTGGCTTCACCATCACCGCTCAGCCGGGTGACGTGCCGGCCGCAGGAACGGCTCTTGCCAACGAGAGCAAGGACGGAAGCAATGGCGAGGGTGATCTCTCTGGCTTGCTGCCCGTGCTGCTGCTCGCGGTGCTCGGAGGCATCGTGCTCAACGTCATGCCCTGCGTGTTCCCGATCCTCAGCCTCAAGGCACTGAGCCTCGCCAAGGGCAACATCGCCCCAGCCGATGCCCGCCGCGATGCCATGGCTTACACCGCTGGCGTTGTTCTGGTCTGCGCCGCGCTGGGTGCCCTTGTGATCGGGCTGCGTGCTGCTGGTTCACAAGTCGGCTGGGCCTTTCAACTCCAGGACCCCCGCGTCATCGCTGGGCTGCTGCTGCTGGTGACGGCTATCGCGCTCAACTTGGCTGGCGTTTTCGAGATCAACCTGACAACCGGCAGCCTCGGCAGCGAAGCTGTGCAAAAGGGCGGCGCCTTTGGCAGCTTCGCCACTGGCGCTCTCGCCGCCTTTGTCGCCACACCGTGCACGGGTCCATTCATGGCAGGCGCGCTCGGCGCTGCGCTGGTGCTTCCGCCAGCCGCCGGCATCCTGGTGTTCGCCGGCCTTGGCTTTGGCCTTGCCATTCCCTTCTTGCTGGTTGGCTTCGTGCCCGCCGTGCGCCGCCGCCTGCCAAAGCCCGGCACGTGGATGATCCGTTTGCGCGCCATTCTTTCCGTGCCGATGTTTCTCACAGCGCTGGCATTGGCCTGGGTGCTCGGTCGCCAGGCCGGCGTCGAGGGCATGACAGCAGGTCTGGCAGGGGCTTTGCTGCTCGGGCTGCTGCTCTGGTGGGTAGGCTTTCGCCAGCATGGCGGTGCAACCAGTTGGCTGCCGGCCGGCGCTGCCATCGCCGTGAGCATCGCTGCCATCGCTCTACTGCCAATCTCTGATCCGGCAGCGGCTTCCGGCGGCGAAACCTCCGGTGCCACCACGCTCGCCGCCCTGCCCTACAGCCCGGAAAAGCTCGCCGAACTGCGCGCCGCCGGCACCCCCACCTTCGTCTACATGACGGCGGATTGGTGCCTAACCTGCAAGGTGAACGAGAAGGGCGCCATGTCCAGCGCCGCCGTTGCCGACGCCTTCAAGGCCAAGGGCATCACCGTGCTGGAAGGGGACTGGACGCGCGGGGACCCTAAGATCTCAGCCTGGCTCGCCGAACAGGGCCGAGCCGGCGTCCCAGTCTACATGTTCTACGCCGCCGATGGCACCGCAACTGAACTTCCGCAGATACTGACCGTCGATACGCTAACGGCTCTCGCCGGCTAGTATCCAGCCGAAGCAGCGCTATCAATCCCTTATGTTGCCAAGCCTGCCTGTGCGTCCTACCCCCTGATCAAACAGGACTTTGGGGAAGACATCATGCTGCGCAATCCAGCTCTACTGGCGATCGCCGTAACTTGCCTGATGGCCACAAGCCCGGCGGAAGCGCGCGGGCTTTCCGTGAGCATCGTGCGCACGGCCCATGGCATCCCGCACATCCGCGCTACGAATTGGCAGGGCATAGGCTATGGGGTCGGCTATGCCTATGGGCAGGACAATCTCTGCCTGATCGCCGAGGAGTTCGCCACCATCGCCGGCGAGCGTTCACTGCATTTCGGTGCGAAGGCCGGCGCCGTGCTGGGCTTCGAGCCAGTGGACAATCTCTCTTCCGACCTGTTCTTCCGCTCCGCCATCAACCTGCCGGCGCTGCGCAAGAGCTGGCGCAAGGCCGGCAAGCCCGAGCGCCAACTGTTTACCGGCTATGTGGCGGGCCATAATCGCCTGTTGCGCGATCTCGGAGCTGCTGGTGTACCAGTCGCCTGCCGTGGCAAGCCTTGGGTTCGCCCCATCACGCTCGATGACCTGTTGCGGCTGAACGAAAAGCAGATGCTGCTGGCCGGTTCGCTCAACTTTGCACCCGCCGTCGCCAACGCCGCGCCGCCCCTGCAGCAAACAGCCGTGGCAGCGAGCATCGCCCTGCCGGACCCCCATGATACGGGCATCGGCAGCAACGGCTGGGCCTTTGGCGCGGAGACCACCGCCAATGGCCGCGGCCTTGTGGTGGGCAACCCGCATTTCCCGTGGTTTGGGCCAGCACGCTTCTGGCAGATGCATGTGACGATCCCCGGCATAATCGATGCCATGGGCGTAGGCATCGCCGGCACGCCGCTGCCCACCCTCGGTTTCAACCAACACATTGCCTGGACGCACACTGTCACGGCTGCACGGCACTTCACGCTACACGCCCTGCAACTCGACCCGCAGGACCCGACCGCATATCTCGTCGATGGCAAGCGCCATGCCATGCTGCGTCGCACCATCAGCGTCCCCATGGCCGATGGCGCTGCACCCATCACGCGCACGCTCTATTCCAGCCGTTTTGGCCAGTTGCTCGCCGCCCCGGCCACCGGCCTCGGTTGGAGCGGCACCAGCGCCTATGCCCTGAAAGAGGCCAATGCCGGCAACCAGCGCGGCATCGGCACTTGGATCAAGATCGCCCGCGCCCGCAGCACTGCAGACATCCGCATGGCTGTCGAATCCAGTCTTGGCATCCCTTGGGTCAACACCATTGCTGCTGACGCGCAGGGTAATGCACTGCTTGCCGATGTGACCGCCGTGCCCAACGTATCGGCCGCGAAAGTCGCTGCCTGCGCGACGCCACTCTCCCAACGGCTTGCCCTTCGCCTCACCTTGCTCGATGGCAGCCGCAGCGCCTGCGATTGGGAGACGGTGCGCGGTACCCCCGTTGCGGGCCTAATGCCGGCGCGTGACCAGGCTGTGTTCGAGAGCCGTGACTATCTCGCCAACAGCAACGACAGCTATTGGCTGACCACGCCCAAGGCCCCCGCCAAGGCGCTGTCACCTATCCTCGGGGCAGCGGAAACCGAGCGCACCCTCCGCACCCGCTCCGGCCTCATAGAGATTGGCCGCCGCCTTGCCGGCACAGATGGCCTGCCCGGCACCAGGCTCGACCATGCCAACGCCAAGGCGATGGCTTTTGCCAACAAGAGTCTGGCGGCCGAACTGACACTCGCGCCGCTGTTGGCGCTATGCGCCACCGATGCGACGCTTGCTCCGGCCTGCGCCGCACTCGTCGGTTGGGATGGCCGCTTCAACAACGATAGCCGCGGCGCCTACCTGTTCCACGCCTATTGGGAAAAGACCCAGCAGCTGCCTGGCCTGTGGGCGACGCCGTTCAGCCTTGCTGACCCGGTCAATACCCCACGCGATTTCATCACCAGCGGCGAGCAGGGCGTCAAGTTGCGCGCCCTCCTGGCCGAGGCTGTGGCGCGGTTGGCCAAGGAGGGAATCGCCCTTGATGCCCGCTGGGGCGATGTACAAACTGCGCCGCGCGGCGCCGAACGCATTGCCATTCACGGTGCCGATGGGCCTCTGGGCGTGCTCAATGTCCAACGCTCTATCCCCGTGCCCGGCGGCCTGATGCCGGTGCATGGCTCAAGCTATGTGCAGGTGGTCGGATTTGATGATGCCGGCCCGGTCGCTGATGCAGTGCTGAGCTACTCCCAGTCCACCGATCCGGCCTCGCCCTGGTATGCGGACCAGACCCGCGCCTATTCAGCCAAGCGCTGGCACAGGCTGCCCTTCACAGCGGCGCAGATCGCAGCCGACAGCCCAGGCCCGGTGCTGGAACTCAAGGAATAGCCGCGCGGTACAGTAGCGGGCAGCGCGTCAGCGCTTGCGCTGGAACACACGCTTGCCCGCTACCCAAGTCTCGTCGATGCCAGTCTTCCACAGGAGCGCCGGGGCAATCGCGAACGGGTCCTGATCGACGATGATGAAGTCCGCCCATTTGCCGGGCGTCAGCGTGCCAACCTTGGTCTCGGCATGGCCAGCATAAGCCGCGCCGGTGGTGAAGGCGGCGAAGGCCTGCTCCATCGTCATCGCCTCACGCGGGCGCCAGCCGCCGGGAGGGGCGTCACCACGGTCCTGCCGGGTCACAGCAGCGTGAAGCCCATAAAAGGGGTTGGGCGGCTCCACCGGAAAGTCCGAGCCGCCGGCAATCCGCGCACCGCTCTTGATCAGTGTTTGCCATGCGTAGCCGCCAGCCAGTCGAGCATCACCCACCCGCGCCTCAGCCATACCCTTGTCGCTGGTGGCGTGCGTCGGCTGCACCGACGCGATGACACCGAGCCGGGCAAAACGCGACAGATCTTCCAGCGAAACAATCTGGGCATGCTCGTTGCGGTGGCGCAGCGCCTGGCGCTGGGCGTCAGGGATGGCGCCAAAGCCGCCCATAGTGGCGCCATTGGCGGCATCGCCGATGGCATGGACGTTCACCTGGAAGCCCTTGGCCGAAGCCTCCAGCATCATCCGCCGCAGCTTGCCTTCCTCGTAAAAGGCGAGCCCGCGCTCACCGGGCTTGTCGCTGTAATCACTACGCATCCAGGCACCGCGCGAGCCGAGAGCACCATCGGCCTGCAGCTTCATGGATTGCATGGCGAGCCTATCCGCCTTGTCCCAGCCGATCGGGCCGTTGGGTGCTATAGCAGCCACATTATCAGGACCGCCGGCCATGGCGTAGATGCGAGCGCTCAGCTTACCGCGCGCCGCAAAGCGCCGATAGCGGTCCCACGTCGCCTTGCTGACGCCGGCGTCATGTGCGCCAGTAAGCCCCACAGAGGCCATGATGGATAGTGCCTTTGCCAGCGCCGCATCGGCCTCGCGCGGCGTGGCGGGCGGAATCTTGGCCTCCACCAGCTTCATGGCCGCATCCACCAGGACGCCGGTCGGGTTGCCCTGAGCATCTCGCTCGATACGGCCGCCGGCAGGGTCCGGCGTTGCCGCAGTTACACCAGCGAGCGCCAGCGCCTTGGTGTTGGCCCAGCCGGCATGGCCATCGACACGCTCGAGAAACGCCGGCCGGTCCGTCACGGCATCCAACTCGGCTGCCGTCGGGAACCGTCCGAGCGACCAGCGCTCCTGGTTCCAACCGCCGCCCAAAATCCATGCTCCCGTTGGCTTGTAGGCACGCAGCATTGCCTGCGCCTCAGCCAGCGTCTTGCTCGGATTGAGATCAGCCCGAAGCGCCAGCTCGCCCAACCCCATGACATGACCGTGCGCATCGATCAGCCCTGGCAGCAGCGTGCGCCCGGCCACATCCACCTTGCGGCCACGCGGTAGCGGCGCTCCGGCCGGCAGGGTCGCCTTCACCCGACCATTGTTGCCCACCACCAGCGCGCTGAAGCGCTTGAGGCCGCCATCCTCACCCAGCGTGTAGCCATTGGCATTGGTATAGACGGTGTCCGCCAGCACCGGCGCACTGGCGAGCAGCGCGGCGGCAGCGAAAGAGGCAAGTGCGAGGTGAGGATGCAAGATCATTCCTGCAGCTTAGCGCCGCCGCTGCCGCTCGCAACAGCGGAAAATGAACAGCGTCAAGGATACCAAGCCTGCTTGCATCCGCACGGCACTCGGGCAATGGGCCACCGATGATCGAAATCAACGGCAATGGCGCCGAATTCACTGTCGCTGCGGAAGTCATCGCCGAGGGGCTGAAGCTGGAAGCGTCATTGGTGCCTGGCCAGCTGCAATCGGGGGCGATCAAGACCGCGTGCGAAGCGGGCGTTGGTGAGGATGAAGGCCGCTTCCGCCTCACCTTCTCCAACGCCCATACACGGCTGCGGCTGATCGTGGACAGCGCCGGCGCCATCGTCTCTCGATCGGTGCTGGATTTTGGCAGCCAGCCGCTGCCGCCTGGCGCGCGAAAGCCCGGCGCAGTCTAGGCTTCAGCCGGTGGTGGCGATGACGTCTATCTCGAGCATCAGTTCGGGCAGCGCCAGGCTCTTCACTTCCACAATCGTGTCAGCAGGGTAAGGCGCGGTGAAATATACCTTCCGCGCCTCGACGATTTTGGGGAAGTTTGCCATATCGGTCAGGTAGATCGTCACCTTGACGATCCGGCTGCGCTCACTGCCGCCGGCGGCCAGCACACGGTCAATATTCGCCATCACCTGCACGAGCTGGGCATCAAAATCGCCCACGCCAACCAGCGCGCCTTCAGCGCTGATCGCAGCCTGGCCGGAGAGGAACAGCAGATTCCCCACCTGCCAGCCCGGCGCGATGGCGTAAGGCGCCAGCGGATCGGGGGTCATCTCGATAACGCGCGCAATTCCAGTCATCGCATTTTCTCCAGACATCAGAATTTGGGCACGAGGCGGCGGATGAGCGAGCTCGTGTCCTGCCGGCCTCCGGCCATGGCCTGAACCTCAGCGTAATAACCATCCACCAACTGCGCCAGAGGCAACGAAACGCCGAGCCGCTCGGCCTCGGCCAACACCAGCCCCAGGTCCTTGCGCATCCAATCCACCGCAAAACCGAAATCGAACTGGCCGCGCACCATGGTGGCTGCCCGGTTGTCCATCTGCCAGCTTTGCGCAGCACCCTTGGAGATTACATCCACCACCGCATCGAGATCGAGCCCGGCCGCCTTGCCAAAAGCGAGCGCCTCGGAGAGGCCCTGCAGTATACCGGCAATTGCCAGTTGGTTGACCATCTTGGTCAGCTGCCCCGCGCCCGCCGGGCCCATATGGCCAATCCGCTTGGCATAGGCCTGCATCAGCGGCTCCGCCGCCTTGAAGGCCAGCTCGCTTCCGCCGCACATTATGGTCAGCTGGCCGTTCTCGGCTCCTGCCTGCCCACCGGAAACCGGCGCGTCGACAACGAGTAGCCCAAGTTCCTCGCCCGCCGCCGCCAGTTCGCGGGCGATCTCGGCCGATACAGTCGTGTGATCGATAAACACCGCACCCGGCGTCATCGCGGCAAAGGCGCCGTCCGCCCCGAGCGTTACCGCCCGCAAATCCACATCGGCGCCGACGCACGCCATCACTGCTTCTGCACCCGCCGCAGCGACCGCGGGAGTCGCAGCGGCCTTTCCACCATGTGCCGCTACAAAGGCTTCGGCCTTGGCGGCGTTGCGATTGTAAACTGTCACCTCATGGCCAGCCGCCGCAAGGTGCCGCGCCATCGGGCCGCCCATCACGCCCAAACCCAGAAATGCCACCCGCGCCATTACGCCTGCTCCCGAAATCGCCAATCGCCGCCCCTTGCCCCAGCTCGGCGCCCAGCGCTACCCGGAACAGGACATTTGCACCAAGGCACGCCCCCGGCTAAGCACCGCGCATGACCGTGACCGCACCCCAAGCCGCCGCAGACGCCCTGCCGATCAGCCTCGCCGACGTTGAGGCCGCGGCCCTTGCGATTTCCGGTTCCGTCATTCGCACCCCCTGCCTGCGCAGCCAGAC
Source organism: Sphingomonadales bacterium UBA6157 (assembly GCA_002423025.1). GTDB lineage: Bacteria > Pseudomonadota > Alphaproteobacteria > Sphingomonadales > Sphingomonadaceae > Sandarakinorhabdus. The sequence continues at coordinate 26,540 of DIUN01000006.1, read as the reverse complement.
GCTTTCCGATCTCACCGGTGCCGATGTCTGGCTCAAGTTCGAGAACCTGCAGTTCACTGCGGCCTACAAGGAGCGCGGCGCGCTCAACAAGCTGCTGAGCCTCACCGCCGAGGAGCGGGCGCGCGGTGTCATTGCGGCCTCCGCAGGCAATCATGCACAGGGGCTGGCCTATCATGCCCGCCGCCTCGGCATCCCGGCCACTATCGTCATGCCGCGATTCACGCCGATCGTGAAAGTCCAGCAGACCGAGGGCCATGGCGCCCATGTCGTGCTGCACGGCGAGAAGTTCGAGGAGGCCGGCGCCCATGCGCTGATGCTGGCCGAAAAGCGTGGTTTCGTGTTCGTCCACCCATTCGATGATCCGCTGGTCATGGCTGGCCAGGGCACCGTTGGCCTGGAGATGCTCGCCGAAGTGCCTGATCTCGATACGCTGGTCATCCCCATCGGCGGCGGCGGCCTGATCTCGGGCATCGCCACGGTTGCCAAGGCACACAATCCCAAGATCGACGTGGTGGGCGTGCAGGCCGAGCTTTACCCATCCATGCATGCTCTGCTGCGCGGGGAGAGTGCCATCTGCGATGGGGACACGCTGGCAGAAGGCATCGCTGTGAAGACGCCAGGCATGCTCACCCGCCAGGTCGTGCAGGCGCTGGTCGATGAGATCGTGCTGGTTGGTGAGCGCAATCTTGAGCATGCCGTTTCGCTACTGCTCACGATCGAAAAGACCGTGGTGGAAGGCGCCGGCGCTGCTGGCCTTGCCGCACTGCTCGCGCATCCGCGCCGTTTCCGCGGCACCAAGGTCGGCCTGGTTCTCTGCGGCGGCAACATCGATACGCGGCTGCTTGCCAATGTGCTGCTGCGTGAACTGGCGCGGTCGGGCCGCCTTGCCCGGCTGCGCATCCGCCTCAAGGACCGGCCGGGCCAGCTCTTTGAAGTCGCCCGCGTTTTCGATCAGCAGCAGGTCAACATCCTGGAAGTCTACCACCAGCGCGTCTTCAACAACCTGCCCGCCAAGGGCCTGATGACCGACATCGAGTGCGAGACGCGGGACCGTGACCATCTTGACCGTCTGGTCGAGGCGCTGCGGGCTTCGGGCTATGAAGTCCGCTCGGTGGAGCTGGACTGATCCTGCAGACAGCAAAAAATACAACCGAATCCGTCGTAGTTAACCACCCGAAACCGGCATTTTGCCACTGGCCATCGCGCCATGGGCAGCACTAAGGTGTGCAATAGGCCGCAGAATCCGGAGAGGGGAGGTTTGTGACCGACCAGAGTTTTCGCTTTCCGCGGTTTTTCGTGACCGCGCCGTCACCCTGCCCGTATGTGCCCGGTCGTACCGAGCGCAAGGTGTTCGCCGAGCTCAAGGGCCCGGAGGCCGGCGAGATGAACGAGGCCCTCGGTCGCATCGGTTTCCGCCGCAGCCAGAACGTCGTTTATCGCCCGTCCTGTGATTTTTGCCAGGCCTGCATATCGGTGCGCGTCGTCGCCCGGCGCTTCCGCCCCTCCACAAGCCAGAAGAAGCTGCTCAAGCGCCATGCCGATCTCGAAGTAAGCGCCTGCGAGCCCTGGTCCACCGAGGAGCAATGGGCGCTGCTGCGCCGCTATCTCGCCGCCCGCCACCCAGCCGGTGGCATGGCGAACATGGACGGGCATGATTATGCCGACATGATCGAGCAATCCCCCGTCGATACCGTGGTGGTGGAGTATCGCGAGCCGTCCATTGATGGTCGCCCCGGTCGCCTCGTTGGCTGCTGCCTCACCGACAAGCAATCGGACGGGCTCTCGATGATCTACAGCTTCTATGAAACCGAGGACGCAAGCCGCCAGGGCCTTGGCAACTTCATCATCCTCGATCACATCATCCGCGCCGCGCGCACTGGGCTGCCCTATGTCTATCTCGGATACTGGATCGATGGCTGCGATCGGATGGCCTACAAGAAGCGCTTCCAGCCCACCGAAGCCCTGATCGGCGGCGTGTGGACCGGAATGAAGCCCGAGAGCCCAGCCGCAGCCTGAGCCTCAGGCCAGGCCGCGCCGCATCAAGTCCGCCGTCGAGGCGTCGATGTCGCCCAACGTACCCGCCAGCACTGCCGTCGCCATCTCCTTGCCCAGTTCGACGCCCCATTGATCAAACGGGTTGATGCCAAGCAGCGCCGCCGCCGTAAAAGCCCGGTGCTCATAAAATGCCAGCAGTGCTCCAAGACTGGCGGGATCGAGCCGATCGAGCAGCAGCGTCGCCGAGGGACGATTGCCGGGGAAAGTCTTGGCCGCCGCCAGCGCCTTGTCCCCGCCGGAGAGCGCCAGAGCCGCCTCGAAGCTGCGGCCCTGCATGAGCGCCGCGCCCTGCGCAAAACAATTGGCGAGCAGTTGCCGATGATGCGTCACCGGCAAGCCATGCCCAGGCGCCTTCACAGCCACAAACTCCACCGGGCCTACGGTGGTGCCCTGGTGGAGCAGTTGGAACACCGCGTGCTGCGCATCCGTGCCGGTACCGCCCCAAGTAACAGCCGCCGTCGGCCCGCGGACCGGCGCGCCGGTCCGCGTCACGCGCTTGCCATTGCTCTCCATCTCGAGCTGCTGGAGGAAGCTCGGCAGCAACCGCAGCCGCTCATCATAAGCGAACACACCGCGCACCTGCTGGCCGAGGTAACGCGCTGCCCACACATCGCCCATTGCCGCCAGCACCGGGGCGTTGCGGCCAAGCGGCGCATCACGAAAATGTGCATCCATGGCGGCAGCACCGGCGCGCAACGCCTCCCATGCAGGCCAGCCACAGCGCAGCGCAAAGGGCAGCCCCACGGCAGACCAGAGGGAATAGCGCCCGCCCACCGTCTCGGCGAAGGGCAGCACAGCGCCGGCACCCCAGGCCCGCGCCTTCTCCGGTGCCGCTGTCACGGCCACGGTCCTTGCACGCGGATCGACCACGCCTGCCGCCGCCAGCCAGTCCAGCGCACTGGCAGTATTCGTCATCGTCTCGGTGGTGGTGAACGTCTTGGAGACGATGATAATTCTTGTGCGGAGCGGGTCACACACCGCCATGGCACGGGCCAGCGCCTCACCATCGATATTGGCCACCACATGCACCAACGGCCCATCACCATCACGCCCCAGCGCATCGAGCAGCAGCGCCGGGCCAAGCGCCGAGCCGCCGATGCCGATGTGCAGCACATGATCGACGTTCTCGCCTCGCATCGCCTCGACGAGCGCCTGCATCGCGGCCTGACCCTGCGTCGCAGCCGCCACGTCGGCTGCTGCTCCCATGCCACGCTCGGCCATATGCGTCGCTGGGCGGCGCTCGCTTGGGTTGACGATAGCCCCGGCAAAGAGCTTCGCGCGCCAGTCCGCAAAGTCCGCCTCGTCGGCCAGCCCGGCAAGCAGCGCCAGCGCCTTGCTGTCCAGCGCCAGCTTGGAAAAATCGAAGTGCACGCCTGCCACATCAAGGCTCAGCGTTCCCAGCCGCTCGGGCTCCGCTGCAAAAAGTGCCGCAATCGGCCGCCGGACGCTGGCGGCATGAGCCTGCAATTGTGCGTGAAAATCCATCATGAACGAGACTTTGCCGCATCAGCATGACAACTCCAAGACCCTTGCCGCACAGCGCGCCGGCATTTCCGTGCTTGACCGCGCACCCGCCCCGCGCCACGCCACCGGCCATGATGCTATACAATCACGTCAACCCGGGTTTCCGCCGGTGAGCCACAGCGACGCGCAGCTTCACGCTTGGGCCATGAAGACGCTTGGCCATGATTTCAAAGACGTCGGGCTCATCCGCCGCGCCCTTACGCATGGCAGCGCCACCAAGGGGACGGACAGTTACCAGCGGCTGGAATTCCTTGGGGATCGCGTCCTCGGCTGCTCGGTCGCGGCCTGGCTCTACAAGGGTCATGACGAAGCGGAAGGCCGGCTTACCGCCCGCCTGCACGCGCTTGTGGAAGGCCCGGCCAATGCCGAGGTTGCCCGTAGCTGGGGCGTCTCCGAGCTGGTCATCATGGAAACCAAAACCCGCGCCAAGGGATTGCACCTCTCCGATAACGTGCTCGGCGATATTGCCGAAGCCCTCGTTGGCGCGGTGTTCATCGATGGTGGCTGGGATGCGGCCGATACGCTGGTGCGGCGGGAATGGGGCCGACTGCTCGGTGACAAGCCGCGCCTGCTCGATGACCCCAAATCGAGGCTGCAGGAATGGACGCTCAAGCGCCGACGCGGTATGCCGACCTATGTGGTCGTTGACCGCGAAGGGCCGCCGCACGCGCCTGTCTTCACCGTGGAAGCCAGCGTGCGCGGCGAGGAGCCGGCGCGCGGCACCGGAAACAACAAGCAGGATGCCGAAAAGGCCGCCGCCGAGGCTATGCTCCGGGTCCTGCTGGCAAAGGCAGATTGATGATTGATATACCTGAAACCGGCCTCGCCGTTCCCGACACCCGCTGCGGCTCGGTCGCCATCGTTGGCGCGCCAAATGCCGGCAAATCCACGCTGGTCAACGCGCTCGTCGGCCAGAAGATCGCCATCGTGTCCTCCAAGGTCCAGACGACCCGCACGCGGCTCATGGGCATCGCAACAGAGGGCAACACCCAGCTGCTGCTCATCGACACGCCCGGCATCTTTGCACCGCGCCGCCGGCTGGACCGCGCCATGGTCAAGGCCGCCTGGGAAGGCGCCGAAGGGGCGGACCTGATCGCCTTTGTGGTGGACGCCAAGACCGGCTTTCGCGCCGATGCGACCGCCATTCTTGAATCGCTGTCCAACCGCCCCGAACCCAAGCTGCTGGTGCTCAACAAGGTGGACATCACCGCGAAAACCCGGCTGCTCGAGCTGGCCGCCCATGCCAACAGCTTCGCGCATTTCACCGAGACCTATTTCATCTCGGCGAACACCGGCGACGGCGTGGCGGAATTGAAGGCGGCGCTCGCCGCCGCCATGCCCCCTGGCCCCTGGCACTTCCCGGAAGACCAACTCACCGACGCCACGACAAGACTGATGGCCGCCGAGATTACCCGCGAGCAGATCTACAACCAGCTTCATGCCGAGCTGCCCTATGCCAGCGCCGTGGAAACAGAAAAGTGGGAAGAGCGACGCGATGGCAGCATCGCCATCCACCAGCAGATCCTGGTGGAGCGTGACACGCAGCGCGCCATCGTCCTCGGCAAGGGCGGCAGCCGCATCAAGGAGATCGGCGCCGCAGCCCGCGCCGGCATTGCCGAACTCACTGGAAAGAAGGTGCACCTCTTCCTGCACGTCAAGGTGAAGGAAGACTGGTCCGAAGACCGCGCCGTCTATCGCGATGTCGGGCTGGGCTGGGTGGATTGAGCTAGATCGGACGCTGCGCCGGCCGCAACCGAGCCTTTGGCCAGAACCGAGAACAGCCGCTCCGCGGCCGCGATAGGGTCAACGCCGGCATCGGCCGCCGCCATTGGTTCAGGAGCCAGAATCAGGTGCGCAACCTGGGCTTCATCTACACTGACCTTGATCATCAACCGACCTGCCTGTCTGCAAAAGCGCACTGAGCCATTAACGGTCTGGTAGGACAAAGGTTGCCTGAGCGGCTTGGTCACCGTTTCGGCCATCGCGCCCGGCCGCCTGCTTGCGCTACGATGCGCCATGCACCTTGAAACACCCGCCATCGTCTGCGCGCTGCTTGCCCATGGCGAGCATGGCGCGGTGGTGCGCTTCCTCACGCCCGGTCATGGCCTCTTGGCCGGCTATGTGCGCGGCGGCCGCTCATCAAAACTGCGCCCGGTGCTGCAGCCAGGCAACAGCGTCGCGCTCAGCCTCAATGCCCGCACCGATAGCCAACTCGCCGCCGCCACAGTCGAGCTCACCCGCGCCCGAACCGCGCTCGCCGCCGATGGTGCCAGCCTCGCTGCCATCGCCTGGTTCACCGCTCTCACTGCCACAGCACTCGCCGAGGATGATCCGCACCCCACCATCCACACGGCCCTGGAAGCCCTGCTCGATGGCATCGCCGCCGCCATGCCGATGGCGGCGCTCGGCGAAAGTCTTGTGCGCTTCGAGCTGCTGCTGTTGTCGGAGCTCGGCTTCGGGCTGGACCTGACCAGTTGCGCCGCCACCGGCAGCACCGAGGATCTTGCCTACGTCTCACCCAAGTCCGCACAAGCCGTAAGCCGCGGAGCAGGCCTGCCCTGGGCAGCGCGACTGCTGCCGCTCCCGGGCTTTCTCATCGGCCCAGCGCCGGCAACGCCGGCCGCCATCGCCGAGGGCCTCAAACTCTCGGGCTATTTCCTTGAGCGGGACCTGATCAACGGCCGCGCCGCCGCCATCCTGCCGGCACGGCAGCAGCTGATCGCACGCCTCAAGCTGCCCTGACCCAAACCAGCCGTGGACGCCCCCGCCGCCCCGCGCTATCCCGGAGCATGGCCAGAACCACGCTCGCACCGCCCCCCGAACCACCCGCCGACCGCATCCTCGACACGCCGTTCGACAGCGCGCTGGGGGACCGCTACCTCGTCTATGCGCTCTCCACGATCACCGCGCGCTCACTGCCGGATCTGCGAGATGGCCTGAAGCCGGTGCACCGCCGCATCCTTTGGGGCATGCGGCTGCTCAAGCTCGATCCGGCTGCCGCCTACAAGAAGTCCGCCCGCGTCGTCGGCGACGTGATGGGCAAATACCACCCGCATGGTGACCAATCGATCTATGACGCACTGGTGCGTCTCAGCCAGGATTTCGCGCTGCGCTATCCCCTCGTCGATGGCCAGGGCAACTTCGGCAACATCGATGGCGATAACGCCGCCGCCATGCGGTATACCGAGGCTCGGCTCACCGCTGCTGCCGCGGAACTGATGGACGGGCTGGACGAAGCCAGCGTCGATTTCCGCACCACCTACAATGGCGAGGAGGAGGAGCCCGAAGTCTTCCCCGGCCTTTTCCCCAATCTGCTGGCCAATGGTTCGTCCGGCATCGCTGTCGGCATGGCGACCAGCATTCCACCGCACAACGCCGCCGAAGTCCTCGGCGCCGCGCTGGCGCTGCTCGACAATCCGGAGCTGCCGGAAGCCGCGATGCTCGCCCATGTGAAGGGGCCTGACTTCCCGACCGGCGGCATCTGTGTCGAGCCGGCTGCCAGCATTGCCGAATCCTATGCCACCGGGCGCGGTAGCTTCCGTCTGCGCGCGCGCTGGCGAGTAGAGGATCAGGGCCATGGCAGGTGGCGCATCGTTATCGATGAGATCCCCTACCAGGTCGTGAAGGGCAAGCTCATCGAGGCGCTGGCAGAGCTGGTAAACGAGAAGAAGCTGCCCATCATGGGCGACATCGATGATGAATCGGATGAGCAGGTCCGCATCGTCATCGAGCCGCGCTCGCGCAATGTCGATCCGGCGGTGCTTATGGAGAGCCTGTTCAAGCTCACCGATCTGGAAGTGCGCGTCTCGCTCAACATGAACGTGCTCGATCATGGCCGCCCCGGCGTGCTCTCGTTGCGTGACGTCATCGCCAAATGGCTCATTCACCAGCGCGAGGTGCTCATCGCCCGCTCGCGCTACCGGCTGGAAAAGATCGACGCCCGGCTCGATATCCTCGGCGGGCTGCTCAAGGCCTATCTCAACCTCGATGAAGTCATCCGCATCATCCGCGAGGCCGATGATGCCAAGCTTGAGCTGATCGCCGCTTTCGATCTCACGCCGACCCAGGCCGAGGCGATCCTCAACATGCGGCTGCGCTCGCTGCGCCGGCTGGAAGAGATCGAGATCACCAAGGAGAACCAGGCGCTGACGCTGGAAGCCAAGGGCCTGCGCGGCCTCATAGCTTCTCCCAGCGAACAGACCGCCCGGATGGTCAAGGACCTCACCGCCCTGCGGGACAAATACGGCCCCACCACGCCGCTAGGCCGCCGCCGCACCAGCGTCGAGACGGCGCCGGATGTGAAGCTGATGCCGCTCGAAGCGATGATCGACAAGGAGCCGCTCACCATCATCGCCAGCCAGAAGGGCTGGGTGCGCGCCATGAAGGGCCATATCGATCTCGCCGCAGGTGACGCCATCAAGTTCAAGGAAGGTGATGGCCCGGCCTTCGCCTTCCACGCCTACACCACGGACAAAATCATGGTCGCCGCCAACGATGGCCGTTTCTATACGCTCTCGCCTGACAAGCTGCCCGGCGGCCGCGGTTTCGGCGAGCCGCTGAGACTGATGATCGACTTGGCAGAGGGCGCCGAGATCATGCTCATCGCCGCCTATCCCGCCGAGACGAAGCTGCTGCTCGCCGCCTCCGATGGCCGCGGCTTCCTGGTGGACAGCGCCGATGTGCTGGCCGAAACCCGCAAGGGCCGGCAGGTGCTGAACCCGAAGGACAAGGCCATCCTGGCCGTCGTTCGCCCCATCCCGCCTGGCGACGACATGGTCGCGGTGATCGGAGAAAACCGCAAACTGCTGGTCTTCGCGCTGGATGACCTGCCCACCATGGGCCGCGGCCAGGGCGTCGCCTTGCAGAAGTACAAGGACGGCGGCATGGCCGATGCGCGGACGTTCGTGATGACCGAGGGGCTGAGTTGGGCAATGGGCGGTACCACGGCGCGGACTCGAACCGAAAGCGACCTGACCTTCTGGAAGGGCGCGCGTGGCAGCGCCGGCCGCCTGCCGCCAACCGGCTTCCCCCGTGACAACAAGTTCGGCTGAGGATGACATGAGCGAACCAACACTCGAACGCTTTGCCCGCGCGACGGTCCATATCTCGCTGCCGGAGCCGATTGGCACTGTCGATGGCATGATGCTGGTGCGTATCCCGCTAACCGGCGGTCGCTTCGAAGGCGAATTTAACGCCGAAATCATGCCCGGCGGCGCTGACTGGCTGCGGCAGGGAGCCGATGGCAGGACGATCGTGGACGCCCGTTATGCGCTGAAGACTGACGACGGCACTGTTATCCAGGTGCTCAACAAGGGCTCCAGCAAAGCGCTCGTAGCAGGCGCGCCGATGTGGGCGCACCCGAGCTTCACGGCGCCCGAGGGGCCGCATGATTGGCTGAACCATGGTGCCTATGTCAGCGCCATTAGCGGAAGCGTCGACGCCGGCTCGATCGTCGTCGAATACTTCCGCGTCATCTGATCCTATCGCCAAGTTACCGAGGGTCAGATAGGATCAATTCATGACATCGATCCTCCTCATCGTTGCCCTCAACATCGCCTTTATCGGCTGGGTGCTCTGGCTCATGGCAAGGGACCCGGCCAACATTTTCAAGCGCCGCCCGAGCAACCCTGACAAGCCGGACCCTGACGCCAAACCCTGATCGTCACGCACCGCACTTTCCTCGCAAACAAAGAACCAAGCCATGGTCATCGCCATTGTCCTGCTGACCATCGGCGTCATCGCACTCATCATGTTCAGTGCCCCGCGCCAGCCGCGCGAGGGGGACCCAGGCCAGCCGCCTATCCCCAGCGATACCGATGCGCCGCCGCACGCCTTCTCCAGCCGGATCCGGGGCGATTTTGGCGACGACACCGGCAACGGCGGCCCGTTCAGCCCCGGCGGTGGCGCTGACCCCGAAGACTGAGTACGGCTTGCGCCAGCCTGGAAACTGATATAATTTTGATATCATGTTTTTAGGGAGCCAAAGCCATGACCGCAGAAGCATTGCCGGTTCGCACCAGCCGCGAGATTTCCGGCGCTGGAAGTTCGGGCTTTGTCGTGCTCACACTGTTCGCTGTCACGGTGCTGTTCGGCATCGTCTCTGCGCTGAGCATCCCCGAGGGCGGCGGCACGATGGCGCTCATCGCCTCGGGTGCCATGCTGGTCTCGCTGCTTCTCGCTGCCGGATTCTACAAGGTGCAGCCCAATGAGGGCGCCGCCATCACGCTGTTCGGGGATTATCGCGGTACGGACCGCACCCCTGGCCTGCGCTGGACCTGGCCCTGGATGGCCAAGCAGAAGATCAGCCTACGCTCCCACAACCTCATCTCGCAGATGATCAAGGTGAACGACCTGCGTGGCAACCCGATCGAGATGGCGGCGCAAGTGGTGTGGCGCGTCACCGATTCGGCACAAGCGCTGTTCGATGTTGATGATTATGGCAGCTTCGTCACCGCCCAGATCGAGGCTGCAGTCCGCACCATCGGCGCGCGCTACCCCTATGATGATTTCGAGCACAAGGAAGTTACCCTGCGCGGCGATCATGAGCGGGTGAGTGCCGAACTCCGCACCGAGTTGATTGCCCGGCTCGCCGTCGCCGGCATCACCGTGGACGAATGCGGCTTCACGCACCTCGCCTATGCGCCCGAAATCGCTGGCGCCATGCTGCGTCGCCAGCAGGCCGCCGCCGTGGTGGCGGCGCGGGAAACGCTTGTTACCGGCGCTGTCGGCATGGTGGAAATGGCGCTCAACATGCTGAGCGAACGCAAGGTGGTGCATCTGGACGACGAGCGCCGTGCCGCCATGGTGTCTAACCTGCTTGTTGTGCTGTGCGGCGAGCGCGAAACCCAGCCAGTGGTCAACGCTGGCGGGCTCTACCAATAGGCCCGTGGCGCAAAAGAAGCCCTTCCCACTGCGCCTCGATCCGGCGCTGCACGACGCTCTCGCCCGCGCCGCCGCTGCTGATCTGCGCAGCCTCAACGCCGAGATCGAGGTGCTGCTGCGCGAGGCGCTGGCAAGGCGTGGCGTGAAGGTGCCGGTGAGCGAAACCCCTCGCAGGGGGCGGCCGCCTGCTGGGCTAGGCTAATGCGCCAGCACAGTATCAAGCAACGCCGTCACGGCCGCCTCATCCATCGGGAACCCTGCCGCCACCCAGGCGCGTTCGAAATCACCCAGCCGCGCCGCCACCTGCGGCCCCGGCGCCAGCCCGCGCGCCAGCAAGTCACGACCGGACACTGGCAGGCGCGGCCGCTGCCAGGCCGCCACCTGCCGAGCGCCGGCCGCGTCGCCGGCTATCAGCAGCCGGTCAGCCAGCGCTTCAGCTCCGAGCGTCCAAGCCTGCGGCAGCAACGCGCCGCCGGTAAACGCCACGGCCGCCAGCCCGATCCGCGTCTTGTCGGCATTGGCCAGCCGCAGCCGCGCCGCCACGGTTTCCGCCGCTGCCTTGTCGGGCGGCAGCAGCGCCGCCAGTCGCCGTTGCCACGCTGGGGACAGGCCTGATGCGGATTCCGCCTCGATTGTCCGCGCTAGCACAGGCAAACGCTCAGGCGTGAACTCCGGCAGCACCGGCTTCCAGATGCCGTTCGCCAGCATCAGCTCCAGCATTGGCAGCGGATTCGCCACTGCCAGTAGCCCGCGCAGTTCGATGGCGATCCGCTCGCGAGACAGCGCCATCAGATCATTTGCCCGCGCCGCACAGGCCGCCAGCCCTTCGGCATCCACGGCCTCGGCAAAACGTGCCGAAAAGCGAAAGAAGCGCAGGATGCGCAGATGGTCCTCGGCAATTCGCTGCAATGGCGCACCGATGAAGCGAACACGCTGCGCCGCCAGATCGTCCAGCCCACCGAAATAGTCGCTGATCTTGCCGTCGATGAGGCTAGCGTAAAGCGCGTTGATGGTGAAATCCCGGCGACTGGCATCGGCCTGCCAATCATCGGTGAACTCCACTTCTGCGCGCCGACCATCAGTCGCCACATCATGCCGCAGCGTTGTCACCTCGGCCACCAGCGCGCCTGCAACCGCCGTAACAGTACCATGCGAAAGCCCGGTCGGAATGGCCTTCAATCCTGCTGCCTTGAGCCGCGCCATCACCACATCGGGCCTGAGCCGTGTTGCGATATCGATATCCGCCGAGCCGACGCCGCGCAGTGAATCGCGCACGATGCCGCCCACCAACCGGCTCTCGCCCGCGTCAGCCGCCAGAGCCGCCAGCAGCGCCGCACCGTCTGGACTGGCCACCCAGGCCGGGAGCTTCAGCCGCGTCACAGGCCAAGCCGGCGAGAGAGATTGACGATCATCGCCGCCGTCGCGCCCCAGATTTCGCGGTCCCCATGACGGATGACGTAGAATTCACGGGCCTTGCCCTGCCATTCGCCAATGCGCCGCTCGTGATTGGCCGGATCGATGACATGCGCGAATGGCACATGAAAAAGCTCGGCCACTTCCGCCGCAGCGGGCGTCAGCACCAGCCCTGGCGGCACCAGCCCCACTACCGGCAGAATCGAGAAGCCGGTGCCGGTTTCATACTGATCGAGCGTGCCGAGCACATCGACATGCTCGCGGCCCAGCGCGACCTCCTCTTCAGCCTCGCGAAGCGCTGCAGCAATGTGGCTTTCGTCCTCCGGGTCCACTCGGCCACCGGGAAAGGCAATCTGCCCGGCATGGCGGTTCATATGGGCGGGGCGCTTGGTCAGCAGCAGCTGCGGCTCTGGCTCATGCGTCAGCGCAATCAGCACGGCAGCTGGGGTCAGCACCCGCGTCGTCACCAGCGCCTCGCCGGGGGTCACCTCCCAATCTCCGCGCAAGCTGCTCCTGAGGCCACCGGGGCCTTCGCGTGCCAGCGCCGCGCGCAGCCGTGCCGGGTCCATCAACCAGCCTCAGGCATGAACGGAAAGAACAGCCCGCCACTCCACAGCCCCGGCGGCGACGCACCTTCGGCCAGCGCGATATCGGCAAGTTCGTAGAACACAGAACGGTTGATCAGCGCCTCAAGGCCGGCACGGACGTGAACATAGGGCCGCGGCGTGCCATCCGGCGCCGTCTCCACCCGCAGCCGTGCCTCGGGGCCAGCCGCAACCAGTTCATCGGTGTTGAGACGGAACACGAGATTGCGCTCCCGGCCCTCGCCACTGCTTGTCACCTCGACAGCAACAAAGGGTGCATCGTCCACAGAAATGTCGAGCTTTTCCACCGGCGTCACCAGCACGAAGCTGCCATCAGGCTCGCGGCGCAGGATGGTGGAGAACAGCTTGACCAGTTCACGCCGCCCGATCGGCGAGCCCTGGTGGAACCAGGTACCATCAGCCGCGATGCGCATCTCGCTATCCCCGCAGCGCTCAGGGTTCCACAGATGCACCGGCGGCAAGGACTTTTTGGCCAGCAGCGCCGCCAACTCGCCGGGGGACCGTCCCGCCGAATCGCGCACACCGTCGCGCCCTGAGGAATGCTCGTTGCTCATGCCCCTTCATAGCCACAAGCCGTGCTGGCGCAACGCCAGCGGCCATATGCCCGCATAGGGTGAGACACGCCGGCTAACACAGAGAACCCAATGCTCGAAGTTCAGGCCGCTGCGCGCGCTCCCGCAGACGGCTCCAGCCAGCCCGACGCCGGCAAGCCCACCGCCTCGCCGCGTACCAGCAGCCGCGCGCGCTCGACCGGCCCTGGCACCTGCCAGCCAGCCGTCGCGGCCGCCGAAAAGCCAAAGCGACCATAATACTCCGCGTCGCCGATAAGCAGCGCTGGCCCACGGCCCAACGCATCGATCGCGGCCAGAGAGGCCTGCATCAGTGCTGTGCCGATGCCCTGCCCCTGCCGATCCGCAGCCGCCACCACAGGCCCGACAAGCGTGAGCGGAAAAACCGCTCCAGAGGCACTGCGCAGTTGCAGGGGCCAGCACTGCACCGAGCCGACCAGCGCTGCGCCCTCACGTGCCACGAAGCTCAGCGCAGGGTCAGGCGCCACGCCAGCGCGCAGCTTGTAGGCAGTACGCCCGCGACGTGCAGGACCGAAGCCCGCATCCAGCAGGAGATCGATTTCAGGCAGGTCAGCCGCCTGCGCGGGGAGGATTTTTATCAAGGGAGGAGCACTTTTCCGTCAGAGAACCACAGCAAGACACCGGCCGCCCTTCTGGCGGCTCAAGCATCAGCCTCGTCGGCTCATCGGAATATGCAACATCATCGTGGTCGGGCCATTATCACGCAACGCCCCGTTCCACAATCTTGGGGCGCATCGCCCCGGCACCATCAATGCAGCTGGCGCTCAAGGCCGGCGATTGCATCGTCGGTGAGCTTGGCCTGCAGAGCCTTGTCTGCATTAGCAGCAATCAGTGCACCGGCAGCAGCCGTCACGCGCTTGGCAACTTCAGCCCGCAGTTCAGCCTCGGCAATGCGCTCGGCAGCAGCAATCTTGGCTTCTGCAGCGGCGGTACGACGCTCGATGGTCATGGCGGCGGCAGCTTCGCTTTCGGCCACGAGTTCGGCAGCTTCTGCCTTGGCGCGCGAGACAATCGCCTCGGCATCCTTGGTGGCAGCGTCGCGGCGGGCATTGGCCTCGGCAAGCAGTGCCTCAGCTTCGGCGCGGATGGTCTTGGCCTCATCAAGCTGACGCTTCACGCCGGCGATACGATCGTCCAGCGCTGCAGCGATACGGGCCGGCAGCTTGCCGAGCACGATTGCGAGAAAGAAGAAGATCGAGATCGAGATGTAGACATAGGTCTCGGCACCCAAGCCGAGGAGCGTTTCCTCGGCATGATGTGCTTCGCCAGCCACCTCGGTATGCGCCTGGGGCGCAAGGCCCGGATCGGCAAAGCCTTCGGCCTGTGCCACGGCGGGGGAAGAAACCACGTCAGCCATGTCTTAACCCCGGTCCTGCGCCGCCAGCGCCGCTTCAATCTCTGCGCGCGGCACATCGATTCCGGCCAGCCGCTGCACGGCCTCGCCAGTCAGTTCCGCTGCCGTGGCAGTAAGAGACGCCTTGGCCGAAGCACAGGCTCCGGCCAACCGCTCGGCAGCTTCCGTCGCCTTGCCGTCAAGAACGCCGGCAAGCGACTTCAGCCGCACTTCAGAAGCACGGGCCGCTGCCTCGCGAGCCGCTGCGACTTCGGCCTGGGCTGCCTTGCGGGCAGCGTCCATGCCTTCGTCGTAGCGGGTGCGAATCGCATCAGCTTCGCCTTTTGCCGATTCGGCCGCATCGAGGTCACCCGCAACCTTGCCCTCACGCGCATCGATGACCCGTCCGACCTTTGGCAAGGTCGGACGCACCACGAAGAAGTAGAGCACGGCAAAGATCGCCGCCAGCCATACGAGCTGGGGGATGAAATTGGCGGGGTCGAACTGCGGCACGGAGCTCTACCTCAGCCGAAGGCGAGGGCGAGCGCGACCACCGCAGCGATAAGGCCGAGGGCCTCAGTCACGGCGAAGCCGAAGATCAGGCGGGCGCCGAGCTTGTCAGCAGCAGCCGGGTTGCGCAGCGCGCCCTGGAGGAACATGCCAAAGATGAGGCCGACGCCGATGGCGGCGAAACCAGCACCCATGGCAGCAAGGCCAGCACCGATGAGCTTTGCAGCAGCGAGATCCATTAGAAGTCCTTCCGTTAAAACCAGTTATGCATGATTGCTGAAGTGATTAGTGAAGATTGACTGCGTCGTTCAGGTAAATCGAAGCGAGCAGTGCGAACACATAGGCCTGCACAACCGCGATCAGCAGTTCGAGCGCTGTGAGCGCCACGTTGACGCCGAGCGGGATGATGCCGAACACATAGGGCAGCGCCTCAAACGAGCCGAGGGCCACCACAAATCCACCGAACACCTTGAGCAGCACATGGCCCGCAGTCATGTTGGCGAAAAGCCGGATGGCGAGAGTGAACGGCCGCGAGAGGAAGGACAGGAACTCGATCGCGGCGACCAGCGGCAGCACGAAAATCGGCGTGCCTTCCGGCAGGAACAGCGTGAAGAAATGCAGGCCATGGCGCGCAAAGCCCACGATCACCACCAGTACGAACACGATGGCGGCAAGACCAAAGGTGACAGCGATATGGCTGGTGGGCGTAAAGGCGCCGATGAACGGGATCATGCCGAGCAGGTTGCAAGCCAGCACGAAGATGAAGAGTGCGAAGATCAGGGGCGCATAGCGCAGCCCTTCCTTGCCGACGTTCTCACGCAACATGTCGCGTATGAATTCATAGAGATATTCCACGGCGGCCTGCGCGCGGCCCGGAACGAGCTGCGGCTTGGCGGTGCCGATGAACAGGAACAGCGCGACTGCACCAACGGCAATCAGCATCCAGAGCGAGGAGTTGGTGAACGAAAAATCATAGCCGGCCACGTCCAAGGGGACGATCTTTTCGATCTGGAACTGCTCCATCGGGTTGGCCATGGCGTTACTTCCCGTCGATCTTTTTCTGTTGGCGCAGCACCGAGCGCAAGCCCGTCGCAAACCCCAGCAACAACAACGCAATCAAGCCCCAGGGGCCGGTTCCCGCCTGCTTGTCGATAAACCAGCCGATGAGTCCCCCCACCAGCATGGCACCCACAAACTCGACCGCAATTGACCAGCCAGCGCTTTCTTCACGCTTCTTGCCATCGCGGGCCGATGCCTCGGCAGCGCGCGCGGCAGCGATGCGGCGCGCTAGCGCATCATCATGCTGGCGATCATCAGCCAAGACGGGCGAACCCCTAGAACGAAAAACCGGACGTTTCGCTACCGTGCCGAAAACAAGGCCTCGAAACACTCCGTGAGCCCTTGGCAGCCAAGCCACCAAAGCTTGGCGCGGCGTCTATCCATGGGGGGGCTAGCTGTCAACCACGCGGGACTGTCATTTTGCATCGCAACATGGCCGGAAGCGCGCTGCGCTCCCGGCCAAAGCGCAATATGCGCCCGAATAGGCCCTTATTGTTGAGCGGATTCGTCCCTCAGGCGGGCGATTCAGTCACGCCGACGGTCGCGCTCCCGCCGGGAATCATCCCGCCGGTCACGCTGGCGCTCGACCTGCTGGCGCTGACGTGGCTGCTGCCGCTCGTAACGCGGCTGCTGGGCGCGCGGCTGCTGGATGATCGCGCCGCCAATCGCCCGGCCGATCACCGGGCGCCGCGGTGCCTGGCTCTGCCAATAACTGCGCTGGCGGTTGTTCCAGCTCCGGCGCTGGCCACGGCGATCGTAAACATAGACGCCCGTACCCGGATAATAATAGCTGCCGGACCAGCCGAAGCCGGCGCCGATATAGCCATAGGGCACCGAGCGGAAGCCATAGGGATCACCATAATACTGGTCATAGCCCGCGTCGTAATAGCCGCCGCCACCGCCGCCATAGCCCGGCGCATAGCCGTAGTTCCCGCCATAGCGGTCCGCACAGGCGCCGAGCGCCAGCGCTGAAATGCCGATCAATCCGAGCTTGAACATCGTGGTACGCAACATGGCTACTCTCCTAACACTCGAGAGAATTTGCGCCGTCGCTATTGAATGAGGGGTGAACCCTATTCGGCCGCCAGCAAGCGTTCGGCAGCCTGCAGGTCCACCGAAACCAGCTGTGAAACCCCCGGTTCGCCCATGGTGACCCCATAGAGCCGGTGCATCCGGCTCATCGTCACGGCATTGTGCGTCACGATCAGGAAGCGGGTTGCAGTCTCTGCCGCCATCCTGTCGAGCAAGTCACAGAATCGCTCGACATTGGCGTCATCAAGCGGCGCATCCACTTCGTCGAGCACGCAGATCGGTGCCGGGTTGGCAAGGAACAGTGCAAAGATCAGCGCCGTTGCGGTCAACGCCTGCTCACCACCCGAGAGAAGCGTGAGGGATTGCAGCTTCTTGCCCGGCGGCTGCGCCATGATCTCCAACCCAGCCTCGAGCGGATCATCTGATTCGATCAGCGCCAACCGCGCTTCGCCGCCGCCGAACAGATCCGTGAACAGCGTACGGAAATGCCCATCAACACTCAGGAACGCCGCCGCGAGCCGCGCCCGGCCCTCCCGGTTGAGCGAGCCGATCGAGCCGCGCAGCCGGGCGATGGCGGTTTCCAGCTCGGCCTTTTCGCTTACTGTCAGCTGGGCCTGACCTTCCAGTTCGGTCAATTCGATATCGGCGCGCAAGTTCACCGGCCCCAGCCGCTCGCGTTCTTCGGCCAGAGCCTCAAAGGCTTCCGCCAGCACCGCCGCATCGCCGGGTTCGGGCGCAAAGCCAAAGCGCCCCGGCAACACCGGCGGCGGGCACTGGAAGCGCTCACCGGCGAGGCGCTCCACATCCAGCCGGGCCGCATCCTGGTGCTCGGCCTCGGCCCGCGCCGTCGCCCGCGCCTCGCGCGCCGCCGCCACGGCTTCGTCCGCAGCCCGCGCCTGCGCTGTCAGCTCTGCAAGCCCAGCCTCGGCCCGCGCCAGCGCATCTGCGGCCTGGGCGCGCTCGGCTTCGGCTGCTGCCGTGCGCGTGGCAATGCCGGCAACCTCCGCAGCGATCGCCTCGCGACGCTCCTCAAGCCCAACCTGCTCTGCCTTCGCGGCGGTTGCCCGGCGCTCCAACTCGGCCGCCTGCGTGCCGCTGGCGGCCCGCCGGCGCTGCCAGCCCTCACGCTCGCCGGCAATCGCCTCCAGCCGGCGCCTTGCCGTCTCGATCTCACGGCCCTTGGCATCCGCGGCAGCGCGCGCCTGCGCCACCGCTGCGCGCGCGCTCTCCGCCGCCACCCGAGCCGCCGCGAGCGCCTCGGCAAGCCCCTGCAGCGCCCCTGCCTGCGGTACTGCGGCGCGCGCCGCCTCGGCCTCCGCCTTAAGCCGCGCCACATCGGCATCATTGCGCTCGCTGGCGGTGAGCAGGCTCGCCTCCTCCCCGGCCCGCCGGCTCGCCGCTGTCTCCGCTGCCGCCAGCCGCGCCCGCGCCTCGGCCAGCGCCCGCGCCGTCTGGTCCCGCTGGCCACGTGCGGCCCGCTCCGCCTCCTGCGCCTTGCCTGCTGCTGCCACTGCCGCTGCCAGCGCCGCAGCCGCTGCATCTTGCCCGGCCTGCGCATCTGCCTGCTCGCGCGCCACTTCCGCCGCCCGCCGCCGCGCCCGCAGCCGCGCCGCGGCAGCATCGTTGCGCCCGCCAGCATCGATAAACCCATCCCAGCGCCACAGCGCTCCGGCCAGCGTCACCAGCCGCTGCCCCGGCTTGAGCCTGCCGGCCAGCGCCGCCGCAGCACCCGCCTCGACCACGCCAATCTGCGCCAGCCGCCGCGCCAACTCGCGCGGTGCGGTCACAAAATCCGCCAACGGCAACACGCCCGCCGGCAGCCCCGCATCGCCGGCCGCTGCCGCCCCGGCCCAGCGCCGCGCCGCCTCGCTGTCCGCCGGCCCGGCTTCAAGATCATCTCCCAGCGCTGCCGCCAGCGCCGCCTCATAGCCGGCCTGTGTTTCGATTTTGTCGGCAATGCGCGGGCCCTTGCCGCTGTCCGCTGCCAGCCGCCGGGCCAGCGCCTCGGCCTCTGCTGCAAGGCTGGCGAGCGTCGCCCGCGTCGCGGCGTGACTGGCCGCGGCTTCCGCCCGCGCACCCTCGGCCGCCGGCCGTGCCGCTTCCGCTGCCGCCAGCGCTGCCTCGCTATCGGCCAGCGCTGTTGCAGCCGCTTCCACGGCCGCTGCCAGCCCAGCGGTATCTGGCGCCGGAGCCAGTCGTGCCCGCCGGGCGGCCAGCTCGCGCGCCTCGCCCTCCGCCCGCGCCAACCGCGCACCTGCCGCATTGGCAGCCTCCGCCGCGCCGCGCGCCTGTGCTGCGGCAGCGGCATGAGCATCCATCGCGCCGCTCAGCTGGCTCTCCGCCGCACCCTGCCCTACCAGCGCTGTGTCCACCGCAGCCACCAGCCCCGGCAGCGCTGCCTCGGCCAGTGCCACGGCCTCGGCCAGCCCGGCGCTTTCACTGCCCAACCGGGCCTCTGCCGCCGCTGCATCCTCACCCAGCGAGGCCTCGCGCGCCGCATCCCGCGCCACGGCGGCCAGCAACCCCTCCAGCGCTTGCCCCCGGCTCACCGCCGCTGTCGCCTCGGCATCGAGCAATGCCCGGGATTGCCTCAGCGCCTGTAACCCGGCTGCCGCTGTGGCCTCGGCCATCCGCAGGCCCGGCAGATCCGCCGCTGCGGCCGTCGCCCGTGCGGAAAGCCCTGCCGCCAGCCGCGTCAGGTCTCCGGTCCGCGCCTCGGCCTCGGCAGCCGCTGCACTGGCCGCTGCGCTCGCCGCCTGCGCCGCCTTCCAGCGCGCGAACAGCATCGTTGCCTCAGCAATCTTCAGCCGGTCCGAAAGCGCCCGGTAGCGCTCGGCGGTGCGGGCTTGCCGCCGCAGCGCGCCGATCTGGGTTTCCAGCCCGCGAATCACATCATCGAGCCGCGCCACATTGGCCTCAGCCGCGCGCAGGCGGATCTCTGCCTCGCGCCGCCGCACGTGCAGCCCGGCAATACCTGCGGCTTCCTCGAGCAGCATTCGGCGCTCAGTTGGCTTAGCAGCGATAATGGCGCTGATCCGCCCCTGGCCGACAATGGCCGGGGAATGCGCGCCGGTGGCACTGTCCGCAAACAGCAACCGCACATCCTGTGCCCGCGTGTCCCGGCCATTCACCCGGTAATCCGAGCCGGAGCCGCGCTCGATGCGGCGGGAGACTTCGATCTCCTCGCCCGCCGCGCCGGCAAGGCCCAGCGTCACTTGTGCAAAGCTGCGCGCCGGCCGCGCGCCGGTGCCGGCAAAAATCACATCATCCATGCCGCCCGAGCGCATGGACTTGGGCGAGCCTTCGCCCATCACCCAGCGCAGGCCCTCAAGGAGATTGGATTTGCCGCAGCCATTGGGGCCGACAACGCCGGTCAACCCCGGCTCGATACGCAGCTCCGCCGGCTCGACAAAGGACTTGAAGCCCACCAGCCTGAGCTTGCGAAACTCCAACTCAAGCGGCCCCGAAGGTCATGCTGGCAAGCTCATGCCGGCATTACTGCAGCGCAGCCTGGAGCTTGGGCTCCAGCGAGCGCCAATCGAACACACCTTCCTGCGTCTTGCCGTTGATGATGAAGCCAGGGGTGCCGGTGAGCTTGTAGGTTTCGGTCGCCTGGGTGCGCAGCTTGGCGATGGTGTCGATCTCGGCCTTGTTGGCGAGGCACGCATCAAACTTGGCGCGCGGGATGCCGCGGGTGCGGACATAGCCATCCAGCTTGCCGGCCTCGGCGAGCGCGGCGATCTGCTTGTCCTGCGGCAGCGCCTGCAGCCGGGCCTGATCCGCTGGCGAGAGGGTGGTGAACGGCTCGATCCACAGGCTCTGGTCCTTGAAGAAGGCGCCGAGCAAGCCAAAGAACGGCCCCGGCCCCTGGCACCGCGCCAGAATCGAGACGGCATAATCCGGGCCGTTGAGCACGAAGTTGCGGAACTCGAAGCTCACATTGCCGCTCGCCACATATTTGGTCTTGATGGTGTCCATGGCCGCCGCATGGAAATCCTTGCAGTGCGGGCAGGTGAGCGAGGCAAACTCGATGAGCTTAACCTTGGCGTTGGGGTTGCCCATCAGGAAGCCGCCCTCGGGGGTACGGGCCGTCACCTCCACCCAATTGGTCTTGCCGGCCTTGGCCGCGCCGCCGCCCGCGGCAGCCGCCTCCTTGCCGTTGCTGGCATTGTCGCAGCTTGCCGCGGTGATCAGCAGGGCAGCAGCCAGAACACGCCCGAAGACTTTACGCATGTCATTCTCTCTAAAACCGCAAGGAACAGGCTCTAGGCATAGGCCAAGGCAAGGCTGCGAAACAAGAGGGCGCACGGTCTCTGCGTGGCGCTGCGCCAACAGGGCCGCGAAACTGCCGATTTCCATTGGAACGCCGCGCTCAGCGGACGATCGGCGGCCCCTTGCTGCCAACCAGCGCCTGCGCCAGCGATTCGAGGCTGGCGCGCAACTCGGGGTCGGCGATGTCCCGCAGCGTCGAGCGTGTTTCGGCAGAAAGCTCGGGCGGCGGGCCGGGCGGCGGCGGCGGGCGGCTCGGCGAAAAATCGGCATGGCGCAGCACCAGCCGCTCCACCGCCGCATAGCCGAGCACGCGGTTGACCCGCTCGATCAGCTGCGGCTCGACATGGGCGAGCATGGGGGCCAGCGCGCCTGTCACGGCGACCTTGAGCGTGCCGCCATCCTTGCGGCCGCGGGGAAAGCTGAGCGCCTCCGGGCGGCTGTGGCGGGCATATTGCGTCCCCACAATCTCCTCCCAGCGCTCGACAACGGCACTCTGGGTAAAGCCGAAGCGCTTGAAGGCCTGGCCGCCGATGCTGGGCACCAGCTCCGCCACCGGGCGCGCGCGGCGCGAGCGCTCCGCCGGCGCTTCGGGAATCGGTTTTTTGGCCATGGCGCAATCCATGCCATAGCGAACGCGTGACGGATACGCCCGCAAAAGCCTTGCTCGACTGGTACAGCCAGAACGCCCGGGACCTGCCGTGGCGCACGCCGCCCGGCGTGCCGCTTCCGCAGGATGCGGACTGGCCGTATCGCGTCTGGCTCTCGGAAATCATGCTGCAACAAACCACCGTAGCGGCGGTACGCGGCTATTTTGCCGCCTTCACGGCGCGCTGGCCGACTGTGGCGGCGCTGGCTGCAGCCGATGATGCCGAGGTGATGCAGGCTTGGGCCGGGCTGGGCTATTATGCCCGGGCGCGAAACCTGCTGGCCTGCGCCCGCGCCATCGTGGCGGAGCATGGCGGGCGCTTTCCAGCAGCAGAGGCGACCCTGCGCACGCTGCCCGGTATCGGAGACTATACCGCTGCCGCCATCACCGCCTTTGCCTTTGGCGGGGAGGCCATCGTGATCGATGGCAATGTCGAGCGGGTCATCACCCGCCTCCATGCCATCGAAACACCGCTGCCAGCCGCCCGCCCGCAAATCCGCGCCGCGCTGGCGACCATGCACCCGGCGCACGATGGGGATTTCGCGCAAGGCTTGATGGACCTCGCCAGCCGCATCTGCACCCCTAAGAAGCCGATGTGCCTCATCTGCCCGCTGCAGCGCTGGTGCCAGGTGGGGGAGGACCCGGCGCGGCTGCCGGTGAAGCTGGCCAAAAAGCCCCGCCCGCTGCGCCAAGGCACGGCCTGGTGGCTGGAGGCAGATGGCCGGGTGCTCACGATCACCCGCCCCGCCAAGGGGCTGCTCGGCGGCATGAGCGCCCTGCCCTCCTCGGACTGGCGGGATGGTGATGCGCTGCCGCCCCCGCCACACCCCGGTGGCTGGCGGCATATCGGCACGGTTTCACACGGCTTCACACATTTCGAGCTGGCGCTGCGGGTGATGGTGCTGCGGCTGCCGGCGGCCCCGCCAATTGCAGGGGATTGGCTCGCCCGCGATGACGTGGCACGAGCCGGGTTGCCGACCTTGTTCCAGAAAGCCGCCAGCCTCGCCCTGGCGCAGTTTCCACCAGAGGATGAAGCATGACCGACCCTTTCGACGGCTGGAAAGTCCCCCCTGTCGGCCTCACCGGTTCCCCGCTCGACCGAGCCGACATCATGCGGCGGGACCCGGCCGCCATGATCGCCCTGCGCTCGCGCCCCGATGCCCGCTGGCTGGTGATGGAGGACCTGAAGCCGGTGCTCACCAGCGCCGAACAGCCGGACATCCTCTGGGCCTATCGCTCGGACGTGCCGCATGATGCGCTCAGCGTCTTCCTCGGCCTTGATGGCGAGGCGCCGCGCTTTGCCGCAGCCGCCAGCGGGGCCGATCTCGTCAGCGATTTCGGCGGGCGCATCGTCGATGCCCGTGTTGCCGCCTCGCAGCTTCCCGATGGCCGCGCCGCGATCATCGCCCAGGCCAGATCCTTGCTGGATTGGCACGCCCGCCATGGCTTTTGCGCGGTGTGCGGCGGCAAGACCGAGTTGGGCAAGGCCGGCTATTCCCGCAGCTGCCTGGCTTGCGGCGCCGAGCATTTCCCGCGCACCGACCCTGTCGTCATCATGCTGGCCATCAAGGACGACATGGCGCTGGTCGGCCGCCAGCCGGGCTTTCCCAAGCGCTTCTACTCGGCGCTGGCCGGCTTTGTGGAGCCGGGCGAAAGCCTGGAGGAAGCCGTTGGCCGCGAGCTGTTCGAGGAGGCCGGCATTACCGTCCGCAACGTCCGCTACCTCGCCAGCCAGCCCTGGCCTTTCCCATCCTCGCTCATGGTCGCCTGCCTCGCAGAGGCGACCAGCCACATCATCACGCTCGATACCGATGAGCTGGAGGAGGCCCGCTGGGCGAGCAAGGACGACGTCCGCGCCGCGCTCGCCGGCACCGGGGAGTGGCTTGCCCCGCCGCCGCTGGCCATCGCCCACACGCTGCTCAAGGCCTGGGTCGGCTAGGCTACTCTGCCGCCATCCGCATCCGCTGGGGCATCCGCACATGCAGCGGCTGCACCAGCGCGGTCGCGTCCTCCGGCGGCATCGGCTTGCCGAACAGATAGCCCTGCACCTGCTCGCAGCCGAGATCGCGGCACATCTCGAACTCCTCGCGCGTTTCGGTGCCCTCCGCCGTCGTCACCATGTCCAGCGAGTGCGCCAGCCGCACGATCGCCTGGATGATGGCATTGGCCTCGGAATCGACCTGCGTGGCGCGCGACACAAAGCTGCGATCGATCTTGATCCGGCTGAACGCCGCCTTTTGCAGATAGCCCAATGACGAATAGCCCGTGCCGAAATCNNGGCTCTCGGTAATCTCCAGCTCCAGACGCTCCGGCGCCAGGCCATTGTCGTCCAATGCCCGCTGCACCACGTCCAGCAGCAGTGGATCATCGATCTGCGCCGGTGAAAGATTGACCGCAATCCGCACATGCTCGGGCCAGCGCGCCGCCCATTTGCACGCCGTTTCGATCACCCAATGCCCGATCGGCACGATCAGCCCGGTTTCCTCCGCCACCGGGATGAACTTGTCCGGCCCGATCTTGCCGAGCACCGGGTGCGTCCAGCGCAGCAGCGCCTCGAAGCCCACGATATGCTCGTCCGCCGCCTCCACCACCGGCTGGAAGGCCAGCGAAAGTTCGTTGCGCTCGAGCGCCAGGCCAAGGTCTGCCTCCAGCGCCCGGCGCTCCTCGGCGCGCTCGCGGATGGCCGGCACATAGCGGCAGGCGGCGCCGCGCCCGTTGCTCTTCACTTCATACAGTGCCAGGTCCGCGCTCTTCAGCAGCCGGTCCAGAGTGGCGCCGTCCACCGGCCCCAGCGCATAGCCGACACTGGCGCCGATGCTCACCGGCTTGTCATCGATGCCGAACGGCACGGCCATGGCGGCCACCACCGCCCGCGCCACGCTCTCCACCCGCCGTGCCGAGGCATCGGGCAGCAGCACGGCGAACTCGTCCCCGCCCAGCCGGGCGATGGTGGCGCCGCCGCGCACCGCTTCACGCAGCCGCTCGGCCACCTGCACCAGCAAGCGGTCCCCGGCGCCATGGCCGAGCGTGTCGTTGACGCCCTTGAAGCGATCGAGATCGATAAACAGCAGGCCGCAGTTCTTGCGGGTGCGTGCCGCCCGGGCCAGCGCATCCTCCAGCGTCTCGCGGAACAGCGCGCGGTTGGCCAAGCCGGTGAGCGGATCGAACCGCGCCAACTGGGCTATCCGCTCGTGGCTGCGGCGCACTTCCGTGACATCGCGCCCCACGCCGCGATAGCCGGCAAAGCCGCCGAAGCCATCGCTCTTGGGTGTGCCTGAGAGCGCCCACCAGCGCGTTTCCCCCGCCACTGCCACCGGCACAGTGATGTCTCGAAACGGCCGCTGCGACAGGAACGTGCTGGTCAGCGCCTTGATGCTGCTGCGCCCCGCGCCGTGCCGTTCCTGGCCCAGCAGCGCCAGCAGCGGCATGCCCAGCAATTCGCCACGCGGCCGCCGCGCCACATCGGCCAGCCGCGGTGAAACATGGGTCAGCCGCCCCTCGGCATCCACCTCGATAAGCCAGTCCGAGCCATTGGCTTCAAACTCGTTGAGCAGCAGCCGCACCACCTCGGTGCGATCGTTGAGGTCCGCCTGCGTCCGCATCCGGGACATCAGCGTGAAGCTCGTCACCATGATGCCCCGGCAGATCAGCACGGCATAAGTAAGGAACGCCACCACCACGGAGGGCGAGGCCAGCAGCGAGCCCATCGGGATCGCCAGCACAGCCCCCAGCCCGATACTGAACACCAGCGCCATGCCGCACACCGGCATCACCGCTGCTGCAAAACCGCACGCGCCCATGGCGCTCACCGAGAGCAGCAGCAGCAGCATCTGGCCGCCGGCATCGGCCTGCGGCAGCAGCTTCAGTGTCATCACCGCCCAGCCGATGCCGAAGGCCGCCACTTCACCGCTGATCAGCCAGAACATGGCGCGGCTCACTTCCTTCAGCTCGCCGCGCTTCCTCACCTGGCGGAAGCGCAGGCTCCACAGCAGCGCCAGCAGGCCCATCACGCCGCCCCAGGCCTTGAGGAAATCAAAGGCGACATGGTCCCGCAGCGCCACCACCAGCAGCACGACATTGACCATCATCAGCCCGACATTGAACGGCACATAGCGGTTCACTTCAGCAAGCTGCGCAGCGCGCACCCGGGCAAAAAACGGGTCCGCGCCCTGCCCGAAGCCAAAGACCTGCGGCCATCCGATCGCGCTCGTCACCGCAATCGGCGGCCGGAACATCGCTGTCATGCGCTTCTCCCCACCGCATAGCGGCACAAGCAAGCTCCGCATCGCGTCTTGCTTTTTGGGGAACGGCAGGGGCTTGAACAACTTAAAGCCGGCCCGGAATCCCCGCCGGTCCGGATGCACCGGGGCGCTTGGCTTTCGCGCCGATGTTCTCTAGTTGTTCACACATGGCTGCTGCCCCACAACAATCCCCCGCCTGGCTCGATGGCCTCAATGCACCGCAGCGCGAGGCCGTGCTCACCACGGAAGGCCCGGTGCTCATCCTGGCCGGCGCCGGCACCGGCAAGACGCGGGCGCTCACCGCCCGCCTCGCCCATATCCTGTGGAGCCGGCTAGCCTGGCCCTCCGAGCTCCTCGCTGTCACCTTCACCAACAAGG
>DIUN01000021.1 GCA_002423025.1 Sphingomonadales bacterium UBA6157 | reverse complement strand
AAGCTTCACCGGGCGGCGTCAGACGCACGCCTCTGGCCTCACGGTAGAACAGGCTCAAGCCGGACTGGACCTCCAGCGACTTGATGCGGGCGCTCGCCGCTGCCAGCGAAAGATGCTGCCGCTGCGCCGCACGGGTCATATTGCCCTCATCGGCTGTCGATACAAAAAGCCGCAGGTCTGTCAGATCAAATTGCATCACGTCATGCTAACGCAAAGTTGGCCTAGCCTTCGGCATGGATTAAGTCTTGGCGGTTCGCCAGCGCTGATCGACCCGTACAATCCTTCTGAAATTCAGAAGTCTTGCTACTGAATTTGCAGATTGTTGATTTGCCCGGACTCGGCGAAGATGCTCTATTTTCACGCAGTAGGCGCGTCAATACAGATCAGGAGACTTGAGTCAATGAGTAAAGCAGACATGCTGGCAGGCAAAGTTGTGGTCGTCACCGGGGCCGGTGGCGGGATTGGACGAGACATTGCGCTGGCCATGGCGCGCGAGGGCGCCCGAGTGGTGGTCAACGACATTGGCGCTTCGGTGACCGGCGAGGGCGTTGATGCCGGGCCGACCCAGGCGGTGGTCAACGAAATACGCGCCGCCGGCGGCGAAGCGGTGGCCAGCACCGACAGCGTGTCGCAAGCCCTGAGCGCCCAGCACATCATCAGCGCCGCGCTCGGTAGCTTTGGCCGCATCGACTGCGTCGTCAACAACGCCGGCATTTTGCGCGACCGTTTCTTTCACAAGATGGGTGACGACGAATGGGATGCCGTGATCAAGGTGCATCTGTACGGCGCCTACCACGTCAGCCGCGCCGCCGCGCCGCATTTCAAGGCGCAGGAATCGGGCAACTACATCCACATGACCTCCACCTCGGGCCTGATCGGCAACTTTGGCCAGGCCAACTACTCGGCGGCCAAGCTCGGCGTGGTGGCGCTGTCCAAGTCGATCGCGCTGGACATGCTCAAGTTCAATGTGCGCTCCAACTGCATCGCCCCATTTGCCTGGAGCCGCATGATAGGCGCGATTCCCACTGACACGCCGGCCGAGCAGGCCCGGGTCGATCGCATCAAGCAGATGACGCCGGCCAAGATCGCGCCGCTGGCTGTCTGCCTGGCCAGCGAAGCGGGACGCGATGCCAATGGTCAGATTTTTGCGGTGCGCAACAACGAAATTTTCCTGATCAGCCAGCCGCGCCCGATCCGCTCGGTACACCGTTCCGAAGGTTGGACTCCGCAGGCCGTGGCCAGCCACGCGCTGCCCGCGCTGAAAGCCAGCTTCTTTGCGCTGGACTTCTCCGGCGACGTGTTTAGCTGGGATCCGATTTGAGACAGGCCCAAAAATGAACAAAGAAATGACCCCAAAAATGACCCAGCAACAACTCCTCTCTGTGGCCGCGTCCGGCGGTGTGCAGGCCATGCAGCAGGCGGCGCTCGACGAAGGGCGCCTGCTGATCCAGCGCTGCGCCGATTGCGGTAAGCATGTGTATTTCCCGCGTGAGAGCTGTCCGCATTGCGGTTCGGCCGAACTCGGCTGGGTCGCGCCCACCGGGCTCGGCACGGTTTACGCAGTGACCACTGTGCGGCGCAAAGCCGAGGCAGGCGGCGACTACAACGTCTCGCTGATTGACCTGGACGAAGGCGTACGCTTGATGAGCCGTGTCGAGAACATGAAACCGCTAGCGCTGAAAATCGGCCAGCGCGTCCAGGCGCGGGTCCAGCTCACCGACGGGCGCGGCCTGGTGCTGTTTGATCCCGCACCCGCACCGGCCGGCACCACAGGAGTTGCAGCATGAGTGATACCTCCCTCAAGGCATTGCGCGGCAGCACGGTGATTGCCGGCGTGGCCACCTTTGGCTGCGGTGAAACGCCGGGTTTTACCGACATGGAGTTGCTGGCGCGCGCCGCCCGCGCCGCCGTGCTGGACGCCGGTTTGAAGATGAGCGACATTGACGGCATCTGCACCGCCAGCGCCTCGGCCACGATGTGGGCCATGCCGGTGGTCGAGTACCTGGGCTTGCGTCCGCGCTACATCGACAGCACCATGCTGGGCGGCTCCAGCTTCATCGCGCATTTGCTGCCGGCCATGCATGCCCTGCAGTCCGGCCAGTGCAATGCGGTGCTGGTGTGTTACGGCAGCGCCCAGCGCTCGGCGCAGTTCGGTCGGCGCGAGATCGGTGCAGCCCGCCGCTGGCTGGACCCGCAGCCCTATGAAGCGCCTTATGAGCCGATGCAGCCGCTGTCGTCCTATGCGCTGGCGGCCTCGCGCCACATGTTTGAATTCGGCACCACGCGCCGCCAGCTGGCCGAAGTGGCTGTGGCCGCACGGGCGTGGGCCAGCCTCAACCCGGAAGCCTTCATGCGTGATCCGCTCAGCATCGACGATGTGCTGGCCGCCCGCATGGTGTCTGATCCTTTGAGCGTGCGCGACTGCTGCCTGGTTACCGACGGTGGCGGTGCCTATGTGCTGGTGCGCGCCGACCGGGCCCGTGATTTGCCGAAACCGCCGGTGTATGTGCTGGGCAACGCGACCGCCGTGTGGAACCGGCAGATATCGTCCATGCACGACCTGACTGTCACCGCGGCCAGCCAGTCCGGCCGCCAGGCTTATGCCATGGCCGGCCTGTCGGCGAAAGACATCGCCGTGGTGCAGGTCTACGACGCCTTCACCATCAATACCTTGCTGTTCCTCGAAGACTTGGGATTCTGCCCGAAGGGCGAGGGCGGCCGCTTCGTCGGCGACGGGAATATCGACCCGGGCGGATCACTGCCCGTGAACACCAACGGGGGCGGGCTGTCCTGCGTGCATCCCGGCATGTACG
>DIUN01000002.1:34180-80119 GCA_002423025.1 Sphingomonadales bacterium UBA6157 | reverse complement strand
CCGTGGTCGACGTGGGCGATGATGGCGATATTGCGCAGCGGCAGCGGGGCGGACATGGACAGGCTTTCAGTCAAGGAGGACGAGGCGATGCGTGTTGCATTGCAACAATCGCGCGCCCCTAGCCGAAGGATGGCCTCACGGCAAGCGTTGGAGTGTGACGGACTTGCAACAATTCGCACCGGCCAGACGGTAAAATCAAATTAGCGATTGTGCGAAAATGCGCGGAATCCTATGGGTTACAGCAGTTGGATAAGGGTTGATCGACTAACGTCAAAAAGACGTAGCGTCATCCAACGAGAGAGAGGTCGCCAGATCATGAAATTTATCGCCGCCGGCCTAGCCGTGACCACCCGCGCCGCCCTTTTCGGTAGCGCTGCCGCGCTTTGCCTTGGCTTGCCCGCCGCGGCTTTCGCGCAAAATGCCGACGAAGCCCAGCCCGCTCCGGAAGCCGCGGCTGACGATGGCGAAGGCAACGAGATCGTCGTGACCGCCACCAAGCGCGAACAGACGCTGCAGGACGTGCCGGTGGCCGTCTCGGTGACCACCGCCGAAACTATTGAGCGCGCCCAGATCCGCGACATCAAGGACCTGTCCAGCGTCGTTCCATCGCTGCGCGTCAACCAGCTGCAAAGCTCGGCCAATACAAACTTCTTCATTCGCGGCTTCGGCAACGGCGCCAACAACGCCGGTATCGAACCCTCGGTCGGTCTGTTCGTCGATGGCGTTTATCGCTCGCGTTCGGCTTCGATGATCGCTGACCTTCCCGATGTCCAGCGCGTTGAAGTGCTGCGCGGTCCGCAGTCGACCCTGTTCGGCAAGAACGCTTCTGCTGGCGTCATCTCGCTCGTCACGCGCGAACCGAAGTTCAACTTCGGCGGCAATGTCGAAGCCAGCTATGGCGAATTCAACGCGCTCGTCGTCAAGGGCGTGGTCACCGGCCCGATCAGCGAA
Organism: Sphingomonadales bacterium UBA6157; assembly: GCA_002423025.1. Lineage (GTDB taxonomy): Bacteria > Pseudomonadota > Alphaproteobacteria > Sphingomonadales > Sphingomonadaceae > Sandarakinorhabdus. The sequence continues at coordinate 79,168 of DIUN01000002.1, read as the reverse complement.
AGCATTGCCGTCAGCCTTGCCGGCGGGATCAACAAGCGTGACGGTTATGTCACCAACCTGGTCAACGGCAACAAGACCAACGAACGCGATCGTTGGTTCGTGCGCGGTCAGATGCTGTTTGAACCGTCGGACGACCTCAAGGTCCGCCTGATCGGCGATTACGGCAAGATCGACGAAGTGTGCTGCGCCGTGGTCAACCTGCGGGCCTCGCAGGCGACGGGCGCCGTGCTGCTGCTGGGCGGACGGGTCAACGATGCCGCAAATCCATTCGGCGACGTGCTCTACAACAATTTCGATTCCACCAACCGGATCAAGAACTGGGGTCTGTCGGGCCAGATCGACTACAACATGGGCATCCTCAAGCTCACATCGATCACCGCTTTCCGCCGCACCAGCGCGATCACCAACCAGGATACGGATTTCACCAGTGCCGACCTGCTGGGCAACAATTACCAGGACGTGAGGCTGAACACCTTCACGCAGGAATTGCGCGCTTCGACTGACTGGGATGGACCGGTTAATGCCCTGATCGGCGGGTTCTATTTCAATGAAAAGGTCTATCAGGACAATTCGATCTCGTGGGGGCGCGATGCGCGCAATTATGCGAACATCCTGATGCAGGGCCTGACGGGCTGCCCGACTTCGCCCGGCTGCACCACGGTGAACACGCTGGAAGCGCGTCTTTCGGCGCTGTCTGGCCGCAGTCTTGGGGGGACGTTCTTCCTCCAGGGCCAGGGCATGAACGAGCAATATACCTTGAAGAACGAGGCGCTGTCCTTCTTCAGCCAGGTCGACTTCGAGGTGTCTGACCGCCTGACCCTCACTGGCGGAGTCAACTATACCAATGACAAGAAGAACTGGTCGACCAACACGGTTTCGAACGATGTCTTCGCCGGTCTGGACCTCACTGCGCTTGGGCGTTCGGCGATCCTGGCGCAGGCGCTGATCGGGGCCGGGGTCAACCCTTCGAACCCGGCAGAGGTCGGGGCCTTCGCCACGGCGCCGGCCACCGCGCCGATCTTCCAGGCGATGAACGCTTTTGCCACGGCCAACGCGACCAATCCGGCGGTCAACTCGCTGCTGAATTTGGTCCCGCTGCAGTTCTTCCCGCCGTTCATGAACCTGCCCAACGCGGTTGAGCCGGCCCGCACCAGCGGCAGCAACTGGTCGTTCACCGCCCGCGCCGCCTATGAAGTGACGGATACCATCAGCGTCTATGCCGGTGTTGCCACGGGCTACAAGGGCGCCTCGGTCAACCTCTCGCGCGATAGCCGCCCGACGCCCGCCGATCTGGTACAGATCAACACCCGCGGGATCGGTGTGTCGAACCTTACGTCCGGCACGCGCTTTGCCGGGCCGGAAAAGGCCACGGTCTATGAACTGGGCATCAAGGCCAACTGGGGCATCGCCAGCGCCAACGTGGCCGTGTTCCAGCAGAGCATCCGGGGCTTCCAGTCGAACATCTTCACTGGCACCGGCTTCCTGCTCGACAATGCGGGCAAGCAGTCGAGCTTCGGCGTGGAATTCGAAGGCATGGTCAAGCCCTCGACCGAGCTGACGATCACGGCGGCGGTGACCTATCTCGATCCCAAGTATGACAGCTTCAACGCGCGCGGTCTGGGGGATCTCTCGGGCACCCGGCCTGGCGGCGTGACCCAGCTTTCCACCACGCTGGGCGCGCAATGGGACAAGGAACTGGGCAATGGTGATCACATCATCCTGCGCGGTGACTGGCACTATGAAGCGCCGTTCCAGCTGGTCGAAGGCCTGCCGGGCTTCGTCTCGTTCGCCGGGGTTGCGGGTGCGATCAAGGCGGCGGCCGATTTCAAGCAGGAAATCAGCCAGATCAACGCCTCGCTGTCCTATGCCATGGCAAACGGCCTGGAACTGACGGTGTGGGGCCGCAACCTGACCAATCGCCGCAATATCATGCAGATCTTCGATTCGGTTGCGCAGCGCGGCTCGATCTCGGGCTATCCCAGCGAACCGCGCACCTGGGGCGGCTCGGTCCGCTTCCGCTGGTAAGCGCACTTTTCCGCGACGGCGCACGGGAAGGGGGGCTGCGGCCCCCCTTTTTCGTTTGCGCGACACGGCAAAGTGTGTTGGCTTCACTTCCCGGCTCGCGCGGATGGGTCAGAAAAGGGGGAAGCCATGCTCGATTGGATGTTGATGCCGCTCAAGCGTTATGCCGATTTCAAGGGGCGTTCGCGGCGCAAGGAATACTGGTCGTTCTTTCTGCTCAGCATGATCGTCATGGTGGTAATCATGGCGCTCAGATCGGCAACCGGGCCTTCGATGATGGAAGTCATGGCAGAAAACCCCGACAATCCACTCGCGATCTATGGCTGGATGTATGGCGGCGTCGGGATGTTGCTGGCGCTCTGGACGCTCGCTACTTTCGTGCCCAACATCGCGTTAAACGTGCGCCGTCTGCATGATCGTGACATGTCAGGCTGGTGGCTGCTCGGCTTCTTCGTGGGGATGATCATTCCCATCATCAATATCGTTGCCTCGATAGCTTACCTTGTCTTCATGTTCCTGCCCGGAACCGCGGGCCCGAACCGGTTCGGCCCCGATCCGAAGAACCCGACCAGCGCCGACGTATTCAACTGACAATCCCGGCCCGGTGCGCCTTGGTGGCGCGCCGGGCCGCTGCTGCGAAGAAGCAAATGCCGTGAACGCCCTGCAGTGGATGATCCTGCCCTATCGCCGCTATTTCCAGTTCGGCGGCCGATCACGGCGCACGGAGTACTGGTTGTTCGTACTTTTCCAGGTGTTCGTTTCGTCGGTCATTTCAATTCTGTTCGGGGTGCAGACCACTTCCGAGCAGAGCCAGCAATACGGTGCCTATGTCGGTTTTTCCAGCCAGCTTTCCGGAACCGGCGGGATGGTGCAGAACCTGTTCGGGCTGGTCAGTTTCATTCCCGGCCTGACCGTGGCAGTAAGGCGGCTGCACGATCAGGACCGCTCTGGCTGGCTGCTGCTGCTGGTGTTCATCCCGCTGCTGGGCTGGTTTGCGCTGTTCGTTCTGATGTGCCTTGACGGCACACGCGGACCCAACCGCCACGGACCCGATCCCAAGCGGCCGGAAGCCGACGCGGACGTGTTTTCCTGAAACTGTCTGGATACCGCAGAGATCACGGGGAACCGTGGAGATCGCGGAGAATGAATGTGCTTGCTTCTCTACGTCCCCTGCAGTCCTCAGCGTTCTCTGCGATAACTCCTAAAGCTCCCGCAGCGCCTCTGCCGGCTTCGCCCGCAGCAGCGGCAGCGATCCGGCAAGGGCGAAGCCGATCACCAGCGCCAGCCCCGCGCCCAGCACGGTCAGCACCGTGGGCCAGTGCGGCAGCCAGTCAAATTCGAACATCTGCACGATGACCACCCATGCGGTAAGCGATCCCAGAACCAGCGCCACGGCGGAAAGCACCAGCGCCAGCAGCCCGAATTCGAGCGCCTGCAACGTCAGCAGCTGCCCCCGGCTGGCGCCCAGGACGCGCAGGATGACGTTGTCGTAAAGCCGGCTCGCCCGCGCTGCCGCGATCGCCCCCAGCAGCACGGCCAACCCTGCCAGCACCGCCACCGAAGCGGCAGAGAGGATCGCCGTGCTCATCTGGTCCAGCAGAACGCGCGCGTCCTTCAGGATGTTGCCCACCTCGATCACCGAGCTGGACGGGTAGGCGCGCACCAGCCGCTGCAGCAGCCCGGCGGTGGGCGTGCCGGGCGGCAGATCGACCATCGCCGCCATGTTGTGCGGCGCATCGCTCAGCGCATTGGGCGAAAAGACCAGCGCATGGTTGAAGCCCAGGCTGTCCCAGTCAATCCGCCGGAAAGAAGCAATGCGCGCGGTGCGTTCCACGCCGAGCAGGCCGATGGTCAGCTTGTCGCCGATCTTGAGATCAAGCGATTCGCCCATGCGCTGGTCGACCGAAACCAGCGGCTCCCCCGCGTAGTCTTTTGGCCACCAGGCGCCCTCGGTCAGGACGTTGCCTTCGGGGATGGCGTCCGAATAGGTCAGCCCGCGTTCGCCGCGCAGCGCCCAGCCGCCTTCGGGAATGGTCTTGAGCGAGGCAACGCGGATCATCCGCCCTTCGGGGCCATAGGCCAGGACCGAACCGCGCAGCGCAGGCACGGCGCGCACCGTGGCGCCGGGGGCCGTCTCTGCCACGGCGGCCTTGAAAGCGGCGACGCGGTCCCTGGGCACGTCGAGCACGAAATAGTCGGGCGCGCGCTGCGGCACCCGGGCGCGGATGTTAGCATCAAGGCTGGTCTGGATCGCGGCAAGCAGGACGAAGGCCGACAGGCCAAAGCCCAGCGCCGTCACCAGCGCGCCGGTCTGCGCGCCGGGACGGTGAAGGTTGGCGAGAGCGGCGCGCAGCAGCGGGTTCTTCGGGCGCGGCAGGCTGGCGGCGAGTTTGCGGATGCCCCAGCCCAGCGCGCCGAGCAGCGCCAGCAGCAGCGCGGCCCCGGCGAGGAACGATGCCGTCACCTTGATCTGCGCGGCGCTGGCAAGCGCGATGGCGATGATCGCGGTCAGCCCCAGCAGCACAGGCACGGCCGCACCGCGCGCCGCCCGGCCCAGCGGCGAAACCCGCGCGCGCATCAGGGCCATGGCCGGAAACGCCTTGGCCCGCGCCAATGGCGGCGCGGCGAAGATCAGCGCGACCAGCAGGCCGTATGCGCCAGCCTTGGCCAGCGCCAGCGGATCGAACACCAGCCCCGGCGCCACCGGCAGCAGCGCGCCCAGCGCCTTGCCCAGCAGCGGTACCACCAGCACGCCCGCCGCCAGCCCGGCCAGACTGCCGACCAGCGCCGCCGCGCCGATCTGGAGCAGGTAGATGCGCGCGATGTCGCCGCTCGCCGCGCCGAGCACTTTCAGCGTGGCGATCGAGGCCCGCCGCGCCTCAAGGTAGGAGGACACCCCGCCGCCAATACCAATCCCGGCGATCACCAGCGCGGCCAGCCCGACCAGCACCAGAAACTCGCCCATGCGCGCAACGAAACGGTCGGCCCCCGGCGCGGCACGGTCGCGCGTGCGCGTCTCGAAGCCGGCTGCCGGGAAGCGCGCCTTGATGCCCTCTACCGCAGCCTCTGGATCGACCGTTGGCGGCAGGGTGACGCGGGTGCGTGACCGGTACATGGCGCCCGGCGCGGTCAGCCCTGCTTCAGCGGGAAAGGCGGCATCGACGATCACCGTCGGGCCCAGCGCAAAGCCTTCGGACAGGCGGTCAGGCTCTTCGGCGATCACCCCGGCCACGGTCAGCTCGCGCCCGCCGATGGTGAAGCTTGCGCCCTTGGCAAGGCCCAGCCGCTCGACTGCGCCCTCGGCCAGCCAGGCGCTGCCTTTTGGCGGGGCGCCAACCGCACGGCCATCCTGCAAGGTCAGCCGGCCGACCAGCGGCCAGCCGGGCTCGACCGCCTTCAGTTCCACCGGCACGGCAAGATCGCCCGCAGTGGCCATCGCCTGCATGCGAAGGCCGCCCGCGACTGTGCCCAATGCCTCAAGCGCGGCGCGTTCCTGCGGGTTTGGCGCGCGCTGCCATACCGAAACCTCGATGTCGCCGCCCAGGATCGTGCGGCCCCGGCCTGCCAGCTCGCGCTCGATCGCGCCCGTCAGCGTGCCGATTGCGGCAATCGCGCCGACGCCAAGGAACAGGCAGACCAGCAGCAGGCGAAGCCCGCGAAACCGCGCCGAAAGATCGCGCCGGGCGATGGTCCAGGCAGCGCTCCAGGGGAGGGAAGGGGGCTTGGCGCTCACGAAGCCCCCTCCTCTTCAGAGGAGGGGGTTGGGGGTGGTGGCGTGATACTCCACGTCGCGTAAGGCGGCGGGCACCACCCCGCTGCGACTAGGCAGCAAGCTGCCAAGTCTCGCGCCCCTCCTCTGAAGAGGAGGGGTAGCCCACGGTGTGGGACAAGCCGCATGCTCACGTTGCGCTGTCGCTGGCGATGCGGCCGTCGGCCAGCGTAATCACCCGCTCGCAGCGTTCGGCCAGGCTGGCGTCATGGGTGATGATGACCAGCGTGGCGCCCGCTTCGGCGCGGCGGGCGAGCAGAAGATCGATCACCGAGGCGCCGGTGGCGGCATCGAGGTTGCCGGTCGGCTCGTCGGCGAAGACCAGCGCCGGGCGCGGAGCAAGCGCACGGGCGATGGCAACGCGCTGCTGCTCGCCGCCGGAAAGCTGCGCGGGATAGTGGTGCAGGCGGTGGCCCAGCCCGACTGCCGCCAGCTCTGCCGTGGCGCGGGCCTCTGCATCGCTGATCCCGGCGAGTTCGAGCGGGGTCATGACGTTTTCCAGCGCCGTCATCGTCGGCAGCAGGTGGAAGGCCTGGAGGACAACGCCGATGCGGCCCCGGCGGGCGCGGGCGAGGCCGTCCTCGTCCATCGCGGCGAAATCCTCGCCCGCGACGGCCAGCGTGCCGCCGCCCGCGCGCTCCAGCCCGGACAGGACTGCCATCAGCGAGCTCTTGCCCGAGCCCGAGGGGCCGAGCAGCGCCAGCACCTGCCCCTGCGGCACGTCGAGGTCTATCCCCTTGAGGATTTCTACCGCGGCATCGCCGCTGCCAAGTGAAAGGGTAAGGTTGCGGGCCGAAATGGCGGGGAGGGGGCTTGTCACGCGGGCGGGATGGCATAGCTATGGAGCACCGGCAAGGAGCGAGATTGTATGAAAATGTACGCGGGGCTGGCCCTGGCCCTGTTCCTGGGGGCCTGTGGCAGTGATGCGACGGCCCCGGCCGTTCCGGCGGCGAGCGCCGCGGCAGACGGCCCGGCAGCCGAACTGCCGGTCATGGGGCCGGAGCGCCGCATCCTCGCGCTGGGGGACAGCCTGTTCGCAGGGTATGGCCTGTCGCCGGGCGAGGGCTATCCCGAACGGCTTGAGGCTGCCCTGCGCGCGCGCGGGATCAACGCGCGGATCACCAACGCCGGGGTTTCGGGCGATACCACCGCGGGCGGGCGGCAGCGGCTGGGCTTCGTGCTCGGCTCGATGAATCCGGCGCCCGAGGTGGCGGTGATCAGCCTGGGCGGCAACGACATGCTGCGCGGCCTGCCGCCGGAGGAAACCCGGGTTAACCTTGATGCGATACTGGCCGAACTCAAGGCAAAGGGGATCCAGCCAGTGCTCCTCGGCATGCTCGCCGCGCCGAACATGGGGGCGGAATACGCCGGGAAGTTCAACCCGGTCTATCCGGCGCTGGCGAAGAAGCACGGCGCCATACTGGTGCCTTTCTTCCTCCAGCCGCTGATCGACAAGCCCCAGCTGATCCAGCAGGACCGCATCCACCCGACCGCGCAGGGGATCGAACTGCTGGTCGATGACACGATCGACGAAGTGGCGGGGGCCCTGCCCAAGGCGTGAACCCGCTCCGGGCGTGCAGTTTCGATTAAGGTATCTCGTTTATACTGCGGTCAATGGAACCGGACCCGATCCGGACAAGTTTGTCGCGAGAGTGCGAGAGCCTAAGACCGATCATGCGTAGCGGGTACCTGGACATCGTCTGGCGGGCAGGCTCGCTGGCTGCGGCGCTGGCTCTGGCCGCTTGCGGCGGCGGCGGCAGTGTCGGGTCCACCCCGGCGCCAAGCCCTGCTCCGACACCAACCCCGACGCCACCCCCCACCCCGACACCAACTCCGACGCCGGCCCCCGCACCGGCTCCCGCTGTCGCGCCCAATCCCTCGTCCAGTTTCATCACCTCCGAATACAACCGGTCCGACGGTCCCTCGATCCACCGCGCCATCACTGCCTGGCAGGCCGGGGCGACCGGCGCAGGGGTGACACTGGCGGTAGTCGACAGCGGCATCGACAGCGATTCACCCGAGTTCGCCGGACGCCTGTCACCCGCCTCGGCTGACGTCGCGGGCAGGCGCGGGCTGGACAATGTCGATAGCGACCACGGCACCCGTGTTGCCCTGGTTGCCGCGGCAGCGCGCGACAACACCGGGATGATGGGCATCGCCTGGGGTGCGACGATCATGGCCCTGCGCGCCGACCGCGCGGGTAGTTGCGCGACCTATGATCCCGATGACGATGACAGCGGCTGCCGTTTCGAGGACACAGACATCGCCGCCGGGGTGAACCGGGCAGTGCAGGGCGGTGCGCGGATCATCAACCTGTCGCTTGGCGGATCATCTCCCGATCCCGTGCTGCGCAGTGCCATCGCCAATGCCGCGGCGGCGGGCGTGGTCATCGTCGTATCAGCCGGCAACGACGGTGATTCGACCGAGGCGGGCATCGATCCGAACAATCCCGATCCCTTTGCCTCAGGGCTGCGCGCGGCAGGCAACGGCCATGTCATCATCGCCGGGTCGGTGGGCGACAGCAGCACCATTTCCGCCTTTAGCAACCGCGCCGGCAATGAGGCGCAGTGGTTCCTTGCCGCCCAGGGCGAGCGGGTGTGCTGCGTCTATGAGAATGGCGTGATGAAGGTGGAAACCGACGCCAACGGCCAGAGATTCGTCACACTGTTTTCCGGCACCAGCTTTTCCGCACCGCAGATCGCCGGGGCCGCCGCGCTGCTGCTTCAGGCATTTCCCAACCTGACCGGGGCGCAAGTGGTCGACCTGCTGCTGCGCAGCGCCCGCGATGCCGGGACGGCAGGCACAGACAGCACCTATGGCCGCGGCATCCTCGACATCGCCAATGCCTTCGCGCCGCAGGGCGCGACGAGCGTTGCGGGAACCGATGTGCAGGTTCCGGCAAATGGCGGCCTGATGACCGGTTCCGCCGCCATGGGCGATGCCCTGTCGCGCGTCGCGCTGGGCTCGGTAGTGCTTGACCGCTACGAGCGGGCCTATGGCGTCGATTTCGGCGCGAACCTGGCATCGGCACCGGTGCGGATGCGTCTGGGTCCGGCGCTGCTCGGCCATTCGCGCCAGCTGACCGGCGATCAGGGCGGTGTGGCGCTGGCCTTCTCGATTGCCGGGCGCGGCGTGACGGCCGCTCAGCCCGGAGCGCTGCGGCTTGACCGGCGAGACGGCGATGCGGCGCGGGTGCTGGCTGGACGCATGATTGCCCGCCTTTCGCCGGGAGAGACGCTGGCCTTGGCCTTCGGGCAGGGCGCCGATGGTCTGGTGGGCGAGCTGCAGGGCAGCTCTCGCCCGGCGTTCATGGTCGCCGGGGACCCTGCCGGAGACGCCGGCTTCGACCGCCGCGACGAGCTGGCGCTGGCCTGGAGGCGGCAGCTTGGCCGCATCGGGCTCACCCTCTCGGCCGAACGCGCGCGCCTCGCGCGGGACTGGAACGCTCCGGTCTGGCGCCCGGCGGACGGCGGGCAGGCTGGCACCACCCGCATGGGCGTGTCCGCCGATCGCAGCGCCGGGCCCCTGACGCTGGCGCTGGGGCTGAACTGGATGGCCGAGGATCGCTCGATCCTCGGCGCGCGCATGGCGAGCGGGGTCGCGGCGCGGGCGGACAGCCTGTTCCTCGACGCCTCGGCGCGCCTCAGGCTCGATTTGCGCTGGGAACTGGGCGCGGCCTGGCGCGGCGGGCAGACCTGGGCCAGCGTGCCGGGCCTGATGACGCGGCGATCGACCATCGCCTCGCAGGCCTGGGCGATCGATCTGACCCGCCAGGGCGCGGTCACCCAGGACGGCCGCGTGGCCCTGCGCCTGTCGCAGCCCCTTCGCGTTTCCGGCGGCGGCTTGGACCTGCTGCTGCCGACCGCGTGGAGCTATGCCGACCGGCAGGCCACCTTCACCCAGCGCCGCCTCTCACTGGTCCCCACGGGCCGCGAACTGACGGGCGAGATCGCCCTGCAGGAACCCCTGTGGGGCGGCTGGGCCAGCGCCAGTGCGTTCTATCGCCGTCAGCCGGGGCACCACGCCGCCGGGCCGGACGATGCCGGGGTGGGGCTGAGCTGGAGCAGGGGGTTCTGACCGGGCGCTGGGCCATCACCGCGAATGGCCAAGGACTCTTGCACATTGCGAGCAATTGACCGATGAGCCTGCCCGCCGCGACCAAGCGCTGCAGATAAACGCCAGCAATCAATCAGTATTGGATACTGAATGCCAGTCATTGCCATCGTACCCAGACGCTTCGAGGATGATCGGGGCTGGTTCTGCGAAACCTTCAATGCACAGCGCTTTGCCGCAGCCGGCATCGAAGCGAATTTCTGCCAGGATAACCAGTCGCTCTCGCGCTCTGTGGGCACCCTGCGCGGATTGCACTTTCAGAAACCTCCGTTTGCGCAGGCAAAGCTGGTGCGCTGCGTCAGGGGACGTATTTTCGATGTGGCCGTGGACATCCGCAAGGCATCGCCCACTTTCGGAAAATGGGTAGGCATCGAACTTTCAGCCGAGAACAACAGGCAGCTGTTCGTTCCTGCCGGGTTTGCGCATGGCTTCGTCACCCTCGAGCCGGATAGCGAAATCGCCTACAAGGTGGACAACTACTATTCGGCCGAGTGCGATGCCGGCGTCCTGTGGAATGATCCTGCCATCGGCATAGACTGGCCAATGGGTGATACGCTGCCGGTTCTTTCAGCCAAGGACCAGGGTTTGCCGGGGCTGGATGGCCTAGATGTCGATTTTGCCTATGACGGCATTCCGCTTGGCGAAATCAGCGAAACACGCTTCTAGAAAAATCCGTCCCGGCATCGGGATGCGAGCACAATGCAAGGAAAGTGCGGATCATGAGAATCCTTGTTACGGGTGGGGCCGGGTTTATCGGTTCGGCGCTGGTGCGCCACCTGATCGCCGACAGCGACCATGAAGTGCTCAATCTCGACAAGCTGACCTACGCCGGGGTGCTCGAGTCACTTGACGAGGTGGCGGCAAGCCCCCGGTACCGCTTCGTGCAGGGCGATGTATGCGATGGCGCGCTGGTCGCCGAATTGCTGGCCACGTTCCGGCCAGACGTCGTCGCCCACCTTGCCGCGGAAAGCCACGTCGACCGTTCGATCGACGGTCCGGGCGAATTCGTCCAGACGAATGTCGTGGGCACTTTCACCATGCTCCAGCAGGCGCTGGGCTACTGGCGCTCACTGGAAGAGCCTGCCCAGTCCAGTTTCCGCTTCCACCACATCTCGACTGACGAGGTGTTCGGTTCGCTGGGCGAGGAGGGCTATTTCCTCGAGACCACGCCCTACGATCCGCGCTCGCCCTATTCGGCATCCAAGGCCTCGTCCGATCACCTCGTGCGGGCCTGGGGGCACACCTATGGCCTGCCGGTCCTCGTCACCAACTGCTCCAACAACTATGGACCCTATCATTTTCCCGAGAAGCTGATCCCCCTGATCATCATCCGTGCCCTGGCGGGGGAGCCGCTGCCGGTTTACGGCGATGGTTCGAACGTGCGCGACTGGCTTTACGTCGAAGACCACGTCAAGGCGCTGCGCGCCGTGTTCGAGCGGGGCGTTCCTGGCGAGACCTACAATGTCGGCGGCAATGCCGAACGTCGCAATATCGAGGTTGTCCAGGCGATCTGCGCCGAACTCGACCGGCTGCGCCCGCGCGCTGACGGCCAGCCCTATGCCAGCCAGATCACTTTCGTGGCGGATCGTCCGGGCCATGACCAGCGCTATGCCATCGATGCCACCAAGATCCGCAGCGAACTGGGCTGGGAACCCCGGATGACCTTCGAGACGGGCATTGCGGCGACGGTGGCGTGGTATCTCGATCGAGACGACTGGTGGGAACCGATCCTTGCCCGGCGCGATGCGACCCGGCGCCGGGGCGTGAGCGGAATGAAGCCATGACCAGGATTTTGGTAATCGGCGGTGGGGGACAAGTTGGCCTCGAACTTGCAGCAACGGACGTTCCAGACGGTGTTGAACTGGTCTTTCCTGACCGTGACGAGCTTGATTTCAGCAGACCTGAATCGATCAGGAGCTTTTTGGGCACCGGCAGTTGGGACGCTGCTATCAATTGCGCGGCATGGACTGCAGTTGATCTCGCCGAGGAACGCGTTGCCGACGCCTTCGAGGCAAATTGTCAGGGAGTGGCTTGCCTTTCTGAGGCGACGGGAAGTATCGGCGTTCCCCTCATTCATGTTTCGACTGATTATGTTTTTGATGGAAGGTTGGGGCGCCCATACACTGAGCGTGATCGGACGGCTCCGATAGGTGCCTATGGGGCGAGCAAACTTGCCGGCGAGCTGGCTGCAAGACATGGCAATCCGCGTTCGATCGTCTTGCGCACGGCTTGGGTGCTTTCGGCACACCGATCAAATTTCCTCAAGACGATGTTGCGACTTGGCTTTGGAAATCCGGTGCTTCGTGTGGTAGCCGACCAAGTCGGCTGCCCGACGTCTGCGACTGACATAGCCGCGGCGCTCCTCGAGATTTCGATGCGGCTGATCGGTGATCCGGCAGCCCCCGCGGGGGTATACCACTTCGTCAATTCCGGTGAAGCGAGCTGGTTCGAGCTCGCCAACCATATTTTCGAACTCGCGGCCGCCAAGGGTGGGCCAAGGCCGCAAGTGGTTCCCATTACCACTGCCGACTATCCGACTCGCGCGACGAGACCTGCGAATTCACGCCTTGACTGCAGCAAGATAGCAGAGGATTTCGGCATCGTGCCTCGGGACTGGCAGAGCGCGGTCGCCGAAATCATCGATAAACTTTTCATCGCCGACCAAGTTAGGAGTGCTGACGCTTGAAGGGAATTATCCTCGCTGGCGGCTCTGGAACGCGTTTGCATCCGATGACTTTGGTCACGTCCAAGCAACTGCTTCCCATTTATGACAAGCCAATGATCTACTTTCCGCTGTCGACCCTGATGCTGGCAGGAATAAGGGAGGTCCTTATCATATCGACGCCGCGTGACCTGCCTAGCTTCCAGGCGCTACTGGGAGACGGCTCGCGGTGGGGAATGGAGATCGCATATGCCGTGCAGCCAAGCCCGGATGGTCTGGCCCAAGCCTATATAATTGGCGCCAATTTCGTAAACGGCGGCCCATCCGCACTCATTCTGGGCGACAACATATTCTATGGTCACGGCATTACCGAGCTTTTCCGCAGCGCTATCGACCGGCCGACCGGAGCCAGCGTCTTTGCCTATCACGTTACGGATCCCGAGCGGTATGGCGTCGTCGAGTTCGATTCGTCGATGCGCGCGGTCTCGATCGAGGAAAAGCCTCGCCAGCCCCGTTCGAACTGGGCGGTGACCGGCCTCTACTTTTATGACGAGCAGGTAGTCGACATCGCAGCCAATCTGACGCCCTCGGCTCGCGGAGAGCTGGAGATAACCGATGTCAATCGCGTCTATCTCGAGCGCGGTCAGCTGGCTGTCGAGATCATGGGGAGAGGCTATGCCTGGCTGGACACGGGCACGCCCGACAGCCTGCTTGAAGCGGCGGAATTTGTCCGGACCCTGGAAAAGCGCCAGGGGTTCAAGATCGCATCGCCCGAGGAAATCGCCTTCCGCAAGGGATTCATCGACGAGAAGCAGCTGGGCCGCATTGTTGCGGACCTGGGCAAGTCGGCCTATGGCGCTTACCTTGCAGGCGTTTTGGGCGGTGAGCACTGACTTTGCCTGGATTGCCCGAACCGCAGGATCTGATTGACAGCCCCACATCGGCGATCTGCGATCCCCTGATCGGGGGAAGGGCGCCCATTTCGAGGGCGATGTACCTGAGCTGGCTTGCGGTGCCTGAGCTCCAGTCGCGCTTCGATCTGGGCGATGCTGCCGGGCGAAATGGGCTTGCGCGCTGGTGCAGGCAAAACGGGAGCGGCGCTCGTGGCTTGAGGGCCCGGACTAGGAAGGCATGGGAGTGGTTTCGGGCCATCCCCCCTTCGTACTCGTCCGACCTTCCGGGATGTAACCTCGTCGGGTACAGCCGCGGTGTCCTGGGCATGGGCGAGCACGTCCGCATGACCGCCCATGCGATGCAGGAAGCCGGGATTCCCTTCGATGTAGTGGATTTCTCGCTAGGTCTGGGAAAGACCCGTCAGGATTCCGGACTGGCGCGGCATCTGTCTGGCAGTGCGCGGCGGCGGTGCACGATCATGCACGTCAACGCCGATCAGATGGTACGGGCTCTTTGGCATTATGGTCCCCGCTTCTTTGCCTCGCGCTACATCGTCGGATACTGGGCATGGGAATTGCCTCTCCTGCCGGAGGTCTGGCGACCCGTGCTGGGTCTGGTGGACGAGGTCTGGGCGCCCTCCGAGTTCATCCGCGCGGCCATACAGCCGTTCACATCGAAGCCGGTGGTTCACATGCCGCTCTGCGTCGAACTGCCGCCGTTCAAACGGCTGCCGCGCCATGCGTTTGGCTGGAAAGACACGGATTTCGTGTTCGGCTTCGCCTTCGATTGCCATTCATGGCTTTCCCGCAAGAACCCGGCGGCAATCGTCAAGGCTTTCAATGCTGCGTTCAACGAGGGCGAAACTGCCCGACTTGTCCTGAAAGCCATGCATGCCCAGGAGTCCGATCCGCATTGGCGCGCACTTGTCGAACTTGTTGCCGACGATCCTCGCATAACCCTTATCAACGAGGTCTGGACGCGGGAACGATTGCTCGCGTTCATGGCGGCGATTGACGCCTATGTTTCCTTGCACCGCTCGGAAGGATTTGGCCGCAGCCCGGCCGAGGCCATGCTTCTGGGAAAGCCGGTCATTGTGACCGGTTACTCCGGAACGGAGGATTTTTGCCGCAACGACAATAGCCTTCTGGTCGGATTTGACCTTGTGGCGGTTGCCGACGGAGACTATCCGCACAGCCAGCGCCAATCCTGGGCCGAGCCCAATTGTCACGAGGCATCGCGTCAGATGAGGAGACTCTTCGAGGACCGCGACCTTGCGGCGGAGATTGGCAAAAACGGTCGCAAGACGATCGAAGAGGAATTTTGCGGCCATGCGACAGGTCGTCGTTACCGCGCCCGTCTCGAAGAAATCGGGATGCTGAATGAGCAGGAGCAGAAATGAAGGAGTGCAGCAAGTCGATCGCTCGCCGTCTGGCCGACGTGAATTTCACCAGTCGGTACTTTGTTGGCGTGGGCGTCGACATCGGCGGAAAGCCTGATCCTCTGGCCCTGTATCAGGAACTGTTCTGCCGGATGGAAGGTGTGCGTACCTGGGACTGGGACGATGGCGATGCGCAGTATCTGGCTTCGCTGGCCGATGATTCGCTCGATTTTGTTCACTCCAGCCACTGCCTTGAGCACCTGCAGGATCCCCGGGAAGGGCTTAAGAACTGGCTTCGCGTCGTGAAGCCCGGCGGTCACCTGGTGATCACGATACCCGACGAGGACATGTACGAGCAGGGGCAGTTCCCGAGCACCTTCAATCGGGACCACAAGTGGACTTTTTCGGTGTGGAAACAGGAAAGCTGGAGCGATCGTTCGATCAACGTGTTTGATCTGATCACTGCCTTGGGTTCGGCGGTCGATGTCATCAAGGTTGAACAGCTTATCTCGACCTATCGCTACGCCTTGCCGCGCTATGATCAGACTCTTAGCCCGGTGGGCGAATGCGGAATCGAGATCATCTTGCGCAAACGTCCGCCGGCCGAGATTGCCGCCAAGGGGCGCTGGCAGCGTACGAAACAACAGCCATCGCAGGAATTGCGCCAACACCTCAACCAGCATCGGCTGGACCTGCAGACTCTCAAGCAGAACAATACCGGGTCGCCGCCGTTCACGGATGATTCCGCTCTCTGAGCGGACCAGACTAGGCGTGAGCCGTTATGTCGCATCGTCCTGATCCCACGGGACATCGCCTGACCCCGGTGATAATCGACGGTCAGATGCCCCAAAAGCGGGGATGGTACAGGCTTTTGTGGCAGCAGTCAGAGGGGATGGCGGGTCGCCAACTCTATCTGGATCTTGGCGCGGGGTTCAACAGGCACCACAGCATCAGCCTGCCTGTCGCTGGCAACGGCTGTTTCCTGCGCCTGCCGCGGTCCCTTCGAACTGCAGCGGTCAGAGGTGAGAACGACGGAGGCCTGCCGATCATCCGGTTCGCGCCGGTCTCTGTCCTGCGATCCGGCTTCGAATGGATTGCGGACGGTATCGCGGCGGTATTTGCCCGCGCCATCGCCTGCCGGGATGAAGATTCGGAAGGCATCGCCATGCGGTGGGGGGGTCGCGGGCTGAGAATGGTTCCATTCGGAGAAAGACGATTTCCCGCGCGGACCGCATACGCACTGTGGCGCGAGCGCTATCCGCAAGCGATCACATGCATTTCGTTTCGGCCCGACAATATCGAGATTTGCGCTGGAAATGCTGATGCGGGGAGGTTCAACGAACTTGTTGGACGCGGCGACTTGGAATGGATCGGTCTCGTTCGTGGCGGCGTCAATGTGGAGCCAGAGGCCTTCGCGCATTTGCTGCAGCGAGCGACGGCGACAGGGGCGAGCATTGCTTATGCCGACAGCGACCGGATCGACGAGCGCGGAAGGCGCTGCGATCCATGCTTCCGCACCAGCTTCTCGCCGGAATGGCTCTTGTCGGAAGACTGGCTTGGCCCGCTATTACTGATCTCCGCAGCGGCAGCCCGACGAGCGGGAGGATGGCGTGAGAGTGCGGGACAGGCCCTGCACTATGACCTGTGCCTGAGGATTCTCCAGACAGACGGTAGTTCGGGCTTTGCCCACCTGCCTCTCATCCTTGCCTCGGAATCCGGGCCCTGGCAGGCGGCCTCTTCTGATTTCGACAAGGTGAGGCAGGCTGCCATCAAGGCCAGAGGGCTCGGTTGCGCCATTTTTGGCCTGGCACAAGTCGAGTCATCCACGCGGATTGCCGATCAGGCTACTGTCATCATCCCGACCAGGGACCGGCTCGATCTGCTGCGCCCGGCGATTGAAAGCCTCTGCGGCATTTCGAAGCGGGCTCCGGCAGAGATCATTATCGTAGACAATGGCAGCCGGGAGCCGGAAACGCTCGAATGGCTTGACCGGGCTGGTGAGATATATCCCGGCCTGAAGGTGCTTCGCGACGACGGCGATTTCAATTTCGCGCGACTGTGCAACGATGCTGCCCGGGTTGCCAAAGGCAAGGTGCTGGCCTTCCTTAACAACGACACGGTTATTCGATCACCCTTGTGGCTTGAGCACTGTGGAGAACTGGCCGTGCAGCCCGGCATTGGCTGCGTGGGACCGCTGCTTGTCTACCCAAACGGACGGGTTCAGCATGCCGGCATGGTCACGGGGGTCGGCGGAATTGCCGGTCATGTGTGGTCGGGTCATGATCCGCACCGGATATCCCGCCAGATTGCGCCACTGGTTACGCGCAACGTCAGCGGCCTGACCGGGGCCTGCCTGATCCTGACCAAAGCCGCCTTCGACAGTGTAGGCGGCTTCGACGACGAGCATCTTGGCGTTGCATTCAACGACCTTGACCTGTGCCTCAGGCTGAGCGCAGCGGGTCTGCGGCACGTCATCGTGCCCTGGTGTCAGGTCGTTCACCTCGAATCCCAGTCTCGGGAGTCTGATGATTATCGGGCTCATGACGCGCGTTTCCGCGCGGAATTCGATTGGGTCCGGGAGCGCTGGGGTGAAATTATTGACAGCGACCCGTACTTTCCGCGTCCTCTGAGAATTGACAGGTCGCGCCCAATTCCGTTTTGGAAAGGTCATTGAATGTATAGGGGTTCATCGTGCAAATAGCTGCCAACAGCGCAAAAATCCGGGCGCGAGCGCCTTTGCGGCTAGGGCTTGCGGGCGGGGGGACAGATCTTTCGCCCTACTGCGATCAGTTTGGCGGCGCCGTGCTTAATGTGACGATCGACCGTTATGCGTTTGCCACCTGTACGCCCCGCGATGACGGTCGCATCGTTTTCGATGCCGATGATCTTGGTTTGTCCGAAGACTGGCTTCCCGGGCAGGAGGCGTCCGGGCAATTGAAGCTTCACCAGGCCGTTTACAGCAGGATGATCCGCGAGTTTGGCAGCGGGCAACCGATCCCCGTGACGCTGCGCAGTACGGTGGATGCGCCGGCAGGTTCGGGTCTGGGGTCCAGTTCCGCGCTGGTCGTCGCGCTAGTGGACGTGATGCGCGAACTCCTCGATGCGCCCCTCGGAGTTTACGATGTCGCGCGGATCGCCTACGAAATAGAACGGATCGAGCTTCAGCTCTCCGGAGGTCGACAGGATCAATACGCTGCGGCCTTCGGCGGGATGAATTTCATCGAATTCCTGGCGGGAGACCGGGTTGTCGTGAACCCGCTGCGCGCTCACCGCAGCGTGATTTGCGAGCTTGAAAGTTCCATCGTCACCTGTTTCTCCGGCACTTCACGCGAGTCTGCCACGATCATCGATCAACAAAAGAGCGCCATGAGCGGGCCCGCGACCCCGGCCATTGATGCGATGCATTGTCTCAAGCGCGATGCGATTGACATGAAGCAGGCATTCGTCTCCGGCGCGATAGAGCGGATGGCGGAAATCCTGCATAGTTCCTGGCAGGCCAAGAAATCCACGGCGAAGTCCATCAGTAACCCTCGCATCGAGCAATTGCTTGAACTTGGCCTTCAAAACGGGGCCCTGGCCGGCAAGGTTTCGGGCGCCGGCGGCGGCGGCTTCATGTTCTTTCTCGTCCATCCCGAAAACCGCTATCGGCTAATTTCGGCACTGAACCATGCCGGAGGTCAAGCAGGCACGGTCAAGTTCACGGAAATCGGATGCGAAACCTGGCGCTTCGTCTAGTAGGCCTTCCGACCAATCCTGGTCGCCAGGGCTGGTTGAAAAATCCCGAACGGGTCCTGCCCCCTCATGCTCCAAGGCTGATTCAGACATGATCGAGCAAGCTGTGATCCTTTGCGGCGGCCTGGGGACCCGACTGGGGGCGCTGACTGCCGCCACGCCCAAGCCGCTGCTACCCGTGGCCGACACGCCCTTCCTCCAAATCCTGATGCAGGAAATCGCCAGGTGCGGGGTTCGCAAGTTCCTGCTGCTGGCCGGGCATCTCTCCGAACAGATTGTCGACTTCGCCGCGGGAATGAACGCCCGGTTGGGCAGCGGATTCGATGTGCAGGTGGCGATCGAGAGCAAGCCGGCCGGTACGGGCGGTGCCTTGCACGAGGCACGCGATCGGCTCGATGCGTGCTTTCTGCTCCTGAACGGCGATTCCTACCTCGACGTTGCCTTGCACAATCTGGGGCGCATGCTTGCCGCCGATGCGGAAGCCTTCGGTGCCATTGCCTTGCGCCATGTGCCCGATAGCGGCCGCTACGGTGCGGTCGGGCTCGAAGGGCGGACTGTCGTCAGCTTCAGGGAAAAGGATCCCGGCTTCGGCTCCGGGTTGATCAATGGCGGCATCTACCTTTTGCGCAGGACCGTGCTTGACTTCGTCATGGCGGATTGTTCGCTGGAAAGGGACGTCCTGCCGATTATCGCCAGTCAGGGGCGACTGCTAGGGCACCGGGTTGACGACGGGTTCTTCATCGACATTGGCCTTCCCGAAACCTACGAGCAGGCCCAGCAAGACTTGACGGCGCATCGGCGCAGGCCCGCGGTTTTTCTCGATCGCGATGGGGTGATCAACCGGGATGACGGTCATGTCGGCACGATTGACCGCTTCGTCTGGACCGACGGTGCCCTCGATGCCATCAGAATGTTCAACGACAGGAGGTTTTACGTCTTTGTCGTGACCAACCAGGCCGGAATCGCCAAGGAAAAATTCGATCTGGAATCTTACTGGCGCCTGCGGGATCATATCCGTGGGGAACTGTTCATAAAGGGCGCGCAGATCGATGACGAGCGCTTCTGCCCCTACCACCCCGAAGGCACTGATCCGCGGTGGCGCCAGCATTCGGATTGGCGCAAGCCTGAACCGGGCATGCTGCTGGATCTCATGCGCGCGTGGCCGATTGATCCATCGCGCAGTTTCCTGATCGGTGATCAGGACACGGACATGCTGGCAGCCCGTGCCGCAGGTCTCGAGGGCTATCGTTTCACGGGTGGAAACTTGCTCGATTTCGCGCAGTCCTGTCTCGGTTCGCGTGAAGCAAACAAGAAGGTACATTGATGATTCACGCGGTTGAAGAGCTGTTCGGCTGGCTTTCGAACAAGGCTTTGCCGCTTTGGTCGACCAAGGGCGTGGACTTCGAGCAAGGCGGTTTCATCGA
Source organism: Sphingomonadales bacterium UBA6157 (assembly GCA_002423025.1). Taxonomy (GTDB): domain Bacteria; phylum Pseudomonadota; class Alphaproteobacteria; order Sphingomonadales; family Sphingomonadaceae; genus Sandarakinorhabdus. The sequence continues at coordinate 59,174 of DIUN01000002.1, read as the reverse complement.
ACGCATCAATCCCGATGGAGGCCTGATCGGCGATGTTCGCCGTGCCCGTTTGGTGGCTCGGCAGATCTACGCCTTCCGGACCGCGAATGAACTTGGCTGGAGCGGTCCCGGCCGCGAGCTTGCGCAACATGGTTTGACCGCCCTGGTGGCGAACCACATTTCCGACGATGATATGGTCATTCCCGTTTACATGCCGGCTACCGGCCGCTCCGAGGGCGGGTTCGATCTCTACGATCAGGCCTTCGCCCTTTTCGGGCTGGCGAATGCCGCTCGCCTGGGACACCAGGAAGAGCTGGAAGCGCGCGCACTGAGAATTCTCGCAAGAATGCGTGAGGGATGGGGCCATCCGGTCGGAGGGTTTGCCGAAAGCCGACCACCCGCCGCTCCGCTCAAGGCCAATCCGCATATGCATACGCTTGAGGCGGCGCTTTCGTGGCGCGAGATATCGAACGACGCCGCTTGGTCGAGTCTTGCCGATGAAATCGTTGGACTTTGTCTCGAGAGGTTTCTTTCGCCGCGGACTGGCGCATTGCATGAGTTTTTCGATGCCGAGTGGCGCATCGATCATGGATCCCAGCTTGACGTGGTTGAGCCCGGTCACCAGGCCGAATGGTCATGGCTCCTGCTGCGATGGGGCTTTGTGACGAACCAGCTCGACACGGTGCTGCCTGCGGCACGGCGGCTGTTCGACATCGCGGAAAACGAAGGCTGCAATGTCGCGCAGTGCAGATTGGTGAACGAACTTGATGCCAATCTGGTTCCCAAATGGGACCACATGCGACTCTGGCCCCAGACCGAACGGATCAAGGCCCTGATTCTATTTGCAGAATGGACTGATTCGCAGGCGGATCGGGCGGAACTCGAGGCGCTGCTCGGCGGCGCGGTCTCTGCCTTGCTCGATTACTTCGATCACCCGATTGCCGGAAGCTGGTGGGAGCATATTGCGCCGGATGGCAAAGCCGTAGTGGAGCAGGCGAGGGCATCCAGTCTGTATCACATCATGGGGGCAGCTGCCGAACTCGCCCGCTTCACCGGAGCCAGGCTCGCTTGATCCGGCTGGAGCTACCCGATGTGATGCTTTGCGCAGTCACCGGGGTGGCGCAGGATGAGACGGTTGCCGCCTTGCGGGAATGTACCCGTCGGGTTGCTTTCGGCGACGCTGTCCTGCTGTCACAGTTCAAGCCGCCTTCGCTTGCAGACGAGGCTTTCCGCTGGGAGCAAATCGAACCGATTATCAGCAAGGAGCAATATTCGCACTTCATCTGCGGCCGGCTTTCAGGGTTTGTCACACGCCCTCACGTGCTTCTGGTGCAATGGGACGGTTTTGTCATCGATCCGGAGCGCTGGGACGATGCCTTTCTCGGCTATGATTACATCGGTGCGACATGGCCGCAGTTCGATGGTGTGCACAGCGTTGGCAACGGAGGCTTTTCGCTGCGTTCGAAAAGGTTGCTTGAAGCGGTTGCCGCCGACTTCGAGCCCGCGCATCCCGAGGACACGGCAATCTGCCGCGACTGGCGCGAACGCCTGGAATCGACTCACGGCATCCGTTTCGCGCCGCCGGAAGTCGCGGAGCGTTTCGCGCGCGAGCGCCATAAGGGCGGCGGGCCGACCTTTGGCTTCCATGGCCTGTTCCTCTTACCCGGTGTCATGCCAAGCGCCGCGCTGGACGGGCTTCTCACCAGTCTCGACGCTTCGTTGCTGGCCTCGCGTGATGCGGAAGATCTGTTGTTGGAACTGGCCCGCCGCAGGCGCTGCAGTCTGGCAGCGGCGCTTTTTCTGAAGAGGGTCAGGCGCGCTGGCATGACGCGGCGCAGTATGACGCTGTTCTTTCGTCTCTTGCTGATCGCGATTATTGGCCGTGGCCCGGGTTAAGATCCTGCCAGTCATCATTTCACGTTGAGTTCGTCCGCAGGTTTGCCTAGCAGGCGTCGGGAACAGCATTTCGTTGTCCATGGCTGCAACAGGCAATGGTGAGTCGCCCGAACATCAGGTTCCCCTAGACACGGCAGGTATTGATGACTTCTCCGACAGCAGTAGTTACCATCGCTTCGGCAAATTACTTGCCCTATGTAAAAACTCTGATGCAATCGGTGCGTGATACCAACCCGGATTATCGCCGATATCTAATTCTTGCCGACAAAAAGCCTCTCGCCGATATCGCTTGCGGGGATTTGTACGAAATTGTCGAAGCGGACGCCTTGGGCATCGACTGCTTCGACGACATGGTGCTCCGCTACGATGTGATGGAGTTCAACACGGCGGTCAAACCCTTCGCGATCGACTGGCTGTTCGAGAACACCGACGCGGCAAATGTCATCTATCTCGACCCGGATATCCAGGTTTACCGTCCGCTCGAAGAGCTCGATGAAGCCTTGCGAGAAGGGGCGGCTGCGGTTGTCACGCCGCACCTGACCAGGCCGCTCGAGGATAAAAAGTCCCCGAATGACTATCACATGCTGCAGGCTGGCGTGTTCAACCTGGGGTTCATCGCGGTGTCGCGTGATCCCGAGGCGAGGGAGTTCGTCCGGTGGTGGGCTCGCCGTCTCAAGACCCAGTGCCATGCGGATTTTTCGCGCAATCTGTTTACCGATCAGCGGTGGGTCGATCTTGCACCGTGTTTCATCGGGAAACTCAAAGTATTACGAAGTCACGCATACAATGTCGCTTATTGGAATTTGGCGCAGAGGTCAGTATCATCGAGCGGAAAATCCTATCTGATCGATGGAGTTGAATTGGCCTTTTTCCATTTCAGCGGTCTGGATCGTAATAAGGATAAGGTTGTTTCAAAGCATCAGGACAGATTGGTGTGGGGCGACATAAAGCCGTTGCACCGGCTGTTCAGGGAATATCGTGCCAAGCTGACTGAGAATGGGTGGCTTGAGGCAGCCAAGATTCCATATCATTATGATTTTTCCGGGAATATACGGATAGTCCCACTCATAAGAAGGCTATATTGCCATCAATATCCCGACGAGCCTGCTCAGGCTGTTTTCTCTCAGTCGTTTGTCCAGGATCTTTGTAATCAGCCTGCAAACATACCCGGAGATGATGGCGGCCGCCTTACGGCCATCATGCATCAGGCTTACCGGGAGCGTGCCGATCTTCGTTCGACCTTTGATCTGGGAAGTCGGGATGGCATTGAGGGATTCCGGCATTGGTTTGCTGTATCGGCAGGAAGAGAATATGGAATTCCTGACTCCTTGTCGGACCCTTCAGTAGAATCGATATCATCACTTCGCCACGCGAGTCTTCCATCTCCCACAGTCAGGATTCCCAACGCCGGAAGGTCTTGGGCTTATCGGAAGTGGCGCAAGATTCGTAAATGGTATCTTGAAAGGTAAAGGCAGTAATGTCGATAGAATCCCTAAAAGAACCTGCTGAAGTAGATCAATTCTTTCCGCAAAGGACTGTGACGAAGTTTCTGCACCTGATTTGGCTGTCCCGCCCTGATCTCCAGGCAGCCTTTGATATATCGAATTCGACCGGGCAGGAGGCTTACCTCAATTGGGTCGATGCGAGTGTCAGCCGGGAGTACGGCATTTCCCCTTCACTTGATGACTCAGGGGAAGTGGTTGAATCGGCGCGTATTAATCTTTGGCATCGCATCAGGTCGTTTTTCCCTCGATCAGGTGAAGACCGATCCTCCTGGCCTTTGCAGGGGGCAACGCTCATCGGTTACGCCGAGGGCGTTCTGGGGATGGGCGAACATGTGCGCATGTCCGCGGAAACACTGGCCAGGACGTCAACTAAATTTGGCATTCTCGATGTAGATCCGGGTCCTCATCACAAGCGGAAGGGCATCGCGGACAGATATCCTTTTGTTGAAGACAACGTCTACAAGGCCAATGTCTTCCACGTAAATGCAGATCAGATGCTGCATGCTTTCTGCAAGCTGGGCAAGCGCTTCTTCGTAGACCGTTACAACGTTGGGTTCTGGGCATGGGAGCTGGCAAAATGCCCCGATGCCTGGTTGCCCGTCATCGGGATGGTCGACGAAATCTGGGCACCCTCGCGGTTCATTCAGGATGCCTTCGCTGCCGTGACCGACAAGCCTGTCGTGTTCATGCCGCTGTGCGTGGAACTCCCCGCGATCGAAAAGCGCGAACGCAGCCACTTCGGCCTGCCCGACGGGCATTGCCTGTTCCTTTATACGTTCGATTTCCACTCCTACATGGATCGCAAGAATCCCTTCGCGGCAATCCGCGCATTCAAGGCGGCCTTCCCGGATCGGCAGACTAAGGCGGGCCTTGTCCTGAAAGTCATGAAAGGCGATCCTGATTCCCCCAAATGGCGCGAGATGGTGGAACTGATCGACGCGGATTCACGCATCTTCGTTATCAACGAAACGATGAGTCGGAATGACGTATTGGCCTTGCTGGACTGCTGCGATTGCTTTGTCTCGCTGCATCGTTCGGAAGGCTTCGGACGCGGACCGGCCGAGGCGATGTATCTGGGCAAGCCGGTGATCGTGACCAACTATTCCGGCAACACGGACTTCACGCGGCCAGGCGCCTGCCTGCTGGTCGATTATCGCCTCATCCCCGTGGAGCCCGGTCAGTACGTGTTCGGTGATGGGCAGGTCTGGGCGGATGTCGACGAGTCTCATGCCGCCCTGCAAATGCGAAAGGTCTTCGAAGGCGATCCGGAAGTTGCCGAAGTCGCTCGAAACGGGCAACGCGTCATCAGGGAGGAATTTTCCTACCCCGCAATCGCGCAACGGATGAATGAAAGGCTTGGCGCGATTGGCGCAGTCTGACCAAGCCTGATCGAGTGATGGTGACAGATCAGTATTTTCGCTGGTATCGACAGCATGCAACCGGGATGTTCTGATTGAAGGAAACCGTCAGGCAGTGACTACGCAGCGGCATCGTGTCCTCATTATCCATGCCGGCGGGGGCAAGACAGGTTCCAGCGCGCTGCAATCAGTCCTCGCCGAAACGTCCGCCCGCCTGGCGGAGGTTGGCATTAGCTATGTCAACGCTCCCCCGACCCAGTCGCCTTATGCAATCACCTCCGGGAACGGCACTGCCCTGTATGATCTTGTCGCGACGCCGCGATGGAACAAGGAGGGGGCTGACCTGATCGATAACTATTTCGGGTCTTTCGCAATTGCGATCTGCTCGAACGAGTTTCTGGGGAGCATGTCTGCCGACGAATGGCGAAGGCTGCTCAAGACTGCGGCCGAACTCGACATCGCTGTGCGCGTGGTGTTTTTCGTGCGCTCGGCGGGCAGCTATCTGGCATCCTGCTATAATCAGGATGTCAAACGCGGTGTCCATGACACGTTCGATGAATATCTGATCGGCGCGACCTGGCATCATCTGGATGCCTTGAGAACCCTGGATGAAGTAATTCCGGCTGAGTGCCTGAAAGTGCTCAATTATGAGGCCTGTGTCAGGGATGTGGCGGGCGCTTTCGCTGCGGCGATTGAGGAGCTGGCGCCTGCAAGGGGTATCCTTCACGAGGTGCCCCGTCGGAAGGTAAACCGCTCGCTCGACCCCGTTGAGATCGCGATGGTGCGCCTCGTCAACAGGAAGCTTGGAGGCAGCGCGGGCGAAGCGCTTTCGGATCGTCTGATCTATGAATCTCCCGAGAAGCAGGGCGGCACGAGCCTTGATCCAGAACAGGCCGACATCGTGGCGGCAAAGTATGCCGATGGCACAAGCTGGCTCAATGCGCGCTTTTTTGCCTCTTCGGCGAACCCATTGCCTTTGCGTTCAAGCCCGGATCCGCGTCTCGACGCTGGAGACGAAGCGCTGGCGCAGACGATCGAGTCCGCGCTGGAATGGGCCCTGGAGCAAGGGGGCGCGCGGCCGCACGCCGAAGCCGACAATATCTATCGGGCGCTCCACGGCATTGATTGGCAGAACTCCGGTCATGCCGAAGTTCCGATCGGCTTTGATCCGATCGCCTACCTGATCATGAACGTCGATGTTTTGCAGGCGGGGGTGCCACCCTATGCTCATTTCCTGTCGAGCGGCAAATTCGAGAATCGGCAGTATCGCTGGCCGCAGCCCCGCGATGCACGGCATGATTCCGAGATCGAGGATGTGCTCGGCATCCAGAGCGAACGCCCCGGCTGGGAGGCCGACGATTCTCAGCAGAAGTTGCGGTTTCAATATCAGATCGAAGGTCTGCTCCATGCCTTCGCCGCCCGCGAGCGGGGCTATCTCGATGAAATCCGCAAGTTGACAGAGCGTGCGGCGTTCAGTCGCGCCGAGTCTCGCGTGGTGATGGAAGATGTCACGTCGACAATTGTCCGCGCACTTGTCGATGACAGGCGGAGGGGCTCTGACGAGCTCGCGGCGGCATTGATGGGCGCCGGGGAAGCTACGAAGCACGATCTCCTTGACGCGCTGAAGGGGCGGTTTGACGAAACAGCCGAGGCAATGCGGCGGCTTGCGGAGGATAGCGCGACGATGATTGACGGTTCCTCCCGGGTTGTCGTCGATGCAATTCGCACCGCATTGCAGGATCTTGGAGACCGGCAATCCAGCGCCCAAACCAATTCGGATGGTTTTGCCCAGGAAGCCGCCGCTTCCCATTCCCGTGCCATCGCGGAAATGCGCCGTGAGAGTAACGCTGCGGATCTGACGATGCAGGAGAGTCTGTGTACCTTGCAGGACGAGCTGTCGCGTTTGAACGAGGGGCTCGCCGAGAAGGACGCGGAACTGGCGCGCCAGCGCGCTATTGTCAGCCGCTACCGCGAAGCCAGCTCCATGGGGTTCATGTGGTGGGGCATCAGGCGGACGAAGCGCCCCTGACGTTCAGGCAAGCAAACGGTCGTAGGCTTGGTATGCAGAATCCATCGTTTCAAAGCACTCCAGGCGCCCCTCGTGGAGTATGCAGGCACGCGTGCAGTGTTCGCGGATGTAGCCCGCGTCGTGCGAGACGATGATCAGTGACCTGTCTGCACGCTTTTCGAACAGTTCGCGGTGGCATTTCGCATGGAACCTGGCATCGCCCACGGCCATGACTTCGTCGATCAGAAAACAGTCGAACTCGATTACCATCGAAATGGCGAATGCGAGACGCATCGCCATGCCGGACGAGTAGCTTCGAACCGGTTCGCGCAGGTAGACGCCAAGTTCGGAAAATTCTTCCACAAACTCCAATTTGTCGCGGAAGTCTTTGCCGTAAATCCGGCAAATGAACTTGAGGTTGTCGATCCCGGTCAAGGCTCCCTGGAACGCACCCGTGAAAGCCAAGGGCCAGGATACGCTCATGTCGCGCTCGACCCGCCCCTGATCAGGTTCTTCCGCGCCGCTCAGGATGCGGATCATGGTCGACTTGCCAGCGCCATTGCGACCGAGAATGCCGACTCTTTCCTGCTTCTGGACGGTCAGATCGATCGAATCCAGCACACGAACCGGGCCAATCCTCGTCGCATAAGTCTTGGATACGCCGTCCAGCCGGATCATGCGGAGATGGCCCGTCTGCTGATCTTGCGAAGCTGCGACAGCGCCAGAAAGGTCATAACAAGGTTGCAGATCGTCATGTAGGATAGGTCGTAATAGGCTTTCATGTGGCTGCCGAAATATCCCTCGCGCAGGAATTCGACGCCGTTGACCATGGGCAGCTTGAGCGCGAGGTCCTGTGCGCCGGGGGGCAGCGCATCGACAATGAAACCCGCACCCGACAAGGGAAACAGCAGATACGAAGCCGGATGCCAGAGCTTCTCGACCACTTCGTATTCTTCGGAGAGGCTGCCCAGCAGAATGGCAAGCGCAGCGCCGAACCACGCCAGCAGGAACCAGCCGAAGGTGACTTTCAGTACGTCCTCAGGCAGGTCCATCCAGCCGATGCCATTGAAGAACAGGGTCAGCGCGATGAACGAAGTCGTCGCACCGGCAACCTCAAGCAGCAGCCGTGAAATGTAGATATCCAGCACCTTGACGTTGCGATGGTAAAGCAGCGTCCGGTTGGGCTCGATCGCGCCGATGCACCGCGCCGGCATGTTGCGCCACAGCAGGACGCTCGAATATCCGGTCACGGCGAAGGGAACGATGGGGAGGCTGGACCCGTGTACGGACTGTGTCGCCGTCCACAGGGCGGTGACGCCAAGCGTGAACATCATCGGTTCGACGAAGAGCCACAGGAAACCAAGGTTGTGCCGGCCAAATCGTGTCATGACCTCGCGCATCAGCAAGGCAAAGATCACCCGTTGCTGAACACGCCAGGATTCCCGGTATGCCTTCAGTTTGGCGATCGCATCGGTCATTGGACGTGCTCGCGAACTCCCGCAAGAAGCATCGAAAGGACACCCCAGGAGACCAGGCCCAGAAGCAGGCTTGCCAGGATTCCCCGCAAGCGCCTAGGTTCAAGGGCCGAGTCCGGCAGATTGGGTTGCACGATGCGCTCGACATAGGCCTGCTTGCGCTGCGCCTCGTTACGCGCTTCTTCCAGCGAGGCGAGCGCGCTGGCCAACTGCTTGTCGGCGAACTGTGCCTCCAGTTGAAGCCGCTGATACTGGACGGCGGCGCCAGCAAGCGACCCGCGATCACCAGCAACCATGCGCAATTGCTCACTGATTTCCCGTTCGAGGCCGGCCACGCGCGTTTCCATGACCGGAATTTGCGGATTGCGAGGGGTGAACCGGCGCAGTTGCAGCAGCTCGGCCTTGGTCACGATGAGTTGGTCCTGCAACTTGGAAACCATCTGAAGCTGGACGACGGCCTGCCTCTCCGGATCGACTATCCCGATCTTGTTCCGATAGGCTGCCAGCGCGACGGCCGCGTTGCGGGCCTTTGCTTTGGCATCGTTAACCTCGGCCTCGGCGTAACGGATCAGGTCCTGCCTCCCACGGGTATTCAGCCGATTGACCGTCGCTTCCCCCATCTCGAGCAGTGCCTGGTTGATGCGCTGTGCTTCTCGCGGATCGTATGCCCGGACCGTAAGGGTTGTGATCGATGAAGTATTGTCGTGATCTACGCGTACCTTCTTTCCGTAATAGGCGTATAGGTCTTCAAATGTGCCGAAAAGGCCGGTCGGGTTGAACCTGTCGAAAACGGAGATCGCGCTATCGCTATAGGCGTGCTCGAAAGCCTTGTCTTTGTTCAGGGACTGGAGCGCGTCCCGCGAAACGACGTAGGACTGGGCGGCGTAGATCTCGTCACCTGCGTTGGCAAACCCGGCGGACCTGAGGATGACGCCAAGGCCGCTGGTCGAAGTCTTCTCCGGACTACGCACGACAAACTTCGATTCCGAAATATAGACATCCGTAGAAAAAATGCCAAAATATAGCACTGAGAGCACGAAAGGGATGGTTACCGTAAAAAGGAAGACGAGGTCCCTTCCTTTCAAGACTTCGCGAATCCTTGCAAACATTCCGTGCAACTTTCCCTCAAGAAATCTAGCCATTTCGCGCCGGCGGCCCTCGACATGGCGCATGCTGATGGGGGAATCTGTCTGCTTTTGCAATGTGCAATGACGTGCCCAATCTCTTCGTTGCGCGGTGGGCTGGGCTTGTCCGCTTGGCGCCGGACCGCGCGCAAGCGGAAGCAGGTAAGGCGTTCGTGTTGGCCAGGAAAGCAGGCTCTCCGTCCGAACCCGCTTTGGGCGGGCAGCGATTTAACGATTGAGGTCGCGGGGCAGGCAACTTATGGCGGCGGCCAAGCGGTCGCAGGCTGCTGGCCACAGTAGGAATTGCAAGAACATGCCAATCCAGGACAGTGCAATAAGGCCGGCCGGCCACGCAAGAGCGGCGCGTCTGTCAGGACCGATAGCCCTTGCGATGGTCGCGGCGTTCCTCAGCGGTTGCAGTTCCCTTGGTGGGAGCGGGCCCAGCTCCCGGACGATTGCGAATGCCGCGAAGCCCGGCTCTGAACTGGCTGCCGACATCAAGGTCGTGGAATTGACCGATGCGGTTGCTCGCCAGGTCCTCGCCAGTCGCAAGTCGAGCCTCTTGTCCGAGGTGTTCGGCGACGGGGAAGCCTATGACTCGATCATTGAGCCGGGCGATGTGCTTGATGTGGCAATCTGGGAAGCGCCGCCCGCCGCGCTGTTCGGTTCGGCTAGCACCGATGCCCGGATCACCTCGACCAGCACGACTTCGCGAGGCTCGAACTTGCCGGAGCAGATGGTAGATTCCGCCGGCCGGATCACGGTTCCATTTGCCGGTTCGATCCAGGTTGCGGGGCTGACGCCGCAACAGGTTGGCCGTGAAATCTCCAGGCGTCTCGACGGGATTGCCCATCAGCCGCAAACCATCGTTCGACTTGTGCGAAATGCGGCGGCCAACGTCACAGTCGTTGGCGAAGTGGCAAGCAGCGTGCGCGTTCCCCTGACCCCGAAGGGGGAGCGTCTCCTTGAAATTCTGGCGAGCGCTGGGGGCGTTCGCCAGCCTGTCGGCAAGACGACCATCCAGGTCTCGCGGGGAGGCAAGGTCGCGGCGATGCCGCTCGATCAGATCATTCGCGAGCCGGCTCAGAACATCCGCATGCAATCGAATGACGTCGTCACGGCCCTTTACCAACCCTTCAGCTTTACCTCGCTGGGCGCTGTCGGTAACAATGCAGAGATATCTTTTGAAGGCACAGGCATAACTCTGGCGCAGGCTCTGGGTCGGGTTGGCGGTTTGCGCGACGAAAGAGCCGATGTGCGCGGCGTGTTCATTTTCCGGCTCGAGGATCCCGCTGCCCTCGATCCCGAGCTGGTGCGTGGTGCGCGTCTAACCCCCGACGGCAAAATCCCTGTGATCTATCGGGTCGATCTCAAGAGCCCGACCGGATTCTTCGTCGCGCAGGGCTTCCCCATTCACAACAGGGATGTCCTTTACGTGTCCAATGCGCCGGTCGCCGATCTTCAGAAGTTCGTAAACATTGTTTCCTCTATGGCCTTCTCGGTAGCTGGCGTAGCGAACTCGCTCTAGCTGATCGAGGGCGTTGCTTGTTTACATTCGCAATGGCATTACCCTCGCCGGGCAGAAATGGCATTATGAAGCTTCGAACTCGTCTGACCCGGAAATGCCCATGATCACCCCCGTCATCCTCTGCGGCGGCAGCGGCACGCGCCTCTGGCCGCGCAGCCGGGCTGTGAAGCCCAAGCCGTTCATTCCGCTGGTCGGCGAAGAGACGCTGTTCGAACAGGCACTGTCGCGCTGCGGCGATCTGTCGCGGTTTGCCGCGCCGGTCGTGGTGACGGGGGCGGCGCACCTGCCGCATGTCGAGGCGCAGCTGGGCTCGGCTGAAGGGGCGCAGGTGATTGTCGAGCCAGCGGCGCGCAACACTGCTGCCGCCATCGCGCTGGCCGCGCTCAGGCTGGGGGACGAGGCGATCATGCTGGTCTGCCCCAGCGACCACCACATCGGCGATCCCGCCGCCTTTGTTCAGTCCGCCACCGCTGCCGCGCAGCTGGCCAGCGAGGGCTGGCTGGTCTCCTTCGGGATCGAGGCGACCAGTCCGGAAACGGGCTATGGCTATCTCCAGCGGGGCGAGGCCATCGGCAGCCTTGGCTTCCGCGTTGCCCGCTTCGTCGAAAAGCCGGACCTTGATCGCGCGAAGGGCTTCCTTGCCGATGGCGGCTACGCGTGGAACGGCGGCATCTTCGCCTTCCGCGCGGGCGATTTCCTGCGCGAGCTGGAAGCGCACCGCCCGGCCATCGCCGCTGCCGTGCGCGCCGCCGTAGCCGGCGGGCGGGAAGAAGGGCAGCGCTTTCACCCCGATGCCGCCGCCTTTGCCGAGGTGGTCAGCGAATCGGTGGACTATGCGGTGATGGAAAACACCACGCGCGCGGCCATGGTCCCGGCGGACATGGCCTGGTCCGACATCGGCAACTGGCAGGCGCTCCACGCCGCCCTGCCGCTGGATGAGGCAGGCAACGTCGCACGCGGGCGCGCCGAGCTGGTGAACTGCCGCAACGTCATGGTTGACAGCGACGGGCCGCGCGTATCGGTGATCGGGCTGGAGAACGTCATCATCGTGGTCGATGGCGACGAGGTTCTGGTGACAAGCGCCGATGGCGCGCAGCTCGTCGGCAAGCTTCATGGAGCGGCTAACCAGTGACCCTGCTGCCTACCCGTGCTGTGGTGAAACCATGGGGCCGGGCGGATCTTCCCGCACCGTTCGCCGCGAGCGATGGCCAGACCGTGGGCGAGATCTGGTTCGAGCCGCCGCCCGAACTGCCGCAGCTGCTGGCGAAATACATCTTCACCAGCGAGAAGCTTTCGGTCCAGGTCCACCCGAATGATGCGCAGGCTGTTGCCGCCGGGCTGGGGCGGCAGGGCAAGGAGGAATGCTGGCTGGTGATCGCCGCCGAACCGGGCGCGGTGCTCGGCATCGGCTTTCGCGAGGAGATCGACCCTAAGGCGCTGCGCGCCGCCGTGCTTGACGGCACGGTCGAAGGCCTGATGGCCTGGCACCCGGTGGAAGCCGGCGACTTCTTCTACATCCCGGCGAACACGGTGCACGCGATTGGCGCCGGGGTTACGCTGATCGAGGTCCAGCAGAACAGCGACATCACCTGGCGTCTCTACGACTATGGCCGCCCGCGCGAACTGCACCTGGAACAGGGCCTCGCAGTGGCGCGCACCAGGCCCTACGATCCGGCCCTACGCCGAAAGGTCGCCCCGGCCGAGGCTGCCGCTCTGGTCGACGGCCCCTATTTCCGGCTTGATCAGCTTGCCGGCCCGCCCGGTGCCGCAGCGTTCGCCCGCCACGGGGCAGCGCCGGTTCTGGTCCTGCCGTGCGCGGGTGTGGTCAGCGTTGAAGGAAGCGCCGTGCCGCCCGGCAGCGCTGCCGTGGCGCCGGGTCTCGGCTCGGTCAGCCTGGCCCCGGACGCGGTGTGCCTTGTCGCCAGCGCCTGCGATTGAGCCAGCGGATTGACGCGGCGAAGCCTTTCGTTAAAGCCTCACTTCGCGGTCGCACAATAGCGCGCGATCTTCCGTCGCCATGCGCGCGACCAGCCACGGAAATGCAGCTGCGATGACCACCCCTGCCGAACGCCGCAAGGTCGCCCTGATTACCGGTGTGACTGGCCAGGACGGCTCCTATCTTGCCGAATTCCTGCTGGAAAAGGGCTATGAGGTACACGGGATCAAGCGCCGCGCCTCGTCGTTCAATACCCAGCGCGTCGATCATATCTACGCCGATCCGCATGTCGAGAACGCGCATTTCCGCCTGCACTACGGCGACCTGACCGACACATCGAACCTCACCCGCATCCTGCAGGAAGTGCAGCCGGACGAGGTCTACAACCTCGGCGCGCAGAGCCACGTCGCGGTCAGCTTCGAGGCGCCGGAATATACCGCCGATGTCGACGGCATCGGCACGCTTCGCCTGCTCGAGGCGATCCGTTTTCTCGGTCTCGAAAAGAAGACGCGCTTCTACCAGGCGTCCACCTCGGAACTGTACGGGCTGGTGCAGGAAATCCCGCAGCGCGAGACGACCCCGTTCCATCCGCGCTCGCCCTATGCCGTGGCCAAGCTCTATGCCTACTGGATCACGGTGAACTACCGNNACGTTCGTGACGCGCAAGATCACCCGCGGTCTCGCCAACATCAGCCAGGGGCTCGAGAACTGCCTCTACATGGGCAATCTCGATTCGCTGCGCGACTGGGGCCATGCCAAGGACTATGTCCGCATGCAGTGGCTGATGCTACAGCAGGACCGACCCGAAGATTTCGTCATCGCGACCGGCGTCCAGTACAGCGTGCGTCAGTTCATCGAATGGACGGCAGAGGCACTTGGCATGCACCTGCGCTGGGAAGGCGAAGGCGTCAACGAAGTCGGTTACTGGGACGAAAAACCCATCGTCCGCATCGACCCCCGCNNTCGCCACCGGCGTCCAGTATTCGGTGCGCGAGTTTATCGACTGGACGGCGAAGGAACTGGGCATAACCCTGCGCTTCGAAGGCGAAGGGGTGGAGGAAACCGCGGTGGTTGTGGCGGTGGCCCGGCCGAACGAGGTGCTGGTGAAACCCGGCGATGTCGTCGTTCGCGTCGATCCGCGCTATTTCCGCCCGGCAGAAGTGGAAACCCTGCTAGGCGATCCGGCCAAGGCCAAGGCGAAGCTGGGCTGGGTGCCAGAGATTACCGCACAGGAAATGTGCGCCGAAATGGTCGCGCAGGACCTTGACGAGGCCAAGCGGCATGCCCTGCTGAAGAGCCACGGCTATCAGGTATCGGTCTCGGTCGAGGGGTAGGGCCTCATGCGCAAGGTTTTCGTTGCGGGCCATCGCGGCATGGTGGGCAGTGCGATCTGCCGGCGCCTGGCCGAGCAGGGCGATGCCGAGATCGTCACGCGCACCCGCGCCGAACTGGACCTGACCGATCAGGCCGCCGTGGCCCGCTTCATGGCTGCCGAGCGGCCTGACGCGGTGGTGCTGGCGGCGGCCAAGGTCGGCGGGATCCACGCCAACAACACCTATCCGGCGGACTTCATCTACGAAAACCTGATGATGGAGGCCAATGTCATCCACCAGGCCTTCCGCGCCGGGGTGGGCAAGCTGCTGTTTCTCGGCTCCTCGTGCATCTATCCGCGCGCCGTGCCCCAGCCGATGCGCGAGGATGCGCTGCTGACCGGCGTCCTGGAAGCGACGAACGAGCCCTATGCCGTGGCCAAGATCGCCGGGATCAAGCTGTGCGAGAGCTACAACCGGCAGCACGGCACCGACTATCGCTCGGTCATGCCGACCAACCTCTATGGCCCGGGCGACAATTTCCACCCGGACAATTCGCACGTCCTGCCGGCGATGATCCTGCGCTTCCACAACGCGGTGGAACAGGGACTGGACGAGGTGACGATCTGGGGCACCGGCACCCCCCGGCGCGAGTTCCTGCATGTCGACGACATGGCCGAAGCCTCGCTGTTCGTGCTCGACCTGCCGGACGAGGTCTATCGCGCCAATACCCAGCCGACGCTGAGCCACATCAACGTCGGCTGCGGCAGCGACGTGACCATCGCCGACCTGGCGCGGACCGTGGCGAAGGTGACTGGCTTCACCGGGCGGCTGGTGTTCGATACGTCCAAACCCGACGGCACCATGCGCAAGCTGATGGATGTCAGCCGTCTTTCCGCCATGGGATGGCAGGCGAAGACCCCGCTGGAGCAGGGAATCGCCGAGACCTACGCCTGGTTCCTTGCCAACCGCGAGGGCCTGCGCGCCGCTTGATGCATCCGATCTGGTTGAAACCCATCGGTTACATCGTTGAAATTCATGGAATTGACAGAATCTAAACCCTATTCCCCCAGCTTGAAGTGTGGTGTCCTTGGTGGCAAGAGGGGTAATGGATGAAGGGACATCGCATCTTGAAAAGTCTCCTGCTAGCCGTTGACGCCACCGACCGTGAGGCGATCATCGCCCGCGGCCGCGAAGTCATCCGGATCGAATGCGAAGCCCTCGCCGCGCTGGAAGGCGCGCTGGACAACAGCTTCGTCGCCGCCTGCGAAACGATCCTTGCCACGCGGCGCCAGCTGGTCGTCAGCGGCATGGGCAAGTCGGGGCACATCGGGCGCAAGCTGGCCGCCACCTTTGCCGCCACCGGAACCCCCGCCGCCTTCATCCACCCGGCCGAAGCCGCACATGGCGATCTGGGCATGCTGGTCGAAGGCGATACCCTGCTGGTGCTGTCCAATTCCGGCAACACGGCGGAACTGCGCCCGATCCTCGCCTATGCGCGCGAACTGAAGGTGCCGGTGATCGGCGTTGCCTCGCACCCGGCCTCGCTGGTGATGGATTTCGCCAACATCGGCATCTGCCTGCCCAACCTGCGAGAGGCCTGCGCCGCCAATGTCGCGCCGACCACGTCCACCGCGCTGCAACTGGCGCTGGGCGATGCACTGGCCATGGCGGTGATGGACATGCGCGGCATTTCCACCAACGACCTGCGCGCCCGCCATCCCGGCGGCTCGATCGGCCTGCAGCTGACCCCGGTATCGGAAATCATGCACGGCGTCCGCCGCTTGCCGCTGGTTCCGGCCGATGCCGGCATGCCCGACGTGCTTTCCACGATGACCTCGGGCCGCTTCGGCGTGGCGGGGGTGATCGACGAAGCGGGCACGCTCGTCGGCATCATCTCGGACGGGGATCTGCGCCGCCGCTTCGAAGTGCTGCAGCACGCCAGCGCCGCCCAGGTGATGACCCGCGAGCCGCGGACCATCCCGGCGGACATGCTCGCCGCCGATGCGCTGGCCTACCTCAACGAGAACAAGATCACCTGCGCCTTCATCCTGGACCGGCACGATACCGGGCACCCCGGGCGCCCGGTCGGCATCGTCCACATCCACGATCTGCTGCGCTTCGGCTTCAGCTGAGTCCCGTTCCATGACTTTCGCCATCGTCATTCCGGCGCGCTACCAGTCGCAGCGCTTTCCGGGCAAGCCGCTCGCCCCGCTGCGCGGCGCCGATGGCACGGTCAAGCCGCTGGTCCAGCGGTCGTGGGAAGCGGCCTGCGCCATTCCCGGCGCGGCCGGGGTCTGGGTGGCGACGGACGACGCGCGGATCGCCGATGCGGTGGAGGGTTTCGGAGGACAGGTGGTGATGACCTCGCCCGATTGCCGCAACGGCACCGAACGCTGCGCCGATGCGCTGGCCCGGCTGGGCCCGGTGGCGGACATGGTGGTGAACCTGCAGGGCGATGCCCCGCTGACCCCGGCTTTCGTCATTTCCGGTCTGGTCGAGGCGCTGAGCGCCGACGGCGAGGCGATCATGGCCACGCCGGCGCTGCGCTGCTCGGAGAGCACCTATGCCCATCTCGTGGCCGACCAGGCGGCGGGGCGCGTCGGCGGCACGACGGTGGTGGCCAACGCGCGCGGTCATGCGCTCTACTTTTCCAAGCGGGTGATCCCGCACATGCCCCCCGGCCACCCGGCGGCGCATGAATCGGTGTTCCTCCACCTCGGCGTCTATGCCTACCGGCCCGAGGGACTGGCCGCCTACATGGCGCTGCCGCCCTCGGCTCTGGAAGAGCTGGAAGGCCTTGAACAGCTCCGCTTTCTGGAAGCGGAGCGGCCGATCCGCGTGGTTCCTTTCGACCCCATCGGCTGGGACTGCATCGAACTCAACAACCCCGAAGACGCCCCGGCGATAGAGGCGGTTCTTAAAGCGCGCGGAATCGTCTAGGATCTGATCGCATGACCATTTCAGAAGTCAGCATAGGCGGCATCACCTTCGCCAACGACCAGCCCTTCGTTCTGATCGGTGGCATGAACGTGATCGAGAGCCGCGATCTGTTGTTCGAGGTGGCGGGGCACTTTGCCAAGGTTACCGCGCGCCTCGGCATCCCCCACGTGTTCAAGGCCAGCTTCGACAAGGCAAACCGGTCCTCGATCCATTCGTTCCGCGGGCCCGGCTTGGAAAAGGGGCTGGATCTGCTGGCAGAGGCCAAGGCGAAGTTCGGTTTTGCCGTGCTGACCGACGTGCATGAACCCTGGCAGGCCGCACCCGTGGCGCAAGTGGCGGACATCATCCAACTGCCCGCCTTCCTTGCGCGGCAGACCGATCTGGTCGCTGCCATGGCGAAGACGGGCGTCGCGGTGAACGTCAAGAAGCCGCAGTTCCTCAGTCCGCAAGAGATGCTGCACATCATCGCCAAGTTTGCCGAATGCGGCAACGGGCGCGTGATGCTGTGCGAGCGGGGATCGAGCTTCGGCTACAACAACCTTGTCGTCGACATGCTGGGGATGGACCTGATGAAGGACTTCGCGCCGGTCGTGTTCGATGTCACCCACGCGCTGCAGCGTCCCGGCGGCCGGGCCGACAGCGCTGACGGGCGCGGCGACCAGGCAGCGGCACTGGCGCGCAGCGGCATGGCGCTGGGGCTGGCGGGGCTGTTCCTTGAAGCCCACCCCGATCCCGGCAAGGCGCGCTGCGACGGGCCAAGCGCACTGCCGCTCGCCCAGCTTGAGCCGTTCCTGCGGCAGGTCCAGGCGGTCGACCGGGCCGTGAAGGCTTGAGCGCAGCGTTGCCCTTTTTGCGCATCCCGCCCTTTCCGGGCCACCGCGCGGCGCCGCTCGCCGTGCCGGGCGGCCATGCCCGGGCGGACTGGGCGGCGCTTGCCGCTGCGCTGGCGAAGGCTCGCGTTGGCGGGGCGTTCTGGGCGGCGCAGGTGTCGTTGCCCAAGGGGCGCGACGTGCTGCTGGCACCCGTTTCGCAAGCAGAGGCCTGGGCGCTGCTCGATGGCGCGGCGGCAGATGGCCTTGCGGCGCGGGCAGTGCTGGTAGGCCCCTATGCCTCGCGCGGCAAGGTGCCGGTTATCACCCGGCTCGCCGATCCTTGGCATCTCGCCGCGCAGGCAAGCGAAGTGCGCGGGGGTGCGCTGCACGAATTGGTGCTGGTTGCCGCGCTGCTGGGCAAGGACGGTGATGCGGCCGGTTTGCTGGAAGCCGCGCTGGCGCAGTGGGACTGGCGCAGTCCCTTCACTGGCGAGGCCATGTCTCTGCCCGATGTTGCTGCCTTGCTGGCCGACTGGCGGCGGCTGATCGATGCCAACTGCGGCCTCGCTGCCGTGTTTGGCGTCGCCCGATGGAAGCGCGTCGCCACTGATGCCTTGCTGTGGGACGGGGGTGAGGGGCCGCGTCATGCCCGCGCTGGTTCGGCGGACGAACGCGCGCTCAGGCGCGGCGCAAGGGCGCTGGCGTGGAAATCGCGCACCGATCCCGCCCTGCCGCAGCGGCTTGCCGCGCGCGGGGTGGCACTGGGAGAGATCGAGGACGGCTTCATCCGTTCCTCTGGCCTCGGCGCCAATTGCGTGCCGCCGCTGTCGATCATCGTCGATGGCGAGGGTGCCTATTTCGATCCGGCGCAGCCCAGCGGGCTTGAGCGTCTGCTGGCAGAGGCGGAAATCGGCCCGGACCTTCGCGCGCGGGCGGCGGTGCTGCGCCAGCGGCTGGTGTCTGCCGGGATCAGCAAATACGGGCAGGACAGCGCCAAGGTTACCCGGCCCGGCGGTGCGCGGCGCCATGTGCTGGTGACGGGGCAGGTGGAGGATGACCGCTCGGTGCAGGCTGGCGGGGCGGGCCTCACCAACCTGGCCCTGCTGCGCCGCGCGCGCTCGGCAGAGCCTGACGCCTTCCTGACTTACAAACCGCACCCCGATGTCGAAGCCGGGCACCGCAAGGGCCACGTGCCGCTGGCAGAGGCGCTGGCGCTGGCCGATGCGGTAGAAGCGGATGCGCCGATCGCCGGACTGATCGACGCCGCCGATGCGCTTCACGTCATCACCTCGCTCGCCGGGTTCGAAGCATTGATGCGCGGCAAGGAAGTAACAGTCCACGGCGTGCCGTTCTACGCGGGCTGGGGGCTGACCACCGACCTTGGCCCGGTACCGGCCCGGCGCGGCCGGGCGCGCAGTCTGGACGAGCTGGTGGCCGCCACCTTGCTGCTTTACCCGCGCTATCTCGACCCCGTCACTCGCCTGCCGTGCCCCGTCGAAGTGCTGGTGGAGCGCATGGCGGCAGGGGAGGCGCGGATCGGTTCACCGCTTGTGTGGCTCCGCGAGGCGCAGGGACGGTTGAACCTTTTGTTACGGGGGTTTAGAGCCTGAACCTATGACGCGACCGGGGGTAAAGCGTAAGGAATTCCTGTTCCTTCAGGGGCCGCCCGGACCGTTCTTCCGCCAGCTGGCCGACGAACTGGTCGCGCGCGGAGCGGGGACGCACCGCATCAACCTTTCCGGCGGTGATCGCTATGACTGGCGCGAGGGTGCAGTTGACTTTCGCGGCACCACGCGCCGCTGGCCGCGCTTCTTCGACCGTTTCCTGCGCGAGAACGGCATTACCGATCTTGTCCTGTTCGGCGATTGCCGCCCGATGCACCAGGCCGCACTGCGACTGGCGCAGCTGCGCGGCATCCACATCCACGTGTTCGAGGAAGGCTATATCCGGCCTGACTGGATGACACTGGAACGCGACGGGGTGAACGGCCATTCGCGCTTTGATCGTGATCCCGAAGTCATCCTGGCCGCAGCGAAATGGCTGCCGCCGATCCCCAAGCTGCCGCCGATCACCGCGCAGTTCAGCCGCCGCGCGCGTGACAGTTACTGGCATTACCACCACGTCGTCACGGGCAAGCTGCGCTTCCCGTTCTACCGCTCGCACCGGCAAGGCTCGATCTGCGCTGACGGCATCGGCTGGGCCTTGCGGTTCCTGCGGGCACAGCGCCGGGCGCGGCAGGCAGAGCAGACCTTGTGCGAACTGGCAGGCAAGAAATACTTCCTGTTCACATTGCAGTTGACCGGCGATTACCAGATCCGCGCCCATTCGCCTTTCGGTTCGATGAGCGAGGCGGCGGAATACGTGCTGGAAAGCTTCGCCCGCCACGCGCCGGATGATTGCGTGCTGCTGGTCAAGGAGCATCCGCTCGATTCCGGATACCTGAACTGGCGGCGATTCCTGCGCCTGCGCGCCCGCGGGCATGGCGTGCCGGGCCGCGTGCTGCACATCGACGGCGGCGAATTGCAGGCACTGTCGGAAGAGGCGATCGGCATGGTCTGCGTCAATTCCACTTCGGGCACGCTCGCGCTTGAGGTGGGCAGCCCGGTGATCGTGCTGGGTGATGCGGTCTATGATGTGCCGGGTATTACCCACCAGTCCGGGCTCGACAGCTTCTGGTCGCAGCCGCAGCGGCCCGACAGCGCGCTTTATCAAGCCTTCAAGAAGACGCTTCATGCCAAGTGCCTGGTGCGCGGCGGACTGGCGAGCGAATCGGCGATCCAGATCCTTATCCGTGGCAGCGCCGATCGGTTGATGGCCGACGAAGGCATTGCCCCGCACGCGCGGCTGGCGGTTCAGGAGCTGGGTTCAAGCCCGGCATCGCCAAGGTAGCCGCGCTGGCGCAGCGCCCGGAACAGCCGGTTGATCACCGGGTTCGACCAGCCGCAATTGGTGGCGAAATCGCGTTGCAGCGTGTCATGGTGCAGCTGGTGGGCCGCAGGGGTCATCAGCAGGCCCAGATTGCGCGCTGTGGTGATGAACCAGGGGTTATCCCGCCGGTGCAGCGAACCGTGAAAATACTGGGCAAAGGCGCCGCCGATCAGGAAGGCGACAAAATAGGCGGCGATCCACGATGGCATGTCCGGCCGCAGCAGGGTTGCCAGATTGACCGCCAGCGACACCGGCAGGGCAGCAACGATAACCGTCGATCCGATCAGCCGCCACAGCGGGCGGCGGCCCAGCGCATCGGGGCGCGGGTGGTGGTTCTTGAAATCATAGACAATGCGCTCGAACGCGTTGATCGCACCCATGCGTGCCTGAAACAGGGCAAGGTATTCCGCCGATTCGCGCGATCCTTCATAAAAGAACAGCTCGTTCAGCCGCTTGCCGGGCGGACAGGGGCGATAGTCCATCATCATGTGGATCAGCCCCGACATCAGATCGGCCACGTACCAGCCCAGCAGCAGGGCCGGGATCGTCCACCAGCTGAAATGCCACGCTGCCCAGCCGGCATTGGCTGCCAGCGAGACCACGAACAGGGCCATGATCGCGTGTTGTCTGAAAGTGCCGCTGCTGCTGGCCATGCGTTCGGGTGTTCCCATTCCGGAGCCGTTCATGCTGCCTGTTACAACCGCAATCCTGTCATGCTCTTGAACCAATACCAGCCGCTTGGCAATTTCGGTTTACCCGTGTTTCTCTTGCATTTCACCGCGTTCTGGTGAAGGGCGCGCGGCTTCTGGCATGGCACAACGCGAATTCCTGATCGATGTCAGCCGCCTGGTGTGGCGCGTGTGGACCGGTCGTCATCCGACCGGGATCGACCGGGTGTGCCTTGCCTATCTCGACCATTTCGGTGACCGCGCGCAGGCGGTGTTGCAGAAGAACGGCTTTCTGCGCGTGCTTTCGCCGAAGCGGTCGGACCGGCTGTTCGCGCTGCTGCGGCGCGGCCCGGAAGGTTTCCGGGCGGGCTTCGCCGCGATGGCGACGGGGATTTTCTGGTCGGGCCGGGGCAATGGCGACTGCGCGGGCAAGATCTACCTCAACATCGGCCACACCGGGCTGGACGAGCCAACCCTGACGCACTGGGTGAAACGGCGCGGGGTCAAGGCGGTCTATCTGGTGCATGACCTGATCCCGCTGACCCACCCGGAATACTGCCGGGCGGGTGAGGCGGAAAAGCACGCCGCGCGCATGGCGCATGTGCTGGACAGTGCCACCGGGATCATCGCCAATTCGCAGGTCACGCTTGACGAATTCGCCGCCCACGCCCGCGCTCAGGGGCGGGAGCTGCCCAGTGCGATTGCCGCCTGGATCAGCGGCAACCAGATCCCTGAAGACGTGCGGCCATCGCATCTGGACCGGCCGCATTTCGTCACGGTCGGCACGATCGAGGGGCGCAAGAACCACGTGCTCCTGCTTCAGATATGGCAGCATCTGGCCGAACGGCTGGGCAGCGCCTGCCCGCGCCTGCTGATCATCGGCCAGCGCGGCTGGGAAGCGGACATGGCGCTTGGCATGCTCGATCGCACCGCCGCGCTGAAGGGCAACGTGCGCGAACTGGGCGACTGCGACGACGCGGAACTGGCCCGCCTGATCGCTGGCGCGCGCGCCCTTCTGATGCCGTCCTTCGCCGAAGGCTTCGGCCTGCCGGTGGTCGAGGCGTTGCAACTGGGCACGCCGGTCATCGCCAGCGATCTGCCGGTGTTCCGCGAGATCGCCGGCATCATCCCGACGTATCTTGAGCCCACCGACGGCGCTGGCTGGGAGCGGACGATCGTCTCGTTCCTGGCGGACAGCGCCGAACGCCAGCGCCAGCTGACCATGGTCCGCGGCTACCGTGCGCCCGGCTGGGCCGATCACTTCGCCAAGGTCGAAGGCTGGCTCAAGACCTTGTGACGCAACCAGATGGCGCTAAGGTGCGCGAAACCGTTGCCTGCTAGAAAGCGACCATGGCCGAAAAGCTGCCTTTCACCTCGATCCACCGGCACGGCATGGTCCGCGTGGCCGCCGCCATGCCGCTGGTGGCGGTCGCTGATCCGGCGGTCAATGCCCGCGCCATCATCGAGCGCGCGCGCGCGGCAGAGGCCGAAGGGGCAGACCTCATCGTCTTTCCCGAACTGTGCGTCACCGGCTATGCCATCGATGATCTGTTGACCCAGCAGGCGCTGCTCGATGCCGCGCTGAAGGCGATTGCCGAGATCGCGGCAGAGACGGCTTCCTCTCGCGCCGTGCTCGCCATCGGCGCGCCGCTCGTCCGCAACGGCCGGCTCTACAACTGCGCGCTGGCGCTGGCGGGCGGCAAGGTGCTGGGCGTCGTGCCGAAAAGCTTCCTGCCCAATTACCGGGAATACTACGAAAAGCGCTGGTTCGCCCCCGGCGCCGGGATAACCGGGCAGACCATCCGCCTGCTCGATCAGGACGTGCCCTTCGGCACCGACCTGATCTTCGCCGCCGACAGGTTAGAGGAGTTCACCTTTCACCTCGAAATCTGCGAGGATGTCTGGTCGCCCGCGCCGCCATCAACCCTCGGCGCGCTCGCCGGGGCGCAGGTGCTGTGCAACCTTTCGGCCTCGAACATCACCGTCGGCAAGGCGGACGAGCGCGCGACGCTGTGCGCCAGCCAGTCGATGCGCTGCATGGCGGCCTATGTCTATTGCGCGGCGGGCGCGGGCGAAAGCACCACCGACCTAGCCTGGGACGGGCAGGCCTCGATCTTCGAACTGGGCGAGGAACTGGTGCGGTCGGAGCGTTTCGTGCGCCAGCCGCAGATGGCAATCGCCGATGTCGATCTGCGCCGCCTCAAGCTGGAACGCATGCGAACCGGCACTTTCAACGATGCTGCAACTGCGGCTGGCCACCCGGAGCAGGCGTTCCGCCGCATCGCCGTGCCGTTCAGCCCGCGCGCCGAAGACACCGGCCTCAAGCGCCATGTCCGCCGCTTCCCCTATGTCCCCAACCGGCCCGAGCGGTTGGCGCAGGACTGTTACGAGGCGTTCAACATCCAGGTTGACGGCCTTGTCCGCCGGATCGAGGCGACAGGTGCGAAAAAGCTGGTCATCGGCATTTCCGGCGGGCTCGACAGTACCCACGCGCTGATCGTCGCGGCCAGGGCCTGCGACCTGCTTGGCCGTCCCCGGTCGGATATCATGGCCTTCACCATGCCCGGCTTCGCCACCAGCGATCACACCAAGGGCAATGCCTGGGCGCTGATGCGCGCCATGGGAGCGACTGCGGCAGAAATCGACATCCGCCCCGCCGCCACGCAGATGCTGGATGACATGGACCACCCGTTCTCGGACGGAAAGCCGGTCTATGACATCACGTTCGAGAACGTGCAGGCGGGCCTGCGCACCGATTACCTGTTCCGTCTGGCCAACCATCACGGCGGTTTCGTTGTGGGCACCGGCGATCTTTCCGAGCTGGCGCTGGGCTGGTGCACCTATGGCGTGGGCGACCACATGAGCCACTATGCCGTCAACTGCGGTGTGCCCAAGACGCTGATCCAGTACCTGATCCGCTGGTGCGTCGACACGGCGCAGTTCGATGGCGAGACGGGCAAGGTGCTCACCGCGATCCTCGATACTGAAATCTCGCCCGAGTTGGTGCCCGCCGGGGCCGACGGTGCGCTGCAAAGCACCGAGGACAAGATCGGGCCCTACGCGCTCAACGATTTCTACCTGTTCTACACGCTGCGCCAGGCGCAGGCGCCCAGCAAGATCGCCTTCCTGGCCTGGCACGCCTGGCGCGATGCGGCAGCCGGGCGCTGGCCGGCGGGCTTCCCCGAAGATCGCAAGGCGGCCTATGACCTGCCAGTGATCCGCCACTGGCTGGAGCAGTTCGCGCGTCGCTTTTTCCAGTTCAGCCAGTTCAAGCGTTCGTGCATCCCCAACGGGCCCAAGGTGTCATCGGGCGGCAACCTCTCCCCCCGGGGTGACTGGCGCGCACCAAGCGACGCCCTGGCGACGGCGTGGCTCGCGGACCTCGCGGAGATCGACGGCTAGAGTACGTTCCGACCAACCTGGGCCATCTTGACGGAGCCGATT
Source organism: Sphingomonadales bacterium UBA6157 (assembly GCA_002423025.1). Classification (GTDB taxonomy): domain Bacteria; phylum Pseudomonadota; class Alphaproteobacteria; order Sphingomonadales; family Sphingomonadaceae; genus Sandarakinorhabdus. The sequence continues at coordinate 34,260 of DIUN01000002.1, read as the reverse complement.
TTGGCTTAGAGTCTGAACCGAAATTCGCAAAAGAGCGAATTTCGGTTCGGCACCGGCCCTCTCCCCCACCCGGCCACCCA
>DIUN01000002.1:0-34170 GCA_002423025.1 Sphingomonadales bacterium UBA6157 | reverse complement strand
GATAGTTTCGGATCAGGCTCTCAGGGCAAGAAGAAAAGGCGCAGCAATATGTCAATATTACAAGGCTTTTCGACGCAGCAATAGGCTAAAAGCGGCCTGCTCTGCCCAATGAAGATGGCCCAGGTTGGTCGGAACGTACTCTAATGCGCCGGTTGTCGGCGTCCCAGACTACCTCGGGCGCGGCGTGGTCGCATGGACATAGCGCGAAAGCGGATGTGGATTGGCCTTAAGGGCATCGTGGATCGCGGCCGGATTGGCGTCCAGCCCGGTGTCCGTGCCGCGGGCATCCGCGTCCGCAGCGCCCGTACGTCTTCTCCTCGCGAGCAGCCGAACGAGAGGATGCGGGGCGCGGGCAGGTTGGTATAAGGGCATCGAACATCTGCCGATAACGGCCTGGTTCGAAGCGGTCTTGCGGCACGCGCCGGGCTTGCCGAGCCCGCGGCGTCAAGTAAAGCGGCAGGTGACGAATGCCGCGGCAGTTCCTACATGGGGGACATGCCAGTGGATGATAACTTTGAAGCCGAAGATGCCGGGCAAACGCCCACGGTCTGGCGCTTTGCCCGTGCCAGCCGGGCGCACGTGGTGATCGACGCGGCAGACTATTTCGACCTGATGCAGGATGCCATGCTCGCTGCACGGCAGCGGGTCATGATGATCGGCTGGGATTTTGACACGCGTGTCCGCCTGGGCGATGGGCGCCGCTGGTGGAACCTGCCGCGCAAAGGAACCTGGCCTGCGCGGCTGGGTGGCTTCATTGTCTGGCTGGTGAAGAACCGGCCCGGGCTTCAGGTGTGCGTGCTCAAATGGAACTTCGGTGCGCTCAAGTTCATTTTCCGCGGCACTATGATCGTCGATCTGTGGCGTTGGTTCTGGCAGAGAGGAATCGTCTTCAGGTTCGATGCCGCGCACCCGCTGGGCTGTTCGCACCACCAGAAGATCGTGGTGATCGNNCCGTCTGCGGCGGCATCGACATGACGTCTGACCGCTGGGACACGCCCGAACACATCGCGCTCGATCCGCGGCGGCGGCGTCCGAACGGCAAGCTCTATGGACCCTGGCACGACCTTTCGCTGATGATCGAAGGCGAGGCGGCGGCGGCACTTGGCCTGCTTGGCAGGATGCGCTGGAAGACGTCCGGGGGCAGGACCATCGCGGCCTGCGAGCCGCAGGCAAGCAGTGCCTGGCCGGAAAAGCTGACCGCCGAGTTCACCGACGTCGACATCGGCATTGCGCGCACCCGCGCTCATTACGCCGACGATCCCCAGATAGGNNATCCACCGGGCGCGGCGTTTCATCTATGCCGAAAACCAGTACTTCGCCTCGCGCCGCATCGCCGAGGCCATTGCCGTCCGCGTGGCGGAGCCTGACCCGCCCGAGATCGTCCTGATCAACCCGCATAGCGCCGAAGGCTGGCTGGAACAGGCGGCGATGGACGGCGCGCGCGTGCGCCTGTGCCACGCCATTGCCGAGCGCGATCCCAAGCGCCGCTTTCGTGTGTACCTGCCCTATGACAGTGGCGGCACGCCGATCTACGTCCATTCCAAGATGATGATCGTCGATGACGAAGTGCTNNCCAACATGAACAACCGTTCGATGGGTCTGGACAGCGAATGCGACGTATTCATCGACGCTGCCCGGCCCGGCAACGCTCACGCGGAGTTGCCAATCCGGCGCCTGCGCCACGCGCTGCTGGCCGAGCACTGCGGGATTGCCCAAAGCGAGGTTGCGGTGCTGCTTGAGAAGCACGGATCGATGGTTGCGATGATCGACGCGCTGGCGATCTCTGGGGCGATGCCGGGCAAGTGCCTGAAGCCTTTTGTCTTGCGCCCGCTGACCGATGCGGAGAAAGCGGTTGCCGACAATGCCCTGCTCGATCCCGAGCGGGTCGAGGAGATGTTCGAGCCGATCGGCGGGCGCCGCGGGCTGTTCAGGCCGGGAGGGCTGCTGCGCCGCCCGTTCGAGGGAGTTTTGAAACGATGAGCTGTGATCACGATCATACCGATGCCGTCGGCGATGCGGGCCCGATGGCCAAGCTGCCGGTGCNNGCACCCTGATCCGCTGGTCGGGCGATGATCCGGAGCGCGAAGGCCTGCTCGATACCCCGGCGCGTGTCGCGCGGGCGTGGAAGGAATATTGCCAGGGTTATGGCGAGGATCCAGGCTTGCACCTTGGCCGCGTGTTTGAGGAGGTGGGCGGCTATGACGAGCTGGTCCTGCTCAAGGACATCCCGTTCCAGTCGCATTGCGAACACCATATGGCGCCGATCATCGGCAAGGCGGCAATCGCCTATATGCCGACCAACCGCGTTGTCGGCATCTCCAAGCTGGCACGCGTGCTGCACGGTTATGCCAGCCGCCTGCAGGTGCAGGAACGGCTGACCGCGGAAGTGGCGAACTGCATCTGGCACCACCTGAAGCCCCAGGGTGTTGCCGTGGTGATCGAAGCGCAGCACGGCTGCATGACCGGGCGCGGCGTACGCACGCCAGGTGTCGGCATGGTCACGTCGAAGCTGCTGGGCTGTTTCCTTGACGACCAGTCAAGCCGCAAGGAAGTGCTCAGCCTGATGGGATATTGACCGCGCCTCAGGTGCGTCCGGCAAGGATGCGACCCCGACCGTTCACCCAGTCGCGGATTGCATCTTCCTGCTGGCTGCGTTCGAGGAGCGGGATCTGCTCGGCCAATTGGCGCATCGCCAGCAAGATGCGTTCGGCAATGGGTTCGTCGAACACCAGCCCACAGCGCCCGCCGCCGCTCCACATCACCTGAGCGAATACTTCCACACCGGCGAAGCGCAGGAAGCCCTGACTGGTGGTACGTGGGGGCGGGGAGAGCTCGATGCTGGCGCCAGTGCGCGAGAGGTTCCTGAGGCGCCCGCGCCGCAAACCTTCAAGCAGTATCAGTTCGGCCGGGAGGTCAAGCCGAACCCGTGCGTTGGCGCGGCGCCCCACCGCCAGGGCGGCGGGCGTGTCGGCGGAGATTGGCAAGTGGCGAGCCATAGCGCCACTTTACTGCAATCATGCCTAAGGCGCGGTCTGCCAGCGCCTGCGCAATTCCCCTCAGACAAGCAAAAGCCCGCAGCAACCAGTGCGGCGGGCTTTGCGGATACTGGTAGTGACCGGGATCAGAGCTGTTCGAGCATGTGCTCGGCGCTGGAAACCTTGAACTCGCCGGGGCCTTCGACGTTGAGCTGTTCGACAACGCCGTCGTTCACCACCATCGAGAAGCGCTGGCCGCGCTGGCCCAGGCCAAAGCCCGAACCGTCCATGGTCAGGCCCAGAGCCGAGGCGAATTCGCCGTTGCCATCGCCCAGCATGATCACGTCTGCGCTGCCGGCGGCCTTGCCCCAGGCGCCCATGACAAAAGCATCGTTGACGGCGGTACAGGCGATCTCGTCGATCCCCTTGGCTTTGAGGTCAGCAGCCTTTTCGACGTAGCCGGGCAGGTGCTTGGCCGAGCAGGTGGGGGTGAAGGCCCCCGGAACCGAGAACAGCGCCACGCGCTTTCCGGCAAAGAAATCGGCTGCCTGAACTGCTTCGGGGCCTGCTTCGCCTGCCTTCATGAACTTCGCGTCGGGAACTTTCTGGCCAACGGCAATCGTCATCGGATGGGTCCTTTCCTGCAAATGATTCGCAACGGTGCTGATATAGTGTCGCGGGCGCCGGGGACAATGGCATGACAGCCGCCGCACATGGTGAATTTCGCTTTACCGCGCCGGTTTAAGGAAGCGTAAACGAATCGGCGCAGTCTTCATGTCGGCGGGAGAGGGGTTTCCCGCAAGGGAGACTGCACATGACGAAACACAGGGTTGCCGCAGCATTGGCCGCATTCTCGATGCTTGCCACCGTGCCGACAGCGGCTCAGGCGATGACTGGCGCGGAAAAGCTGCGCCGGTTGGACATCATGCTGATGGTCACCGGGCTGCGCTGCCGCACCGGGGCCGACAATTTCCAGGCTGATTATGCCCGCTTCACCGGCGTCCACCTGCCTGCGCTTAACGCCGCCAGCGACAGCCTGAAGCGCGAGATGGCTACGCGCCACGGCGCCGCCGGGGCTGTCCGCGCGCTTGACCGGCTGAGCGTGACCATGGCCAACGCCTATGGCCAGGGGCACCCCTGGCTGAACTGTCGCGAGCTCAAGATGGTTGCTCGCAACCTTGCCGATGTGCGCGGCAATGAGGCGCTGGAATCTGCCGCGGACCAGCTTCTCGCTGAATCCGGCTCTGCGCAGATGGCCCTGCTGCGGCGCTGACCGCCAGAGTTCCGCGCAAGCCAGATCATATAAAGACTTCTTTATATTTGCGTCCCGTGTCGCAAGGCGGTAAGGGCGGCGCCATGAACGGCGTCGCCCTTCCGTTTGTGCAGGCGGCAGGGATCGGCGCCGGTAAGCCAGGAGACACCCCGTGACCGCAGCACTCGCCGCCAAGGACTATGCCATCGCCGACATCGGCCTTGCCGAATTCGGCCGCGCCGAAATTCGCATCGCCGAAACCGAAATGCCCGGCCTGATGGCGCTGCGGCAGGAGTTCGGCGCGTCCAAGCCGCTCAAGGGCGCGCGCATCGTCGGCTCGCTGCACATGACCATCCAGACGGCCGTGCTCATCGAGACGCTCGCCGAGCTTGGTGCCGAGCTGCGCTGGGCAACCTGCAACATCTTCTCGACGCAGGACCATGCCGCTGCCGCCATCGCGGCCAAGGGCATCCCGGTTTATGCCATCAAGGGCGAGAGCCTTGCCGATTATTGGGATTATGTCGGCCGCATCTTTGATTGGGGTGACACGACCTCCAACATCATTCTCGATGATGGCGGCGATGCCACGATGTTTGCGCTGTGGGGCGCCAAGCTTGAAGCTGGCCAGACCATGGGCGAGCCCGAGAATGACGAGGAAGTCGAGTTCCAGCGCGCCCTCAAGGCGTTTGTGAAGGCGCGCCCCGGTTACCTCACCGAGACAGTGAAGAACCTCAAGGGCGTCTCCGAGGAGACGACCACCGGTGTGCATCGCCTCTATGAGATCGCCAAGAAGGGCGAACTGCCGTTCCCGGCGATCAATGTGAACGACAGCGTCACCAAGTCCAAGTTCGACAATCTTTATGGCTGCAAGGAATCGCTGGTCGATGCCATCCGCCGCGCCACCGATGTGATGCTGGCCGGCAAGGTCGCCTGCGTTGCCGGCTTCGGCGATGTCGGCAAGGGCAGCGCCCAGTCGCTCCGCAACGGCGGCGCGCGGGTAATGGTGACGGAAATCGACCCGATTTGCGCCCTGCAGGCGGCGATGGAAGGCTTTGAAGTCGTGACGATGGAAGACGCCGTGAAGCGCGCCGACATCTTCTGCACCGCCACCGGCAATGCCGATGTCATCACCGCCGAGCACATGATGGCGATGAAGAGCAACGCCATTGTCTGCAACATCGGGCACTTTGACAGCGAGATCCAGATTTCGGCGCTGAGCAACTACAAGTGGACCGAAGTGAAGCCCGGCACCGACATTGTCGAGTTCCCGGATGGCAACCAGATCATCGTGCTCGCCAAGGGCCGGCTGGTGAACCTGGGCTGCGCTACCGGCCACCCGTCGTTCGTCATGTCCGCCAGCTTCACCAACCAGGTGCTGGCGCAGATCGAACTGTTCACCAACCCCGGCAAGTACCAGAACCAGGTGTATGTGCTGCCCAAGCACCTCGATGAGAAGGTGGCGATGCTCCACCTTGAAAAGCTCGGCGTGAAGCTGACCAAGCTTACCGACAAGCAGGCCGGCTATATCGGCGTGAGCACCAGCGGCCCGTTCAAGCCGGATGCTTATCGTTACTGATCTTGCTCCACCGCTGCCGCCGCGATAGGCGGCAGCGGTGGCAGAAGTTCCCCAGCTGATATTGGCCGACGAGGCCGAGACGGCGCGCGTGGCCGCAGCGCTGGCCGCTGTGCTGCGCCCCGGCGACATTGTGGCGCTTTCGGGTGAGCTTGGTGCCGGCAAGACCAGCCTGGCCCGGGGCGTGATGGCGGCGCTGGGCTGGCATGGCGAAGTGCCGTCCCCCACTTACACGCTGGTGCAGAGCTATGATCCGCCGGACGTGCGGGTGCCTGTCTGGCATATCGATCTCTACCGGCTCGATTCGCCCGATGAGGCGGATGCGCTCGGCCTGTTCGAAACCGATGCGGCGCTGCTCATCGAATGGCCCGAGCGGTTGGGCGCCCGGTTGCCTGCCGAGGCCCTGCGCCTGCACATCGCGGGCAGCGGTGATGCAAGACGGCGCTTGACTTGGGAGGCCCCCAAGGCTTGGGAAGGCCGGTGGCCACCAGTCTTTCCCAAATGATTCCGCCGGCGTCCGCGCCGGATTTCCTTGCCCGGCATGGGCTGGCCGAGGCGCGCATCGTGCCGCTGGCCGGCGATGCCTCGTTCCGGCGCTATTTTCGCGTCCATGCCGCCGACGGCAGCACCGCCGTGCTGATGGACGCGCCGCCGGACAAGGAGGACAGCCGGCCGTTCCTCGCCATCGGCAAGCAACTGCACGACCTGGGTTTTGCCGCGCCGCAGCCGCTGGCGCTCGACCTGGAGCAGGGGCTGATCCTGCTGGAAGACTTTGGTGATGACAGGGTCGGCCCGGTGCTGGCCCGCGACGCCGCCCAGGAAACCGCGATCTACGAAACGGCCGTGGACATTCTGGCGGCGCTCCACGCCCATGTGCCGCAGGACGTTGCGCCCTATGCCGAGCCCGAGCTGCTGCGCGAGGCCCGGCTGTTTCCGGACTGGTATTTGCCCGCCATGGGCGTGGCGGAAGCGCCGGGCTATGATGACGCCTGGGCGGCGCTGTGGCCGCATGTGCTCGCCGGCCCGCCGGTGCTGACGCTGCGGGATTACCATGCCGATAACCTGATGGTGCTGCCGCGCTCCGGGCTGCAGCGCCTCGGCTTGCTCGATTATCAGGACGCGCTGGCCGGCCACCCGGCTTATGATCTGGTTTCGCTGCTGCAGGATGTGCGGCGCGTCGTGTCGCCCGCGCTCGAGGCCGCCATGCTGGCGCGTTATATCGCGGCCCGGCCGGGGATTGACGAGCATGGCTTCCGCATTGCCTATGATGTGCTGGGGGCGCAGCGCAACATCAAGATTTTGGGTGTGTTCACAAGGCTTTATGTGCGTGATGGCAAGGCGAGTTACCCGGCCTTCCACCCGCGCCTCTGGGAACTGGTGAGCGCCAATCTCGCGCGCCCGGCGCTCGCCGGCGTGGCGGCATGGTTTGATGCGAACGTGCCCGCCTCGGCGCGCGGCGGCGTGAAGGTGCCAGCATGATCAAGACCGGCACGATGAAGAAGGGCATTGCCCGCCCGCAACTGGCCATCCGCCCGCATGTGGACGTGGCGGTGCCGGGCTGTGCCATGGTGCTGGCGGCGGGGCTGGGCAAGCGCATGCGGCCGCTCACCGCCACGCGGCCCAAGCCGCTGGTGGAAGTGGCCGGCCGCACGCTGCTCGACCGTGCGCTGGATCGGGTGGAAGCGGCGGGCATATCCGCCGCTGTCGTCAATGCGCATTATTTTGCCGATCAGATCGACGCGGCGCTGGCCGCTCGCAAGGGCCCTCTGTCTATCCGCCCCTCCGACGAGCGGGCCATGCTGCTGGAGACCGGCGGCGGCGTGACCAAGGCGCTGCCGCTGATCGATGCCGACCCATTTTATGTCATCAACGCCGATAACCTGTGGGTGGATGGCTCGGCGGATACGCTGCGTCTGCTCGCCCAGCGCTGGAACCCGGAACAGATGGATGCCCTGCTGCTGCTGGTGCCGCTGGCCCGCGCCAATGGCTATGAGGGCCGCGGGGACTTCCATATGGACCCGCATGGGGTGATCGCGCCGCGCGGCGAAGTGCGGATCGCGCCCTTTGTGTTCTCGGGCGTGCAACTCATCTCCAAGGCGCTGTTCGAAGGCGAGACGCCTGAGCCATTCAGCATGTGGCGGGCCTGGAACAAGGCGCTGGCCCGGGGCCGGCTCTATGGCGCCGTGCACCAGGGGCTGTGGTTCCATGTCGGCACGCCGGCGAGCATCGGCGAGACGGAAAGCCTGCTTGCCGAGGTCTAGGCTCTACTCCATTCCGGCCCATGGCGCATTCGTGGATGCGCTGGCGGCCGGCCTGCTGGCGCGCACCGGCGATGATCCCCTGGCGCTGGCCCGCGCCCATGTGCTGCTGCCCAACCGCCGCGCCGTCCGGGCGCTCACCGAGGCGTTCGTGCGGCTGAGCGCCAATGATGGCCGGCAGGGCCTGCTGCTGCCGCGCCTGACCCCGGTTGGTGACCTGGGGGATGACAGTTTCGATCGCTTTGCCGGCGGGGATACGGCGCTGCCGCCTGCCGTGCCGGCGCTGCAACGCCGGCTGGAGCTGGCGCGGCTGGTGCGCCAGATGCCGGGCGGCGATGGCCTGGGCCGCAGCGCCATCGAAGCGCTGCGGCTGGGCGACGCGCTGGGCGAGACACTCGATACGCTGCTGGCTGAGGAAGTGCCGCCCGAGCGGCTGAAGACCGTGGTGGAGCAGGCCGATCTTGCCGAGCATTGGCATGATACGCTGCGCTTTCTCGATATCATCATCACCGCCTGGCCACCGGCCCGTGGCGCGCTGGGCGCCAGCGACGGCGGCACGCGCGTGGCCGCGCTGATCGATGCGCTGGTGGCGCGCTGGCGGGCGGCTCCGCCCGAATCGCTGGTGGTCGCGGCCGGCATCAGCGGCGCGTCGCCGCCTATCGCCCGGCTGCTCGGTGCCGTGCTGGAGTTGCCTGCCGGCCTGGTGGTGCTGCCGGGGTTGGACATGGACCTTTCAGACGCTGGCGAAGCGCGCTGGGAGGCGATCCGCTGCGCCGCCGCCGAGCCACTGCCTGAGCCGGGCGCCCCTCCCGGCCCACGGGACAACGAGGAGCACCCGCAATATGCCCTGAAGCTGCTGCTTGCCCGGCTGCGCCGCGAGCGCGCCGATGTGGCGGATTGGGGCGTGCCGACAGCGCTGGATGGCCCCGCGGCGCGCACCCCGCTGGTGATGGCCGCGATGGCGCCGGCCGATGCGGCCGACGGCTGGAACAGCAATTTGCCCGAGGCGGACGATCTGCACCCGCTGGCGGGCCTGCGCGCCGCCGAAGCCGCCACGCCATCCGAGGAAGCCCAGGTGATCGCGCTGGCGCTGCGCGAGGCGCTGGAAACGCCGGGCCGCACGGCGGCGCTGGTGACGCCGGACCGGGCGCTGGCCCGGCGCGTGGCAGCGCACTGCCGCCGCTGGAACATCGCGGTGGATGACAGCGCCGGTACGCCGCTCAGCCTGGCACCGCCCGGCACGCTGGCGCTGGCGCTGGTGGAGGCGCTGGCGCAGGGCTTTGCACCGGTGGCGCTGCTCGCCGTGCTCAAGCACCCGCTGGTGATGAGTGGCGAGGCGCGCCTGCCATGGCTGGAGAATGTGCGCCGGCTGGACAAGGCGTTGCGCGGCGTGCGCCCGCCGCCGGGGCTGGATGCCATCAGCGGCCAGGTGGATGGCTGGCTGCGCGATGTGGCGGGGCGGCGGCGCAAGGAACTGGCTCCGGAAAAGGCGGCTGCGGCTGCGGCGGACGACAAGGCCTTCACAACATGGTGGGCGCAGGCTGCGGCGCTGCTTGAGCCGCTGGAGACGCTGGCCCGCCGCCGCGAGACCGAGCTGCCGCTGCTCGCCGCGGCGTTGCGCACCACTGGTGATGCGCTGTGCGGCGAACGGCTGTGGGCCGGCATCGCGGGCCGCGCGCTGGCCCAGCGTATCGAGGCACTGGAGGCCGATGGCGGTGTATTCGGCCGGTTCGCGCTCGATGAAGCGCCGCCGCTTTTGAAGGCGCTGCTCGCGGATGTGGCGGTGCGGCCGCCGCAGGGCGGGCATCCACGGCTTTCCATCCTCGGCCCGCTGGAGGCGCAGCTGCAACGCGCCGACCTGATGGTTCTGGGCGGGCTCAACGAGGGTATCTGGCCTGGCAAGGCCGCGCCCGATCCATGGCTGGCGCCCGCCATCCGCGCCCGGCTGGGGTTGCCTGGCCGCCCGCGCGAGACCGGGCTGGCGGCGCATGATTTCGTCCGTGGGCTGGGCGCGCGCGAGGTGCTGCTCACCCGATCGCGGCGGGATGCCAGCGCGCCGCTGGTGCCCTCGCGCTTCTGGTTGCGGCTGGAGGCTTTTGCTGGCGGGCTGCCGGCCGAGGAGCGGCTGGTCACCATCGCCCGGCGCTTCGAGGGCGGCGGGCAGCCCGAGCCGGTGCCGGCGCCGCGCCCGGCGCCGCCTGCTGCCCGGCGCCCTCAGCGGCTCAACCTGACTGAAGTCGATACCCTGGTGGTGGACCCTTTTGCCTTTTATGCGCGCCGGCTGCTGCGGCTCGCCCCGCTCGATCCGCTGGATGAAGACCCCAATGCCGCAACGCGCGGCACCCGCATCCATGGCGTGCTCGAGCATTGGGTGAAGGACGGCCCCGGCACGCTCGCCCAGCTGGAGCAAAAGGCCCAGGAGATGCTCCATACCGAGGGCAAGAGCTTTCCGCTGCTGCGGGCTTTGTGGTCCCCCCGCGCGCTGCGCGCCATCCTCTGGGCCGGTGAGCAGGTGCTGGCCCGCAAGGCGCTCGGTTGGGAAACGGTGGCTGCCGAGGCGGGCGGCGAGCTGGTGCTGGCCAACGGCATCGTGCTGGTGGGCCGGGCTGACCGGGTGGACCGCGATGCGGACGGCAACCTTGCCATCATCGACTACAAGACTGGCCGGGCGCCCAGTGCAGCCCAGGTGCAGGCCGGGCTGGCCAGCCAGCTCGGGCTGCTTGCCGCGATGGCGGCTGGCGGGGCGATGCGGCACGCGGATGGCAGTTCGGTGCTGCCCGGCCCTCCCGGCGAACTGGCCTATTGGCGGCTGACCGGCGGCAGCAAGCCCGGCGAGATCAGCAATCCGCTGAAGGCCAAAGGCGCACCCTCCCCGGTCGAGCATGTCGAAGCTGTGCTGGCGCATGTGACGCAGGTGACGACATCACTGCTGCAAGGTGATGCGCCGATGCGCCCGCAGGTTCACCCCGGCTTTTCCTGGGGCGATTTTGACCATCTGGCGCGGGTGGCGGAATGGCTGGACAGGCCGGAGCGCAGGAAATGAACACAAAGCAGCGTCGGCGATGAACAGCGTCAAGGCTCTCAACCCGCTGATGGATGCGCAGGCGCTTGCCGCCATGCCCGAGGTGCAGGCCTGGGTGGCGGCTTCGGCTGGCACCGGCAAGACGCAGGTGCTCTCGGCGCGGGTGTTGCGGCTGCTGCTGCAGGGCACGCCGCCGCACGCCATCCTGTGCCTCACCTTCACCAAGCTGGCGGCGGCGGAGATGCAGACGCGGGTGTTCGGCCGGCTGGCGCGCTGGGCGCGGGCGCCCGAGGCCGAGCTGGTGGCGGACCTTGTTGCGCTGCGTGCCGAAACCGATGAGGCGACCATCGCCCGCGCCCGCCGGCTATTCGCCCGGCTGCTTGATTCCCCGCAGGGGCTGGCGGTGCAGACCATCCATGCCTTTGCGCAGGGGTTGATCGCCAGCTTCCCCATCGAGGCCGGTGTCGCGCCGGGCTTTGCCACGCTGGATGATCGGGCCGGGTTGGCGCTGCGCCGCCGCCTGCTCACCGAGGCGATCGAACAGGCCAGCGCCGAGGAGGACACCGGCTTTCTCGATGATCTGGCCGCAATCAGCATTTCGGGGGGCGAGATGCGGCTGGCCGGAGTCACGGCGCGGTTGACGGGGCATGACGAGATGCTGGCCGGGCTGCCGCTGGAGGGCTTTGAGCCGATGCTGCGCCGCGGCTTTGGCCTGCCGGCGGATGAGGACTGGGCGACGGCGCTGGGCCGGGCGATTGCCGGCTTTGACACGGCGGCGCTGGACCGGCTGGCGCTGGCCATGGCGCAGGGCGGCAAGAATGCGTTGGCCCGGCTGCCGCTCCTGCAGGGCTGGCTGGCGGCGACGGACAAGGTGGCGGCGTTCGAGATGCTGGCCGGGGTGTTCCTGACGCAGAAGGACACGGTCCACACGACTGTCATCACCAAGGCCGTGGCGGCATTTGATGCCGGGGCCGCCGAATTCTTTGCGGAATTTGGCGCCGAATTGATTCAGCTGCGCGAGCGCCAGCGATTGTTCGAGGCTGCTGCCCATGCGGCGCGCCACCTGCGGATCGGCAAGCGGCTGGCGGCGGCGTGGCGCGAGGCGAAGTCCCGCCTTGGCGTGATCGATTATGACGACATGATCGCTGCCGCGCAGCGCGTCCTCACCGCGCCGGGCGCTGCCGAATGGGTGCGCTACAAGCTCGACCAGCGGATCGACCATGTGCTGGTGGACGAAGCGCAGGACACCAATGAACGGCAATGGGAGATCATCCACGCGCTCAGCGAGGAGTTTTTTGCCGGGCAGGGCGCGCGTGATGTGCAGCGCAGTCTGTTCGTGGTGGGGGACTTCAAGCAATCGATCTTCAGCTTCCAGGGCGCCGATCCGGATGTGTATCGCGCCATGCGCGGCACCTTTGAGAACCTTGCCGGCGATGTCGGCAACCCGCTGCAGAGTATCGCGCTCTCTACCAATTTTCGCTCCGTGGCTGCCGTGCTCGATGTGGTGGACGCCGTGGCGGCGTATCTCGGGCCGACAGCGCTCGATGATGAAGGCGTGCCGCCGCATGTGCCGCACCGCGTCGGAGCCGGCGCGGTAACGCTGTGGCCACCGCTGCGCGCCGACGACGCGGCGGAGGATGACGATGCCGAGGGTGATGACGCCGGGGCGGACGACGCCGAGGAGTCCGGCAGCGAGGAATCGCCCCGCGCGCTGAAGGCCGAGGTGCAGCTGGCGCATCGCATCGCCCGCACCATCGCGGCGTGGATGGACCCGGCCAGCCCGCTGCTGATCCCTTCCACCGGCAAGCCGGCGCGGCCGCAGGACATATTGGTGCTGGTGCGCCGCCGCACCGCCTTTTCCGGCGCGCTGGTGGCGGCACTGCATGCCAATGGCGTGCCGGTGGCCGGCGTCGACAGGCTGAAGCTCGCCGAGCAGCTGGCGGTGGAGGACCTGCTGGCGCTGGCGCGCTTTGCCCTTCAGCCGGGGGATGACCTGACGCTGGCGGCGCTGCTGGTCTCGCCGTTCATCGGCCTCAGCCATGACGAACTGTTCGCGCTGGCGCATTATCGCTCCGGGTCCTTGTGGGACGCGGTGCGTGCCAGCGCCGTGCCGGCGGTGGTGCAGGCGCATGCGTGGCTGGGCAAGCTGTTGTCCTTTGCGGATTTCACCGCGCCCTATGAGTTTTTCGAAACCGTGCTTTCGGGCGAGTTACAGGGCCGGCGCAAGCTGCTCGGGCGGCTGGGGGCTGAAGCGCGCGATGCGATGGATGCTGTGCTGGACCAGGCGCTGGCGTTCGAGGCCACTGGCGCGCCCTCGTTGCAGGGGTTCCTCGCCTGGGTGGAGGCCGAGGATGTCGAGATCAAGCGGGATCCGGATGCGCCGCTCGATGCCGTGCGGCTGATGACGGTGCATGGCGCCAAGGGGCTGCAGGCGCCCATCGTCATTCTGGCGGATGCCACCGCCGGGCGCCGCAAGGGCAAGGCCGAGGCGCCGCTGATCATGCAATTTGACAATTCGGTGTGGCTGCCGGTGTTCCTTGCCAGCAGCAAGGGCCTCACCGGCAACCTGGCTGCGGCGCTGGACGAGCAGGAGCGGCGCCAGGCCCGCGAGCATTGCCGGCTGCTCTATGTGGCGCTCACCCGCGCCGAGGACCTCATGTTCATCGGCGGCGCGCTGGGCTCGCGCAACAAGGAGCCGCCCGAGGACAGCTGGTACGCTGCCATCGAGGCCGGGCTCGAAGCGCTGGGCGCGCAAGATGTGGAGGATCGATTCTGGGGCGGGCCGGCGCTGGTCCATGCCACCGGCACGCCGGCGCCGCGCCAGGCTGCCTCGCCTGTTGACCTCGTGCCGCAGCCTGCCGCCAGCCTGCCAGGCTGGGTGAGTGCGCCGGCGCCGCAGGAGGCCAGGCCGCCGCGCCCGCTCAGCCCCTCGGCGATTGCCGCTGATGATGTGGCGGCACCGCCAGCCGGTGCCGGTGCCAAGGCTGCGGCTCGGCGCGGCGCGGCGCTTCACGCGCTGTTCGAGCGGCTGCCAGAGCTGGAGCCGGCCCGCCGCCGCGCCGTGGGCGAGGCCTTTGTGCGTGCTGCCGTGCCCGAGGCCGAGCCGCTGGCGCTGGTGGAAACCGCGATGGCGGTGCTGGAAGACCCGCGCTTTGCCGCTGTGTTTGCCCCCGATGCGCTGGCGGAAGCGCCGATTGCGGCGCTGGTTGGCAACAGCGTCATCGCCGGCAAGGTGGACCGGCTGCTGATTGCGCCGGATGCCGTGACGCTGGTGGATTTCAAGACCGGGCGGCGCGTGCCCGAGAGCGCCGATGCGGTGGACGTGTATCATCTGCGCCAGATGGCAGCCTATGTCGCGGCGCTCGAAGCGATCTTTCCGGGACGCACCGTGACGGCGGCGCTGCTGTTCACGGAGGGCCCTACCTTGATCGAGCTGCCGGCGGCCCTGCTGGCGCTTCACCGCCCAGAAGGAAAGCTTGATGCCAATGGTGCATTGAATGACAGCGGGGCCGCGCCTATCTTGCGTCCTGAACAGCCTTTCCAAGGAGCCTGAAATGGCCGCCAAGCATGTAACCGACGCCTCGTTCCATGATGATGTGATTGCCGCTGAGAAGCCGGTACTTGTCGATTTCTGGGCGGAATGGTGTGGCCCTTGCCGCCAGATCGGCCCGGCGCTCGAAGAGATCAACAACGAGCTCGATGGCGTCGAGATCGTCAAGGTCAATATCGATGACAACCCCGAGGCGCCGACTCGCTACGGTGTGCGCGGTATCCCGACGATGATCCTCTTCAAGAATGGTTCGCCGGTTGCCACCAAGGTTGGCGCTGCGCCGAAATCGGCGCTGAAGAGCTGGCTCGAGAGCGAACTGGGCTGAGCCTGGGGCGCTCTTTCGAGCGCCTAGCCCGGTAGCACCATCTGCCCAAGCCGTGGAAAATGCACGGCCACCTCTCCGCAGCGCGCTCCTGTGCGCTTGAGGATGATGCCCGTCGGGTCAAGCTGAGCCAGCGCGCCAGCGACGGGGGCATCGCCGGAGCCATCGGTGCGCACCTTCACCAGCTGCCCGGCGCTGAACGGCGCATCGATGCTGCCCTTCACCGGTGCCGGCGTGGCGGCGGCGGCGATGGCAATCGCCTCATCGGCGCTGATCTCGCTGCGCGTGCCATGGCCGAGCGCCCGCACCCGATCATACCAGGCGGCCAGGTTGGGGTGCGCGAAGATCGCCTCGGTGGTGGCCTTGGCGAAGGGGATGCCGCGCACGAACCAGATGTTGGAATAAAAGGCGAGATCGGCATGGCCCGGGGCTTCGCCGCCGACGAAGGCGCGGCCATCGGCGAGGCTGGCATCGAGCCAGTTGGCGGCGGTGAGCACCTGCGAGACGAGATGCGGGGTCGCTTTGCCGAGTGCGGCGACATCAAGCCCGAAGCGGGCCTTGCGATCCTCGACAAAGGCCGGCGGCATGGCGCCCTCGGGCATCGGCCCCATGGCTGCGCCGACATGGGCCATGAACTGCGGCCCGCCGGCCCAGCTCGCCATCACCTTGTGCAGCGTGCCGAGCGGCGCCGGGTAGAGGCTGGGCTCGGGGCTGTGCGCTTCCAGCGCCTGCAGGATGGCGGCGGTGTCGCAATAGATATCCGCGCCGATCTGCAGGACAGGCGTGCGGGCATAGCCACCGGTCAGCTCCACCAGATCGGGCTTGGGCATGATGTTGGGGATGATGACCGAATGCCAGGCCAGGCGCTTGAGGCCCATGGCGGCGCGCACCAGCTCGGCGAACGGCGAGGTTTCGTAATGGTGGAGAATGGGGGTCATGCTGAAGGCTCCTGGGGATGCCCCATGCTAGCTGCGATAATCGGCGTTGATACTGATATAACCATGGGTAAGGTCGCAGGTCCAAACCCGGGCGCGCCCATCGCCCAGCCCGAGATCGACGCTGATCTCGACATCCTGCCCGGCAAGGTGAGCCGCAACGGGCGCTTCATCATAGCCCGGCACCACGGCGCCGCTGGCGGCCACCAGCGTCTCGCCGAAGCGGATGGCCAGCAGGTCGCGTTCGGCGCGCTCGCCGGCCTTGCCCACCGCCATCACGACGCGGCCCCAATTGGCATCGCCGCCGGCAATCGCCGTCTTTACCAGGGGTGAGTTGGCGATGCTCATGGCGACGGTGCGGGCGGCGCGATCCGTGTCTGCGCCTGTCACATCGATTGTGATGAACTTGCTGGCGCCTTCACCATCGCGCACCACCAGCCGCGCCAGCTGGCCACACAGGTCCGCCAGCGCCGCGGCAAAGGCATCGGCACCGGGGGTGGCCCAGCCGGTGATTTCGGGATTCCCGGCCACGCCGGTGGCGAAGGCCAGCACGGTGTCGGACGTCGAGGTGTCGCCATCCACTGTGATGCACGAGAAACTGGCAACGTTGGCGCGCTCCAGTGCTTCCTGCAGGAAGGCCGGGCTGACGAGGGCATCGGTGAAGATGAAGCCGAGCATGGTCGCCATGTCCGGCGCGATCATGCCCGAGCCCTTGATGATGCCGACCAGCGTGACCTTGTGTTCGCCGACCATGGCATAGGTGATGGCGGCCTTCGGGAAGGTGTCCGTGGTGCCGATGGCCCGGGTGGCATCCTCGAAGCTGGCGCGGCCCAGCGCGGCATGGGCGGCCTGGGCCCCGGCCAGCGCCTTGTCCACCGGCAGCGGCACGCCGATGACGCCCGTGGAGGCAGCAAGGATCTCGCGCTGGTCACAGCCGAGCAGCAGTGCGATTCCGGCGGATTGCCCGAGCGCGGCGGTGCGACCCGCTTCGCCGGTAAAGGCGTTGCTGTTGCCGGCATTGACCACCAGCGCTCGCGCCCGGCCGCCGGGCAGGCGCTCGCGGCACAGCTCAACCTCGGGCGAAGGGCAGAGCGATTTGGTCGTCACGCCGGCAACGGCGGTGCCGGGGGCGAATTCGAACAAGGTCACATCGGCGCGCGTCCAGGGCTTGTAGCCGGCGGTGGCGGTGCCGATGCGCACGCCGGCGACAGGCGGCAGGGCAGGAAAAGGCTGGGCGAGGGGGGAGATGCTCATGCTCTCGCTATTGCCGTGCCGCCGGCCTTGGTGCAACAGCAACGGGACGGCAGGCGACACCATAAAGTTGACTCTGGCGCGCGCCTCCCCTATGCGGCGCGACTTGAATTTGCGGCCAGGGGCGAGCCCTTGGTCAATCCCGGGATAGCAAGACAATGAAGCGCACTTATCAGCCCTCGAAGCTCGTCCGCGCCCGCCGCCACGGCTTCCGCCATCGCATGGCGACTCCGGGCGGCCGCAACGTGATCCGCGCCCGCCGCGCTCGCGGTCGCAAGAAGCTCTCGGCCTGAGCCTGTCGCTGGAGACCGTCAGGCTCCGGCGCGATTATCTCGCTGCCAACAAGGGCCGGCGCGTGGTGACGCCCGGCTTCATCCTGCTGGTGCGTCCCCGCGGCGATGAGAGCCCGGCAATGCGCGCCGGCTACACCGTCACCAAGAAAATCGGCAACGCCGTGGTGCGCAACCGCATGAAGCGGCGCTTCCGGGCGTTGGCGAGGGCCTTGCTGCCCGAGCATGGGCTGGCCGGAGCGGACCACATCCTCATCGGTCGCCAGGGAGGCATCGAGCTGGAGTTTGCCCGGCTGGAGGCGGATCTCGGCAAGGCGCTGGGCAAGATCGCCTCATGAGCGGCCGAATCGCCACCGTGCTGGCGACGGCCCTGATCGCGCCGATTCGGCTTTACCAGCGCTTCCTCTCGCCGCTCCTGCCACCCAGCTGCCGCTATTCGCCGACCTGTTCGGCCTATGCCGTAGAGGCGCTCCAGCGCCATGGGCCGGTGAAGGGTTTGTGGTTGGCGGTGCGGCGGATCGGCCGCTGTCACCCATGGGGCGCATCGGGCTATGACCCGGTGCCCTAAGCCGCTATAGCCCGGCTGCAATCGCCGCGCAGCCGCTGCGCCAATCGACCGAGAAGAGAGACCGTGACCCAAGATAACCGCAACATGCTTGTTGCCATCATTCTCTCCGCAGTGGTGCTGCTCGGCTGGACGTTCATGAGTGAACGCTATTTCCCGGCGCCCGAGCCGGATGTGGCCAAGGTGGCGGCGCCCGCGCCTGCTACTGCGCCCGCTCCAGGTGCAGCAGCGCCGGTGCCCGGCACGGCGGCCCCGGCTGCCGTCTCGGCCGGCGCGCCCGCGCCCATCGCCGATCATGCCCGCGTGCTGGCCCGCAGCCCGCGCGTCGCCATCGATACGCCGCGTCTAAAGGGCTCGATCAACCTCATCGGCGCGCGCTTCGATGATCTGGTGCTCACGACATATCGGCAGGAACTGGCGGCCAGCTCGCCGCCGATCCGCCTGTTCAGCCCAAGCGGTGCGCTTGATGCCTATTTCAGCCAGTTCGGCTGGTCTGGCGCCGGTGCGCCGCCGGCCGATGCGGTGTGGACGGCCAGCGTGCCGCGCCTGACGCCCGAGACGCCGGTGACGCTAAGCTGGACAAATCCGGCCGGCATCACTTTCGAGCAGGTCGTGGCGGTGGACAAGGATTTCCTCTTCACCGTCCGCCAGCGCGTTCGCAATGCCAGCGCCGCGCCTATGGTTGTCCAGCCTTGGGGTCTTGTCTCGCGGCTTGGCGAGGGCAAGGAGAAGAACGCCTTCAACATGCACGTCGGACCGCTCGGCGTGCTTGGCGGCGTGCTGAAGGACAGCGATCTGGGCTTCGAGGACCTGCGCGACGATGGTCCGCAGAGCTTCACCAGCACCGGCGGCTGGCTGGGGATGACCGAGAAATACTGGCTCGCCGCCATCGTGCCGGACCAGAAGGCCAATATTGCTGCGCGCTTTGCCGCTGCTCCGGGGGACCAGTTCCAGGCCGATTATCTTGCCGGGCCGGTCAACGTGCCCGCCGGCAAGGTGAGCGACGTGACCGTGCGGCTGTTTGCCGGTGCCAAGGAAGTGAAGCTGCTCGATCGCTATATGGCTGATTATGGCATCACGCGCCTCGACAAGGCCGTAAGCTGGGGCTGGTTCGAAATCATCGCCCAGCCGATCTTCAAGCTGCTGGACTGGCTCTTCCGTTTCACCGGCAACTTCGGCCTCGCCATCATCGGCCTTACCATCATCGTGCGGGCGCTGCTCTTTCCCATCGCCAACAAGCAATATGAGTCGATGGCCAAGATGCGCATCGTGGCGCCGCGCATGAAGGCCATCCAGGAGCGCTTCAAGGACGACAAGCTGCGTGCCCAGCAGGAGATGATGACGCTCTACAAGACCGAGAAGGTCAATCCGCTCGCCGGCTGCCTGCCGCTGGTTCTGCAGATCCCGATTTTCTACGCGCTCTACAAGACGCTGCTGATCTCCACCGAGATGCGCCACCAGCCGTTCGCGCTTTGGATCAAGGATCTCTCCGCGCCGGATCCGCTGACGCCGCTCAACCTCTTCGGTCTGATCCCCTGGCAGCCGCCATCGTTCATCGCGCTGGGCGTGTTGCCGATTCTGCTCGGCGTGACGATGTGGCTTCAGCAGCGCATGAATCCCACCCCGCTGGACCCTGTGCAGAAGCAGGTGTTTGCGATCATGCCCTGGATGTTCATGTTCATCATGGCGCCGTTCGCCGCCGGCTTGCAGCTCTACTGGACGGTCAACAACCTCGTTTCGATCGGGCAGCAATGGTACATGCTGCGCAAGTATCCGATGCCCGCCACGCCGCCCTCGGCGGAGACCGTGACGGTCGCCGCGACCAAGACCGCAACCAGCACTGGCGCCACGGCCAAGCCGCCACGCAAACCGAAGCCGCGCACAAAATGAGCATGGACCCCATAGACTTCCCCGAGGGCGAGGCCCCCCTCGACCAGGCGCCGGACCCGGCAGAGCTGAAGCGCCGCGCCTGGGACATCGAGACGGCCCGGCGCATCTTTGCCGGCCCTGTCGAGTTCCGGCTCTCGGCGCCCGAATTGCAGTTCCTGCCGCCGCCGGATGTGTCCGAGATCGCCTTTGCCGGGCGCTCCAATGTCGGCAAGTCCTCGCTGCTCAATGCGCTCACCGGGCGGCAGGGGCTGGCGCGCGCCTCCAACACGCCGGGGCGCACCCAGGAGCTCAACATCTTCGATGTCGGTGAGCCGCGCAGCCTGCGCCTCGTCGATATGCCCGGCTATGGCTATGCCGAGGCGCCGAAGGACCTCGTGGCGCGCTGGAAGCGGCTGATCTGGGATTATCTGCGCGGCCGCGTCGTGCTCAAGCGCGTTCTGGTGCTCATCGATGCCCGGCACGGCCTCAAGCCTGTCGATCTGGAGATTATGTCCATGCTCGACAAGGCGGCGGTGAGCTACCAGCTGGTGCTGACCAAGTCCGACAAGATCAAGCCGACTGCGCTGGCCGCCACCGTTGCCGCGATCGAGGCCAAGGCCCGCACCCATGTCGCGGCGCACCCCGATGTCATCGCCACTTCGGCCGAAACCGGCTTCGGAATTCCGGAACTTCGCGCCGCCGTGGTATCAGCTGCCACTGACGGACGGGGAGGGCTGCGCGCATGAGACTGATCATCGGCAACAAGGCCTATTCGAGCTGGTCGCTGCGCGGCTGGCTGGCGGCCAAGCTTTCGGGCCTGCCGTTCACCACCAGCGTCGTGCCAATGGACACGCCCGAGTGGATGAGCGGCGCCTCGCGCACCGAGATGCCCTCGCGGCAGGTGCCGGTGCTGTGGGATGGCCCGCTGGCGATCTGGGACAGCATGGCGATCATCCTCTGGCTCGCCGACAAGGGCGGCCATGATCGCTTCTGGCCGCGGGACCCGGCGCCGCGCGCGCTGGCCTATGCCATGTCGGCCGAGATGCACGCCGGTTTCCAGCCGCTGCGCCTTGCCTGTCCGATGAACCTCAAGGAGCGCTTCCCGGATTTTGTGCCGAGCGAAGCGGTAATCGCCAATGTCGCGCGCATCGATGCGCTGTGGAGCGAAGCCCGCGAGCAGCATGGCGCGCCGCTGGGCGAGCCGTTCCTGTTCGGGCCATTCAGCGCCGCCGATGTCATGTATGCGCCCGTCGTGCACCGTATCGCCACCTATGGCTTGCCGGTGAGCGCGGTTTCACGCGCCTATATCGCCGCGATGCTGGCGCACCCCTGGATGCAGGAATGGACAGCGGACGCAAAAGCTGAAACCTTCCCGTTCGACCGCTATCCCGTGCCCGGCGGCGTTCCGGTCTGAAGCCCGGTCCGCGCCTGAAGGAGCCTTTCTGCCCATGTCGACTGCTTCGAACCCTTATCCCTGGTCCCGCCGCATCGCCATTGTCACCATCGTGGCAGCCCTGGCCGTACTGCTCGCCGGCCCGCTGATCAATTTTGGCGTGGTCGGCTGGCAGGCCGGTCTGCTGACCTTTGTGGTCGGCGCTGCCGTTTCGGGTGTTGGCGGCATCCTCAGCCTGGTGGCGCTGCTGCGCCGTCGTGGCAAGATTCTCTCGCTGGTGGCCAGCGCAGCCGGGCTCGCCGGCATCATCGTGCCGGTGGCGATCGTGGTGGGGGCCAGCGGCGTGCCGCCGATCCATGACATCACCACCGATACCGCCAATCCGCCGGCGTTCGTGGCGATCACGCCAACATTGCGCGGGCCGAACACCAATCCTGTCACCTATGATCCGGCCATCGCCGGCCAGCAGAAGGCCGGCTATCCTGACCTTGCGCCGCTGCTGCTGCCTGAAGCGCCGGAGGCCGTCTTCCCGCGTGCCGAGGCCGCGGCGCGCGCCATGGGCTGGGAGATCGTGGCCGTGGATGCCGCAGCTGGCCGTATCGAGGCGACGGATACTGTGCCGTGGTGGGGCTTCAAGGACGATGTCGTCATCCGGCTGACAGCGGAAGGCACCGGCACGCGTGTCGATGTGCGCTCCAAGTCCCGGGTCGGGCAGGGCGATCTGGGCGTCAACGCCAAGCGGATCAGCGATTATCTGGCGCGGCTGCGCGGCTGACCATGGCGCACAGGCTTGTCGCGGCGGTTGATCCTGTCGCGCTTACCCAGGCGTTGATCCGCTGCCCGAGTGTGACGCCGGAGGATGAGGGCGCACAGGACGTGCTGGCCGGTGCGCTCGAGGCGCTGGGCTTTTCCGTGCATCGCCTGCGCTTTGGCGCGGCTCCCGATGGCCCGGTGGACAATCTTGTCGCCACCATCGGCAGCGGCGCGCCGCATTTTGCCTTTGCCGGCCATACCGATGTGGTGCCGACGGGGGACCAGAAGGCCTGGAGTGTCGCGCCGTTCGAGGCGTTGATCGCCGATGGCCAGGTGGTGGGCCGCGGCGCAGCCGACATGAAGGGCGCCATCGCGGCGTTCGTGGCAGCCAGCGCCCGCCATGTGCAGCGCGGCCGCCCCGGTCGGCTCAGCTTCATCATCACCGGTGATGAGGAAGGCCCGGCGACCCATGGCACCGCGCCGATGCTCGATTGGCTGGAGGCCCATGACCTTGTGCCCGATGCCTGCCTTGTCGGCGAGCCGACTTCGGCGAAGCTGCTTGGGGACATGATCAAGATCGGCCGGCGTGGCTCGGTGAACGCCTGGATCACCGTGATGGGCGCGCAGGGCCATGTCGCCTACCCGGACCGGGCGCTCAACCCGATCACGCCGCTGGTGAGCATCCTGGCGGCGCTCAAGGCGCGTGTGCTCGATGAGGGCACGGACTGGTTCCAGTCCTCGAACCTGGAAGTGACCGACATCAGCGTCGGCAACCCGGCGACCAACGTCATCCCGGCGCTGGCGCGGGCGCGGCTCAACATCCGTTTCAATGATCGCCACAGGGGCGCCGAGCTGGAAGCCTGGATTCGCGAGACGGTGGATGCCCATGCCTCCAATGCCGAAGTGATCGTCAAGATTTCGGGCGAGGCCTTCCTGACCGCGCCGGGTGCGCTTTCGAGCACCATCGCGGAAGCCGTTACGGCGGTGACGGGTCGCACGCCGGAGCTATCGACCAGCGGCGGCACCTCCGATGCGCGCTTCATCCGGCGGCTATGCCCGGTGGTGGAGTTTGGGCTGCCAGGCGCTTCGATGCACAAGATCGACGAGACGGCGAGCGTGGCGGACATATTGGCGCTCACCGAGATCTATGATGGCGTCCTGCAGCGGGTTTTTGCCGACTGAACGGTAACGCGCAAAGGGATTCGCTTTCCCCGGGCTGCGTGATATCCTGAGCCTCTGTGCCAGTGCCCATCCGGCGCTGCGGACTGGAGGGGGAACTCATCATGCGCACCACCACGACCATTGTCGCCATTGCTGCCGCCACGCTGCTGCTGACCGCATGCGGCAAGACCAAGGCTGAGGCAGAAGCTGCCGCAGCCGCTGATACCGCCACGGTTGTGGAGGCGGCCGCACCGGCAGAAGCCGAGGCTGCGATGCCGATGGAAGGCGAGGCTGTGGCCGCTGAGGCGACTGCGGAAGCGCCGGCTGAGGCTCCCGCTGAAGCGCCGGCTGCGGATATGGCTGCGCCAGCAGCAGCGCCCGCGGCAGAGTAAGCGGTTCGAACATCAAAGGCCCTGCTGCATCCCGTGGTGCGGCAGGGCTTTTTCGTGCCGCCGCGCCAGCAAGCCGGGTCTCGGCGTTCGTCGGGAGGACAGCTTACTTCGGGGACGTCAGCGGGTCGGCCGGGGCAGTATAGCGGCTCTCGAGGAACTTGCCTTGCACGAGCAGCGCATCGCGGTCTGCGGCGGCCAGCGTGTCCGAGGCGCGGCCCAGTTCGGCCTCCACCACGCGCAGGCCATCCACCAGTGTCGTTTCAATGGTCCGGCCATCGGTATCTATGGTGCGTGCGCGCTGGTCCTGGGGCACGCGGGTGTAGCGTTCCACCAGCTCCGGCAGATGGCGGCCGAGCAGGCGGGTGAGGTCCTGCGCCACCGGGTCCGCCGCCGGCACGCGCGCCAGTTGTTCTTCCAGAGTCGCCAGCCGGGCGCTGATGGCATCGACTTGCGGGGCGGCGAGCGCCGGCAGGGCGCGGCGCTGGCGATCAAGCCAGGCCTCGGTGGCGGCTGGCAGCGCAGCGGGCGGGGCATCGCCAAGCTGGCGCGGCTCGGGCACGGCGGGGCTCCACAGGGCGGCAGCGAGCACCGCCAGGGTACCGAGCAGGATGGCGACGAGCAGTACGCCGGTGCCGATCGGGCCGATGATGAGGCCCCAGAGGATGATCCCGACGATGATCGCGGCTGCCGTGCCGCCGCCGCGCGCCAGCCGCTTGCCGGCGGTGGCAGCTTGCCGGGCGCGGCGGCGGGCGCGGGCGCGCTGGGCAGCCTCGCCTTGTGCCAGCCGCTCCAGCCGCGTCTCGTTGCGGGCCAGGATATCGCCCGGATCGGCCATCAGGCGATGGCTTCAAACGGTGAGCTGCCGCGGTTCTCGATCTGCGCCTGGGCCTGGCCTTCGGCGCGGGCGATATAGCCGTGGCTCTTCTCGACTTCGCTGGAGAGGGTCTCCACCGTCGTCTTCATCGAATCGAGCGCCTTGAGCTTGAAGGCGTCGATGGCGTCCATGGTCGTGTAGATGTTCTGGAAGGCGCGCTGCAGGGTTTCGAGCGGAATGGTGCTGGCGGCGGCCTGCTCATGGATGCGGGCTGTCTGCGTCTTGAGCAACTCGCCGGTCGAATCGATCATGTTGGCGGTGGTGGTGTTGAGCGCGCCGATCTGGTCCAGCACCATGCGCTGGTTGGTGAGCGCCTGCGCCACGGTCACGGCGGTGCGTAGCGCGGCCACCGTGGTGGTGGAGGCGCGATCGACGCCCTTCACAAGCTCGACATTGTTCTTCTTGACGAGATCGAGCGCCAGATAGCCCTGGACGCTCACGGCGAGCTGGGTGAGCAGATCGGTGGTGCGCTGGCGGACATAGAACAGCGCTGTCTCGCGGATCGCCTTGGCCTTGGCCGGGTCGGTGTAATCCAGCTCGGTCGCCTTGGCTTCCAGCTTGCCATCCAGCGCCTTGGACACGTGCACCATCTGCTCCAGCTTGCCCATGGCAGTCCAGAGGTTGGTGCGCTCCTGGTCGATGGCGGCGTTGTCGTGGAGCAGTTCGTCCTTGCCGTCCTTGAGGCGGCCGAGAATCGCCGAGATGTGGGACTGGGCGGACTTGTAGCTGTCAAAATAGCCGCGCAGCCGGTTGCCGCCAAAAGGGATGATGCCGAACAGCTTGCGCTTGGTCATCAGGTCGCCCTTGGTCGAAGGGTCGAGGTCCTCGATGGTGGCGCGCAGCTGGGTCAGGTCGGCACCGATGCCGGTGTCCTTGTCCATGGCGCGCACTGGGCGATCGAGGAAGCGGTTGGATTGCCCTGCGGCCTCGGCGATTTCGCGGGCGCCAAGATTGGTCAGCTGGTCGACCTTCTTGCCGAACTCGGGGCTGGCGGCATCCTCGGCGACCAGCGCATCGATAAAGGCCTCCACCCGCGCATCGAGTGCGCTCACCTGCTCGGTGCTCAGCGGCACCAGCCCGGCCGCCTTGGACGGGGCGATGGGCGCAATGGCGATCGGCGCCTCAAGCTTGATGGCCGTGGGGTCGCCCTGGGTTTCCGCCATGTGACTATTCTCCATTGTGCGCTCTCACCGTGGAGATTAGCAGGTCGCCCCGCCATCCTCCACAGGTGCCGCATCTGTATTGGTTGTGTAACGCAGTTTATCAAGGGCCAGCGAGCGAATTTCGCCTTCAGGCCCTGAGGTGCTCGCGTACGGAAACGGACATGCCTGTCTGTTGCACATCGCCGGCGGTGGTGAGCCAGGCGATGTCTGCCGCGTCCCGGCCATGGGCGATACGGACCAGCCCGGCCACCGGGGCGAGCCGCGTCGGATCGACCAGCCACCAGCCGCCGTTGAGGAACACCTCGAACACGGCGTGGAAATCCGGCGGGTTGAGCCCCAGCGCATAGGCTGAGACAGCGCGGGCGGGAATGCCGGCGGCGCGGCACAGAGTGAGGCCGAGATGCGTGAAATCCCGGCAGACGCCAGCGCGATCGATGAAGCTGCGGGCAGCATCGGTGGTGAAGGTGGAAACGCCGTGGACATATTCGACATGGGTGCCGAGCCAATCGAGGATCGCCAGCACCTTGGCGCCGCCGGCCTCATGCTGGCCGAACTCGCGGGCGGCAAAGCGCAGGAATTGCTCGACCGGGCAGTAGCGGCTGGACATCAGGTAGGTGAGGACTTCCACGGGAAGCGCGGACCAGGGCGCGGCGACCGCGCTGGCGGGCAGCTCCAGCCGTGGGCCGATCAACACTTCGGCGTTGTATTCGAGGCGGACTTCGCCATCGAGCGGACCGCGCAGCAGCCGCGCACCGCTCACCGGATCGGCCGATTCCGCCAGCGCTGCCCCGGTGGAGAGTTTCAGCGTCTCGGCCAGCACGGTCTGTCCCGGGGTATCGGCAACCAGGATTGCGGCAATGGCTTCCGTGGGGCAGGGGAAGCGCAGCGCCAGGCTGGCCTCGATGAGGACACGCACGATTTTCTCCGGAAGTCGGGCTGCGGGATCGGGGGAATCGCGCGCCCCAGCCTTAGCCGATCAGGGCCTCGACCGTATCGGAAAATCGCTTGATGCCCTGCTCCAGCCCGCCGAGCAGCACATGATCGACAGCGCCGGACGCCAGCCCCTGCTGGCCGAGTGCCGCGGCGCGAAAATCCTCGGAGGCAAACACGCCCTGATCGAGCAGTTTCCAGCTTTTCGCCCAATGGTGCTCGGCCTTTTCAGTGGCGGGCTTCGCCGGGATCAGCATGAAATCCTCGACGATGGTTTCGCCGACGCCGCGCGGCATCAGCGCCATGATGTTGATATAGTCCGGCGAGGCGACGATGATCGTGGCTGGCAGCAGCTGGTAGGCGAAGGTGACAGCGCCGCGCAGCTGGGCCATATCCTTGAAATCACAGGCCTCCAGCGCCGCCAGCCGGGCAACGGCGGAGCGGGCGTGCGGCCCGATACTGTCCCCGGTGGTCACGCCATCCTGGAAGAACGGCGCAATGGTGGCTGCGTGCAGCCGCACCACATGATAGCTCTCCAGAAACGAATCCATGACGAGCTTCCAGTTGCCCGCCACATAGTGGGTGGCGCGGGCGTAGAGATATTGCGAGCCGAATTCGAGCGCATCGAAATCCGCTGCCAAGGGCCCGGCGACAAGGCTGAAATCATAGCTCCGCGTGCGGTCCAGCCCGGCCCAGATGAGCCCGCCTGCCTCGCAGCTCGGCAGCTCGACCAGCCCGCGCTCGGCCTTGTCGAGGCCGGGGAAGGTTTCCGGCCGGGGCAGGCCCTTCAGGCGGCCATCGGTGCCATAGCTCCAGGCGTGATAGGGGCAGACCAGCGCCGGGCCATGGCCGACGGCGCAGCCCTCGATGAGCCGGGTGCCGCGATGCCGGCAGACGTTGAGGAACACGCGCACCATGCCCTTGGCATCGCGCACGATGAGCAGCGGCTTGCCAAAGCCATCATGCGGCACATGGCTGTTCGGCTCGGGCAGCAGCGCCGAGGGCGCCAGCATGACCGGCAGGGCCTGGAACAGCCGCTGCTGCTCGCGCTCGAAGCGCTCGGGGCACGTGTAATGGCTGGCCGGCACGCGGCTGACGGTGGTGGGTGCCGGGTGCAGTGCCGCGGCCGGAATCGCTTCGGCGAGCGCCAGCTGGCCGGGCGTGGGGCGCTTGCGGGGGGCCTCTATGTTCATGCTGTCGAGTTTACGCCCAATCCGGTGGCCGACCAATGCCGCCCGGCCCTATCCAAACTGCAAGCCACGTGACACGGCGCGTCGCCCCGCTAGAGTGCCGGCATGACCGAGGTTTCCCCACCAAGCTGGCGTGACAGCCTGCCCGCCGCCATCCGCCCCTATAGCGAGCCGGGGCCATTGGGCGCGCTTGCGCTGGGCATCTCCTCGGGCTTTCCGTTCGCCATGATCGCCTCGACGCTGACGACGCGGCTGGCCGAGGCCGGCATCGAGAAAAAGGCCATCACCGCCTTTACGCTCGCCTTCCTGTTTTATAATTTCAAGTTCCTCTGGGCGCCGCTGGTGGACCGGGTGCGGCTGCCGCTGCTCGCCAACGCCATCGGCCAGCGCCGGGCCTGGCTGTTGGTGAGTGGGCTGGGCGTCATGGGCACGGTCGCCTGGCTCGGGCTGGCCGATCCGGCGGCAGGGCTCGGCCCGGTGGTTGCCGCCACGCTGGCGGTGGCCTTTGCCGGGGCGACCTACGACATCGTGATCGATGCCTTTCGCATCGAGAGCCTGGCGCCGGAGCAACTCGGCGTCGGCTCGGGCATGAGCCAATATGGCTGGCGCATCGGCTCAAGTGCGGCAGGCGCGACGGTGCTGCTCATTGCGGCCGGGCAAGGCTGGAGCCTGGCCTATGTCACCGCCACGCTGTTTGCGCTGCCGGCGCTGCTGGCCGGCTGGCTGCTCGGCGAGCCGGTGCGCCACAAGGCGGCCGCCACCACGGTGCGCGGGCTGGCGGCCGTGCGCGAGGCGGTGATCGCGCCGTTGGCGGATTTCCTCAAGCGCGATGGCGGCTGGCTGGCGCTGTTCTTCATCCTCTTCCACAAGATCGGTGACACCATCGCCAACCTCACCCTGCGGCTGCTGTTCAACGATCTCGGCTTCAGCAAGGAGGAAGTGGCGTTCTATGATGTGCAGCTCGGTCTGGTGGCATTGCTCGTCGGGGTGTTCATCGGCGGCGTTCTCTATTCCCGGCTGGGCATGAAGCGCGCCGTGCTGATCAGCCTTGTCCTGATGGCCGTCTCGAACCTCAGCTTCGCCGGGCTGGCCGCCATGGGCCACAACAATCTGGTGATGGCGGCGGCGGTGTGCTTCGAGAACTTCTCCAGCGGCATCGGCGGGGTGGCGGTGGTCGCGTATCTTTCGGCGCTGTGCAACCTGCGCTTCACTGCCACGCAGTTCGCGTTGCTCTCGGCAGCGGCTTCCATTGTGGGCCGCTTCATCAGTGGCACCACGGCGGGCGCCCTCATCGAGGCACTGGGTTATGTCGATTTCTATCTGCTCACCACGGTGCTGGCGCTCCCCGGCGTGCTGATTTTCCTGTATATGCTCCGCGCCGGCCTGGTGGATGACGCGCTGCCCCAGCCCGTATGACAGCAGCCGTCACAGGATAGCATCGCCCCTGTAACAATCCTCCGCTACGGGCCGCTCAGCACCACCGGCCCAAGCCTTTTGACCGCGGAGCACATGCAATGGGACTTCCCCTCAGCCGCCCCACCGCCATTGAAGCAAAGCTGCTCGCCGCAGCGCCCTTCATCCACCGTGTCGGGCAACTGGATGTGCGACTGGCGCGCTCGGAGGCCGAGGTCGCTGCTGCCCAGGCGCTGCGCTACCAGATTTTCTATGAGGAGATGGGCGCCCGGCCCACGCCCGCCATGGCCGCCGCCCGCCGCGACATGGATGCCTATGATGCGATCTGCGACCATCTGCTGGTGGTCGATCATGGGCTGGATGGCCGGCCGCAGGTGGTCGGAACCTACCGCTTGCTGCGCCAGCAGGTGGCGATGGCGCACAAGGGCTTCTACTCCGCCGCGGAATATGACCTGTCACCGCTCCTCGCCAATTCGACCCCGGCGAGCCAGTTGCTGGAGCTGGGCCGCAGCTGTGTTGCCCCGGCCTGGCGCAACAACGCCACGATCACGCTGCTCTGGCGCGGCATCGCCTCCTACCTGCAGACCCACAACATCGGCCATATGTTCGGCTGCGCCTCGCTGCACGGGGCGGATCCGCTGCTCCATGCCGCCGAGCTTTCGTATCTTTATCACCACCATCTCGCGCCACCCGAGCTGCGGGCTCGGGCACATGCGGCGAATCATGTGCTGATGGACCAGCTCCCAGCTGCCAGCATCGATACGCGCGCGGCGTCGCGGGCGTTGCCGCCGCTGATCAAGGGCTATCTGCGCGTCGGCGCGCTGGTAGGGGATGGCGGCTTTGTCGATCGCCAGTTCAACACGGTCGATGTGTTCGTGGTGATGCCGGTGGACCGGATTACCAGCCGCTACGCCGGGCGCTTCGTTTCCGCCAACGATCCGCAATAGGGCGTCGACTCCGCCGGGCTTGGGCGGCATTGTCAGGCAGTCAAACAACCAAGGCCCGCCTCATGCCGCAAGCAATGCGTATCGATTTCGTCTCCGATGTCGTCTGCCCCTGGTGCGTCATCGGCTGGAAGGCGCTGGAACAGGCGCTGTCCAATGCGGCGGACGTGGTGACGCCGGATGTGCGCTTCCAGCCGTTCGAGCTCAACCCGGCGATGCCGCCAGAGGGCCAGAATGTGGCGGAGCATATCGCGCAGAAATATGGCTCCACGCCCGAGCAATCCCGTGGCACGCGGGATCTTATCCGCAGCACCGCGGCCGGGCTGGGTTTTGCGATCAACTCCTCCTCCGAGAGTCGCATCTGGAACACCTTTGATGCGCACCGGCTGCTGCACTGGGCGGCGGAGCAGGGCCGGCAGCCGCAGCTCAAGCTGGCGCTGTTCGAGGCGTACTTCACCCGGCAGCTCGCGGTTTCGGATGCTGAGGTGCTGGTGGCGGCGTGCGAGAGCGCCGGGCTGGATGGGGCGGAAGCGCGCGCGGTGCTCGCCGAAGGCCGCTATATCGACGAGGTGCGCGCTGATGAGCGCTTCTGGCGCGAGCAGGGCATCAGCGCCGTGCCGGCGGTCATCATCAACCAGAAATATCTGATTAGCGGGGGCCAGCCGGTGGAGGCGTTCGAGAAGGCGATCCGGAGTATCGCTGCCGAAGGCTGAGCCTTAGCGTAGGCGGCGCGCGCAGGCGGGCGTCAGCCGGCGCTCTGGCCATTATCGGCAAGTGCCTTGCCGGCGAGGTAGAGCGAGCCGGCGACCAGCACCACCGGGGGGCGTTCCCGGTCGGCCGCGCGGCCGATGGCGGCAAGCGCCTCTTGCAGGCTTTCGCGGGCGATGGCGGGCAGGGTGCTCTCATGCGCCAGCTGCACCAGCGCCTCGGGCGCATGATGGGCATGGCCGGGGATCGGCACTGCATGGACGCCCGTAGCATGTGGGGCGAAGGCCTTGAGAAAGCCGGCGGCATCCTTGGCGGCGAGCATGCCAAGCACGAGGTGGAACGGCCGGTCCTGCAGCACGGCGCCGCGAAAGTTTTCAGCGATGGCGCGGGCGGCGGCGGGGTTGTGGCCGCCGTCGATCCAGAGTTCGCTGCCGGCGGGCAGCAGCGCTGTCAGCGGGCCAGTGTCGAGCCGTTGCAGCCGCGCGGGCCATTCGGCCCAGCCCATGCCGGCCCGCAGCGCTGCATCCGGCACCGGCAGTACCGATTGGGCGCGCAACATGGCGATGGCGAGGCCGGCATTGTCGATCTGGTGGGCACCGACAAGCCGGGGCAGCGGCAGCTCGATACGGCCGGCGGTGTCACGATAGTGAAGCGCGCCTTCATAGACCGCAGCGTCCCAATCATCACCGCGAACGATGAGCCGGGCCTTGGTGACGCCGGCGACTTCGGCAATGCGTGTCGTCACCGTCTTGGGATAGCGCGAGATGACCATGGGCACGCCGGGCTTGGCGATGCCGGCCTTTTCCGCCGCGATCTGCAGGATGGTGTTGCCGAGCCATTGCTGGTGATCGAGCCCCAGCTGGGCGATGCCGGTGACAAGCGGCTGGCGGATGAGGTTGGTCGCATCCATCCGCCCGCCCAGGCCAACTTCGATGATGCAGGCATCGGCAGGCGTGCGCGAAAAGGCCAGGAAGGCCAGCGCCGTGGTGATCTCGAAAAAGGTGATCGGCTGGCCGGCGTTGCGGCTGAGCAGCTCGCGCAGCAGGTCCGACAGGGCTTCATCATCGATGACCTGGCCGGCAATGCGGATGCGCTCGTTGAAGCGGATGAGATGCGGCGAGGTATAGACATGGACGCGCTTGCCCGAAGCTTCGAGGCAGGCGCGCAGGAAGGCGACCGTGGAGCCCTTGCCGTTGGTGCCCGCAACATGGAACACCGGCGGCAGCTTGTCCTGCGGGTTGCCGAGGCGGGCGAGCAGCCGCTCGAGCCGGTCAAGGGTCAGCTCGATCTCGGTGGGATGGAGCGCATAGGCTGCCCCCAGCAGCGCATCGAGCACCGGATTGTCCGAGCGGGCCCGCTCCATGCGCGCGCCGGCCGGCCAGACTGCGTCAGCTGTCCCCTGCTGGTCCCCCCCGCCGCTCATCAGGGAACAGGATCTGCGACGCGCCGGGCGGTGAGCATGGCGAGCAGCCGAGCCAGCGTGTCCTTCAGCTCGCGGCGATGCACGACCATGTCGAGCATGCCATGGGCAAGCAGATATTCGGCGCGCTGGAAGCCTTCCGGCAGCTTTTCGCGGATTGTCTGCTCGATGACACGCTGGCCTGCAAAGCCGATGAGCGCGCCCGGCTCGGCGATCTGCACATCGCCCAGCATGGCATAGCTCGCTGTCACGCCGCCGGTTGTCGGGTCCGTGAGCACAACGACATAGGGCAGGCGAGCTTCCTTCAGCTCGGCGATGCCCACGGTGGTGCGCGGCATCTGCATGAGGCTGAGTATGCCCTCCTGCATGCGGGCGCCGCCGGCGGCCGTGAACACCACGAACGGCACCTGCGCCGCAACGGCAGCACGCGCGCCGGCGAGGAACGCCTCGCCCACGCCCATGCCCATCGAGCCGCCCATGAAGGAGAAGTTCTGCACCGCCACGATGGCGCGAACGCCGCCGATGGTGCCATCGCCCACGGTCATGGCTTCCGGCTCGCCGGTCGCGGTCTTGGCGGCGCGCAGCCGATCAACGTAGCGCTTCTGGTCCCGGAACTTCAGCGGATCCTCGACGACCTTGGGCACGGCAATGGGCGTGAAGGCGCCATCGAAGATCATCGCGAAGCGCACCTTCGGCCCGATGCGCTCATGATGGTCACAGCGCGGGCAGACCGATTGGTTCTCCTCCCACTCCTTGGTGTAGAGCATGGCACCGCAGTTGCGGCACTTGGTCCAGAGATTGTCCGGCGTCTCGCGGCGCGACAGAAAACCCGTCAACTGCTGGCGGGTGCGGGTGAGCCAACTCATGCTGCAATCTCCCCGGATTTTCGGCGCGCGCCGCGCACAGCAGCGGCAAGGCCTGCCACCAGTGCGCCGACGCGGGCCGGAATGTCATTGGCGCGTTCTGCCGCTGCCGCCCCGATGGTCTCGACGATGGCGGAGCCGACGACGACGCCATCGGCATGGACGGCAATGGCGGCAGCCTGCTCGGGTGTGCGCACGCCAAAACCGACGCAGATCGGCAGGCTGGTCGAGCGCTTCAGCCGCGCCACGGCGTCGGCCACATCGGCAGCGGTGGCGGCGTTGGCGCCGGTCACGCCGGCCACGGCTACATAATAGAGGAAACCCGAAGCGCCGGAGAGCACCTTGGGCAGGCGCGCCGCATCTGTCGTTGGGGTGGCAAGGCGGATGAGGTGCAGGCCGTGCACGGCGAGCGCCGGAGCCAGTTCATCGGCCTCCTCGGGCGGCAGATCGACGACGATGGTGCCGTCGAGGCCGGCGGTGCGGGCATCGGCGGCGAAGCGCTCGGGCCCATAGCTGAGGATGGGGTTGAAATAGCCCATCAGGATCAGCGGGGTGTCATTATCCTCGCGGCGGAAGCCCGCCACCATCGCCAGCACATCCCTCAGGTGGGTGCCACTGGCGAGGCTGCGCAGGTTGCCGGCCTGGATGGCGGGGCCATCGGCCATCGGATCGGTGAAGGGCATGCCCAGTTCGATGATGTCCGCCCCGGCATTGGCCAGCGCGCGCAGCACGCCGTTGGAGGTTTCCATGTCCGGATCGCCGGCGGTCACGAACGTCACCAGTGCCGCGCGGCCCTCGGCAGCGCAGGCGGCGAAGCGGCGGGACAGGCGGTCGCTCACGGCGGTCACAGTGTCACCCCCAGGGCTTCGGCCACGGTGAATATGTCCTTGTCTCCCCGGCCGCAGAGGTTGGCGATGATCAGCTTGTCCTTCGCCATGGTCGGTGCGATGCGGGCAATGGCGGCGAGCGCATGGCTCGGCTCCAGCGCCGGGATGATGCCCTCGATGCGGCACAGCAGCTTGAAAGCCTCCAGCGCCTCGGCATCGGTGGCGGATTGATAATCGACGCGGCCGATGGCGTTGAGCCAGGCATGCTCGGGGCCGA
>DIUN01000001.1:4133-4574 GCA_002423025.1 Sphingomonadales bacterium UBA6157 | reverse complement strand
TGGCGGACCTGGACCCGGCAAACGGCGCCCGCTATACGCAGCGCAACATGGACTTTCAAGGCCGCTGGACGGCGGCCATGGCGCGCTGGGAAACGCAGGCCGCCGGCCTGAGAGGCGCTTCGGTGGTGACCCATCACCGTAACCTGAGTTACCTCGCCGACTGGCTGGGCCTGACCGTGATCGGCGAGCTGGAGCCCAAGCCCGGCATGGAGCCGACCGCTAGCCACCTTGCCGAATTGCTCGAGACGCTCAAGGCCACGCCGGCCAGAATGGTGCTGCGCGCTGCCTACGAGTCGCCCAAGGCATCCGAATGGCTGGCCAGCCGGGCCAATATCCCGGCCGCGGAACTGCCCTACACGGTCGGCGGCTCGCCGGGCGCAAAGGATTTGTTCGGTCTGTTCGACGACACCCTGAATCGCCTGTTGCAGGCCGCGCCATGAC
>DIUN01000001.1:3194-4019 GCA_002423025.1 Sphingomonadales bacterium UBA6157 | reverse complement strand
ATCGTCATTGCGAGCACGCTCGGCTTCGAGGTGAACGGTTGGCGCACCCAGCTCAGCGCGGTGATCGCCGCCCTCGCCGGCGCGCTGTGCCTGCGCTGGATGGAAAAGAAAAGCCCGGATCATCTGGAGGCGGTGATCGGCGTCAGCTTCGTGGCGGCGGCCTGCGCCGCCATCCTGCTGATGAGCCACGACCCGCATGCCGGCGAGCATCTGAAGGACCTACTGGTCGGGCAGATTCTGTGGACCACCTGGGGCGGGCTGTTACCGCTGGCACTGGTCACGGCCGGCGTGCTGGCAGGCTGGTTCGGCTGCAATCTGAAAGCCTCGCCGCTGGGTTTCTACCTGCTGTTCGCGCTCACCATCACGGCTTCGGTGCAGGTGGTGGGCGTGTACCTGGTGTTCGCCAGCCTGATCGTGCCGGCGCTGGCGGCGCGGCAGCTGTGGCGCGCCTACGCGGTTGGCATCACCGGCTACGGGCTGGGCCTGCTGGCGTCGGGATTGTTCGACCTGCCGGCCGGGGCGGCCATCGTGCTGGCACTGGTGGCCGTGGCCACACTGGGCCGGAACACCGCGCCGAAAAACGAACTCGGTTAAGGATCCACCGGGGCTGCGGCCACCCCTAGCTTGGCTAAGGGATTTGCGTATCCCGGCAGGGTTCCTCGGCCTGTTCGATCTCGATGGTGGTGTGGGCGAAGCGATAGGTGGCAAGAGTCGCAGCCACCGCTGCCTTGATGCGCTGCTGGACGGCGTTGGTCAGGGGTTCATCGATTTCCAGGTGTACGGTCAATACATGACGCTCGCCGTCCAGCGACCACAGATGCAAAT
>DIUN01000001.1:0-3049 GCA_002423025.1 Sphingomonadales bacterium UBA6157 | reverse complement strand
GCTGCCCCCGTCACCAGCACCACCGCCCAGCCGAACACATCCTCCAGCAAATGCCAGTTCAGCATCCGCTCATTCAAGGTCGCGCCTCCCGCCAGACGCCAGGCGGCGATGCCGTTGATCGTCACGCCCAGCACCGCGAGCGCCACCATGCCGGGCGCGTGGGGCATCACCGGCGCCGCAAGCCGCGGTAGCGCCAGCCACAACACCCAGACCGAGCCCGCCACCAGAATGACGCCATTGATCAGGGCGCCAAACAGCGACAGGCGCCCGAAGCCGTAGCTGAACGTCTCGCTGGCGCGGCGGTCGGCGAGACGGCTCATAACCCAGCCGAAACCGATCGCCAGGCTGTCGCCGAAATCATGCACGGCGTTCGCCATGATCGCGGTGCTGCCGGCCCAGCGGCCACCGATGAACTCGATGATCGCAAAGCTGAAATTGAGCCAGAACGCGAAGCCGATGGCGCGGGCCGCGTCGCGGGTGATCGAACGCTGGTGGCGGTGATGGCCTGCATCGTGGTCGTGCATGGAAGGCACCGGGGTCTCGTCCATTGGGTAACGCCGGCATAGTAACCGGGTGCGGTGGCGCCCGACCGCCCGCGGCGGGTATCCTCCCCATTGAGGCCAGCATTTTCCGAGCCATCCCGATCACCCCCTGCGGGGGCCAGGAGCAACCCAATGTCCGAGCAGCCCTTCCTTACCGACATCAAAACCTTGCGCAAACGCGCGCGTCAGCACATCGAACAGGGTGCCGTCACCTCCGGCTACGGCGCCAACCTCGACACCGTGGTCAAGCTGCTCAATGC
The DNA here is from genome assembly GCA_002423025.1 of Sphingomonadales bacterium UBA6157. Lineage (GTDB taxonomy): Bacteria > Pseudomonadota > Alphaproteobacteria > Sphingomonadales > Sphingomonadaceae > Sandarakinorhabdus. The sequence continues at coordinate 2,247 of DIUN01000001.1, read as the reverse complement.
CGCCCTCGCCACCGAGCTGGTGTGCGTGCTGCGCTACCGGCGCCACCACTTCATGGCCGCCGGCATCAATGCCCAGAGCGTGGCCGCGGAATTTTTGCTGCACGCCAACGAAGAGCAGGCCCACGCCGACCAACTCGCCCAGCGCATCGTCCAGCTCGGTGGCGCACCCGATTTCTCCCCCGAGGGGCTGGCCTCGCGCAGCCACGCCGAATATGTGGAAGGCGAAAACCTGCTCGACATGATTCGCGAGGATCTGGTCGCCGAGCGCATCGCCATCGACAGCTACCGCGAGATGATCACCTATCTGGGCACCCGGGACTCCACCACCCGCCGTATGCTGGAGGGCATCCTCGCCATGGAAGAGGAACACGCCGACGATCTGGTAGGGCTGCTGGAAGAGATGGGATCCTGATGCAGATGCGGCGCGCGGGATAAATCCAGGCCGCCGCCAGACGCACGTCAGTCGGCACAAATCGCTATGCCGTGACCGCAGCGCTCCACCAGGCGGCGATGCAGCGCACGGATGGCGGTGTCGTAGTCGCGCTCATCGATCACGCACTGCATGTCCACCTGGCGCAGGGACTGGTGCATGGCGAGAATGGAAATCCCCTCCGCAGCCAGGCTGGCCGCAGTCTCGGCCAGCAGGCCCGGCACCCGCATGTCGCTCCCGATGGCCGACACCATGGCCACCCGGCGCAGGTTGAATTCGGCCTCGGGAAGAGCATCGACCAGCACTTCCCGAATGCGCTTGACGGTCTTCAGGTTGCACGAGAGATAGTGCGTCAGGGTGTTGGCGTTGCAGTCCTTGCCGACGATACCGGCGCGGAAGCGCTCCAGTGCGGCGAGCAGGATTTGATCGTAGTGGGCAAAGCGGCCCATCATGTCCTGATCGAACATCTCAAGCGCATAGACGTTCCTGCACCCGGCGATAATCTCGACACAGGGCTTGGCGCTCACATAGTCGTGGGTAATTACGGTGCCGCCGTGGTCGGGTTCGAAAGTGTTTTTGACGCGCAGCGGAATGCCGGCCTGGCGCAGACCCTTGGCGGCGCGCGCATGGATGGCCTCCATCCCGAGGTTGGCGAGTTGGTCGGCGACGTCGTAGTTGGTGCGGCCGATGGGCACCACGCGATCGGCCCCCACGATGGTCGGATCGGCGCTGCTGAGGTGGTATTCCTTGTGAATGATGGCTTCCGCAGCGCCCGTGAGCACGGCGGTGCGGCTGAAGGTCATCTCGCTGTAGCCGCGGCCGAAGCGGGCGATCAGGCCGCCTTCGCAGTGGGCGTAGCCAGTCACGATGGGCAGTTCGCGCGCCACCTCGACATCGGCCAGACCCGCGCGGATGCGCTCGTCGAGAGACAGTTGCTCGGTGTCCCCGCTCCAGCCGGTCAGGTCGACAAAGCGAGTGCGCAGTCCGTCTCGAGCCAGCAGTCGGCTCAGATTCCAGGCACTGTGAGCCTCGCCGATGCTGGCGAGCATCTCCTGCACCGTGGCGAGATGGCTGTCGAGCCGAAAATGGCCGTGACGGCAGAGCCGGCCCAGATCGGCCAGACAGTGCTCGGCGTCGGACAGACGCTCAGAGACAAAGGCATCGGCGTCGGCACGATCGGCGGCGGAGTCAAACATCCTGCGGTTGATGGCCTCCAGATGCACGCGCACCGCGGACAAGGCATGAGTCCAGACGTCGGCATCCCGGGCGTCGGAAAAACTTGCAAACACGCCCGGCTGGGCGGTTTTTTTGTGCTCCAGAAGCAGGTTGGTCACACCCCCGTAGGCCGATACCACCAGGATCCGGCCGTAGGGATTCGCATGCGGGCAGATGATGTTGTCGCGCACGGCGGCATAATCGTTCATCGAGGTACCGCCAATTTTTTCAACGGTATGCGTCATGGGGTCAACTCTCCGTCCCTGAGCCGCAATCCGGGAAATCCGGGCGCACGCGGAGTCGGCTGGGCCGCCGCGCGGATACCCGGCAGGCAGGTCGCGCTCGAGCGGTTCAATCGAACCTGAGGGGGGTGGCAACGACCGGCGCGATGTCGCCCCGGGTGGCGATAAAACCCGGACGCGGAGGCAGCCCGCAGTAGGGCTCGCGCAGCCGGTTGCTCAGCGCGTTGTACACGAAGAAAACATTGCTGCGCGGATCCGGCGTGATGTTGCCGTTGGAACCGTGCATTGTGTTGCAGTCGAACGCGATGGCTGTACCGGCCGGACCAGTGGCGCCGACCAGCCCGCCGCTTCGCGCGGCGA
>DIUN01000012.1:15239-28799 GCA_002423025.1 Sphingomonadales bacterium UBA6157 | reverse complement strand
ACTTGCACTTGATGCAGGCTTCGGTGACGACGTACGCCATCTTCTCTCCCCTATCGGCCAGGTGCGGCCGCGATGTTCAACCCTTGCGTGCTAGAACGAGGCCGATGCCGCCGTCAATGCCCGGTGTTGAACAGCATTGCTTGCCGGCGCAAAAGCCGCGGCTGCATCGAGGGGAGCCGCCGTCAGGTCCGTGTAGAGATGCCGGGCCTCCTCATAGGGTCCGCGCCGCTCGGCAAGGCCCTCAACCCGCACCACCACGATTTCGTCATCATGGGGAAAGCTCAGCACGGCCCCCGCCCGCACCAGCGCCGAGGCGCGCTCCACGACCCGGCCATCGATCCGCAACCTTCGGCTTTCGCACAGCGCCTGTGCTGCCCCCCGTGATTTCGAGAGCCGTGCAAACCACAGCCATTTATCGAGCCGGAGCGCTGCGCCGTAGACCAAATGCCGCCTGCCTTTCAGTTGCGGTTGCGCTGCCTTGAGAGCGGCGCCATGCCGCTCTCGCCGAAGCTCACCTCGGCCAGGATGCTGAAGGGCGATGGGGAGGGCCGCCTGGCCTCGCCCGCTCCATCGCTTGGTTTGGAAACATTGCCCGCCAGCTGGGTGCCAGCGGCCCGGCGCCGCCCGCGCCACGCAAAATGCGCGGCCCCGTCCACCAGCTGCAGCCGGTAGCCCAGCGCCCGCATCAGCCGTGCCAGCCCATCGCGGCTCAGCCCGGCGGAGGCCGCCCAGTTCGGATCGGGAATGAACGGCGCCCGGCCCTCGCGGCGGCCATGAATGGCGCGCGCCAGCCTGTCGACCATGTCCACCCGCACCGCCTCGCTGCCGATCGGCCAGAAGCCGGCGGCCTCCAGGAATCCCGGCGGATGCCCCTCCTCTACCGCCAGGCTCACCCGGCCGGGCTGGGGCAGCGGCGGCAGCGCCGCGACATCGGCCCACACCGCCCAAAGCGCCAGCCGCCAGCGTGTCGGCTCGGGCCGCAGCAACTGGCCCATGAAGATGTGCATCACCCCCAGCCGAACCCCGGCACCGCCAAGCGCCTGCCGGTCCGCCCGGCCCAGCGCCTCGACCTGGTCTTCCGCATCGCCGCGCTTGAGCGTGCCCAGCGTTTCCACCAGCCGCACGATCAGCCCGCGCGCCACCGGGGAGACGCTCTCCCGCAGCGCCGCCAGCCGCACCAGCGGGCCAAGCTCGCGCTCCAGCGCCACCCCGAACCAGCGCTCCAGCCGCTCCTCGATGCGCCGCCGATCATCGGGCGCCAGGCTGGCCAGCGCCCGGTCGAGCACGATCCGCGGGCTCATCGCGTCCCGGCCGCGCCGCAGCGTCGCCACCCGCGCGCCGTTCCACAGCAGCCGCGGCGGCATCTTGCCGGCAAAATCCAGCCCGAACGCCGAATCCGCGTCCGCTGCCAGACTAGCCGCCCGCCGCGCCATTTCCTTGACGAGATAACGCTCTGCCGCCGCCAGCAGCAGCCGCTGCTCCCCGGCCCGGGCCAGCGGGTCTGCCGAGAAGCGGAAGCCATCGAGCCGACCGATGACTTCACCCTCCACAGCGACCGAGCCATCGGGGTCGATCTCGACACGCTGCTCGCCGCCCCGGGCCTTCAGGTCCTTCAGCAGCACCGCCGTCCGCCGGTCCACGAAGCGCTGGGTCAGCGCAATGTGCAGTGCATCGGAAAGCCGGTCCTCAACCTCGCGGGTGCGCGCCGCCCAGTGCCGGCCGTCGGCGAGCCAGTCCGGCCGGTTGGCCACATAGGTCCAGGTCCGGGCCCCGGCGATCCGGTCCGCAATCGTCTCGACATCGCCGGTAACGCGGTCGAGATGCGCCAGCTCGGCGGCAATCCAGGCTTCGGGCAGCCGGCCATCGCCCTCCGAGAGATGGCGGAACACCCGGCTCACCAGCCGCGCATGCTGCTCCTCGCCGGTCTTGCGATAATCCGGCAGGCCACAGGCCGACCACAGCCGCGAAACACCGCGCGGCCCGCCTGTGCGCTCCATCACCCAGGGCTCGCCGGCCAGCCGCTTGAGCACCGCCATGTCGATGGCATCATCGCCGCGCAGCAGTTCGGCGCGCGGCGGCCGCTCGTCCAGCGAGGCGATGAGGCGCGGCAGCGTGCCGAAATCCAGCTCGGCATTGCGCCAAACCAGTTGGCTCAACGGCTCGAAGCGATGCTCCTCCAGCCCCTCGATCTCCTCGGGGGTGAAGGCGGCGGCCGCGGTCGTGCCAAGCTGCACAGTGCCGAAGGTGCCGTCCTTCTGGTAGCGCCCGGCGCGGCCGGCAATCTGCGCCATCTCGGAGAGCATCAGCCGGCGGTGCCGCCGGCCATCGAACTTGCCGAGGCTGGCGAAGGCGACATGGGCAATATCCATGTTCAGCCCCATGCCGATGGCATCGGTCGCCACCAGATAATCGACTTCACCGGACTGGTACATCGCCACCTGGGCGTTGCGGGTGCGCGGCGAGAGGCTGCCCATGACCACCGCCGAACCGCCCTTTTGCCGGCGCAGCATCTCGGCCAGCGCATAAACCTCGGCGGCCGTGAAAGCTACGATGGCCGAGCGGCGCGGCAGGCGCGAGAGCTTCTTGGCGCCGGCATAGCTCAGCGTCGAGAAGCGCGGCCGCGTCACGATCTCGGCTTCGGGGATCAGCTTTCGGATCAGCGGCCGGATGGTCTCCGAGCCGAGAATCATCGTCTCGGCATAGCCGCGCGCATGCAGCAGCCGATCGGTAAAGACATGCCCACGCTCAGGGTCCGCCGCGACCTGGCCTTCATCGATGGCGACGAAGGCCACATCCTTGTCCACCGGCATCGATTCGACGGTGCAGAGGAAGTAGCGCGCCTCGGGCGGTACGATCTTCTCCTCGCCGGTGATCAGCGCCACCGCCTTCTCGCCCTTGAGCGCCACGACACGCTCATAAACCTCGCGCGCCAGCAGCCGCAGCGGAAAGCCGATGATGCCGCTGGCGTGGCCGCACAGACGCTCTACCGCAAGGTGCGTCTTGCCGGTGTTGGTGGGGCCGAGAACAGCCGTAACCGGGCCGGTAGCGGAGGGCCCGCGCGGAGCGGGGAAGGCCTGGGGGTGGGGCCGGCGAACTGTCACCATCCCAATCTGGGGAAGTGCGAGCCGAATGGCAATTCCGCCTTTGGCAGAAGCTTGGCTCGGGAATGGATTCCTGACCGGCGCATCGCGTTCCTTGCAACGTGACAGCGTTTGTAGAATCGCATGGCCCCGCCGTCGATTCAAGTGACCGTTCAAAGACAGCGCTTCACCGCATAACTTTGCCCGGCGGGCGTGGCGCGATTGACACAGCGGCCCGGATTCGCCCAAGGATTCCATGCGTTTTCATGAGGCGAAACTGCCCGGGGGGTCTGGCGTTGTTTCAACCACAATTGCAACCAGCGCATGGCGCCGCCAACGCGGCAGCCGGGGCTGGCATTATGGCTCCAGGAGCCGGCCGCATCGGCGGTTTGGGGCGTCTTGTCGCACCGCGCTGGAAGTCCCTGCTGCGCAACATCGATATCCGCGCCGGCATGGGCCTTGGCACCGAGCTTTCGATCGATCTGGGTGATCGCATCGGCAGCCGTGGCTGGTGGCTCGGCATGGCCGCCTGCACCAGCCTGTGCGCTGCCGCCATGGCGCTGGCCACCCTCGTCGCACCACTGCCGCAGATTGCCCGGCCCGGCCTCACCCCGGCCCAGCGCGAGGCGCTTCGCCCCATCATCATCGCCCCGCTGGCCAGAGGCGGCGCCACCGGCAGCGTGCCGCTGCCCAACACCGCCCGCGTCGTGCCGCTGGCCGAAATTCCGGAGCGCCCCCGGCTGGAAGTGACAGCGCGCACCAGCCGCAGCGCCAGCTTCGAGGCCACCCTGCGCCGCGCCGGCGTCGGCCGCGAGGACATCGCCGCAGTGATGGCGCTGGTTCGCCCGGCTGCCAACCTGGGTTCCATGGCGCCCGGCACCGAGCTGGATATCGTGCTCGGCCGCCGCGAGACAAAGAGCGTGCCACGCCCGCTCGAACTGCTCGGCTTCCGCGCTGCTTTCGATCTGCGGCTGGCGGTCAACCGTGCCGATGGCGGCCTCAAGCTGCGCCGCATCCCGATCGCGGTGGATGATACGCCGCTGCGGGTGAACGGCCTTGTCGGCAACAACCTTGGCCGCAGCCTGCGCAGCGCCGGTGTTCCGGCCGAGCTGGCGCGGGATTACATTCGCACCATGGGCTATGCGCTCGATATGCAGCGCAACGTCGGCAAGCGTGATCGCTTCGACATCATCCTGGAGCGGGACCGCGCCGAAACCGGCGAAGTCCGCTACGGCAGCCTGCTCTATGCCGCCATGGAGCGCGCCGGCAAGGAGCCGGTGGAGCTGGCCCGCTTCGGCAAGGGCGGCGAGTTCTTCCGGCCCAATGGCGAGAGCGCCCGCAAGGGCCTGATGCGCACGCCGGTGGATGGCGCCCGGCTCACCTCCGGCTTCGGCATGCGCTTCCACCCGCTGCTCTCCTATTCCCGCATGCACCAGGGCGTGGACTTTGGCGCCCGCCACGGCGCCCCCATCTATGCCGCCGCCTCCGGCAAGGTGGACTATGCCGCCCCCCATGGCGGGCATGGCAATTTCGTCCGCCTGCGCCACAACAACGAGCTGGTGACGGGCTATGCCCACATGTCCCGCTTCGCCGTGAAGCGCGGGCAAAGCGTCACCCAGGGCCAGGTCATCGGCTATGTCGGCTCCACCGGCATCTCCACCGGCCCGCACCTGCATTACGAGGTGTGGCTGCGCAGTCGCCCGGTAAACCCGATGACGCTGAAGTTCCTTGGCGGCAGCAAGCTCTCCGGATCGGACATGAACCGCTTTGCCGCCGAGCTTAACCGCCTGCGCGGGCTGGCTTCGGATGGCGGCGCGGCTCCGGCCGCCGTGGCACGCGGGCGTCGCAGCGCGGCTTGAGCCTCATGCCCGGCAGCGTCGTTTCGCCCCGCTGCTGGCCAGCACGCCCGCTTGCGGCTAAGGCTTTGTGCATGATCCTGCTGTCTGCCGCCCTGCTTGCCGCTGCCCAGCCGGCGCTGGCCTTTCCGCTGCCACAGCGGCAGGTCGCGCCCGTCGTCAGCCCGTCCTGGGACAGCGAGGAGCGCCGGGACCGCGCCAATGAGGCCAAGCAGGTGATGCGCATCACCGGCATAAAGCCGGGGCATGTCGTGGCCGATATCGGCGCTGGAACCGGCTATTACACCGTGCGTGTTGCGCCGGTGGTCGGCCCCACGGGCAAGGTCATCGCGCAGGACATCGTGCCGCGTTACCTGACCGGCCTTCGCGCCAGGGTGCGCCGCGCCGGCATTAAGAATGTCGATTTCGTGCTCGGCTCGCCATCGGACCCCAAGCTGCCCAGCAGCGGCGTGGACGTGGCGCTGCTCATCCACATGTATCACGAGATAGCCCAGCCCTATGCGCTGCTCTACCGGCTGCGCAGCGCCATGAAGCCCGATGGCCGGGTAGCGATCGTCGATCTCGAGCGCTCGGCGGAGTTCCATGGCATGCCCAAAGGGCTGCTGGTGTGCGAGGTGGAAGCCGTGGGCTTCACGCTCGTCTCCGTCACCGATATCCAGCCGGGTTATCTGGCAGTATTCAAGCCGGCACCGGCCAAGGACCCGCGCAGCGTCAAGGCCTGCCGGGCCTAGCCCAGCCTACGCCAGCTGCGCGGCCGCCGCATCTGCCATCGCCAGCAGCTCGGCCTCCCCCGCCCCGGCGCGCGCCCGCACTGCCAGGCTGTGCAGCACAGCCGCCACCAACTGCCCCTGCAGCGTCGGCTCCGGGCTGCCGAGTTCCGCCAGCCGCTCGGCAACCGCCGCATCGAGATCACGCAGAACCAGCTGCAACGCCTCGCGCACCGCCGGTGTCATCACCGCTTCACTGGTGGCCGTGCATACCGCAAGGCAGCCGCGCGGCCCGTTCGGCCCGGCCAGATAGGCCTTCACGCCCCCGCGCAGCAGCGCCGTGACAGCGGTTCGCGGCGTATCGCCTGCCGCCATGGCGAGGCGAACATTGGCGCAGGCCTGCTCGCCAAAGCGCTCCAGCACATCCAGGTACATCGCCTGCTTGTCGCCAAAGGCGGCGTAGAGGCTCGGCCGGTTCATGCCGGCGGCCGCGGCCAGTGCATCAAGCGAGGTGGCGGCGAGGCCCTGGTCCCAGAAGGCGTTGGTCAGCGCCGCCAGCGCGGCGTCGCGATCATATTGCGGCGGGCGGCCACGGCGGCGGGTTTCCATTCTGTACCACTTCGCATTTAAATCTTGACCGACTCAATTTAGTGCGAGACGGTACAGAAATCAACCGAAGCGGAGTCGCCCGATGATCACGCTGTATTTCACCCCCATGGCATGCTCGCTGGCCACCCGCATCACGCTTTACGAGGCCGGCGTGGAGGCCGGTTTCCAGGAGGTCATGCTCTCCAGCAAGACCCTGCGCGAAGGCGGCAATTATCTCCCGATCAACGCCAAGGGCCAGGTGCCGGCGCTGGTGCTGGAGGATGGCACCGTAATCACCGAAGGCCCTGCCATCTTGCAGTTCATCGCCGATCTGCGGCCCGACTTTGGCCTGGCGCCGCCCGCCGGCACGCTGGCCCGCACCCGGCTGCAGGGCTGGCTGCACCTCATCGGCGCCGAGCTGCACAGCGCCGGCTTCGTACCGTTCATGCACCCCGCCGCGCCGCCCGAGGCCAAGGCCTTCGCACGCCTCCGCATCGAGCCCAAGTTCGATTATCTGGAGCGTCACCTGGGCGAGCGTGAGACGCTGATGGACGGCTTCACCATCGCCGATGCTTACTTGGTGACAGTGCTCGGCTGGTGCGAGCATTGCGGCATCGCGCTCTCCGGCTGGCCGGCGCTGGCGGCTTATCGCGAGCGGATGCGCGCCCGGCCGCACGTGGCTCGCGCCATGGGGGAGGAGCTCAGCCTGCGCACCGCCGCCTGAGCGTCAGCGGCTCCAGCGGCTGAAAATGGCCGTGGGCAATAACAGTCCCCTCGTGGCCTCCCGGATCGCCATGTCACCGGCTTCCACGCTGCCGCCGGCTCCTGACATTGCCTCGTCCATCAGCGCCTTGATGGCGAGGGCGGACATGCGGATGGCATAGACGGTCAGGATGAGGAAACTGCCCTCATCGGCGAGCAACTGCCGCGCCAGGTGCACCAGTTCCGGCAGGTCCCGCTCCAGCTGCCAGATCTCACCATCGGGGCCGCGGCCGTATTTGGGCGGATCGAGCAGGATGCCATGGTAGCGGCTGCCGCGCCGCACCTCGCGCCGCATGAACTTGAGCGCATCATCGACCAGCCAGCGCACCGGCGCTTCGGCCAGCCCGGAGAGGCCGGCGTTCTCGCGCGCCGATGCCACGGCCTTCTTGCTGGCATCGACATGCGTGACCTGCGCCCCAGCTTCCGCCGCGATCAGGCTGGCGACGCCGGTATAGCCGAACATGTTGAGGATGCGGCTGCCCGGTGTGGCGCGGGCGCGCATCCAGTCCCACTGCGCCCCCATGTCCGGGAAGAAGCCAAGATGGCGGAACGGCGTGTTGGTGGCATGGAAGCGCACCGGGCCACGGCTGATCGGCCAGCGCGCCGGCACGTTCGGCTCCAGGTTCCAGCGGCCACCGCCTTCCTCATCGCTGCCGCCGACGAACTCGCCATCGGCCTGCCACTCGGCCGCCGCCGGCTGCCACAGCGCTTGCGCCTCGGGCCGGATGAAGCGGTAGGGGCCATAGCGCTCAAGCTTGCGCCCGGCACCGCTGTCGAGAAGGGCGTAATCCTCCCAGCCCTCGGTAATCAGGACACTCAGCCCGGTCATGCCTTGCGGGACGCCGTGCGCGAGCGCGAGATGCCGGTGCCGACTTCGGCCCGCGCCGGGGCATGGGCGAGCATTGCCGCGCCGGCCGCCCGCGCTGCGTCCACGGTCACTGCCTCGATGCGCGCCACCACTTCATCGGCCGGCACCCAGCGGCCATGGATGATAAGTTGCCGCGCCAGATAATCGCCCTGCCCCTGCGGGCTCTCCAGCGCCATCAGCAGCCCGGCCACGGCCTGCGCCTTGGCGCGCGCCAATTCGGCCTCGTCCAGCCCCGCTGCGGTTTCCGCCAGCACTCGGTCGATCAGCTCACGCGCCTTGGCGGCATCCTTGCGGGCGCAGGCGGCGTGCACGCTCATCAGGCCGCCATCGGCATAAGGCGAAGTCGCCGCGCTGATCGAATAGGCCAGCCCGCGCGCCTCGCGCACTTCCTGGAACAGCCGGGACGACATGCCGCCGCCCGCCGCAAGCGTGAACAGCGCAGCGGCATCATGCGCCGGGTCATGGTGGCCGGGCGCCGGATAGCCGCTGGTCAGCTGCGCCTGCTCGAAGCGGCGGTTGTCATGGAACTGGCCCGGCGCGAAATGCGCGGCCTCGGCCCGCAGCGGCGCGGCCTCACCGCCATGCGGGAACGCCGCTTCGGCAAGCCGCATCACGGCATCATGATCGAGCTTGCCGGCCACTACCAGGGTCAGCCGAGGGTTGACATAGTGGCACGCCAGCCAGTTCCGCAGGTCATCACTGGTCAGCCGCGCGATGCTCTCCTCGCTGCCCAGAATCGAGCGGCCCAGCGCCTGGCCGGGAAAGGCGACTTCCTGCAGATGGTCGAACACGATGTCATCCGGCGTGTCGCGCGCCTCGCCAAGCTCCTGCAGCACGACATCCTTTTCGCGTGCCAGATCATCCTCATCAAAGCGCGGCGCGGTCAGCAGGTCCGCGATCAGCCCGATGCCCAGTGGCAGGTCCCGCGCCAGCAGCCGGGCATGGAACACCGTGGCGTCGCGCGAGGTCCAGGCGTTCAGGCTGCCGCCGACGTCCTCTATCTCCTCGGCAATCTGCCGGGCGCTGCGCTGCATCGTGCCCTTGAACACCATGTGCTCGAAAAGATGCGCCAGGCCGTTCTCCACCTCGGTCTCGAAGCGCGCCCCGGTTTCGGAGTGCAGCGCCACCGCCACGGTCTCCACCCCCGGCGTCTCGCACGTCGCGACACGCAGGCCATGGGCGGTATGGGCGATGACGGGCGTTTTCACCGGGCCGGTCAGCCGGCCGGCCGGGCGAGCGCGCCGATGTGCGCTTCCACGGCTTCCAGCGTGGCCGGCAGCACGGTGTAGCGCTCCTCGCGATCAAAGATGCCGCGCACCCGCGCCGGCAGGCTGGGCTGCACGCCGCAGGCCCGCTCCACGGCAGCGCCGAATTTGCCGGGGTGCGCCGTCGCCAGAGTCACCATCGGCACGTCCGTATCCTCAAGGCCCGCCGCCAGATGCCGCTGCGCTGCCGCCAGGCCGATCGCGGTGTGGGGATCGATGATCTCGCCGCAACGGTCCTTGGCCCAGCGCAGCGCCCGCGCCATGCCATCCTCATCCACCCGCGCGCTGGTGAACAGCGCCGCCGCGGCTTCGCGCTGCCCGGCCGGAATCGCCATGGCGCGCGTGGCCTCGAAGGCCCGCATCGTCTCGGCCGTCACGGCGCCATCACGGCCCGCCAGATCGAACAGCAGCCGCTCAAAGTTGCTGCTCACCTGGATGTCCATGGAGGGGGACTGGGTGGGCGTGACGCTGCCGGTGCTGTAGTCCCCGGCGGCCAGCGCCCGGTGCAAAATGTCGTTCTCGTTGGTCGCCACCAGCAGCCGCGCCACTGGCAGGCCCATCTGCGAGGCGACATAGCCCGCGAACACATCGCCAAAGTTGCCGGTGGGCACCGAAAAGGCGATTCGTCGCTCGGGAGCACCAAGCCGCACGCCAGCGTAGAAATAATAGACGATCTGCAGCATCAGCCGCGCCCAGTTGATCGAGTTGACCGCCGAGAGTGCAAACCGGCTGCTGAACGCCGGATCGTTGAACATCGCCTTCACCAGCGCCTGGGCATCATCGAAATTGCCCTCGATGGCGATGTTGTGAATGTTCGGCGCCAGCACCGTTGTCATCTGGCGGCGCTGCACGTCCGAAACGCGGCCCTTGGGATGGAGCATGAACACTTCCACCCCGGCACGCCCGGCCAGCGCATGAATCGCCGCCGAGCCGGTGTCACCCGAGGTGGCGCCGATCACGGTCAGGTGCTGGCCCGAACGGCCCAGGAAGGTCTCGAACAACAGGCCCAGCGCCTGCATCGCCACGTCCTTGAACGCCAGCGTCGGGCCATGGAACAGCTCCAGCAGCCAGTTGCGCGCATCGAGCTGCACCAGCGGCACGACGGCTGCATGCTCGAAGCTGGCATAGGCCCGCGTCAGGATATCCCGCAGCTCGTCTTCGGACAGGCTGTCCCCCACGAACGGCCGGCACACCCGAACCGCCGTCTCCACATAGGAGAGACCGGCCATGTCGGCGATCTCCGCCTTGCTGAAGCGCGGCCAGCTTGCCGGCACATAAAGCCCGCCATCACTGGCAAGGCCCGCCAGCGTCACGGCCTGGAAATCAAGGGTGGGGGCCGCGCCCCTGGTGCTGATGTATTGCATGGGGTGCAGCGCTTAAAGCGGTGCGGCGGGCGCGGCAAGGTTTGCGGTGCGCCAGCGCCGCCGCAACCACAGGCCGTAGATGACGAGCAGCGCCCCGGCGAGCCCGAACCACTGGCCAGCATAGGAGATGTGATTGTCCGGCAGGTCCTGCGGGCTGGGCAGTCGCGAGCGCTGGAGCGGCGGCACAGCCGTATCGGGAATCAGCATGAACTGCGGGCGGCCGGGCGCATCGCCATAGGGCCGCTCGATGATCAGGCCGGTGAACTTGGTATCGACCTTGAGCGGCACCTGCGCGGCATCGGGCCGGCGCGTCCAGCCCGCCACCGCAACGATATCCGGCGCCTTGCGATTCGGCCGGCACGAGACAAGAACGAGAAAGCCGGATTGGCCGCCGGCGCTGCTGCCGCCCTTCAAGTCGTAAGGCAGCACTTCGCCCGGCGCACAGAGCAGCTCGGCCCGGCGATATTGCACGCTGCGCTGGCCACGCATGGCGGCGAGGAAATCTGCCGGTTCAAGCAGCGGCTGGGTTTGTGCCGCTTCCAGCTGCGTGATCAGCCCGGCCTTCCAGCTGGCACGCTGCAGCTGCCAGATGCCGAGGCCGATGAGGAACGACAGCATGGCAAAAACAAGGAGAGTCGGCAGGATTGGCACCCGCCGGGCAGCGCCGCCGCTCAAAGCTTGCCCTCACGGGCTTCATGGCGAAATTCCAGCGCCAGCAGCAGGCCCTTGGTCAGCCGCATCAGGCCGAGTGACAGTACCAGCGTCAGCGGCAGCCAGAGAGCCGCGTGGATATACCAGGGCGGCGAGCGCGTGAGCTCAAGCCACATGGCAAGGCCCGTGACGATCGCGCCGACGATGAGGATAAGGAAGCTGGCCGCGCCGTCCCCAACGTTGAAGGCCAGGAGATCCAGCCCGCAATGGGTGCAGCGCGGTGCAAAGCTGACCGGGCCGGCGAACATCCGCCCGGTGCCGCAGCGCGGGCAGCGCCCGGTGAGCGCTGCCTGCAGCGGAGAAGGACCGGCCGGGGCCGGCCACTCAACCAACGGCGTGTTCGACGACCGCCGCACCGAAGTTCGAACCCCACACATAGATGGAGATGAACAGGAACAGCCAGACGACATCGACGAAATGCCAGTACCAGGCCGCAGCTTCGAAACCGAAGTGCTGCTGGGGCGTGAAGTCACCCTTATAGACCCGAGCCAGGCAAACCATCAGGAAGATGGTGCCGACGATGACATGGAAGCCGTGGAACCCGGTCGCCATGTAGAAGGTCGCGCCATAGATGTTGCCGGCCATGCCGAACTCGGCGTGGCTATACTCATAGGCCTGGACGAAGCTGAACAGCACGCCGAGCACGATGGTGAGCCACAGGCCCTGCTTGAGGCCCTGCCGGTCACCATGGATGAGCGCATGGTGCGCCCAGGTGACGGTGGTGCCCGAGAGCAGCAGGATCAGCGTGTTGAGCAGCGGGAACACGAATGGATCCAGCACTTCGACACCCTGCGGCGGCCAGACACCGCCAATGCCTTCATGGCTGCTCGGGTAGAGCGCAGCGTTGAAATAGGCCCAGAACCAGGCGACGAAGAACATCACTTCAGAGGCGATGAACAGGATCATGCCGTAGCGATGATGCAGCTGCACCACCGGCGTATGGTCGCCGGTGTTCGCCTCGTGGACGACATCCTTCCACCAGACGTAGAACATGGCGCAGACGGCGGCGAAGCCGGCGCCGAACACGGCCATGCCCCAGCTGGTGTCGTGCATCCAGCCGATGGCGCCCGCTGCCAGCACCAGTGTCGCGAACGACATGGTGAACGGCCGCGAGGACGGGCTGAGAATGTGATAATCGTGTGTCTTGCCGCTGGCCATGACCATTAGCCCCTGGTTTGATCTGGTTTGATGGATGCTGTCGAATGCGTGGTTGCGCTTACCGGCTCCGAGGCCGGATTGTCCACCTTGAAGAAGGTGTAGCTCAACGTGATTTCCTTGATCTTGTTCGCCGAAGGGTCATCGAGGATGGCCGGATCGATGAAATAGGTAACGGGCATCTGCACCGTCTCCCCTGCCGCCAGCGTCTGCTCGGTGAAGCAGAAGCATTCGATCTTGCGGAAATACTGCCCAGCCGTGTCCGGCGAGACGTTGAAGGTGGCGCGGCCGGTGGTGGCGACGCTCTCCGTATTGGTGGCGTTGTAGAAGGCCAGGCGCTTCTCGCCGATGCGGATTTCGACATCGCGATCCCGCGGGGCGAAGCGCCAGCCAAGGCCGGGCGCCATGTTCGAATCGAAACGGATGCGGATGGTGCGGCCACCGAGCGCCTTGAGCTGGCTGGCGCCGGGCAGTGCCGCTTCCTCGGCGGTGCTCGTGGTGCCGCCAAAGCCGGTTACCTGGCAGAACAGCCGGTAGAGCGGCACGCTGGCATAGGCGAGGCCGATCATCGCCACGGCCAGAAGCGCCGCCAGCACGCCGGTGCGTCGCTTGGCGCGGGCCAGAGCGAGGTCGCTCATTGCGTGGCGCTCGCAGGCGCTGTTTCAGGCGCAGGCGTGGCGGCGGTGGTCGCGGGGTTACCGTCGAGCAGCGCCGGCACCATGCGCACGACGGTGATGCCGAAGAACAGCACGACCAGCGCCCCGAGCAGGATGCCGAGCGCCAGATTGCGGGATTTGCGCTTGGCCTCGAAGGCGGCGCGCTCGGCCGGGGTCCAGCTCGCGGTCATGCCAGGATCAGCCGGTCAGCCACCAGCGCGCCGAACAGAATGGCGAGGTACAGCAGGCTGAACTTGAAGAGCTTCTTTTCCGGCACCATCTCGGCGGCTACCGTGGCGGTATTGCGCGAGACCTGCACGGCCATGGCAATAAAGATGGCACCGAGCACCGCCGCCGTACCGCCATAGGCCCAGCCGGTCAGCCCCAGCACCGCCGGCGCAATGGTGACAGGCACCAGCAGCAGCGAATAGGCGAGGATCTGGCGGCGGGTGTTGGCGAGGCCGTGAGTCACAGGCAGCATCGGCACGCCGGCCTTGGAATAATCGGCCTCCATGAACAGCGCCAGCGCCCAGAAGTGCGGCGGGGTC
>DIUN01000012.1:0-15232 GCA_002423025.1 Sphingomonadales bacterium UBA6157 | reverse complement strand
GCCGATGACGATGTTCTGCGGCGTGCGGCGCTTCAGCCAGACAGTGTAGACGATGACATAAAACAGGATGGAGACGGCAAGCCAGAAGGCCGCTACCCAATTGAGCGCCAGGCCCATGATGGCCACAGCACCGGTGCCGAGCAGCACGCCAAAGGCCAGGGCCTCGCCATGCTCCATCTTGCCGGCCGGCAGCGGGCGGTTGGCGGTGCGCTTCATCAGCGCGTCGATATCGGCCTCATACCATTGGTTGAGCGCGCCGGCGGCACCGGCCGCCACGGCCACGCACAGGATGGCGGTGAAGCCGAGGAAAGGATGGATGCTGCCCGGCGCCGCGATCATGGCGCAGGCGGCGGTGAAGATGACGAGGGTCATGACCCGCGGCTTCAGCAGCGCGAAATAATCGCGCCATTCCGCAAAGGCCGTTTCGGGCGCGGAGCGGGAGGCGGGGCTGTTCATGACGCTGGTTTCACTTGTTGCCCCGCCCCGGCTGGTGCCGGAGCGGGGGAGACAATGCCGTTACTTGATGACCGGCAGGGTTTCGAACTGGTGGAACGGCGGCGGCGAGGACAGGGTCCACTCCAGTGTCGTTGCGCCTTCACCCCAGTAGTTGTCCTCGGCGCGGCGCTTGCCGGCGAAGCTGACGATCAGGTTGAGGAAGAAGATCAGCATGCCGACCGCCATGATCACATACCCGTAGGAGGCGATCTGGTTGTAGTAGGCGAACTGCTCCGGATAGTCCGGGATACGCCGCGGCATGCCGTCCTGGCCCAGGAAGTGCATCGGGAAGAACATGACGTTCACGCCGATGAAGAAGACCCAGAAGTGCAGCTGGCCGAGGAACTCGTTGTACGGCTTGCCGGTCATCTTGCCGAACCAGTAGTAGAACCCGGCGAAGATGGCGAACACGGCGCCCAACGAGAGCACGTAGTGGAAGTGCGCCACGACGTAATAGGTATCGTGGAAGTAGGTATCGACACCGGCGTTGGCGAGGATGACGCCCGTAACGCCGCCGACGGTGAACATGAAGATGAAGCCGATCGCCCAGAGCATGGGGGTCTTGAAGCTGATCGAGCCTCCCCACATCGTTGCGATCCACGAGAAGATCTTGATGCCGGTGGGCACCGCGATGATCATGGTGGCGGCGGTGAAGTACATCTTGGTGTTCACATCGAGACCGGCCGTGAACATGTGGTGTGCCCACACGAGGAAGCCGATGAAGCCGATGGCGACCATGGCATAGGCCATGCCGAGATAACCGAAGACCGGCTTCTTCGAGAAGGTCGAGATGATCTGCGAGATCATGCCGAATCCTGGAAGGATGAGAATGTACACCTCCGGGTGACCGAAGAACCAGAANNCCGGCAGCGACAGCAGCAGCAGGAATGCGGTGACCAGCACCGACCAGACGAACAGCGGCATCTTGTGCAGCGTCATGCCTGGTGCACGCATGTTGAGGATGGTGGTGATGAAGTTGATTGCGCCCAGGATCGACGAAGCGCCGGCGATGTGCAGCGACAGGATGGCCATGTCGACCGCCGGCCCCGGGTGCCCCGAGGTGGAGAGCGGCGGATAGACCGTCCAGCCCGTGCCCGCGCCGTTGAAACCCGCAGGCCCCTCCACGAACATCGAGCCGCAGAGCAGCAGGAACGAAGGCACCAGCAGCCAGAACGAAACGTTGTTCATGCGCGGGAAAGCCATGTCCGGCGCGCCGATCATGATCGGAACGAACCAGTTGCCGAAACCGCCGATCATGGCCGGCATGACGGTGAAGAACACCATGATGAGGCCGTGGGCGGTGATGAAGACGTTCCAGAGATGGTAGGAGGCGTCGAGATTGCCCTCCGTCAGCATCGTCAGATACTGCATGCCCGGCTGGGCCAGCTCGAGACGCATGATGCCCGAAATCGCGCCGCCGATGGTGCCGGCGATGATCGCGAAGATCAGGTAGAGCGTGCCGATGTCCTTGTGGTTCGTCGAGAACAGCCAGCGCTGGGCAAAGCTCAGCGTGTGATCATGGTCATCATGCGCATGATCGGCGTGTCCGGCGAGAGCGCTCGGGTTTGCCATTTCTATCGTCCCTCTCAGGCGGCAGGCGCTGCGGCGGGCGCAGCAGCAGGTGTTTCAGTGGCGGCAGCCGGAACGACTGCGGCTGCGGCAGGAGCGGCGGCGGCAGGCGCCTCGGCCACTTCCGGCGTGATGCCGTTCTCGGCCTGCTTGGCCGCAACCCACTCCGCAAAGCGCTCCTTGGAGACGACCTCGATGGCGATGGGCATGAAGGCGTGCTTGGTGCCGCAAAGCTCGGAGCACTGGCCGAAATAGACGCCGGGGCGATCCACCTTGAACCAGGTCTCGTTGATACGGCCGGGCACGGCGTCCATCTTCACCCAGAAGCTGGGGATGGCGAAGCTGTGCATCACGTCTGTGGCGGTCGTCAGCACCTTCACGGTGGAGCCGACCGGCACGACAACGCGGTTGTCGGTGTCCAGCAGCTTGGGCGAGCCACGCTCAGCCGACTCGGCGTCGGTGAGCATCACGGCATCGAAGCTGAAGCCGCCCTGGTCCGGATATTCATACTCCCAATACCACTGATGGCCGATGGCCTTGATGGTCAGGTCCGCCTTGGGCGGATCATACTGGTTGGCGAGCAGCCGGAACGACGGCACCGCGATCCAGACGAGGATCAGCACCGGCACCACGGTCCAGACGATTTCCACCGTCGTGTTGTGGCTGGTGCGCGAGGCCACCGGGTTGGCGGCAGCGCGATAGCGGAACATCGTCCAGAACAGCAGGATCAGCACGAACACCGATACGGCGGCCATCAGCGGGTTGAGCACGCCGTTGGTCATCTTCTGGGCTTCGGCGGCAATCGGCGTCATCGGCGCCTGGAGGTCGATGCCCCCGGTCGGCTGGCCGATGCCCGGCGTCGGCAGCACATATTGCGGATGTGCGGTTGGCACAGCCGCGGTGGTGACAGCCTCGACCGGAGCCGCTGCCGGTGCGTCGCTCTGCGCGAAGGCCGGCAACGGTGCCAGAGCGATGAGAAGCGGAAGAATCAGGCGCTGCAAATTGCGCATCATGGCCCCTGCGAAAAAACGGCCGGAACACCCTCCGGTCAGGAATGGCGTTCCTATGGCGCGATGCAGCGCGAGGAGCAAGCGGGTGTTGTGTCGCGGCGATTGAAAAAGACAGGTCAAATCCGCCTTTTCCCTGCGCGCCCGCTTGCTCCCGCCCCTGGTCAGGCCTTCAGGTTGGCGAACACCGCCTGCTGCTTGGCGATCTGCGCCTTCACGGCATTGGGCACATCCGAGCCTTGCAGCATCGCCGCGTTCCACAGCGCCACATACTCAAGCCCATCCTCGATCGAGTGGTCACGGCCATGGTTGAGCACCTGCTTGATGCCGGTGATGGCGAGCGGGGACTTGGTGGCAATCTCGTTCGCCATGGCCTCGGCAGCCGCAAGCGCCGCGGCCTGATCCGCCTCGACTCGATTGAGGAAGCCCCAGTGCTTGGCCTCCGCCGCCGGGAACCGCCGGCCGGTGAAGGCCAGTTCGCGCACCAGGCCCTGCGGCAACAAATGCGGGATGCGCTGCAGCGTGCCGACATCGGCAACGATGGCGATGTTAACTTCCTGCACGGTGAAGAAGCAGTTCTCGGTGCCGATGCGCATGTCGCACGCCGTCACAAAGTCCACGCCGCCGCCGATGCAGCCGCCCTGCACCACCGCGATCACCGGCACGCGGCAGCGGTCCACGACGTTGAAGGTTTCCTGCATGTCCTTGACATGGCGGCGGAAAGCCTCACGCGCCCGGCCCAGGTCCCCGGCGTCGCCGCCGGTGGCGCCGGCCCAGCCGAGGTCCAGCCCGGCGGTGAAATGCTTGCCAGTGGAGGCAATGATGACCGCCCGAACCGAAGTGTCCGCATCGATGGCCTTGAACACCTCGATGAGCTCGACCCAGAAGGCCTTGTTCATGGTGTTCAGTTCGGCCGGTCGGTTCATCGTCACGCGGGCAATTGCCCCATCGACGACATAATCCAGCGTGGTCAGTTCCATCATCCCCATCCTTTCGTTATGAGCATCCCTCGATGACCAAATTCACCGTCAACGGCAATCCTGTCCAATACAAGATGCCCGCCGAAACGCCGCTGCTCTGGGCGCTGCGCGATGCGTCGAATCTCACCGGCACGAAATATGGCTGCGGCGCCGGGTTGTGCGGGGCCTGCACCGTCCATGTCGATGGCACGCCGGTGCGCTCCTGCCAGGTGACGATCGGCAGCCTCGAAGGCACCTTCGTCACCACCATCGAGGGCCTCAGCGACGATCGCAGCCATATCGTCCAGCAGGCCTGGATTGCTGAGCAGGTGCCACAGTGTGGCTATTGCCAGTCCGGCATGATCATGGCCGTGGCAGCGCTGCTCAAGACGAACCCCAAGCCCAGCGATGAAGACATCGATGCCGCCATCACCAACCTGTGCCGCTGCGGCACCTACCCGCGCATCCGCAAGGCCATCCACCGCGCCGCCACCGGCGACGCCGAGTCGGGCGTGCCCTCTCCGGGCGTGACGCCGTCCGAATCCGCCCGCATCGCCCCCAGCCTCAAGGCGCCGAAGGGCTGAAACCCATCAGGACGAGCGCCGTCTTCAGAACGGGTTGAGCGTATACCCCTGCTGCTGGAACAGCGCATGGCTGGTCATCGCCGAAAGCGACATCTTTACGCCGGGCAGCAAGTCAGCACTGGTCAGGCCCTGGCCGGTGGCGCTCTGGCCGCACATGTGGATCTGCACGCCCTTGGCGAGCAGCGCGGCAATCGCGGTCATGCTGCCATTGGCCTTGCCGTCGCTGCGCTTGGCGAACACCTCGGGCTTGGTGAAGTCCACGCCCGCCGGGCCATGCACGACAATCGCGACCTTGATCTTGTCCAGCGGCACGCCGGCAGCGGCGTGCATGTTGATGAAGCGCCCCGCCGTCTCGATCGAGCGGCTGATTTCGCCGGGGGTGGCCTTGGCGGTGATGTCGAACGCCACCTTGAACTCGGCGCCGGCCGGCACCGGCAAGTCGGTCGTCACATTGGCGATGGGGCCGAACTCCGGGAACACCGGGCCGGGCCGGAAATTCTCGCGGTTCTGGGCCTGCGCCGCCGCCAGCGGCAGGAGAAGCAGAGCAGCGGCGAGAACAGGCTTCAGCATGGCAGGGACCCCGGAATCAAAATCAGCACGACAATAGCCACACCGCCGCCGGTGAAAGCAAGCGGCGTCAGCCGGGCTTCAGCCGCGGGGCAGCCGCGCCAGCACGGCCTCGGCCTCCGCCATGATGCGCCGCACGATCTCGCCTGCCGGCAGGATGTCATGGATGCCGCCGCCGCCCTGCCCGGCCGCGAGGCACTGCTTGGCAGGGTTCACATCGTCCACCACGCCGGCGATCGGCCCGAGCAGGTTGTTGCGAGCCGAGTTGGTCACCTGCGCCAGGAACGGCAGGGCCTGCTTGGTTTCCCATTCCTTGGTCGTCTCGTTGGCGATGGCGCGCAGCGTCTTGCCGGTGAAGCCGCGGCTGATCACCGTATCGGCCTCACTCATCGCCAAAATGGCGTCCTTGTAGGGCTGGCCGGCATGGGCTTCGTTTGAAGCGATGAAGCGCGTGCCCATCCACACCCCGACGCAACCGAACGCCAGCGCCGCCGCCAGCCCGCGGCCATCGAACAGCCCGCCGGCCGCCACCACCGGCACGTCCACGGCATCCACCACCTGCGGCCACAGCGCCACCGAGGCCACCGAGCCGGTGTGCCCGCCGGCCTCGGTGCCCTGTGCGATCACCACGTCACAGCCGGCTTCCGCCGCCTTGACGGCGTGGCGCACGTTGCCCGCCATGCACATCACCACCACGCCGGCCTGCTTGAGCTGGTCGACAATCGCCACCGGCACGCCCAGCCCGGCGATGAACGCCTTGGCACCGCCCTTGATGATCACATCGACGCTGGCCGTCAGCGATTCCGGCTGGGCGGTCAGCAGATCGACACCGAACGGCTTGTCCGTCAGGTCCCTCACCCGGGCCATCTGCTCGCCGATCTGGTGCGGCGTCATCCCCGCCATGCCCAGCGAGCCGAAGCCGCCGGCCTGGCTCACCGCCGCGCACACCTCGGCATAGGACACACCGCCCATGCCGGCGAGGAGAACGGGATGCTCGACGCCGAGCAGGTCACAGATCTTGGTATGGATGGTCATCTACAGGCTTTCGGTGGAATCAGGCAGTCAGGTTCAGAGAGTGCGGCTCACAGGCCCTGGGTGATGAAGACACGATAGTCGGCACCCTTGAAGCGGTGCTCGCGCGCCTCGGCATAGGCCGGGCTGTCATACCAGGCCTTGGCCGCCTCGATGGTCGGGAACTCGACCACGACAGCGCCTTCGATCGGCGCGCCCTCCAGCGTTTCGCACGGGCCATAAAAGGCCAGCGGCTTGGCCTCATGGCCGGCAAGGGTGTTGCCGGCCATGCTGCCATAGGTAGCGAACGCCTCGGCGTTGCGCAGCTTTTCACGGGTAAAGACGATGTAAGCCGTCATTGCAGATCCTTCCTTGAGATGGGTCGTGGCTTATTCGGCAGCGGCGGCAGGCGCCCAGCCGAGAACAGCCTTGGTCTCGAGGAAGTCGGCGAAGGCATGGTCGCCCCATTCGCGGCCATTGCCCGACTGCTTGTAGCCACCGAACGGCGCCATGAAGTCAGGGGCAGCGCCATTGAGGATGACCTGGCCGGCACGCATCTGGCGGGCCACGGCACGGGCATGCTCCAGCTCACCCTGCACATAGGCGGCGAGGCCATAAACCGTGTCATTGCCGATCGCGATGGCCTGCTCCTCGGTCTCGTAGGGCAGCATGGCCAGCACCGGGCCGAAGATTTCCTCCCGCGCGATGGTCATGTCGTTGGTCACATCGGCAAAGACGGTCGGCTTCACATAGTAGCCGGTTTCCAGCCCCTCAGGGCGCCCGGTGCCGCCGGACACCAGCGTGGCGCCTTCATCGATGCCCTTCTGGATGAGGCCCTGGATCTTGTTCCACTGCGCTTCGCTGACCACCGGACCCATGGCGGCATTGCCATCGGGCGAACCGACCGTGGTGGCCTCGGCAGCGGCCTTGGCGATGGCCTTGGCCTGCGCCATCTTGCCGGCCGGCACCAGCATGCGGGTGGGGGCGTTGCACGACTGGCCGGAGTTCACCATCACCGTCTTGACGCCGCCGCTGACGGCCGCTTCCAGATCGGCATCATCGAGCACGATGTTGGGGGACTTGCCGCCAAGCTCCTGGTGGACGCGCTTGACCGTGGGAGCGGCATTGCGCGCCACTTCGATGCCGGCGCGGGTGGAGCCGGTGAAGCTGACCATATCGACTTCCGGGTGCGACGAGAGCGCCACGCCGACAGTCGGCCCATCGCCGTTGACCAGGTTGAACACGCCGGCCGGAACACCGGCAGCATGCATCACTTCGGCCCAGAGCACCGCCGAGAACGGCGCGATTTCCGAAGGCTTGAGCACGATGGTGCAGCCGGTAGCGAGCGCCGGGGCGACCTTGCAGGCGATCTGGTTGATCGGCCAGTTCCACGGCGTGATGAAGGCGCACACGCCGATCGGCTCCTTGGCGATCAGCGTCGTGCCGCGCAGCTCCTCGAAGCTGTAGGTCTTGAGCACTTCGATGGCGGTGGAGAGGTGGGCAACGCCCAGCGCGGCCTGCGCCTGCATGGCCAGCCAGCCCGGCGCGCCCATCTCTTCGGTGATCGCGGCGGCGATGTCGGCATAGCGCTTCTGATATTCGGCGAGAACATTCTGCATCAGCTCGATGCGGTCAGCCCGGCTGGTCTGCGAGAAGCTCGGGAAGGCGCGGCGGGCGGCCATCACGGCGCGGTCGGCATCGCCGGCGCTGCCCATGCTGATGACGCCGACAACGGCTTCGGTCGCGGGATTGATGACATCGAGTGTCTTGGGCAGGGCCGGATCGACCCAGGCACCATCGATGTAGAATTTACGGTAATCGCGCATGGTCAGTCTCCCAAGGAATTGTTGGGAGATGTCTACCACGGCGCAGCGCTGCGACACCCCATAGATTCAGGCAGGGAGCGGGGCGATCACAAGGCTGGCAGCGCCGGGTTGCCCCACCAGCGCCGCCAGTCGAATTTCCAGGCCCGCTCATGGAAGAAAAACGCCACGGCATTGACCATCGGCTCGACCAGAGCGAGCCCGCTGGCGATCTCCCATGAGCCGGTAAAGGCGTAAGCGACGGAAAAACCGACGACCAGGTGGATGGAGAGATAGCTCAGCGTCTTGGCGACTTCACGAGACATCGGGGGCCTCCTTTCGAAAGCCCTTTTGCGACTCATTCGCAACGCATGCCAACGCAGAAATCGCGACTCGGCAATCGAGAAAACCGCTCACAGGGAGCGTCAGGCCGGGGTGATCTCGATGACTTCGAGGTTGGACTGCCAGTTCGGCCAGGGCAGCTCCAGCCGCCAGCGGTTCTCGCCCATCGGCCGCAGCACGCCGACCTGGTCCCGGTCCGGATCGGCCCCGTAGCGCCGCACGCCGGTTTCGCCGGCCAGCGCCAGCGAGCCGAGGAACACCAGCCGCTTGTCATCCGGGAACAGCCGGCCACCGAGCCACTGCTTGCCCGGCGCCTGCATGAAGGTCAGCACCCCGGCATCCTCGTCCGCGCCGATGCTGCACGGCACCGGCTCCAGCAGCATCAGCGGCGGGGCATTTTTGGCGGCCAGTGGCCCCTTGCCGTTCGCCCTGTGCCCCAGCTTGATGGTGCGGCAGGTATAAGCGCCCGGCGCCGGGAAGTTGCCCTCCACACTG
The DNA here is from genome assembly GCA_002423025.1 of Sphingomonadales bacterium UBA6157. GTDB lineage: Bacteria > Pseudomonadota > Alphaproteobacteria > Sphingomonadales > Sphingomonadaceae > Sandarakinorhabdus. The sequence goes on along the minus strand of DIUN01000012.1, from coordinate 6,401 downwards.
CCATCCGGCAGCACCAGCGGCCCAAGCGCGGCCAGTTGCGCGGCCGAGCCGCCGGCCTTGGCCTCGGCCAGCGAGCGCGTCCAGGCGCTGTAGAGCCGCGCCAGCCGCTTGCGATCGGGCTCGCGGATGAGCTTCTGCCAGCCGCTCGGCGTGGCGGCGGACTTGATGGTGCCGGCGCAACCGGCCAGCGCCAGGGCCAGGCACAACGCGCTCAGGGTGAGGCGAAGCCGGCTCATGTGCCGAGCATCTTGCGAACAAAGGCAGCCAGCCCGAGCTGGCGCTTGCGCCGCAACCGCTCGGCCTGGAGGATGGCGCGGATCTCGCCGAGGCAGACACCCGCATCATCGTTGATCAGGATGTAATCATATTCGCCCCAATGGCTTATCTCGTCCCGCGCCCGGTCCATGCGGTCCTTGATCACCTCCACCGGGTCGGTGCCGCGCCCGGTCAGCCGGCGCTCCAGCTCGGCCAGGTCTGGCGGCAGGATGAAAATCCGCACCAGGTCGCTTGCCGCATCGGTCTGCTGCAGCTGCTGGGTGCCCTGCCAATCGATATCGAACAGCACATCGCGCCCGGCGTGGAGTGCCTCCTCCACCGGCGCACGCGGCGTGCCGTAGCGGTTGCCGAACACCGTCGCCCATTCGAGCAGTTCCTCGCCGGCCACCATCTCGGCAAAGCGCTCGGGCGTGACGAAAAAATAATCGGTGCCGTCCACTTCGCCGGGGCGCGGCGGGCGGGTCGTGGCGGAAACCGACATGGTGATGCCCTTGTCCTCGGCGAGCAGGCGGCGGGACAGCGTCGTCTTGCCTGCCCCCGATGGCGAGGAGAGCACGAACATCAGCCCGCGCCGCAGCGGCGCACTGGTCTGGAGACGGGAGAATTCTGTCATCGCGCGTGGTTAGCGGGTTGTGGCGGCGGCGTCACCATTCAGATCATCGCCTCGGGCCGCACCAGCGCCCGAAAGCGCGCCTCGTCGATCAAGCCCAGCGCCATCCCGGCCTCAAGCAAGGACAGGCCTTCGGCATGAGCCTTTTTGGCGATGGCAGCGGCGGCATCATAGCCGATCTCCGGGGCCAGCGCCGTCACCAGCATCAGCGAGCGCTCCACCAGCTCAGCGAGCCGGGCGCGCTCGGGCGCCATGCCATCGACACAGCGCAGCCGGAAGCTGTCCATCGCCTCGGCGAGCAGCGCGATGCTGCCCAGCACGTTATGCGCGATCATCGGCTTGAACACATTGAGCTGGAGATGCCCCTGCAACCCGCCGATGGCCACGGCATGGGCATTGCCCATCACCTGCGCGCACACCATCGTCAGCGCCTCGCACTGGGTGGGGTTGACCTTGCCGGGCATGATCGAGCTGCCCGGCTCATTGGCCGGCAGCGCCAGCTCACCCAGCCCGGCCCGCGGCCCGCTGGCCAGCAGCCGCAGGTCATTGGCGATCTTGGTCAGCCCCACGGCGATGGTATTGAGCACGCCCATCAGCTCCACCATGGTATCGTTGGTCGCCAGCGCCTCGAACTTGTTGGGCGCGCTCACCCAGGGCACGCCGCCGGTCAGCCCGGCCAGCGCGGTGCAGAACGCTTCGCCAAAGCCCGGCGGGGCATTGAGCCCGGTGCCCACCGCCGTGCCACCCTGCGCCAGCCGCGACAGCCGCGGCCACAGCCCGATCACACGCTGCACGCCATCCTCCAGCGTCTGGGCGAAGGCGGACATTTCCTGCCCCAGCGTCATCGGCACCGCGTCCTGCAGATGCGTGCGGCCGATCTTGATGAGCCCGGCCCAGGCTGCCTCATGCGCCCGGAAGCTGGCGGCCAGCGCCCGCAGCGCCGGGATCAGCCGGTTCCGGCACTCCAGCGCAGCAGCAATGTGCATCGCGGTGGGGAAGCTGTCGTTGGAGGATTGCGCCCGGTTGACGTGATCATTGGGGTGGACTGGCGCCTTGCCGCCGCGCGTCCCCGTCAGCAGCTCGTTGGCGCGGCCGGCGATCACCTCATTGGCGTTCATGTTGGTCTGGGTGCCCGAGCCGGTCTGCCACACCACCAGCGGGAACTGGCCATCATGCTGCCCCGCCGCCACCTCCGCCGCCGCTGCCTCGATGGCGTCGGCCAGCGCCGGCTCCAGCCCGTGCGCGCGGTTGACCTGCGCGGCGGCCTGCTTGACGAGGCCGAGCGCCCGCACCAGTGGCACCGGCATCCGCTCCTGCCCGATGGGGAAATTGCCGATCGAGCGCTGGGTCTGCGCGCCCCAATAGGCCTCCGCCGGCACGTCGATGGCGCCGAAACTGTCTGATTCGCTGCGGCTTTTCATCGGCGACCTTCCGCTGGCGAAGGAGGGGAACCGCCCGGCGCTATTTCTTGCGGAAGCGATCGAGCGTCACGACGTTGCTGCCCGGCTCGATGGGAGCCGGCGGCTCGGGCTCCGGCTCGGCCTCGGCAAGCACTTCGCCATCCTTGGCGGCAAACTGCAGCGCAAAGTTGACCGCCGGATCGACAAAGCCGGTGATCGCGGCAAACGGCACCCGCAGCTTTGACGGCACCTGGTTGAAGCTCAGCCCGATCTGGAAACCCTCGTCATCGATGGCGAGGTCCCAATAGCGGTGCTGGATGACAATGGTCATCTCCTCCGGATAACGCTCCAGGAGGTGCTTGGGGATGTCCACACCGGGAAAACGGGTGCGGAAGGCAATGTAGAAATGGTGCGAGCCGGGCAGCCCGCCATCGGCATCAATCCGCTCGAGCACACGCTTGACCACCCCGCGCAGGGCATCCTGGACGATCTCGTCGTAGGGGATAAGGCTGTCGGGCGGCGTTTCGGTCACAAGCAATACTCGTCTGCCAATACTGGTCTGCAGTGTTTGCCTTGGTGACGCTTGCGGCCCCCCGGGTCAAGGGAGGTCACGAACGCAGGGTCAGTGGGGGGCTTTCTGTTGCCCGGTAGCCCCCCGAACCGCTGGAATCCGATTCTGTTGCCCGGCTCGGTCCAGCCGCGCTTTCGGCCAGTGAAACTCAGTCCGTGAGGACCGGGTTACGCTGCGATTGCGAATGCCTCGTTGTCGTTGGCATTTAGGGTTTTTGAAACATTTAACGGCTTATTCATGCCGGGCAAAAGCTCTCGTCTTTCAACACACGTCGATCCTGGTTCGGCCCCGCACAACCCGCGACAACCGGGGGTCTGATGGTGGAGCCGCCGGGTACTGCCCCCGGGTCCGCTGCATCTATTTCACGACGCCATTTATCGCCATAGACGGGCCGAAGCCCGACAAGGACCCATATAGGCGCTCAGCCGGCGTTCGCCAAGGGCTGGCCGGCATCCAGCACCGCCTGCGCATTTTCGGCATGCGCTGCAATGATCTCGCGGTAGCGCGCCAGCACGGCACCGTTGATCTCGTCCCAATCATAGGGCTGGGCGCGCGCGAGCCCGGCAGCGCCGGCCTTCGCCCTGGCCTCCGGGTTGGTCAGGTAAAGCTCCAGCGCATCGGCAAAGGCCGGGATGTCACCCGGCTCCACCAGCCGGCCGCTCACGCCATCATCGACAAGGCAGTTGTTGCCCGAGGCGGCCGCGGCCACCACGGGAATGCCGCTGGCCATGGCTTCCAAGTTGATGTTGCCGAACGTCTCGGTGGTCGAGGGGTTGATGAGCATTTCAAAGCTCGCATAGGCGCGGGGCAGCGCGTCCCCATCCAGAAAGCCCGTGAAGATCGCGCCGGGCGCCTGGGCCTCGAACTGCGCGCGGGCCGGGCCATCGCCCACCACCAGCAGCTTGTAGGGCACGCCCCGCCGGTCCAGCTCGGCCACCGAGGCCGCGACGATATCGAGGCCCTTCTCCCGCACCAGCCGGCCGACAAAGCCGATCACGACATCGCTGTCGGCAATACCCTGCGCCCGCCGCCATTCCAGCGAGCGGCGGCCGGGGTTGAAGCGCAGCTTGTCGACACCGCGGCTCCACACCGCGGCATGGTCCACCAGCTTCTGCTCGCGCAGCACCTCGGCAAAGCCCTCCGAGGTGACGAACACTTCATCCAGCCCGGTGTAGAAACGCCGCAGAATCGCCTCGCCGGCCGGGCGCACCCAGCCAAGGCCATAATATTCCAGATAGGTCTCGAAGCGCGTGTGCACCGAGGCGACCACCGGGATGCCCAGCGCCCGCGCCAGCTTCTTGGCCGAGTGCCCGAGCGGATCGGGCGCCGCCAGATGCAGGATATGCGGCTTGAACGCTGCGATTTCGCGCCGCTGCGAGGCCGGCAGGCCACGGGCGATGCGATATTCGGCGCGGCCGGGGATGCTGACGGAGGGCACCGAAATCAACGTGCCGGCCGGCTCGAAGGCCGGGGTGCTGCTGGTGGGGGAATAGATGCGCACCTCGGCGCCCTGCCCCTCCAGATAGGCGACCAGCCGGTTGAGCGCCTGGTTGGCGCCATCCCGTACATAATTGTAATTGCCGGAAAACATCACGATGCGCAGCGGCTCGAGCCCGCGATGCGATGCGGACATGACCATGGCGCCCGAAGCGCCCCTGGCCGCAGCAGCGCTCGGGGCGCCAGCGTCCACGGCGTCCGCGCCGATGGGGTTGGCTCCGATAAGGCCTGGGGTCTTCAACGCCGTAGGCACCTTGCTGTCCTTTTCCGCTGGCTGCGTCATTACGCCCGCATTGTGACCAGCTTGGGGCAGACTGTGCGGAAAGGAACATTAGGCGTCCGGTGCGGGCGGCTGCACCATTAGTAAGGCTTGTAGGGCCGTTGATGGGCCTGTTACTCTCGGGTCGCCGGCAAGCCGACGGGACGCGAGGGGGCCTGAATGAGCACGCAACCGCTGTACGGAACCGGAAACCGGCTGCTGGCGGCCCTGCCGGCGGAAGACCTCGCCGGGCTGCAGCCGCATCTGGAGCAGGTCACCCTCTCGCCCGGAGAGACGCTGCTCCAGCCGGATGTGCTCATCCAGCACGTCTATTTCCTCCAGCATGGCCTCGTCTCGCTCGTCCATCGCATGGAGGAAGGCGATGTTGTGCAGACCGGGCTTGTGGGCAGCGAAGGCATGGTGGGCGCCCTCGCCCCGCTCGGCGCCAGCGCCTTTTCCGGGGAAGCCATGGTGCAGATCGGCGGCCCGGCGCTGCGCGTGCGCGCCGCCACCCTGCGTATCGAGGTCGCCCTGCGGCCGGCGCTGAGGGACCTGCTGCTGCGCTATGTCCAGGCGCTGTTCGCGCAGGTGACACAGTCGGTCGCCTGCAACAGCCGCCATGTCCTGCATGCCCGGTTGGCGCGGTGGCTGCTGATGGCGCATGATTTTGTCGATCTCAACGAACTGCCGATCACCCATGAGTTCCTCGCGACCATGCTCGGCGTGCGCCGCGCCGGCGTCACCCAGGGCCTTGTCTCGCTGAAGGCGGCGGGCCTCGTGGACACCGCCAGGCGCAACATCGTCATCCTCGATCGGCCCGGCCTCGAGCACACATCCTGCGAGTGCTACGCCATCGTCGCTGCGGAGTATCGGCGCCTGCTCGGCTGAGCCGGGCGCCTTTCGCTCCAGTCCGTCAGTCCGCCGGATCGAAGCGCAGCGTGCCTGCGCGCCTGTCCACGCCGCCATTGTCCGTCGGGTGCTGCACGCCGTCGAACACCGGCACTTCGGCAAAATCGAAGGGGCTCACGCCATCGAGGCAGGCGACATTGACGCCATATTGGGACTGGTTGGAGCGGCGCCGATGGTGCGTGTAGATTCCGCACTTCGAGCAAAAATAGTGCTGTGCCGCACCGGTGTTGAACCGGTAGCTGGTGAGCAGTTCCTCGCCCTGCGTGATCAGCATGCCATCCAGCCCTACCGAAACGGCGACAGCGCCGCGCATCCGGCAGAACGAGCAGGTGCAGCGGCGGATGCTGTCCAGATCATCCGTGAGCAGGACTTCGAAGCGGACAGCGCCGCAATGGCATTGCCCTGATCGCCTGGTCTTGCAGTCCATCGCTTCTCCTGACGTACTTGCCGGTTGCTGACGCAGCCCTTTGGCAATCTGCGCTCTCCCGGCCCTTTCGGAAAGCCAAACCATCCTCGACAGCTTTGCCCCCCGAGCGGCGCCCCCATGAAAAAACCCCGCCGGATCGCTCCGGCGGGGCCTTTTCAATCAGCTCTGCGCAAAGGCTCAGCCTTCGGCAGGAACTTCCACCGGCGCAGCCGTCACGGCCGGTGCCGCTGCCGGCACCTTGGAGGCCTGGGCTGCCCGCAGCGCGGCGTCGCGGCTGTTGGCCGTCACGCGCAGGCGCTGCATGCCGGCGCCGGTACCCGCCGGGATGAGGCGGCCGACGATGACATTCTCCTTGAGGCCCTGCAGCGTATCGATCTTGCCCTGCACGGCCGCTTCGGTGAGCACCCGGGTGGTTTCCTGGAAGGACGCCGCCGAGATGAAGCTCTTGGTCT
>DIUN01000034.1 GCA_002423025.1 Sphingomonadales bacterium UBA6157 | reverse complement strand
GGGTAGCGGCGCAGCGCATGCTCGCCCCGGAAGCGCGGACTGATCGGCCCCTTTTCATAGGGATAATTCAGCGTCACCTTGGGCTTGAAGAAATACTTCAGCGTCAGCCCCAGCGCGGAGATGAACTCCAGCAGCAGCAGCGACTTGGCGGCGCGCAACACGGCACTCACAGCATGACACTCCCCGGTGCGACGGCGAACTTGTCGGTGAAGAACATCAGCCAGCCCGAAACCACCACGACCCAGAACAGGCTCAGCGGCAGGAACACCTTCCAGCCCAGCCTCATCAGCTGGTCATAGCGGTAGCGCGGCACGGCGGCCTTCACCCAGGCAAAGCAGAAGAACATGAAAGCCATCTTGCCCAGCATCCAGACAAAGCCGGGGATGATGTACAGCGGCGCCCAATCCAGCGGCGGCAGCCAGCCACCCAGGAACAGCACCGGGATCAGCGCGCACATGAACAGGATGTTCGCGTACTCGCCGAGGAAGAACAGCGCGAAGCTCATGCTCGAATATTCGACCTGATAGCCGGCGACCAGCTCGGCCTCGGCTTCCGGAAGATCGAAAGGCGGCCGGTTGGTCTCGGCAAGCGCGGTGATGAAGAACATGATGGCCATGGGAAACAGCAGCGGATTGAAGACGTTGCCGTTGAGCAGCCCGAGCACATTGCCCTTCTGCGCCATGACGATATCCGAGAGGTTGAGGCTCTGCGCGTAGAGCATCACCGCCACCAGGATGAAGCCCATCGAGACTTCATAGCTGACCATCTGCGCTGCCGAGCGCAGGCCGCCGAGGAACGGATACTTCGAGTTGGACGCCCAGCCCGACATGATGATGCCGTACACGCCCATGGATGAAACGGCGAACACATAGAGCAGCCCGACGTTGAGATCCGCCAGCACCAGCCCGGCATCGAACGGCATCACCGCCCAGATCGCCAGCGCCAGCACAAAGCTGATCATCGGGGCCAGCAGGAACACCGCGCGGCTGGCGCTCGAAGGAATGATCGTCTCCTTCAGGAACAGCTTGGCGGCATCGGCGAAGGTCTGCAGCAGCCCGAACGGCCCCACAACGTTCGGCCCGCGCCGCATCTGCATCGCCGCCCAGATCTTGCGATCGGCATACACCGCCATCGCCACGCCGATCATCACCGGCAGCACGATGGCGAGGATGAGGATGAGATTGGCCGCAAACCAGCCCAGGCCGGGGCCGAGCAGATCCTGGAACCAGCCGGTGAAGGTCATTCCGCCGCCTCCGCCAGTGCCGGCTGCACAATCTGCGCCACGCATTCCGCCATGGTGTCGCTGGCCCGGGCAACGGCGTTGGTCATGTAATAATTGCTGATCGGCAGCGTGAAGGCACCAGCCGGCGCAGCCCCGGAAACAGCCGGTGAAAGCGCCGCAGGAGCAATGCTGCCGATGGCGGCAAGCTGCGGCCACTCGACGGCAATCCGCGCGCGCAGCGCCGGCAGGTCATCATAGGCCAGCGGCTTGCCGAGCACGGCGGAGAGCGCCCGCAGGATCGTCCAGTCCTCCCGCGCTTCGCCGGGCGGGAACACGGCGCGCAGCGAGCGCTGGGCCCGGCCTTCCATGTTCACATAGGTGCCGGGCTTTTCGGTGTAGGCTGCGGCCGGCAGGATCACATCGGCATGGCGCACGCCATGGTCACCATGGGTGCCGATATAGATGGTGAAGGTGCCGGCCAGCGGCGTGGTGTCGATCTCGTCCGCCCCCAGCAGGAACACCGCCTTGAGCTTGGCGGCATCCGCCATGATGCCGGCAACGCCGCCCGGCGTGGCCAGCCCCAGATCGAGCGCGCCGACCCGCGCTGCCGCCGTGTGCAGCACGTTCCAGCCGTTCCAGCCGTCACGGACCAGTTTATAACTGTCCGCCAGCGCGCGGGCCGCCGCATAGGCGCCGGCCTGCTTGAGGGCACCCATGCCGATGATGATCGCCGGGCGCTCGGCCGCAGCCAGCGCATCGGCCGCCGCCTTGGGCAGGCTGGCGAGCAGCGCTGCATCATTGCCCAGCCATGTCACCGGGTAGGTCAGGTCAACCTCGGGCCCGATGGCGAACACCTTGGCCTGGCCGCGCGCCGCGCGCTTGCGCAGCCGCACATTGGCCAGCGGCGCTTCCCGGCGCGGATCGGTGCCAACCAGCAGCACCACATCGGCGGTCTCTATGCCGGCGAGGCCGGAATTGAACAGATAGTCACCGCGCGCCGCGCTCGGCAGTTCGGCGCCGTCCTGCCGGGCCTCGATGCGCTGGCTGCCCAGCGTGCCGAGCAGATCCTTGAACGCCGCCATGTCTTCCACGGCCGCCAGATCCCCGACGATGCCGGCGATCTCGTCGCCCTTCACCCCGGCCAGCCCGTCGCGGATCGCGGCAAAGGCTTCCGCCCAGCTGGCCTTGGCCAGCTTGCCGCCCTTGCGGACATAAGGCGTATCGAGCCGGCGCTCGCGCAGGCCGTCATGGGCGAAGCGGCCCTTGTCGGCCAGCCACTCCTCGTTGACGTCATCATTGATGCGCGGCGTCACGCGCAGCACGGCCGGGCCGCGCGAGCCGATGACGATGTTGCTGCCCAGCGCGTCCATCACGTCGATGCCGTCGGTCTTCTTCAGCTCCCAGGGCCGGGCCTGAAAGGCATAGGGCTTGGAGGTGAGCGCGCCCACGGGGCACAAATCGATGATGTTGCCCGATACCTCGCTGGTGATGGCCTTTTCGAGGTAGGAGGTGATCTGCATGTTCTCGCCGCGGCCGATGGCGCCGATTTCCTCCACGCCCGAGATCTCCTCGGCGAAGCGCACGCAGCGGGTGCAATGGATGCACCGGGTCATGATCGTCTTGACCAGCGGGCCCATGAACTTCTCGGTCACGGCGCGCTTGTTCTCCTCATAGCGGGAGAAGCCCTTGCCATAGGTGATCGACTGGTCCTGCAGGTCACACTCGCCGCCCTGGTCGCAGATCGGNNGGCAATCGAGCGGGTGGTTGATGAGCAGAAACTCCATCACCCCTTCGCGGGCCTTCTTCACCTTGGGCGAGTTGGTGAACACCACCTGGCCATCGGCCGCCGGCATGGCGCAGCTGGCCACCGGCTTGGGCGCCTTTTCCATCTCGACAAGGCACATCCGGCAATTGCCGGCGATGCTGAGCCGCTCATGGTAGCAAAAGCGCGGGATCTCTGCGCCGGCAGCTTCGCACGCCTGCAGCACAGTCGCGCCGGCCGGCACTTCGACCTCGATACCGTCAACGCTAAGCTTCGGCATTGTCCAATCCAAACACGCCCGGGCGGGGTTAAAACCCGGTGTTGGAGGGGGCTATAACGACCGCATTGCAACATGGGAAGGCAGCGTGACACCTCGCGCCTTCACAAATTTGTGCCCTCGCCCCATAGCGATGCGCATGAACACGGTTTCCCCCTCCCCCATCCACATCATCGGCGGCGGATTGGCCGGCTCCGAGGCCGCCTGGGCCTGTGCGCGCGCCGGTTTTCCGGTGATTCTGCACGAAATGCGCGGGCTGCACCCCACCGAGGCGCACCATACCGACCAACTCGCCGAACTGGTCTGCTCGAACAGCTTCCGCTCCGATGACCCGAACAACAACGCCGTCGGGCTGCTCCATGCCGAGATGCGGGCGATGGGCTCGCTGATCATGCAGGCGGCGGATGCGGCGCGCGTCCCCGCCGGCTCGGCGCTGGCGGTGGACCGGGACCTGTTCGCCGGCAGGGTGACCGAGGCGATTCTGGCCGAGCCGCTGATCGAGCTGCGCCGCGAAATGGTGGAAGGCCTGCCGCCGGCGGACTGGTCCAAGGTGATCATCGCCACCGGGCCGCTCACCGCCGCGCCGCTGGCCGAGGCCATTCGCGGCGTGACGGGGGAGGACCAGCTGGCCTTCTTCGATGCCATCGCACCGGTCATCCACCGCGATTCGATCGACATGGACATCGCCTGGGCGCAATCCCGCTGGGACCGGCCCAACGAGAATGGCGACACCCAGGATTACCTCAACTGCCCGATGGACAAGGAGCAGTATAACGCCTTCATCGATGCGATGCTGGCCGCCGAAAAGGCCAGCTTCAAGGATTGGGAGGCGAACACCCCCTATTTCGATGGCTGCATGCCGATCGAGGTGATGGCCGAGCGCGGGCGCAACACGCCGCGCTTCGGCCCGATGAAGCCGGTGGGGCTGACCAACCCGCGCACCGGGCGCCGCGCCTGGGCCGTGGTGCAACTGCGGCAGGACAATGCGCTGGGCACGCTGTGGAACATGGTGGGCTTCCAGACGAAAATGAAGCACGCCGAGCAGGTGCGGGTGTTCCGCATGATCCCGGGGCTGGAAAAGGCCGAGTTCGCCCGGCTGGGTGGCCTGCACCGCAACACCTTCATCAAGTCCCCGGTGCTGCTCGACGAGACGCTGCGGCTGAAGGCAGACCCGCGGATTCGCTTCGCCGGGCAGATCACCGGCTGCGAAGGCTATGTCGAATCCGCCGCCATCGGGCTGGTGGCGGCGCGCTTCGCCATCGCCGAGATGCAGGGCGGCACGGCGGTTCCGCCGCCGGCTACCACGGCGCTGGGGGCGCTGCTCAGCCACATCACCGGCGGTGCGGACGCCAAGAGCTTCCAGCCGATGAACGTCAATTTCGGGCTGTTCCCACCTCTCAGCCCGGCGCCGCCCAAGAGCGAGCGCAAGCCGGCGCTGGTGGCGCGGGCGCGGGCGGACATGGCGGAGTGGATGGCCGGCGGGAGTGTTGCGCCAGCCTGAGGCCTAATCGGCCTCCGGCACACATGGTGGCGGCGGCGCCTTGGGCTTGCGCTTGACGGCAGTCGTCTCGAATTCGCTGGCAATCAGCCGGCCGTCGCCGTCCCGGTCCGCCTTGCCGAACTTCTTGACCGTGGCTGTTGAATATTCGTCGAATTCGAGCTGGCCGTTGCCGTTGAGATCGAGCCGGGCGAACGCCTTGCGTCGGTTTGCCAGATATTCGTCGCGGCTTACCGCTGCGTCCTTGTCCTTGTCATAGCGGCCGAAGCGACGGGCCTCCCGCATGGCATCGGTCACGTCGCTGGAGGGTGCCACGAGCGGTGTTTCCGGCGCGCCACTGGCCACGGGCTGAGCCTCGAAGGCAGCAGCCACGGGCCGATCACGTGTCCAAAGGAATCCAGCCGCTACCAGCGCAACAAGCGCCAGCCCGAGTGCCAGTATGCGGCGCATACCTCGCCCCCACCAATATGCGACCCTGCAAGGCCGCTTCTGGCGTGTTCAGCCGGCAAAGGCAACGGGCCGAGGCCAGACAGCAAAACGCCGCCGGCCCGAGGGAGCCGGCGGCGTGATGATCGAATGGTGAGGCTCAGGCCGTGACGGACTTTGCCCCGATGCTGCGGCGGCGGCGCATGGTGGCGCCGACAAGACCGAAGCCGGCAATGAGCAAGGCCCAGCTTTCCGGCTCAGGCACAGCACCGACACCACCACCACCGGGGCCAGGGCCTTCGACGATCGGGCGGGCAACGCCGAGCGTCAGGTCATTGACGGCGGTGTAGATGAAATCGCTGCCAGTTGGCGTGCCGGCGCCAATCGGCTGCACGGTGGTGACTGCCAGGGACCCCAGCAAACCTGTTGAGACAAAGCCCAGGAACGAGTTGGTGGTCGCATCAGCGAGCGAAGTCAGCAGCACGCTGCTGCCGTCGCTGACCGAAAAATTGAGCGTGGCGCCCGGCACGTAGGAAAAATCAGCGGAGGAGCCGAAGAAGAAGCCGCCGATCGCCGAGACGCCGCCAGTGAAGCTGTCGAACAGGATGGTTTCGGTCGCGATGTTGGTTGAAAGCCAACGATCGGCATCGGTACCGGAAGCGTAAAAATCATCGGCAAGGGATGCTGTATAGCCATAGGAGCCGACACTGCGGGTCAGCGGCGCAGGCGTCGGGTTGAGCAGGCTCAAGTCCTCGAAGCCGTCCGTTGCAGGCGCGGTAATGGCGGCAAGAAAGCTGGCTTCATCCGTGTAAACCACGATCGCGGCTTGCGCTGAAACGGCTGACATCATAGCCGAGGCCGCGAGAAGAACTGAAAGAATACGCATACACCACTCCTGAACTAGAGCCGAGATGGGTGTACTTATAACCGAATCGGATCAAGAAGATTCGTGAAACTATATTTCTTGGTTCGGATGGAACTTATTTGAAATATCGCAAACCGGCCGCTGGTCAGCGACCGAACACGATCGCCACGAACATCCGCCACTGCCGGCGCAGCGTTCCCCGAGGCTCGCGCGGCTTTCCGGCCCGCGCCCGCGCCGCATCTCCTTCAGCCAGCCGCGCAAGCCCCAGCAGCGGCCGAAGCGGTGCCGAAACCGGGGTTGGAACCTCCGAGTCGGCTCCGGCCCAACGCCGACCCAACGCCGGGCCAGACCCCGAAATATCCCCGAACAGCCGTGCCGCCCAGCCGAACAAATGGCCACCACCGTCAATATACTCAGGCGGCACATCGTCATTGCCGATCAGCCCGATCCAGCGATCCTCCAGCCCCGCCAGCTCTGCACCGCTGATCCCGGCGGGGAGCACATGCGCCGCCAGTGCCTGCAGCAACGGTTGTGCCGGAACCTTGGATTTATCAAGCGATTCCAAGGCCTCACGCCACCAGGCAAGGCGAATGGCACCCACCATCGGCTCGCTGGTGGTCGCCACGATCTGGGCCATCTCCAGATCAAGCGCGAACAGCGCCATCAGCCCCGGCCGCACGGCAGCCGGAGCGTAGAGCGCACACAGGTATCGATCATGATCCCGCAGCCGCACATCGGCCGCCACAAGATCATCTGGCAATAAATTCAATAGCTTGCTCAGGCCGGACCCATCCGATAGGCACACAGCTTGTTGCCATCGAGATCCCGGAAATAGGCGCCGTAGAACGCCTGCGGCCCCTCCTCGCCCCGCACCCCGGGCGCACCCTCATCCTTGCCGCCAGCCGCAATCGCAGCAGCGTGGATAGCATCCACCGCCGCCCGGCTATCCATGCTCAAGGACATCATCGTGCCATTGCCAGCGCTCGCCGGCTTGCCATCATAAGGCGTGCCAATCGCCAGCATCGGCTGGCCAAATTTCGGGCCATAGGCGACCCCGCCACTGGGGAAGGTCATGAGCCGGCCAATGCCGACAGCGCCAAGCACGGCATCATAAAAAGCATGCGCCTTGGGCATGTCGTTGGTGCCGAACATCGCATAACCGATCATCGCGTCTCTCCCGTTTGCGTTTGTGCTTCAAGTCTAGCGCCTTGGCGGACTGGCCGCCAGTTCCTGCATTTGCGCCGGCGCCCACAAGGCCCCATATCGGGCCTATGAGCGTAGCCTTCACCAAGGAATCCGATGCCGAGAGCGTCGCTGCCGATCTGCCGGACCGGCCGATTCCAGCGCACGCCAACCTGGTGACCATCGCCGGCCTTGCAGCGATTGAATCCGAACTCACCACCGCCCGCGCTGCCTATGCCGCAGCCCAGGCCGGAGACAGCATCAGCGCTGACCGGAGTGCCATGGCCCGCGCCACGCGGGATCTGCGCTATTGGGCCGCCCGCCGCGCCTCGGCACGCCTGGTGGAGGGCAAGCCCGCCGATGGCAGCGCCGGTTTCAACACGGTTGTAAGCTTCGAGCGAGCCGACGGCCGCCAGCAGAGCTTCCGAATCGTGGGGGATGACGAGGCAGACCCGGCCGCAGGAAGCATCTCCTGGGCCTCCCCGATCGCTAGGGCGCTCACTGGCAAAGCCGTCGGCGAAACGGCAATGCTGCCGGGCGGGGAAGCCGAGATCCTGAGCGTCGAATAGCCCCTAGCGCAGCTTGGCGATGTTGAGGCCATCGAGTTTTGCCCGCGCTTTCACCGATTCCTCACTGCGTGTCAGTGCCTTGGCGATCGACTTGAGCGGCATCGCCTTTTTTGCCAGCGTGTGAAGCTTCTGCACCTCATCGCTCGTCCATGCCTGCTTGTGGCGCTCGAAACGTTCGCTCATGGCCGGTCCCTTCCCGGACGGTGGCGGCGCAAAATGCCGCCTTGCCAAATTCGCTGTGCGCGGCAGGAGGGAGCATGGCAAGTTTTTACCTGTTGCTGGCGTTGGTGCTGGCCATCTCGATCAACCATCGCCGCGCCGGCGTGCGTGCCGCCGGCTCGGCTGTTGCGGCACTCGGCCTTGTCATGATCGCCAGTTCCATCGTGCTGGCAAACCTTGATGGCACCTTCACCAAGGTGCCGAAAGGCGACATGAACCCGCTCATCCTCAATTTGCAGGGCAGCCTGGCCGTTCTGGCAGCCGGCTTCCTGCTTTGGGCCGCCCGGCGGCAACTGAGTGGCGGAACGCATGATATCCTGCCGCTGCGAAACGTGCCGGCGCGCTTCGGCCGCCTGTCTCGCTATGGCCACTGGATGACGACCGTGCTGGTGCTGGTTGGCATCCCCATGGGCCAATTCGTCACCGTGCTTCCGCAAGGAGCGCCGGAACTGGACAGCTTTTTCGCAGCGCATCAGTCGCTCGGCCTCACGGTACTGCTGCTCGCGGCCGGGCGCCTGCTCTGGCTGGTTTCCAGCCCGCCACCACCAGTGCCGGGCCGTGCGCTGGAGCGCAACCTGGCACGCGCCACGCATATCGGCCTTTATCTTCTCATCATCGCCTTCCCAGCCAGCGGTGCGCTGATGATGGGTACCCCGATCAATTTTTACGGCCTGATGCTGCCGGGCTTGGCAGCCAAGCCTACGCCTTTCTGGTCGAGCCTGCACGGCCTGTGGCTGCCGCTCGCCTTCTACTTGCTCATCGCACTGCACATCGGCGCCGCACTTAAGCACCATTTCCGTGATCGCAGGCCGGAGGCCATCCGCCGCATGGCAGGATGACCACTGGAACAAAAGCGGGCCAGCCCCCATAGTCACCTTCATGGCAATCCAGATTCGCACCAGCCTCGCCGAGCCGGAGAGCAACGAGAATTTCGTGCCGCATCGCCCGGCGCGCCCGGAAAAATCAGAGGGTGGCAAGGCCTTCGAGATCGTCAGTGATTATTCACCGGCGGGCGACCAGCCGGCAGCAATCGCTGAACTGGTGGCGCAAGCCAATGACGGCGAGAAGAACCAGGTCCTGCTCGGCGTTACCGGCTCTGGTAAAACCTATACGGTTGCCAAGGTAATCGAAGCCGTGCAACGCCCGGCGCTCATCCTGGCACCGAACAAAATTCTCGCGGCGCAGCTCTATGGCGAGTTCAAGAGCTTCTTTCCCAACAATGCCGTCGAGTATTTTGTAAGCTATTACGATTATTACCAACCCGAGGCCTATGTGCCGCGTTCCGATACCTATATCGAGAAGGAATCGAGCGTAAACGAAGCCATCGACCGGATGCGCCACTCGGCCACCCGTTCGCTGCTGGAACGTGATGATGTAATCATCGTCGCCTCGGTCTCCTGCATTTACGGCATCGGCTCTGTGGAAACCTATTCGGCGATGACGTTCACGCTGAAAAAGGGCCAGAGCGTTGATAGTCGGGAGATCATCCGCAAGCTCGTCTCATTGCAATACAAACGCAACGATGCCGGTTTTGCGCGCGGCAACTTCCGAGTACGCGGCGACAATCTCGAGATTTTCCCGTCGCATTATGAGGACAGCGCCTGGCGAATCAGCTTCTTCGGCGACGAAGTAGAGCAAATCACCGAATTTGATCCGCTCACCGGGCAGACGGTGGCCAAGCTGGAGTATGTAAAGGTCTATGCCAACAGCCATTATGTGACGCCGGGGCCAACGCTCAAACAGGCCAGCGAAGCCATCAAGTTCGAGATGACCGAGCGGCTCAAGGAGTTGAATGCTGAAGGCAAGCTGCTGGAAGCACAGCGGCTGGAGCAGCGCACCAACTTTGACCTGGAGATGATTGCCGCCACAGGCTCCTGCGCTGGTATCGAAAATTACAGCCGCTTCCTCACCGGCCGCCTACCCGGCGAGCCGCCGCCGACGTTGTTCGAATATCTACCTGAAAACGCCATGCTTTTCGTCGATGAAAGCCACGTCACCGTTGGCCAGATCGGTGCGATGGCCAAGGGCGATCATCGTCGCAAGCTGACTTTGGCAGAATATGGCTTCCGCCTGCCCAGCTGCATCGACAACCGGCCGCTGCGCTTCGCCGAATGGGAAATGATGCGGCCCCAGACGGTTTTCGTCTCCGCCACTCCCGGCCCCTGGGAAATGGAGAAGACCGGCGGCGTTTTCGTGGAACAGGTCATCCGCCCGACTGGGCTGGTCGATCCGCCGGTGGAGATAAAGCCGGTGGAAGACCAGGTGGAGGATCTGATTGTCGAGGCGAAAAAGGTGGCTGCCGCCGGCTATCGCACGCTGGTAACGACGCTGACCAAGCGCATGGCCGAGGACCTCACGGAGTTTCTCCACGAGGCCGGACTGCGCGTTCGCTACATGCATTCCGATGTGGAGACGCTGGAGCGTATCGAGTTGATACGCGACTTGAGGCTCGGCGTTTATGACGTGCTGGTGGGCATCAACCTTTTGCGCGAGGGGCTCGACATACCTGAGTGCGGGCTGGTCGCCATTCTTGATGCTGACAAGGAAGGCTTTTTGCGCTCCGAGACCAGCCTCATCCAGACCATCGGCCGCGCCGCACGCAACGTCGATGGCCGAGTGATCCTTTATGCTGATCACATCACGGGCTCCATGGAGCGGGCGATGCGCGAGACTGACCGGCGCCGGGTGCGGCAGGAGGCTTATAACCTGGAGCACGGCATCACACCTGCCACCATCAAGCGCGACATTTCCGATGTGCTGGCGGATGTTTCGATGCGCGATGGCCTGGTGGTGGACACGGGTGACAGCGAGACGCCCAACCTCGTCGGCCATAACCTCAAGGCCTATATCGCCGACCTCGAAAAGCAGATGCAGACCGCCGCCGCTGACCTCGAGTTCGAGACCGCCGCCGCCATCCGCGACCAGATTCGCAGGCTGGAAGCCGATGAACTCGGCCTGCCGCCAGATGCGCGTGCCGCACCGGTGCAAGGCCGCAGCATGGGCGGCGCACCAGGCACGCGCACAACGCGGTTCGAGAAGATGAAGAAGAAGGCCAGCTTCGGGAAGCGCAGCGGCGGCCCGCGCTGAGCCGCTAGATCAGGCAGATGATGCCGGTGCGGATGACTTCAGACACCAACCTCGGGTCCCGCGGGTCATCGAGGGCGCGGGCAATCTCCTCGACCCGCATGCGCCCGATTCGATCAGGATTGAGGCGGCTGATCTCGCCGAGGCGCTTGAGTTGGCTGGTGCTGAGGCGGTTGGCCAGCCGATCTCCCATGCATTGGGCCTGGCCGGGCGGCACGCCATATTCACCCAGTTTGCGGGCGATGCGCTGCGACGGGCTGGCACAGGCGGCGAGGAACAACAGGCTGGCAAGCAAGGTGATACGCACGATCATGAGAACGCCCTTTCACTGACGCCCGCAGGTGTCGCACAAGCCGCCGCATCACGGAAGGGTGCGGCATCCTATGAGGTGCAAAGTGGAACGGGCGGCGCTATGAAGTGACGATGCTCACCGCGCAGATAAACTTTTTCCAGGGCCTCGGCATTGCGCTGCTGCTCGTCGCCATCATGGAAGTAGTGGCGATCGTCTCTCACAAATGGGTCATGCACGGCTTTCTATGGTCGCTGCACAAATCCCACCACGAGCCGCGAACCGGGTTTTTCGAGCGGAACGACTGGTTCGCGGTTATGGGCGCCATTCCTTCGATCATCCTGCTGCTCATCGGCACCAGCCAGGGCTGGCATGTCATCACCGCCATCGGTGCAGGCATCACGGCCTATGGGGCCATCTACTTCGGTTTCCATGATATTCTGGTACACCGCCGCATCAAGCATGGCTGGAACCCGCAGCAGCGTTATCTCAAGCGCATCGTGCAAGCGCACCGGCTCCATCATGTCGTGGAGAGCAAGCATGGTACTGTAAGCTTTGGTTTTCTCTACGCCCCGCCGATTCGGGAATTGAAGGCGCAACTTGAAGCCAATGGGACCGGCAAGATCCGCTCCTCTGCCAAAATGCGCGCCGAGATGGACATGGTCGACAACGCCGAACATTGGGCGCGCTAGCGGACGAGGTCAGGTTCTGGCGTAAATCGGGATGACAGGCGAGGCTGCGTCAGTTCGGCATCGTCCACAGCCCAGTCCGCTCCGGCGCCGGGGTTGGCCATAGGGACTTGCGACGGAGCGCTTCCGCCAGTGCGGCCGCGACAGCCCGCAGCTTTTCAGCCTTGCTCGTGCTCATGCGACTTTCGAGCGCCTCCGGCCCGCCATCGCGAACCTTGCGGCCGATGCCGCCATAGATACGCGCTGCAGCCAGCACGGCCCAGGCCGCGCGCCACGATAGTGCCGGCGTGCCGAAGCGGGCGGATTCTTCATAACCTTCGGCAGCGTTCACGAGCCGTGTCACCAGCCGGGCCAGTTGCCTTCGGTTCGGCGGAAACGCGAAATTTGTCGGTGAGAGGCCGACGCTCTCCAGCCAGTCATCGGGAATGTAGCGGCGCGAGTTCATCGCATCCTCGATAACATCGCGGGCGATGTTGTTGAGCTGGAATGAAATTCCAAGGTCTGAAGCGCGATCGAGGGTCGCCTTGTCATTCGGGGAAACGCCCATGACAATGGCCATCATTGCACCGACGCAGCCCGCAACATGGTAGCAATAGGCCAGTGTGTCATCAAAGGTACGGAAAGGCCGCTCTTCCATGTCGATACGGAAGCCATGGATCAGATCACGCGGATAACGCGGCGGCATCCCTGTTTCGCGCACGACCTGCGCCAAGGCCTCGTAGGCCGGCACGCCGGTCGGCTCTCCGGCCAGCGCCATTTCGGTGAGGCGCTCCACTTCTGCGAGCCGCGCGGCGGGCGGGCGCGTGTCGTCGTTGCGGCCCTGCCCGAGGATCTGGCCATCGATCACATCATCCGTGTGGCGGCACCAGGCGTAGAGCAGCATGGCGCGGTCACGAGTGATGGGGTCGAACAGCTTGGCGGCCATGGCAAAGCTTTTCGAGCCGCGCGCGATGGCCGTGCGTGCGTGGCCCAGAACATCGGTCATGCTGCGTTCGCCTGCGCCGGAAGCAGATCTGCGAGCATCAGACCGGCCGTGGCCTTCGCTGAGCCGACAACGCCGGGAATGCCCGCGCCAGGATGCGTTCCCGCGCCGACAAAATACAGGTTCTTCAAGACATCGTCCCGATTGTGGGTGCGGAAATAGGCAGATTGCCAGAGTACGGGCTCAAGGCTGAAGGCGCTGCCGAGATGCGCGCCAAGCTCGGTGCTGAAATCCTTGGGCGTGAAGGCCCGCATCGTTACCAGATCGCGCTTCAGGCCAGGCAGAACGCGGCGCTCAAGGGCGGCGAGAATCTTCTCTGCATAGGCCGGCGCCACAGCATCCCAATCACCTGTGAAGTTGCCGCGATGCGGCACCGGCGAGAGCACATAAAAGCCACTGTGGCCTGGCGGCGCCAGCGCCGGATCAGTGGCGGTGGGGTGGTGCAGATAAAGCGAAAAATCATCGGCCAGCGGGCCGTGATAGATATCGTCCATCAACTCCTTGTAGCGCTCACCGAACAGGATTGTGTGGTGCTTCACATCCGGGCGCTCACTCTTGAGGCCAAAATAGACAACAAACAGCGATGGCGAAAAGCTGCGCTTAGCGAGGGACTTTCCCATCGCCTGTCCCCGCGGATGGTCGGCCAGCAACTCCTTGTATGTATGAACGATATCACCGTTGGAAGCGACCGCATCGAATGCACCACTCCAGCCATCAGCGGTGCGAACCCCCGTCACCCGGCCCCCCGCGGCGGTGATGGTCTCGACCTTCGAGCCGATGCGCACCGTACCGCCCAGATCCTCGAACAGCTTGACCATGCCGCGCACGAGCGCATGGGTTCCGCCGCGCGGGAACCACACCCCCCACTCCTTTTCCAATGCGTGGATGAGCGCGTAAATCGAGCTGGTCTTGAACGGATTTCCACCCACCAGGAGTGAGTGAAAGCTGAAGGCCTGGCGAAGTTGCGGGTCTTTGATGTGCCGCGCCACCATGGCGTAGACAGAGCGGAATGCCTCGTACCGCATCATCTGCGGCGCGGCCTTGAGCATGGTACGGAAATCTAGAAAGGCCTCGTGGCCAAGCTTGAGATAGCCCTCGCGGAAGACGTGCTGGCTGAACTCGAAGAATTTTTGATAACCCTCTACATCACGAGGATTCTTGGCTCGGATCTGATCGTCGAGCAACTTCTGGTCGTTCGAGTAATCGAAGACGAAGCCATCCTCCCACATCAACCGATAAAACGGCGCCACCGGCAGCAACTCGACATAATCCGCAAGTTTGCGTCCTGAGAGCGCAAACAGCTCTTCAAGGCTGGACGGATCGGTAATGACAGTCGGCCCGGCATCGAAAGTGAAGCCTGCGTCTTCAAAGACGTAGGCACGGCCACCCGGCTTGTCGCGGGCCTCGATGAGCGTTGTGGCAATGCCCGCCGATTGCAGCCGGATGGCGAGCGCCAAGCCGCCAAATCCGCTGCCGATAACGGCGACACTGGTCATATCATCCCAAGCTCATATTTGATGAGAGTGCTCGCCGCGCGCCCCACTGGCAGCGGCGGCTTGCCAGACAGGATGGTCATCCAATCCTTCAGTTCCGGCCTTGCCGCATAAAAGCGGCCAACAAGTGCCTCGTTATGCTCGTAAAAGCGCTCGAGCACACGGTAACGTTCATCGGGCAACGCCGCCAGGAACAGCATGCGATTGAGCAGCCGGTACATGCCCCGCGCTTTCCACGCCTTGACGCTGTGCGCGCGGACCGCGGCATAGATCGACGCAACATCGAGCTTTGGGAGGTCGGCCACCAGATCGGCAATCTGCACGGCATCGGGAAAGCTGTAGCCAGTCACGGGATGGAACATCCCGGCACGCAGGCCGACGCGTGGCACTCCGGCCTCGCCTTCGTCCCAGAACGCTTCGATATTTCCGCCGATTCCGAGTGGCAAGATGCCGAACTCTTCGCGGTGCGTCGCAACGATCGTCCAGCCTTGTGAAGCAGCATAGTCGGCGAGGTGGCTGCGCAAAAGATCCGGCGCAAGATCAGCGCCATCGCTGAAATAGGTGTCCTCGATCAGCACACGGGTCGGGCCGAACGGCAGCGTGTAAACAAAGCGATAGCCATCGCGCTGCGGCACGGTGGCGTCCATGATGATTGGTCCGGTCAACCCGTGCGGCGCGGCAAGCTCCACTTCCAGGCCCAGAAACTTCTGCCATCGCAGGTCGAGCGCCTTGGTCGGCCCCTGCCCCCGGCCATCGATCACCGCGCCGGCGGTCAACACCCGCTGATCGGCCAGAGTGACGCTTGTGGGGGTGAGCGCCACGATCGGGGTGCCGGTGAGAATGCGTTCAGGCGGCAGGGCGCGCGCCACTTCCGCCGCCAATCGCTCGGAGGTGGCGCTGCCGTAGCTCGCGTCCAGCCGGCGCTGCAGATGCGGAAAGCGCACCTCGTAGTGCGGCCAGCGATGCTCGAAGAGCGGCGCCGTCCAGTTTTGCTGCGCGGGAGAAAGATCGCCGGTGAACGAAGACCATGTGTGGTTACCGCCCAGAGCTTGTCCCGCCTCGATGATCGTGACGCGCAGGCCAGGCCGCATCTGGGCCAGCCGCAACGCGATCAGGCCGTTGGCGAGGCCGCCGCCGGCAAGGATGATGTCATGCTCCACAGGGTCGTTCATAAGCAGGGATTGAAGCTTGCGAAAGCCCGCGCGCGCGCCATGTTGCCGCGACAGACTGCAGGCAGCGGCATTCCGCCGCCCCTATCAATGTGTAAGCGCGACAACACGTTGCAAGCACAGGGCGATTTGCGTATCAAGGGTCCGCACTCGGGAGCTCCGCAATGAATGTTACGACACCTGTCTCTGCCTTTATTCCGGCTGACCTGCCGGAACCGAGCTTTGCCGATCTGGCGCACCTCCCAGGCATGCAGCCTGCGCGCATCCGGATGCTGCGGACAATCAACTTCCTCAAGGACCCGCTCGGCAAGAGCCAGGAACTGCTCGATGATTATGGCCGGGTTTTCCGCAGGCAGGACTTTGGCGGTTGGGGCGTATCGCTCATTGGACCCGAAGCCAATGAACTGGTGATGTTCAATAAGGACAAGATCTTCTCCTCAGCGCTGGGGTGGAACCCGGTGCTGGAGAACCTGTTTCCGCACGGCTTGATGCTGATGGATTTCGAGCAGCACCGCGTGCACCGCAAGACGCTTTCAGTGGCATTCAAAACTGAGCCGATGCGACACTACCTCGGCCAGTTGAAGGCCGGCATTGCGCGCGGCATCGCCGGCTGGCCAGGGGCGCCAACGTTCAAATTCTACCCGACAATCAAGGCGCTGACGCTGGATCTCGCTGCTGCCTCCTTCCTCGGCGTGCCCTGGGGTCCGGATGCCAAGAAGATCAACAAGGCCTTTGCCGACATGGTGGCGGCCTCTGTGGCGATCGTGCGCAAGCCGCTGCCCTTCACCCAGATGAAGCGCGGCGTAGAAGGCCGGCGCTTCATGAGCGATTTCTTCGGCCGCGAAATCCCCGGCCGGCGCGGCAAGGACGGCGATGATATCTTCACCCAGATTTGCAACGCCACCACCGAAGAGGGAGCACTGCTGACCGACCAGGAAATCATCGATCACATGAATTTCCTGATGATGGCGGCGCATGACACCACTACCTCGTCAATCAGTTCCATGGTGCATTTCCTCGGCACCCACCCGGAATGGCAGGATCGTATTCGCGAGGAAATCGACGCGGTGAAGGCCGTGACTGGTGGCGAACTGACCCATGAAACACTGCCGATGATGGAAATCACCGAGATGGTGTTCAAGGAATCACTGCGGTTGATACCGCCTGTGCCCTCGATGCCGCGCCGGGCGATCAAGGACTTTGTGTTCATGAACCATCACATCCCGGCCGGCGCGCATGTCGGCATCAACCCGATGATGACGCACCGCTTGCCCGATGTGTGGCCGGACCCGGAGCGCTTCGATCCGATGCGCTTCACCGCCGAAAACTCCAAGGGCCGGCACAAATATGCGTGGGTGCCGTTTGGCGGCGGCCAGCACATGTGCCTCGGGCTGCACTTTGCCTATATGCAGGTCAAAGCTTTCTTCTTTGCGCTTCTGGCGGAAAACCGCATCGAACTGGCGCCGGAATACAAAGGCGAATTCAGCATGTTCCCCATACCCAAACCCAAGGATGGCTTGCCGATCCGCATCGTCAAGCTATAGCCCTGCCCTCTCAGCCGGCCGGGGACAATCGAATGACAAGTGGCAAGACGCGCTGGGGCAAGCGCATCGGCATCGGCACGGCTGCGCTGGCCGTGCTGCTCGGCGGCCTGTTCGTGGCCGGGCGCACTCCGGACATCCCCGTGGCTGTGCTGCGCGCCAAATATGGCAGCCCGGCGTCACGCTACATTACACTCGAGCCGGGGCTGACGATCCATGTGCGCGATGAGGGCCGGCGCGATGGCTTACCTCTCATCCTCCTGCACGGCTCCAACGCCTCGCTGCACACTTGGGAACCATGGGTGGCGGCGCTCAAGGACCAGTATCGCGTCATCACCTTCGATTTTCCGGCGCATGGGCTTTCCGGCCCAGTCCCGTCACGGGATTATTCCGGCGACGCCTATGTCCGCGTAACAGAAAAATTGGTGGCGCATCTGGGCCTGCATCGCTTCGCGCTGGGCGGCAACAGCATGGGCGGCGGCATAGCCTGGCGCTATGCCGTGGCCCATCCGGAGCAGGTGGCAGCGCTGATTCTGGTTGATGCCTCGGGCAAGCCTGTGCCGCAGGGCTCCAAGCCGCCGCTGGGCTTCTATCTCGCTCGCACGCCGCTGCTGCGTGACATTGCCGCCATAATCACGCCGCGCAGCCTGATGGAAACCTCGTTCAAGCAATCGGTTTCCGTGCAGGCCATTGCCACCCCAGCGATGATCGACCGCTATTGGGAGCTTTTGCGTTACCCTGGCAACCGGCAGGCCACCATCGATCGCTTCGGCAGCTACTCGCCGCCGGCGAACACGGAAAAGCTGCGCAGCCTCAGCATGCCGGCGCTGATCCTGTGGGGCGCCGAAGACAAGCTTATTCCGGTAAGCGTGGCGCAGTGGTTCTCCGAGATGTTGCCCAATGCCCGGGTGGCCATACTCGATGGTGTCGGCCATATCCCGATGGAAGAAGCGCCTGAGCGGGCCCTGGCTCCGGTACTGCCGCTGCTGGAAGCCGCCGCAAAGGCCGAAACCCCGCCGCTCAGCGCAGACTGAACTGGCTGGCGAAACCGCGCAGATACGCCATCATTGCCTCAGCCGCGGCCGGAGAAAGACTGATATAGGTCCGCCGGGCATCGTTGCGATCCACCTGCCGCTCGAACAACCCAGCCTCGGTGAGACTGCGGATCCAACGCAGCGCGGTGGTCGTGGGCACAGCGGCGGCGATGCACAGGCTGGAGACCGGCACATGCTTGCCCTCCAGGCGCGCAGCGGCAAGATCGAGCAACATATCCCATGCTGGGTCCGCGAAGATCTCGGCGGGGAAAAACCGATCCCGACCACGGCGGGAACGGATGATGCGGCGAATGAGCGGCGCACCGATCGGCTGCGCATCGGCCACTGGGTTGCGCTCGGCCTGGGCGAGTTTGGCCAACGCCTCGGCAATGCGCCCGGCCTCGGCAGAGAGGGCGTTGATGGTGTTGGCGGCGCCATCGCTGAGGTCGCGCACCATCAACCCCGATTCAGGCCTCACTGCCCGGGCAAAAACGCCGCCCAGCGTCGCCACATCATCATCGGCAAAGACAAAGCCATCGGCTTCGTCGAGATACTCCGCGCGTACTTCACCAGCACCCAGCGCAAGCACCATCGGCAACCCGGCGCGACGCACATAATCCACAGGAACTACGGCCAGATCGCAGCTATCGACCAGCACGCAGTCCGCATTGCCGGTCGGACGTGCCATGCCCGATTCGGTAGCCAAGTCCGCAGGAGTCGGGAGGATTTCCCAGCCGGGGCCGCAAGCCGGACCCGCCGCAGCCCAATTGGCGCTGGTGTTCCATACGCGGACAATCGGCCCGAAGAATCCATTACGGTTCCAGTTTGCCGCTTCCGGATGGGTGTCGTTCGTCATTTCGGCGTGGCTTTCGGGTGTAAAGATTCAGAACAGGTCTAATGGTTAATGCAAGTTGTTCGGAGGGACAACCGTTCGGGTCAAGTGTTAGCCGCGTGTTAGCTTTTCGTTAACAAGCTATCGGACCAGATAATGCACAACAAACATGAAAAATCTGCGCCGCAACTCGCTGCACTTGTCGGATCAAGCCCGCAGATAATTGGCATTCGCGCCGAGATTGAAAAGATAGCAGACAGCGCGGCCTCGGTACTGATCACGGGGCCATCGGGCTCCGGCAAGGACGTGGTGGCGCAACTGCTGCACCAGCGCAGCCGCCGCGCCGCGCGGCCCTTCGTGGCGCTCAACTGCGCAGCCGTGGCGCCCGATCTGCTGGAAAGCGAGATGTTCGGCCATGAGGCTGGCGCCTTCACCGGCGCCATCCGCGCTCGGCCAGGCCGCTTCGAGGCTGCGCACAAAGGCACATTGTTCCTCGACGAAGTTGGGGACATGCCGCTGGCAATGCAGGCCAAGCTGCTGCGCGCGCTTGAGACGCGGGTGGTCGAGCGGGTTGGCGGAATGCTGCCGATCGCAGTCGATGTCCGCTTGGTTGCCGCCACCAGCGTAGATCTGTTCGCAGCCATCGATCGCGGCAACTTCCGCTCTGACCTACTCTACCGGCTCGATGTCATCCGCATCGAAATGCCTTCGCTGGCCGAACGGCCGGAGGACATTCCCCAGCTGATCGAGCATTTCTGCGGACGATTGATGGGTCTCCCAGTACGCTTCTGCCCCAGCGCGGTGGCCGCGCTGATGGAGCACCCCTGGCCCGGCAATGTGCGCGAACTCAAGAACTTTGTTGAGCGAGCGCAAGCGCACTTCCCAGATGAAACCATTGGCCGCGAGGAACTGGCCAAGCTGTTGCGACCGCTGGCGCGCGGCGCTGCCGAGCCGACGTTGGATATACCGCCTGCGACGACCCTCACCCTGCCGCCCGTACACGAGGGCGGCGGGATTGATCTCAAGCGAATCCTCAACGAGCTGGAGCAGGCCTATATCATGGCGGCGCTCACCGCTTCCGGCGGTACTGTGTCGGCTACGGCGCGGATGCTGGGGCTGCAACGCACAACGCTCATCGAGAAGATGCGGCGGCTCCACATCGCGCCCAGTGCCAGCTAGGCTTGAAGAACCGAGACTGGCCCGGCCGCGCAGTCCGCGTCAATTGTCGCTGTTGCTCCATATGGCAATCTGCTGATCGAGCTGCTCACCGACAGCCTTGTTCGCCGCCACCAGCCGGTCCATGGCTGCAAACTGCCTGAGCAGCACGCTGCGATAGGCCTCCAGCCGAACATCCACCTTTGCAAGGTCGGCACGCAGGAGCGCCTGGCGCCGCTCCAGTCCATCCGTTGCAGGCGTTGCTAGCGCAGCTATGGATTGCAACCGCGCCGGCTGAGTAGTGCTGGCTGGGCCCGAGAGACTGCGCAGCAGCTGCTCGGCCTGGGCCTGCTGAGACGGCGTGAGGCTGGCCAGCCTGTCGGCATCGAACTGCACACCGCCTTCACGCGTCACACTCACGCCGATGTCGCGCAGCCTCAGCCCGCCTGCGGCCTCCACCGGAGTATTGATGAGGCTCACTATGCGCTGGTCCATTCCGCGCGACGTAATATCGGAGGTAAGCGGCCCCTCGCCCTCGCCTGATTGGGGCGTGCGCCGAAAATCGCGGATGAGATCGCGCATCGCGCCAAGCGCGCCGGCAAAATCCGACACCGTTTCGGCCAGTGCTGAGGCGCTGCGCTCCGCACTGATTGTGAGGCCCTCGGCTCCGGTGGGTGCCTTCAGAACCAGCCTGGTACCGACGATGAGATCATCCACTACGTTGGAATCCCTCTGCACCGCCACGCCATCGAGCTGCAGCTCGGCATCGCCGGCGCGGGCTGAAATCGCAAGCTGAGGATCACCCGGTGTATAAGAGAAGCGTGACAAGCCGGGCGCCGGAACCACCGGCGGCGCCAAAGGATCGACTGGCACCAGCGGGTCCGGCGGAGGCGGCGGAGTCTGCGCCGCACTGATGACAAAGGCATAGTCGGCCCCGTCCCGGCCGCGCAATGAGAGCGTCGCTCCTCCAGTGCCGTTGACGATAGTGGCCGTGACCGGACCGGCAGCGCGGTTTATCGCGTCGCGCAGCCCGGTCAGGCTGTTGTTTTCAGCGGTGATGACGATATCCATCCCCGGCACACTGCCACCGCTGAAGCTGAAGCCGCCGCCCACCAATTCGGTACGGCGACCGAAACTGAAGGTAAGTGTACCTTCGCCCACCGGCGAATCCGGACCAGCCAAGGGCGCTGCCGCCACGCGCTGGCCGCTGGCGAGTTTTTCCACCACGAGGTTGGATGAGAAGCTGGCCAGCGGCCCGGTGCCGCGCCTCTCGATGCTGGCACCTGCAGCATTGCTGCTTTGGGGCACCAGTCCAAGCGCGCCACTGCGCACCCGTGTATCGAGTGAGGTGGCAATGCCCTGAAGCGCGCCTCGCAACTGGCCCAGGGCCGAGATGCGTGCCGTGAGCGCCTCAAGCCGCGTGGTGAGCGGTGTGGTGCGTGCTGTCCTCTCCGCCGCAACCAGATCATCAACGACCTGGCGGCTGTTGATGCCGGAGCCGACACCGAGGCTGGAGATAATGTCATCCATGGCAACCTCTATAACGGCAGCGCCGCACCAGGCTTGCGCCGGGCACCGGCCTCATCGAAATCAAACTCGGGCGGTACGAACACCGGTGGCGGAGCCTCCGCATCCTGCGTGTCGAAGCTCATCACAAACGCCAAGATGGTCGCCACAGCGCTGAACAGCTCCTCGCGGACCGGTGCCCCGATGCGAGCCGTGAAGAACAGCGCGCGCGCCAGGCGCGGGGTGCGGATCACCGGGATTTTCAGCTGCTGCGCTACGGCGATGATGGCGTGTGCGGCCTCCAGCCGACCCTTTTCCACCACCACCGGCGCGGCATCCTCACCGGGCCGGTAACGCATCGCCACGGCAAAGTGCACTGGGTTGACCACCACCACCGAGGCATCGGCCAGGCTGGTCTGCAGGCGACGCTTCGAGGCGGCATACTGGGCGCGCTTGATCGCGGCCTTCACTTCGGGCGAGCCATTTTCCTGCCGGCTCTCACGGCGAACTTCGTCGAGCGTCATCATGAGCTTGCGCTCGCGCAGCGTGAAGGAGATCGCCCCATCAACCACCGCTATGATCACCATCACCAGGGCCGCTGCCCCAAGCAGCCGCGTCATCGCATCCCCGATCATCGCCAGAGCGCCGCCATCATCGCCGATGTTGGCCAGCCGCGGCAGCATCGGCACCAGCACCACCATCGCTACCCCGCCAATCAGCGCCAGCTTTAGAATGGCCGTGGCGGCACCGGCCAGGCCAGTCATGGAGAAAATCCGCTGCAGCCCCTGAACCGGATTGAGCCGCGAGAACTTCGGCGTGAGCGCCGCAAGCGCGACGTGGCGAGTGGTGACGATGCCAAGGCCAACCGTAACAGCAAGAATAGCCGCGGCCAGCAGCAGTGGCATCCGCACCGGAAGCTGCGCTGCCAACCGCGCCATCGGCAGTCCATCATCCGGCTCGCGTGCCGCGCCGGCCAGCGTTTCGGCCAGATAGGCCGCAAGCTCCTGCCAGAGCAGCGGGCCGGCGAGCATCATGACCAGCGCGGCAGTTGCCACCGCCGCAGCAGCGCCAAGCTCGCGCGGTTGCCAGATATTGCCCTGCTTGACTGCCTCATCACGGCGCCGCTGGGTTGGCGCCTGGGTGCGCTCACCCTCACTCACAACAGCGCCATGGCTGCATCAAGCGTAGTTGTTGCGCGGGCCAACAGCGCCTCGAACAGGAGGGGCAGCGCCCAGATCATGGTGAGCAGCAGCACCGAAGGGCCGATGGAGAGCGCTCCGAGCTGCGGCGCAGCGCGCACGGCCACTGCAACCAGCAGGTTGCCGAGCAGCAGCAGAGCTACCACTGGAAGCGCCATGCGCAACCCGCCGGCGAACATGGTGAGCCCATAGGCGCTGATCAGTTCCAGGCTGACCCCGCCTGGCGGTAAGGCGCCCTGCCCGGCCAGCATGGACTCGAACAATAGCAGGTGGCCATTGGTCGTGAGGAAAGCGAGCCACATCAGCATGGCGTAGAAATTGCCGATCACCGATACACTGCCGCCCGCCACCTGGAAGCTGGCAAAGCCGAGGCCGATGATGTTGGCGGCCACTTCGCCAGCCATCTGCGCCGCGGCAAAGGCAACCCCGAGCGCAAGGCCCGCCAGCAGCCCGGCGAGCAGCTCCCCCGGCACCATCGCCAGATCGAGCCGCGCCGGCGCTGCCGGGCCAAAGGCCGTGAACACCGCCAGCGAAGCCGCCAGCGCCAGCCGCGCCCGCCACGGCAGCACCCCACCGGCAAAGCCCGGTAGCAGCGCCAGCATCGCCATAGGCCGCACGCCGGCTACGCTGAAGCGCAGCATCGCCTCCAACCCGTCAAAACCGAAAATCACCGGGTTCACCGGATTGCGCCAACCATGTCGAGCAGGCCGGAGGACAGGAAATCGGCCAGCCCCTGCATCACGCTCTCGCCGGCAATCGCCATCACCGCCACCAGCGTCAGCAGCTTGGGCAGGAAGGAGAGGCTCGATTCCGAGACCGAGAGAATGGTCTGCACCAGCCCCACAACCACCGCCACGATCAGCACCGGCACGAGGAACACCGCGGCGCTCTGGGCGAACAGCATCACCGCGGATCGGGTGAGCGCGGCCAGCATCCGATCATCCGGCATATCCCCGGCCATGGCGACCAGCATCCAGCCCATGGGTTGCATCATCCGCCTCCAAAGCTCTTGGCGAGCGAGCCGAGCACCAGTGTCCATCCATCGACCGAAACGAACAGCGCCAGCTTGACCGGCAGCGAGACGGTGGCCGGCGACACCATCATCATGCCCATCGACATCAGGATGGAGGAGACAATGAGATCGATGATGAGGAACGGCAGGTAGATGACAAAACCGATCTGCATCGCCGTCTTGAGTTCGCTGGAAACGAACGCCGGCAGGACGACCGGCAGCGGCACATCCGCCGGCTTGGCGAACGGCCCGGCGCCGGCGATCTCGGCGAACTTGCCAAGGTCGGCCTCGCGCGTCTGGGTGAGCATGAAGGACTTGAGCTCGGCCCCCGCCCGGCCGAGCGCCACATCGGCGCCAATCTGCCCGGCAGACATCGGCGCATAGGCCTCATCATAAATTCGCTCGAGCCGGGGCTGCATAATGAACACGGTCATCAACAGCGCCATACCGACAAGCACCTGATTTGGCGGGCTCTGGCCCAGACCTAGCGCCTGCCGCAGAATGGCCAGCACGATGATGATGCGGGTGAAGCTGGTCATCATCATCAGCGCTGCCGGCAGCAGCGTCAGAGCCGACATCAGCAGTAAAATCTGGATGGAGGAGGACAGGCTGGGCAGCGCACCCGCCACATTGGGGGCGAGCGGCGCCAGTGGCGTGGCCTGCACGAGCAGCGCGGGCATGATGCCGCCGAGCATCATGGCAGCGCGTCTCCAGTGTCCGTCTCGCCGAGCCTCACCAGCCCGGTGCGCGCCTGACCGATCAGCAGCTTGCGGCCTCCGAACTCCACCACGAGCAGCCGGCTGCCTGGCCCCAGGGGCAGGCTCTGCAGCAGCCGGGCATGGCGACCGACGCCAGCACCGGGCAGTGCCCCGGCCAGCCCGGCACGCAGCCGCAGCAGCCAGCCGGGGAGTGGCGGGGCCAGCGCGGCGTTGCTCATGCCGCCGCTCCACCGGTCACGATCTCGGTGAGCTTGACGCCAAACCTGTCCCCGATGGAAACGATCTCGCCGCGCGCAATCAGCCGCTCGTTGATCAGCACGTCAACGGGCTGGTCCACGCGCCTGTCGAGCGCGTGGACGGCGCCGGCTTGCAGCGCCAGCACATCGCGCAGGCTCATCCGCACAGCGCCCACTTCGACAGAAAGCCGCACGGAAATGCCACCAAAAGCGCCAAGATCCGCCATTCCGTCCATCGGCGCGCCCTGCATGCCGCCTGGTGTCACTGCATTCATGTCCGTCCTCCCAAGGGTGTCACGTCGATCGCCACGATGGTCGCTTGCTGGGTGCCGTCCGGCATCGGCTCGAGCATGGCGCGGCCGATGCGATGGTCCCCGAGCAGCAGCGGCATCTCGCGCGAGGGGGTGATGGCCAGCACGGTGCCGGTTGCCAGCGGCAGCAGCGCCGCGACCTGAGCCATTTCGCTGGCCAGCTCGATCCGCACGCGCATCGGCAGCTCAAGCACCCGCCCGGCCAGCGCCGACGAAGGCATCGGCGCGGGCAGTGGCACGAAGGGCGGCGCTGTCACCTGTGCATGACCACTTATGCCAAGTATCTCGATATCCAGTGTAAAAGTTGGCGCCCGGCTTCCGGCGGGCCAGACCCGCTGAGCCACTGCCTCAAGTGCGGTCGCGATGAGTGCGGCGTGGCGGGCCAGCGTCACCCCGCCGATCGACGCACCGTCCGCTGCGCCGGCGCGGGCAGGTTCGCCGCCGAGGCGGAGTGTTGCTAGCAGCGCCGCCAGCGCTGGGGCCACCTGTGGGCCATCTGGCCGGGGGCGGCCAGGGAGGAGCTGGGGCTCGATGCCGAACAACCCGGCCAAGGCCCGTGCGGCGGCGGCGAGGAACGGCCCAAAATCATCATCGGCAAGGTCATCGAGGCTCGACGACGCTTGGCGAGGTATGAAAGTTTCTGGCCAGAGCTCCTCGGGCATCGCCTCCGAGCGGATGCGCAACTCGCTCACTGGACGACCATCGAGGTGAAGAAAACCTCGTCGACACCGCCCAGTGCACCATTGGATTTCAGCACGTCGTTGATGATAATCTTGAGCTTTCCCCGCAGCTTGTCCTTGGCAACACGGTCTGCGACATCGGCCTCCGCAGCTTCCCCGAGCACGGCGAGCACGGAGGAAATGATGGCCGGCTTGTGCTGGCCGATGGCGGCGACGGCGTCTGGGCCGTCGGTGGTGGAGACGGAGAGCCGGATTTGCAGGTAGCGGCCGGTATCGATGAGGTTGGTGGTGAAGCTGTTATCAATCTCTACATATTCGACCGGCGAGGGCGGCGGCTTTGCGGGGGCGGCTTCGGCATGGCTGGCGCCGCTGCCGCCCAGGCCGAGCTGGGAGGCGGCGAGGATGGCGCCAAAGCCGCCAGCGGCGGAGCCGGCGACAAAGGCGAGGCCAAAGCCGAGGATGCGGACGAGGCCGCCGCCCTTCTTTTTGGCTGGCTTGGGGTCCGAAAGATCGGTGGCTGCGTTCATGTTGAAGCGCTCATGTCAGGGGTTCCTCAAGCGTAGCGATCGGTGGGGGCGGCGCGGCGCGGCGGGGCATCGCCGGGCATTTCGGGGCTGAAGCGGGCAGCGAGCGCGGCGGCGGGAACCGGGGCATTTCGGCCGCGCGGCTCACCGCCCGTCGGGGCGCCGGAGGGCTGGCCGGCGCTGCCATCCGGGCTGGTGACATCGAAGGATTGCAGCCGGATTCCGCTCGCCGCGAGGTCTGCCGCGAGGCGCGCGCCGTCGGCGGCGAGCAGCCCGGCGGCACCTGGCGCCGCCGCCATCGAGACGCGCAGATCCTGCGGGCCACCGGCCAGGGCGATGCGGATATCCCCCAGCCGCTCACTGGCCACGGCGATCGGCTCAGGGGGCAAAGCCGGAGAAATGCCGGCATCAGACGGGAGCTGGGCGGAACCGGGGCGGAGCGGGGCCGGCGCGGGGCCGGCACTGGACGGGAGGCCGGCGGGCGCTGGCGGGCCGGTTTGCGGAACCGTGTTGGAAATGGCCTCGAAAATGCCCGGATTTGGCTCGGATCGAGCTTCCGCAGCCACGGCCGGAAGCGGCGCAAACCCGCGAGGCGGCATGGCCAGGGGTTCGGCGCGGGGTGGGCTGGCTGGCGTGGCGGCAGCAAGCGGCGGCGTGGCTTCAACAGCCGGCGGCACGGGAGCGGCTGGCGGCGCCGCTGCGACGAGGCTGACGGGGATCTGCGCGCTGCCGGCTTGCGGCTGCGCCACGCTTGGCGGTGCGGGCTGCGCCGCCGCAGCCGCCAACGGCATATCAGCTGGGCCAGCGATGTGTATGGTTGGCTGGGACGGTCCGGCAGGCAGCGGCGCGGTCGGCGGCGTATTGGCCGCAGGAGGGGTGCCGGCCACAGGCTTCGGGACACCGGTCGCAAGCGGCTTTGGCTCGGCGAACGGCACGGCTTCGCGGAGCATCGGGCCACGGCCGGTCGCGCGGGCAGCAGCGCTGTTGCCGATGCCGGCAACGCCGGCGCGGGCAGCCAGCGACACCGCCCTGCCTGGCGCATCGGTGGCTGGCGGAACAAAGGCGGCCGGCGGCGTGGCCGGTGCCGGGCTAGCTGCGGCAGCGGCGGGAACATCAGGAACCACGGCTGCGGCGGCAGCTGCGATTATCGTGTCCGTGGCAACTTCGGGCGCGTCCTCCAGTGGCTCCGGTGCGGCCTCGGCTGGCTGTGACACGGCGGTGGGAAGTGACGGCTCCAACAGGATGGGCGCAGGCTGCGGCTGCGGCGCGGGCGCGGCTGCAATCGCCAGCGCGTCGGGGGCCGCCACGTCTGGGGCCACCGCCAGCGCTTCCACAAGCAGCGGCGGTGCGGCAGCTGCTTCAGGCGCTACTGCAACGGCCTCGCGCGGCAGCGCATCCCGCCCGGCGTGATGCGCTGTCTTGATCGGCGCAGCCGGCTTGGCAGCAGCAGCCGGCCGGGCCTCTCGCTCAGCCTCCGGCGCGCGGTCGGCATCGGCGTTGCGGCGCGTCGTCTCGCCGGCGCGGCGGGGGGCCGGGCGGGCGGCCTCCAGCGCCTCGGCAAAGCGTGGCCGGGCGTCAGGCCGGCGGCCCGCCTCTGCCTCGCGCGCCACAGGAACAGCGGCGGGTGGCGCAGGGCCCGTCGAAAGGTTGAGCAGCCCCTGGCCAATTGCCGTCATCGCTGTGTGTCCTTGGCCTGGCCGGGGGTGGTTTCACGTTCGGCGCGGCGCGCCACGGCGGCATCGACTGCGGCGCGGGCACGGCCCAGCGCTTCACCGAGCCGGGCTTTCTCCGCGCCGGTGCCGCCCAGCCGGCGGCTCACATCCTCGGCGAGCTGGCGCAGCATGGCATCGCTGGCAGCCCGCGCCTTGAGCGCGCCGGCGCTCATCTCGCCGGGCCGGGCGCCGCCATTGTCGAGCAGCAAGCGCACCCGCGCCAGCAGCCCGGCCTCGCCAAGCTGGCGGGCCTGGGTGCGGCCCAGCGCCGCCAGCGCCAGCCGGGCGCGAACGCGGCGCACGCGGATCAGCTTGTCGAGCGTTTCGCTGCTCATCGCTGCACCAGCTCGACCAGCGCGGCGCGCGCCGCGGCAAATTCGGCCCGCACGGCGCGTGGCTGGCCGCGATACGCCTCCAGCGCCGGTGAGAGCGAGAGCGCTGCATCCAGTTCCGGGTCCGCCCCCGGCGCATAGGCGCCCATCAGCACCAGGTCCCGATTGTCCTCGATCAGTGCCGAAAGCCGGCGGAAGCGCGCGGCAGCGGCCAGATGCGCTTCATCCACCACATCGGCCATCACCCGGCTGGCAGAGGCTGCAAGGTCTATGGCTGGAAACTGCCCGCGCCCGGCCAGCTTGCGGCTGAGCAGGATATGCCCGTCCATCACGCCGCGCGCCGCGTCCACCACCGGGTCCCCGGTCGCATCATCGCCTTCCGCCAGCACGGTGACGATGGCGGTGATCGCGCCGCCCGAGCGCCTGTCCCCCCCGGCACGCTCGGCCAGCGCGGCGATGAGCGCCATGGCGGAGGGCGGATAGCCCCTGCCCCCGGCGTTCTCGCCGCGCGCCAGCGCCACTTCCCGCGCGCCGTGCACAACCCGGCTGAGGCTGTCCAGAATCAGCAGCACATGCTTGCCCGCTGCCCGAAAGCCCTCGGCAATGGCAAAGGCCTGCTCCGCGCCGCGCACCCGCAGCAAGGGCGCATCGCCAGCCGGCACGGCGATGGTAACAGTGCGGGCCCGCGCCGCGCCGGCCAGCTCCGTCTCGATGAAATCCGTGATCTCGCGGCCGCGCTCGCCGATCAGTGCCATCACCACCACGTCCGCCGTGGCCCAGCGCGCCACCTGGCCGAGCAACACGGACTTGCCGACTCCCGTGCCGGCCATGATGCCCACCCGCTGGCCGCGCCCGAGCGTCAGCAGGCCATCGATGGCCCGCACCCCGGTGGCCAGCGGCTCTGTCACCCGCGCCCGCTCGGCCGGGGCCAGTGCCTCGCCGTGCAACGGCCGGCGCTCGCTCGCAACAATCGGCCCCAGCCCGTCCATCGGCCGGCCCAATCCGTCGATCACCCGGCCGAGCAGCGCCGGGCCACTGGGGATGTCGCTGGCGATGCCGTCTGTAAGCACCGCCGCACCCGGCGTGATGCCGGTGAGCGCCGAAAGCCCCATGAGCAGCGCCCGGCCATCCCGAAAGCCGATGATCTCCGCCGCCTGCCGCGCCGGGCCGATGAGCGCCCGGCCGCCAACCAGCGCATCGATGCCAACGGCCTCCAGCGTCGTGCCGTCAAACGCCATCACCCGGCCCCCGGCACGCAGCGGCAGCGGCGGCAGCACCGTCTCAGCCATCAGGCCGGCAAGGCTGTCATTCAGGCTCACGCCACCTGCTCCATCAGCTCGGCAAGGCGAGCGGAAAGCCCGGCGTCGACAATGAAATCCGGGCCGGCCAGCGCAAAGCCATCGCGCGGCAGATCGGAATCAGGGGCTGTCGCAATCGCCGGCAGATGCGGCGCCAGCAGCGCCAGCGTCTCGGGATGGGCTTTCAGCACCACTGCCTCGCGCAGCCGCACCTGGGCGAGCGCCGCCTCCACCAGCGGCAGCAGCGCTTCGGCACCACCGCGCAGCTCGGCCATCAGCACGGCTTGCGCCACCTGCTGCACCAGCACGGCGAGCAAGGGCCGCAGCCGGGCGGCATCCATCTGGCACGCCGCATCGAGCCCGGCGGCGGCAGCGGCCAGCGCCTCGCGCAGCGGCGCCAGCGCCGCCTCTGCGGCCGCCTCGCCCGCCACATAGCCGGCGCCAAAGCCCTCGGCGCGAATGGCATCGAGATCCGGCGGCGGGGCGCGCGGAACGGGCGGGCGCGGCTGCAGAGCGCTGAGCAGCCCGGCGAGCCCGGCGCTGGCGGGGTAAAGCGTCGCCTGGTCAGACATAGGCTTCCCCCGCGCCGGGCAGCATGATGGCGCCGCTCTCGCCCAGCTTGCGGACCTGCGCGCACACCTCGGACTGCGCCACATCCACTTCCGCGCGCTTCATCGGGCCGCGCTCGGCAAGATCATCCTGCAGCTGCGAGGCGGCGCGGCTCGACATGGCGCCGAAGATCTTGGCCTTGAGTTCCTCGTCCGCACCCTTGAGCGCCACGGCGAGCTGCGCCGGATCCACTTCGCGCAGCACCAGCTGCATGTCCTTGGTGGAAAGCTGGAGCAGATCGGCAAACACGAAGGACTGCTCGGCGATGCGGGCGGCCAGGCTCTCGTCAATGCTGGCAAGCGCAGCCAGCAAGGCCTTCTGGTTGCTGGAATAATTGACCAGCCGAGCGGTAAAGTCCGTGCCGGCCAGCGCGGCGTTGGTGAGGCTGCCGGTGCGCGCCGCCAACTTGGCCTCAAGGTCCGCCTCAAGGTCGGCGATCACCTCTGCCGCCACCGGCTTGAGCGTCGCGAGGCGCAGCACGACATCACTGTGCAGCGCCTGCGGCAGCGCATCGAGCACCGTGGCGGCCATGCGCTCTGGCAGATGCGCGATCACCACGGCGATGGCCTGGGGGTGCTCATCGGCCAGCAGCGCGGCGATGCCCGGCTCGTCGAGCCAATCGAAGCCGGCAAAGCGCCGGGCGGCAGCCGGCGGGCCAAGATCATCAATCACCCGCTCGGCGCGCGGCGAGCCGAGCGCGCGGGAGAGCACGGCACGGACCTGCCGGCCCTGCGCATCGAGCGTCGAGACGCCGCGGGTGCGGGCGAGAAACTCATCGAGCACGGCATCGATGGCGGCGGGGTCGATTTCCGCCACCGAGAGCATCGCCTCGCCGACGGCGCGGACTTCGGCAGCATCCATCCGACGCAGCAGTTCAGCGGCCTGCGGCTCCTCCAGCAGCAGCACCAGGATGGCGCATTTCTGCGCGCCGGTGAGTGCGGCGGCTTCGGCTGAGCCGGCCAACGGCGCGGGGGGAGCGAGCAGCGCGGCGGTCATGGCTGTGCCGCCAGCATCTGGCGTGCGACGGCGGTGGCGCGGTCGGCATCGCCGGTCACCAGATCCCGCGTCGCGCCGAGCTTGTCGGAATAATCAGCCAGCGCCGGGCGGGCCGAAGCGCCGAGCTCGCCGCCGTCAATCGGCGCGGGCGGCGGTGCGGCAGCGGCAAGCGCGGCGGCCTTTTTGCCGGCGCGCCAACGCCAGACGCCAAAGCCGAGGCCGGCGAGCAGCAGCAGCGGCGTGAGGATGAGCAGCGGCAGATTGTCCTTCACCGCCGGCTCGGCGAACCATGGCGCGTCCGGCTCCGGCTCGGGGGCGGCAAAGCTGCGCAGCTGCACCTCCACCTGGTCACCCCGGGCGGCATCGAAGCCGATCGCGCCCTGCACGATGCGCTGGAGGCTGGCGATATCGGCCGGTGTCGCCTTGGCCATGGCGGTCTTGTCGATGACCACGGCGACCGAGATGCGGCGCAGCCGGGGCGCGGCGGCGCGGGTGACGGACACATCCTTGCCGATCTCCCAGGCGCGATTGGTGGTTTCATTGGTGATGCCCGGGGCGGCGGCGGGTGCGGCGGCGGCGCCGGCGGGCGGCGTGGCGGTGAGGCGCGCGGCCTGCGGGGCAGTATTGGTGAGCGCGCCGGGGATGCCGCTGGCCGGCTGCTGGCCGCTCTCCATGGCGCGGCTGGCAGCCTCCGAGCGCAGCACCGCGCCATCCCGCTCATAGCGCTCCGAGGCGTTTTCGCTCTGGCTGAAGTCCACATCCGCCGCCACTTCGGCGGTGAAGCGGCCCATGCCGAGCAGCGGCGTGAGCAGCTTGAACAGCCGCTCGCGCACCATGGTCTCGATTTTCGCCTGGTAGCCGAGTTGCTGCGCCTCGCCCTGGGCCGCGCCGGCGGAGAGCAGCGCGCCGGACTGGTCCACCACGCTCACCCGCTCTGCGGCGAGGCCCGAGACGGAGGAGCTGACCAACCAGACGATGGCGCGCACCTGCGCCTCGCCGAGCACCCGGCCGGGCGCGAGGGTGACGAACACCGAGGCGCTGGCGGGCGCCTTGTCCCGCACGAACACCGAAGGCTCGGGGGCAGCGATATGGACAGTGGCGCTCTTGACGCCGTCGATCGCCTCGATGGAGGCGGCGAGTTCCACCGCGACGGCGCTTTTCAGCCGGGCAGCTTCCACGGCGCGGCTGAGGCCGAGCGGCATGTCCCCCACCGGATCGAGCGAGCGGGCGGACTTGGGCAGGCCCTGCCCGGCGAGCAGGATGCGCGCGGCGGCAACTTCGGCGGCGGGCACTTCCACGCTGCCGCTCTCCGGGTTGATGCGGGCCTCGTAATTGCCGGCTTGCAGCGCGGTGATGACGGCGGATTTGTCCCCATCCGAAAGTTCGCCATAAAGCGGCCGCCAATCAGGCGCGCGCAGGGTGAGCCAGAGCAGCATGGCCGCCATCAGCGCCAGCCCGGTGAAGATGGCGGGGCGGGCCTGCACCATGGCCGGGCTGGCGAACAGCGTGCGCAGCCGCTGGGCAAGGCCCTGCTGTGGCTGATCGACCACCGAAAGGCCGGTCTGGCCTGCGGCGAGGCTGGTGCTGCCCCCCGGCTCGCTCATGGCTCACACCGCATCACAGCGGCATGCTCATCACGTCTTTGTACGCCCCGAGCAGGCGGTTGCGCACCTGCAGGGTCGCCTCGAAGGCGATGGAGGCCTTTTGCCGGGCGATCATGACGCTGGCGAGGTCCTGCGTATCGCCGCGCTCATAGGCGGTGGAGGCGCTGGAGGCCTGCTCCTGCACGGCGCTGACGGCCTTGAGCGCATCGCTCATCGCGGTATCAAAGCGCGGGGCGGCAGGCGCGGCGATGCCGGCAGCTGGCGCTCCCGGCACGGCCTTGGCAATTTGGGAGAGCGCGCTGCTGCGCTCCAGGATCTGCGCGCGCAGGGCCAGCACCGAGCGCGTATCCACCGGGGGGAGCATGGCTATTGCACCATGTGCGCGGCGGGCGCGTGGAGCGGGCGGCCGGCCATGGCGGCAAGCTTGTAGCGCAGGGTGCGCTCGCTGATGCCGAGGCGCTCGGCAGCGGCGCGGCGGCTGCGGGTTTCGGCCAGCACCGAGCGGATGGCGCGGTCTTCACTCTGGCGGGCGATTGCCGGAAGCGGGGCGGGCTCCGGGGCAAGAGTGGCGGCGGGCGCGGCGAGACGATCGAACACCAGCTGCTCCAGGCCGATGCTGTCTTCATCGGCGAGCACCAGGGCGCGATCCAGTACATTGCCGAGTTCGCGGACATTGCCGGGCCAGCCATGGGCCTCCAGCCGGGCCAGCGCGGCGCGGCTCGGCCAGCACGGGCGGCCGGCCTTGAGCAGCCAGTGCGCGGCGATGGCGATGATGTCTTCCCGCCGTTCGGCAAGCGGCAGCGTGCGCAGCGGGAAGACCGCAAGCCGGTAGAAGAGATCGGCCCGGAAGCGGCCGGCGGCGACTTCGGCAGCCAGATCGCGGTTGGCGCAGGCGATGATCCGCACGTTCACCGTCTCGGGGCGGGTGGCGCCGATGGGCAGCACCTCGCGCTCCTGCAGGGCGCGCAGCAGCTTGGACTGGAGGGCAAGCGGCAGCTCGCTCACCTCGTCCAGCAGCAGTGTGCCGCCCTCGGCAGCGCGGAACAGCCCGCGCCCGGCCTGGGCAGCGCCGGTAAAGGCGCCGCGCTCATGGCCGAACAATGTTGCTTCCAACATCGCCTCCGGGAGCGCGGCGCAGTTGACCGCGACGAATGGGCCGTCACGGCGAGGGGACTGGTGATGAACAAGCCGGGCAAGGCCCTCCTTGCCGGTGCCGGTGGCGCCCTCGATGAGCACCGAGACTTCGCTAGCCGCGACACGGGTGGCGAGGCGCAGCAGATCAAGGCTGGCGGGGGCAGCGGCAGCCGGTGCTTGCGCGGGGGCAACGAAAGCGGCGGCCAGGGCAAGGGCAAAGGCTTCATCACCGGGGGCGACGTGAAGCTCGAGACGCTGGGCGACAAGGCGGGCGGAGGAGCGGCGGGCGGGGGCGATGTAAAGCTGGCGGCCGGCGGGCCGTTCATCGCCGGTAACGAGTTGCGTAGCATCGAGATCAAGCTGGTCGAGGCCGGGGAACAGGCCGGGCAAAATGCCTCGCAGCCGGCCCAGGGCAGCGGGCGGTGGCAGCGGGCTGGGCGCAGGGAGAGGGCTGGACGAGCTGTTCATGCCGCCTGCCTAGCAAGCGCCGTGCCAAGCGGCCGTTACCGGGCGTTTACCCTGTTGGGCTGGCCCTGCGCGGCCTCAGCGTGTCAAGAAACTGACGGGGGGAAGCGTCAAAAGCCTGACAGGGTGCGTCAGTTATTTGACACAAGCTCCGGGATTCGCTGGCCCATTGTTTCCATGATGGTGCCGCCGCCCAGCACCCGGCTGCCACGATAGGCCACCGCCGCCTGCCCCGGCGCCACCCCGAACAGCGCCGGCGCGAAGTGCAGCATCCCCGCCTCCCACTGCGCCGGGGCCAGCGCCGCCAGCGAGCGCACCTTCACCTCCATCGGGCCATCCAGCCCTGTCAGCGCGTTGACATCCCCGATGCGCGCGGCAGCCACAGCCAGCGCGGCGCGCGGCCCGGCGACCACCTGGTTGGCCGCGGCATCGATGCGGATGACATAGAGCGGCTCGGCAAAGCCGCCGAGGTCCAGCCCACGCCGCTGGCCCACCGTGAAGCGATGCACGCCATTGTGCTGGCCGATGGGTTGGCCGGCCATATCTACGATCACGCCGGGGCGCGCCAACTCGGGCCGCAGCTTCTCGACCACCCCGGCATAATCACCGCCGCCGACAAAGCAGATGTCCTGGCTGTCGGGCTTGGCCGCCACGCCCAGCCCGAAGCGCTCGGCCTGGCGGCGCACGGCGGCCTTGGTGAGGCCACCAAGGGGAAAGCGCAGATACTCCAGCTGCTCGCGCGTCGTCGCCCAGAGGAAATAGCTCTGGTCCTTGGCAGGATCGAGACCGCGGTGCAGCTCGGCACCCTCCGGGCCGAGGAGGCGGCGCACATAATGGCCGGTGAGCAGCGCTTCCGCCCCCAGCCCCTGCGCCAGCTCCAGCAGATCGGTGAACTTGACCGTGCGGTTGCAATCGACGCAGGGCACCGGGGTGCGGCCTTCCGCATAGCTGGCGGCAAATGCCTCGATGACAGCGGCGCGAAAGCGGGCCTCCATATCGATGACATAATGCGCGATGCCGAGCCGCTCGGCGACAGCGCGGGCATCGCGAATGTCCGCTCCGGCGCAGCAAGCGCCCGGCCGCGCCGCCGCGGCACCGCTGTCATAGAGCTGCAGCGTGATACC
Organism: Sphingomonadales bacterium UBA6157; assembly: GCA_002423025.1. GTDB lineage: Bacteria > Pseudomonadota > Alphaproteobacteria > Sphingomonadales > Sphingomonadaceae > Sandarakinorhabdus. The sequence continues at coordinate 7,950 of DIUN01000034.1, read as the reverse complement.
CACGACCTCGCAGCCGGCTTCGTGCGCCAGCGCCGCGACGACGCTGCTGTCAACGCCGCCGGACATGGCGACGGCCACACGCCGGCCGCGAAGCGCCAAAAGATCGGGGAAATTTGCATCCATCGTCATCATCGGCCCGAATCTAGCGCTTCTGCTCTCAGGTCAAGTGCTTGCGCGCGGTTCTGCATAGGTTGCGGCAACGGGTAAATCAGGGGCTGGCAACACGATTCCAACCAGTGTATACCTAAGGTTAATTGTGAGATTTCCTGCCTAACAAAACGTAACTAATGGGTTAATTTGGAAAACGCTAATTGATGACGGCCTTGTGCCGTGAAGGCTTGGGTGGGCACCTGCAAGCCGGAGGGGGATACCAGATGGACGCAATGAAGCATCCGGACGATCATGAGGCGATGCTGCTCCGCGATGAGCTGCCGCCGGTGACGACGACACGCTGGGTGGCGCGCCGCAAGGCCGCCGTTATCAAGGCAATCGAGGCCGGGATGCTGACACGGGCGGAAGCCTGTGCGCGCTACCGGATCAGCGAAGCCGAGCTGCGGCTCTGGGAGCGCGCCCTGGCCGCTGCCGGCGTGCCGGGGCTTCGGGTTACCCGCGTACAGATATATCGTCCAGTCTTTGAAGCGCGTGACGAGGCGGACAGTGCGAGCCTGGCCGCCGAGCAACGCCGATCCTGAGTCAGAACAACCACTCGGAAAGCGTTGCAAAAACGCATCATTCTGTAAGGTAATCTATATTTGTTCATGTAACGGCCGTTATTTTTGACTGTGGGGTTTACCTTTGGTCTCAAAAAGGTTTTTATATGTTCGAAAGGTCGAGCGCCTTGACAATGATGCGCATCGATCGGTCGGGAGCCTGTGCAATGCGCGTGTTACTCATTGAAGATGACCGGCTGATGGCCCGGACTGTCGAGTTGATGCTCGACGAGGCCGGCTTCGAGCATGAGACCGCCGGGAACGGCGAGACAGCACTCGAGTTTGCCCGGACTTATGAGTTCGACGTCATCATGCTCGATCTCACCCTTCCCGATCTCCATGGCCATGAAGTGCTCCGCCGCATGCGGATGCTGCGCATCGCCACCCCCGTGCTGATCCTCTCGGGCGATACCGAGACCGGCAGCAAGGTGACGGGTTTTGGCGCCGGCGCCGATGATTATGTCACCAAGCCGTTCGACAAGGCCGAGCTCATGGCGCGCCTCCACGCGCTGGTCCGCCGCAGCCAGGGCCATGCCCAGTCGCTGATCATCACCGGGCCGGTGGCGATCGATCTCGCCGCCCGCACCGTGGAAGTCGATGGCCGCCGTGTCGGCCTGACCGGCAAGGAATACGCCATTCTCGAGATGCTCTCGCTGCGCAAGGGCATGACGCTGACCAAGGAAATGTTCCTCACCCACCTTTATGGCGGCCGAGACGAGCCTGAACTCAAGATCATCGATGTGTTCATCTGCAAGCTGCGCAAGAAGCTGCACAACGCCGGCGCACCGGCCAGCGGCTGCATCGAAACCGTGTGGGGCCGTGGCTATTCGCTGCGTGATCCGCAGCCGGAGCCGGCCGCCGCCGTCGCTTGACTGGACGCGCTTTAGAGCTTCGTTTTTCAGATTAATATCAACACATTGGGCCGCTCCAACATTTGCCGGGCGGCCCTTTGCATGGCCGCTCTCCGGTCAACCCGCCCCCTGCCCTTGCGCTGCCGAAGCCGGCTGCCATGCTTGCTGGCAACCAAGGCTCTGGGCAGGGAAGCATGGACATCAGCAAGCGCGCTTTCATTGCCGGCTCGGCTGGCCTCGGTCTTTCCGCAAACAGCGGTGCCAGCGTGCCCACTCCCACGCCGCCGCCACTGAGCACCGGCCCGCGCGAACCGCTGCTTGACCGCGAGCGCGCCTCCGCCGTGCTGGCTGCCGCCGGGCTCGATGCGCTGCTGCTGGCCCGGCCCGAAAATGTCTACCACGCCAGCCGCATCTGGCCGGGGCTGGCGCGCATGGGCGTGCCGGACAGCGCCTTTGTGCTGCTGCCGCGCGACCCTGCCGCGCCGATCAGCTTCATCAGCATCCAGTTCGCCTATTATTACACCACCGCCGATGTCGGGCTCGCAGCCGGCGTGCAGCCGCTGCTGGTCACCTGGCCGGGCGAGGATGGCGCCGCCGCGCCCGCCGCGATGTTCGCGCTGCGGGACCCGGCTGATATGCCGGCGCGCGAGGCCCGCCGCCGCGCCGCCACGGCGGCTGCGCCGCTGCACGCCAGCATGGCCGCAGCCCTCACCAGCGCGCTCACCAGCGCCCTGGGCCCGGCTGCACGGGCCGGAGCGCGGCTGGGCTATGATACGCTGGAGGCCGAGCAGTTGCTCGCCGCTGCCGCGCCGCTGGCCAGCCGCCGCGCCGCACCCGATACCGCCCGCCACCTGCGGCTGATCAAGACCGCGCCCGAAATCGCGCTGATGCGCGCTGCATCTGCCGCCAATGTGGCAGCCGCGCTGGCCACGGCAGCCGATATGCGCCGGCTCGGCACGCTGCAGGCGGTGCGCAACGCCTTCAACGCCCGCGCCACGGCGCTGGGCAATGTGCCGGTGTTCATGGCCGTGGATGGCGTGATCGCCCCCGAGCATGAGGCGCTGCTGCCGCTCAATCGGGGCGTGCTGATCGACTGCGTCAGCCAGCGCGAGGGCTACCATGGGGATTTCGGTCGCACCGTCTTCATCGGCGAGCCGCCGCGCGCCACCGCTGCTGCCGCCCACCAGATCGGCGCAGCCTGGGATGAAGTGCGCGGGCAATTGCGGCCTGGCCTGCGGTTTTCCGATGTGCGGGCACTGGGCGCCGCCACGCTCAAGCGCATGGGCAGCAACCTCGCCGTGCCGTTTGGCCCGCATTGCGTCGGGCTGGCGCACACCGAGCAGCCGCAGTTCGATCATGCCGGTGCGCCGCTCGATGTGGTGCTGCAGCCGGGCATGATCATCAGCGTCGATTGCCCGCTGATGGAGGCCGGCGCCATCGGCACCCTGCACCTTGAGGACCTGATGCTCATCACCCCCGATGGCGCCACGGCCATCCATGAGACCGGCAGCCAGACCATCCTTGCCTGAGGTCCAGACCATCCTTGCCTGAGGTGCGGCCATTTTGGCGCACTGCAACACGTGACCGGGCGGGCACAATCGCCTAAGACTGCGGCGTGGCCGGAAGAATCGCACCTTGAGCATCTGGGCCACCATTGCCGGCGCCGCCGCCGGACTGCTGATTGGCGGGCCGCTGGGCGCGCTGGCCGGAGCGGCTGCGGGCGGTGCCTTCCAGCTTGCCGTGCTCGAGGCGACCAGCCCTGAGCGCCGGCGTGTTGCCTTCACCATTGCCGCCATCGCGCTGGCCGCCAAGATGGCGCGCGCCGATGGCGATGCGACCATGGCCGAGTTCAAGACCTTCCAGCGGTTGTTCCGGGTGGAAGACCAGGAGGCCGAGAACACCCGGCGCTTCTATGATCTCGCCAAGGGCTCGATGGCCGGCTTCGAGGCCTATGCCAAGCAGGCCGCGAGCCTGCTCGGCCCGGCCTCGCCGCTGCTGGAGGATCTGCTCGATGCGCTGTGGCTGATCGCCGCCACCGATGGCTTCCACCCAGCCGAGCTGGATTATCTGCAGGCCGTGGCCGGGCACCTGGGCTTTGACGCCGCCGCCGCAGCCCGCATTCGCGCCCGCCACACCGGCCCGGCGGAGGATGACCCCTGGGCGGTGCTGGGCGTGGAACCGGGCGCCGATGCCGCCACGCTGCGCCGCGCCTATCATGCGCTGGTGCGCCAATATCATCCGGACCGGCACCTTGCCGAGGGCATGCCCGCCGAGTTCATCCGCGTCACCGAGGCCCGCATGGCGGCGATCAATGCGGCCTATGCCACCGCCAGTGGCAAGAAAATGACGGAACCGGCATGAAGCCCGCGCACCTCGCCCTCATCCTGCTGATCGATCTGATCTGGGCGTTCAACATTGTTGCCGTGAAGGTGGCGGTGGAGGATGCCGGGCCGCTGACAGCGGTGACGCTGCGCTATGTGATTGTTCTAGCAGCCTGTTTGCCATGGCTGCGCTGGCTGCCGGGGCGCATGGGCATCATCCTGCTCACCGGCGTGGTGGCCGGCGCGCTGTTCATGGGGCTGGGCGCACTGGCCTTTGCCTTTGCCGACAATGTTTCGGCGCTGGCGATTGCCGGGCAGCTTGGCGTGCCGTTCTCGCTGCTGCTCGCCGTGCTGATCTACAAGGAGAAGATTCGCCTGCCACGGATCACCGCCGTGGCGCTGTGCTTTGCCGGCGTGGCGGTGATGGGGTTTGACCCGGCCATCGCCAAGGAGAGCCTTGGCCTGTGGCTGACGCTTGGCGCGGCGCTGTGCTGGGCGGCGGGCAACCTGCTGTTCCGCAAGCTGGCCGGCATCTCGGTGCTGACCATCCATGGCTGGCTGGCGCTGGTGAGCGTGCCGATTTTGGGGGCCACCGCCGCCGTGTTCGAGCCGGAAGGGCTGGCCAACATCGGCAATTTGGCGCCCGGCACCTGGGGCTGGATCACCTATTCCGCGCTGCTCTCCTCGCTGCTTGGCCATGGCGGCATGAGCTGGCTGTTCCAGCGCTATCCGGTGGGCGTGGTCTCGCCGCTCACCTTGCCGACGCCGCTGCTATCGGTCATCATCGCCGTCATCGTGTTCGGCACGCCGATCACGGCGGAAATGATCATCGGCGGCATCCTGACGCTGGCCGGCGTCGCGATCATCACGCTGCGCACCGCCAAGGTGCGGGACGAGGAATCGGAGACGCAAGCTTGACGCGCTTCATCAGCCGCCCCAGCCCCAACCATGATGAGCGGCGCCACCCGGTCTCGATGCTGGTGCTGCACTATACCGGCATGCAGAGCGCCGAGGCGGCACTGGACCGGCTGGCAGACCCGGAGGCCAAGGTTTCCGCGCACTGGCTGGTTGCCGAGGATGGCCAGGTGGTGAGCCTGGTGGACGAGAGCCGCCGCGCCTGGCACGCCGGCAAGGCCTGGTGGCGCGGCATCACCGATGTGAACAGCGCCAGCATCGGCATCGAGATCGTCAACCCCGGCCATGAGTTCGGCTACCGGCCGTTTCCGGAGGAGCAGATGGCGGCGGTGGAAGAGCTGGTGCGCGGCGTGCTGGCCCGCCACCCGGTCTTTCCGGCCAATGTGGTAGGCCATTCCGACATCGCGCCGGCCCGCAAGCAGGATCCCGGCGAGCTGTTCGATTGGCCACGGCTGGCCCGCGCCGGGCTGGCGACGCCGGTGCCGCAGGGCGGCTTCGACCCGAACTGGACCGACCCCGGCACGCTCGCCGCGATGGCGCGCTATGGCTATGACATCACGGCGCCGCTGGAGGCCGTGGTGGCGTTCCAGCGCCGCTGGCGGCCGGCGCGCATCGATGGCGTGATCGATGCCGAAACGCGGACGATCCTGCGGGCGCTGCTGGTCTAGAACTCACGCAGAGCGCAGCCCCGGCGTCGAGGGTCTACCGTGAGCGCCCTCCATCTCCCAAAATGGGAATTGACTTTCTTGACACTGTTCTGGTTTCTAGCGACTTGCCGAGGCTGGATTGGTTCGAAATGAAGCAGAAAATTGGTACGGTATATGCATTTATTGCCGCGATATTTTTCGCCGCTTCGACACCGGCCGCAGCGGTCAATCTGATTCAAAATGGCAATTTTTCAGATGGATTGACTGGCTGGACCGAATTCACGACCCAGCGCGGCGTCACGAATACGACGACCGCAAATTTTGATGTTTCCGGGTCTGGCTTGCAGTCCGCCGTCAAATTCTTTCCGGGCGAAGACAACATACTGATCTCTTACCCTCCCGGCTATCAAGGGCAGGGAGGTGGCTTGCATCAATTCGTCAATCTTCAGCAAGCTGGATCATATGACTTTTCAGCAAGTGTTGCCATTCAAACGCTGCAATCAGCAAACTTTTCTGCTGGAAGACTTTCACTCGTTATCGACGATGTGATCGTCGACACTTTCAATGTGTCATACATAAACGCTAACACGATACTGAGAAGTGAACTCAGTTTTACAACTTTTCTGGAAAGCGGCCTCCATAAGTTCGCGCTGTTGTCGACGCGAGAAGGGGAAACCTCATCCCTCACTCCCAGCCATTATTATACGCAGGTAGCCCTAACCGAAGTTCTGCCTGAGCCGGCGGCCTGGGCCATGTTCATTTTCGGATTTGGCCTGATCGGCATGCGCATGCGCCAGCAGCCCTCGAATCCAAGCTTGAATTCGGTTGTGACGTCCTGATCCGTCGACGAAGATTGGCTTGGGCGGCTTGCGGAGCGCGCTTCAGCTGTAATTGAAGCTGATGCTGATGCGCTCGGACTTGGCGCTGCCGGCGGGCACTTCATGGCGCAGCCAGCTCTCCCAGAGGAACACGGTGCCGGGTGCCGGCTGCATGTAGACAAAGCCCTGCGCGCCTTCCGGGGCATCGGCGCGGCGCGGCGGCGCGGCCATCAGCAGCGGCAGGCGCGGATCCTCCAGCTTCAGCGGCCCGGCGCCCGGCGGCACGGCGATGTAGATGGTGCCGGAGACAATGCTGTGCGGGTGAATATGCCCGGTGTGGCCGCCGCCGGGCTTGAGGATGTTGACCCACAGGCTGTCCAGCTTGAGCTTGCTGCCGTGCAGCTCCATGTAGCTGGCCTCGGCAAAGGCGGCGACCTGCTTGTCCAGCTTGCGGCGCAGCGCGGCGAAGGCAGGATCACGCACCGGCAGATCATCGAGCGAGGCGTAGGAGGTGTAGCCGGCGTAGTTGTTCTCCTTGGCCCAGGCGCGGCCGGCGCGATCATCCCGCGCCAGGGTGCGGCAGCTGTGCTCCAGCTCGGCGAGCAGGGCATCATCGCCGAGCTGGCCCTCATGGAATTGCGTGGCGAAAAGGCTGCGAATGGTCATGGCGCTTCTCTCACCACCACCAGTGGCGGAATACAAGCTCTTCGCCTATAGGGGCTGTGCGGTCAGAGGATCGGGCGGTCGCCGCTGCGCAAGCAGGGGAGGAAAGTCCGGGCTCCACGGAACGCGGTGCCGGGTAACGCCCGGCGGGGGCAACCCCAGGGAAAGTGCCACAGAGAGCAGACCGCCGATGGGTTCCCGCAAGGGAAAGACAGGCAAGGGTGAAAGGGTGCGGCAAGAGCGCACCGCGCGACCGGCAACGGAAGCGGCATGGCAAACCCCACCGGGAGCAAGACCGAATAGGGACGGCACGTGCCTTCGGGCACAAGGCAGGAACCGGCCTCGCCGTCCGGGTTGGTTGCTTGAGGCTGTCGGCAACGGCAGTCCTAGAGGAATGATCGTCGCTGGCTTTCGGGCCAGTACAGAACCCGGCTTATAGATCCTCTGGCCGCAGCGCCGCGAGCGCGCAGCCCGCTGCGCGCCGACAGGCGCAAGGCCGGCCGGCGGGGCGGCTGGCCACGCCAGCCGAACCCGTCCGACGTCACGAACGGGCTTTGCCCGTTCCCCCTGCCTTCACCCCGACCTGAGCAGCGCCACCCCCGCATCCCGCTCGAACAGATAGAGCAGCGTCCGCGCCGCCTGCCCCCTCGGCCCATCCAGCCCACCATCCCTGTCAAGCAGCAGCCGCGCATCATCCCGCGCCATGCCGACAAGCTTTGCCGTCCGCTCCGGGTCCGCCAGCCGGAAGGCCGCATCGCCCGACTGGCGGGTGCCGAGGATCTCGCCGGCACCGCGCAGCCGCAGGTCCTCCTCGGCGATGCGGAAGCCATCGTTGGTTTCGCGCATCAGCTTCAGCCGCGCGCGCGCCGTTTCGCTCAGCATGTCGCCGCGCAGCAGCAGGCACACCGAGCGGCCCGGCCCGCGCCCGACGCGGCCCCGCAGCTGGTGCAGCTGGGCCAGGCCGAAGCGCTCGGCATGCTCGATCACCATGACCGTGGCCTCGGGCACGTCGACGCCGACCTCGA
>DIUN01000051.1 GCA_002423025.1 Sphingomonadales bacterium UBA6157 | reverse complement strand
GGCGAGCACGCGCTGCGCCGTTATCCGAACGGCGAGAAACGCTGCATCGCCTGCAAGCTGTGCGAAGCGGTGTGCCCGGCACAGGCCATCACCATCGAGGCCGAGCCGCGTGATGACGGCAGCCGCCGCACGACGCGCTACGATATCGACATGACCAAGTGCATCTACTGCGGCCTGTGCCAGGAGGCCTGCCCGGTCGATGCGATCGTGGAAGGCCCGAACTTCGAGTTCGCCACCGAGACGCGCGAAGAGCTGATCTACGACAAGAACAAATTGCTCGCCAATGGCGATAAATGGGAGCGGGCCATCGCCGCCAACCTTGCGGCAGATGCGCCGTGGCGGTAGGGACGCGCGACGTTTTCGCGCAGGCCCGGGCCTGCGTTTTTTGCACCGTCAGCCGCGCCCCGGCGCGGACTGACGACGGGAAGCTGTTGTGACCACTGCCGTCTTTGCCTTTTACCTGTTCGCCACGGTGCTGCTCACCTCGGCTGTCATGGTCATCATGTCCCGCAACCCGGTGCACTCGGTGCTGTGGCTGATCGTGGCGTTCTTCAACGCTGGCGGGCTGTTCATCCTGCTCGGGGCCGAGTTCCTCGCGATGCTGCTGATCATCGTCTATGTCGGCGCTGTCGCGGTGCTGTTCCTGTTCGTCGTGATGATGCTGGATATCGATTTCGCCGAGTTGCGAACCGGCTTTGCGCGCTATCTGCCGCTTGGGCTGGCCGTTGCCGGCGTCATCTTTGCTGAGATCGTGCTGGCTGTGGGCGCCTGGACGCCTGGCGCCGGCGTGGCGATGAACGATCGCCTGGCCGGGCCGCCCGAGGGCATGACCAACACCCAGTGGATCGGCTCGGTGCTCTACACGGATTATCTGTTCGTCTTCCAGGCCGCCGGCCTTGTGCTGCTGGTCGCCATGATCGGCGCCATCGTGCTGACCCATCGCCAGCGGCCGGGCACCAAGCGGCAGGATATCGGCCAGCAGGTGGCGCGCACGCCGGCCGGCGCGGTGCACAAGGCGCAGCCCGGTTCGGGGCAGGGGGTTGAGCTGTGATCGGGCTTTCGCACTATCTCACCGTCTCGGCGGCGCTGTTCGTGCTGGGGGTGCTGGGCATCTTCATCAACCGCAAGAACGTCATCATCATCCTGATGTCGATCGAGCTTATCCTGCTGGCGGTGAACATCAATTTCGTCGCCTTCTCGGCTTACCTGCAGCAGGTGCATGGCCAGATTTTCGCGATGTTCGTGCTTACCGTGGCCGCCGGCGAGGCAGCCATCGGGCTGGCCATCCTCGTCATCTATTTCCGCAACCGCGGCACGATCGCGGTTGACGGCCCTGACATGATGAAGGGCTGATCCGGGTGATCCTGCTTCTCGTCTTCCTGCCGCTCGTCACTGCGCTCATCGCCGGGCTGGGTGGCCGCGTCATCGGCCATACCCTCGCCAAGGGGTTGACCACGGCCGGGTTGTTCACCTCCGCCGCGCTGTCCTGGATCATCTTCAGCCAGTTCTGGCTCGAGGGCGCCGCTGCCTATACCGCGCCGGTGCTGGACTGGATCCGCTCGGGAGACCTGGTGGTCAACTGGGCGCTCAAGGTCGATACGCTCACGGCGGTGATGCTGGTGGTTGTCACCAGCGTCTCGGCGCTCGTCCACCTCTATAGCTGGGGCTATATGGAGGAGGATCCGAGCCAGTCGCGCTTCTTTGCCTATCTCTCGCTGTTCACCTTCGCGATGCTGATGCTGGTGACGGCGGACAACCTCGTGCAGATGTTCTTCGGCTGGGAGGGCGTCGGTCTTGCCTCCTACCTGCTCATCGGCTTCTGGTATCACAAGCCCTCGGCCAACGCCGCCGCCATCAAGGCGTTCGTCGTCAACCGCGTCGGCGATTTCGGCTTCTCGCTGGGCATCTTCGGCACCTTCATGGTGTTCGGCACCGTCTCCATCGATGCCATTCTCGCTGGTGTTCCCGGTGTTTCGGGCTCCACTTTCTCGTTCCTCGGCACGCAGGTCGATGTGATGACCTGCCTGTGCCTGCTGCTGTTCGTGGGTGCCATGGGCAAGTCCGCCCAGCTTGGCCTGCACACCTGGCNNACGCGATGGAAGGCCCGACCCCGGTATCGGCGCTCATCCACGCCGCCACCATGGTCACCGCCGGTGTGTTCATGGTCTGCCGCCTCAGCCCGATGTTCGAGGCCAGCGAAACCGCCCAGGCCGTGGTGACTTATGTCGGTGCGGTCACGGCGCTGTTCGCGGCTTCGGTGGCGCTGGTGCAGACCGATATCAAGCGCGTCATCGCCTATTCGACCTGCTCGCAGCTCGGCTACATGTTCTTTGCCGCCGGCTCGGGCGCCTATGGCGCGGCGATGTTCCACCTCTTCACCCACGCCTTTTTCAAGGCCCTGCTGTTCCTTGGCGCCGGCTCGGTCATCCACGCCATGCACCATGAGCAGGACATGCGCTTCTACGGCGGGCTGCGGAAGCACATCCCGATCACCTTTGCGCTGATGACCGTCGGCACGCTGGCGCTCACCGGCTTCTATTTCACCGCCGGCTATTATTCGAAGGACGCGATCCTCGAAGCCGCCTTCGCCAATGGCAGCGACCATGCGCAGACGGCGTTCTTCATTGGCGCGCTCGTGGCACTGCTGACCAGCTTCTATTCGTGGCGCCTGGTGTTCCTCACCTTCTACGGCGCACCGCGCTGGGCCGGCTCCGAGCATATCCAGCACGCGCTTCACGATGCGCATGGCCATGACGACCATGCCCATGATGCCCATGCACACGATGCTCACGCGCATGATGACCATGGCCATGCGCCGGCCTCCGATGGCACCGGCGGCTATCACCCGCACGAGAGCCCCTGGTCGATGCTGCTGCCGTTGTTCATTCTCGGCACCGGAGCGCTTGGCGCTGGCTGGCTCTGGCACAACCAGTTCGTCGGCGCCGAGCAGGGTGCCGAGTTCTGGCGCGGCAGCCTCGCCTTCCGTGCGGACCTGATGGAAGCCATGCACCATGTGCCGGCCTGGGTCATCCACACGCCCAGCGTCGCGTTTTTCCTCGGCCTCATCGGCGCCTGGTATGCCTATCTCAAGGCCCCGGCGCTGCCAGGCAAGGTCGCGGCAGCGGTGCCGGCACTGTATCGTTTCCTCGCCAACAAATGGTATTTCGACGCGCTGTACGATGCGATCTTCGTTCGCCCCAGCTTTGCCATCGGCAAGTTCCTCTGGGTGCGCGGTGACCAGCAGACCATCGATCGCCTCGGCCCGGATGGCGTTGCCGCCGCCGTGGCCGGTGGGTCCCGCGCTGCGGCCCGGTTCCAGTCCGGCTATGTCTATTCCTATGCGCTGGTGATGCTCATCGGGTTGGCCGCTGCCGCCGCCTGGTTCCTGCCGCTCGGGCTTGGAGTAGCCGGCAAGTGATGCTTTCCCTGATGATCCTGCTGCCGGTCGCGGCAGCGTTGCTGGTGGTGTCCGCGCCCGGTGATGAAGCCCGCCGTGCGCGCACGGCGCGTATCGTGGCGCTGGGCGTGACGATGGCCGAGCTCATCCTCGGGCTCATGCTCTGGCAGGGCTATGTCAACGACAGTCCTGATTTCCAGTTCGTGGAGCGTGCCGAGCTGTTCGCGCCCTATTTCAGCTGGCACCTCGGCATTGATGGCATTGCGCTGATGCTGATCCTGCTCAGCGTCTTCCTCATGCCGCTGTGCATCTTTGCCAGCTGGGAAAGCGTCAAGACGCGCGTGCCCGAATATATGGCAGCGTTCCTCATCATGGAATCGCTGATGATCGGCACCTTTGCGGCGCGTGACATCTTCCTGTTCTATCTGTTCTTCGAGGCCGGCCTGATCCCGATGTTC
>DIUN01000037.1 GCA_002423025.1 Sphingomonadales bacterium UBA6157 | reverse complement strand
GGGCTCAAGCCCGAGGCGGGGGAGCGGGCCGGCGCTGACTCCACTTGACTGCAAAAAACTCTAGCGGCTGCGGGTGTCCATAAGCTGCCGCGCCACCACCATCCGGTGCACCTCCGATGGTCCATCATAGATCCGCATGTTGCGCACGCGGCCGGCGAGCAGGTGCAGCGGCATCTCGCGGGTCATGCCCATGGCGCCAAAGCATTGCATGGCATTGTCGATCACCTGCTGTGCCATCTCGGTAGCGTACACCTTGAGCATCGAGATTTCGGTCCGCACATCCTCGCCCTCATCGAGCTTCCAGGCGCAGTGCAGCGCCATCAGCCGGCAGGCGTGGATGCGGGTGGCGCCATCGGCCACCCACCATTGCACGGCCTGCCGCTCCGAGAGCCGCTGGCCGAAGGTGGTGCGCTGGGGCGCATAGTCCCGCATCATGTCGAGCGCGCGCTGGGCAGCGCCGATGCACCAGGCCGCCATCTCCATGCGCCGGGTGCCGAGCCGCAGCTGCATGGGGCCAAAGCCCTGCCCCTCGGTGCCGAGCAGTTTCCAGCCCGGCACGCGGCAATCTTCCAGCGCCACCTCATAGGTATATTCGCCGCCGACCATCGGGATGCGGCGCAGCACATTGAACCCCGGCGTGCCACGATCAATGAGAAAGGCGGACATGCCGCCGCTGCCGCGCGCGCCCGGCTCGGCGGCGCCGGTGCGGGCCATCAATATGGTGAAATCCGCCTCCGCGGCACGGGTGATCCAGATCTTGCGGCCGTTGATGATCCAGTCCTCGCCATCACGCACGGCGCGGGTGCGCATGCCGGCTGGGTCCGCCCCGGCGCCGGGCTCGGAGATGCCGATCGCCGAGATCGTCTCGCCACGCGCATAGGGCGCCAGATAGGCCTCCCGCTGGCGGACATCGACAGTGGCGGCGAGCATCCGCAGATTGGGCGAATCGGGCGGCAGCACATAGGTGGCGATGGTGCTGCCCAGCGCCTCATTGACCGCAACCAGCGCCACATGGGGCATCGCCGAGCCGCCCTCCTCCACCGGCGCATCAAGGCTCCACAGCCCCAGCTCGCGGGACACGGCATCGAGCCGGGCGCGCTCGGCGGGCGGCAGCGCCGGATCCTGCCCGGCGGCCTCGCGCGCCATCACGCCGGCCTCCAGCGGCAGCAGTTCATCCTTCACAAAACGCTGGACCAGTTCGGCCAGCATCCTGTGCTCGTCAGCGAGGCGAAAATCCAACGGCGCTCTCCTTGTTTTACAGGCCAACGAGCTTGGCGGTCAGATCCCACAGCCGCTGGCCGCGCGCTTCGTCATTGGCCTTGGCGCTGAGCGGCTGGGCGAATGCCTCGCGGCCCGGCTTTTGCCGGTTGCCCCAGCTCCAGTGCACGCCCGAGCGGGTGAAGGCCGGGCTGGCCACCACATCCGCAACGCGCTCGCCGGCAAGCTCCTGGCTGACATAGCCCTTGGTGATGTTCTTCTGGAACCAGGGGAAAATCTTGCGGAACAACGCCGGCGCATGGCGGAACAGCGGTGTCTCGGCCACGCAGCCGGGATAGAGCGTGGAAAACACGATGCCGGTGCTGGCGTGGAAGCGCCGGTGCAGCTCGCGGCTCATGATCATCGTGCAGAGCTTGGAATCCTTGTAGGCCTTGCCGGGCTTGAACGGCTTGTTGTCGATCATCGCCACAGGATCACGGAAGCCGGCTTCCAGTCCCTCCAGATTACCCAGGTCCGCTGGCGCCGGAATCGGCACCTTGCCGCCAAATTCCTCGCTGTTCGCGGTGACGGTGCCGAGCGTGACGAGGCGTGGCGCCACCGTCTTTTGCAGGTCAGGCAGAAGCAGGTTGGCGAGCAGGAAATGCCCGAAATAATTGGTGGCGACGCTGATCTCATAGCCCTCGGGCGAGCGCATCGGCTCATCAAGGCGTGGCAGGTAAACAGCAGCATTGCACACCAGGGCATCAAGAGGGCGCCCGGTCTTGTGGAAATCCTCCACGAACATCCGCACGCTGGCGAGGCTGCCGAGATCAATGTGCAGCAGCGTGCGCGATGCCTCCGGAATGCCGAGTTCACGCGCTGCTGCCGCGGCCTTTTCCAGATCGCGGCAGGCCATCACGACATGCCAACCCCGGTTGGCCAGCGCGCTGGCGGCATAAAGCCCGACACCCGAGGAAGCGCCGGTGATGATGACGGTTCTTGCAGTTTCCATGCGCAACATTTGCAGCACGGCGCGGCGCTGTGCAACTTGGGGCCGCAAGCGGGAGAGCATCGTGACGGCGTGGAAACTCGGCATCATCGGCGGATCGGGCATTTATGCGCTGGAGGGGCTGGCCGATGCCCGTTGGGTTACGGCCGAATCCCCATGGGGCGCACCCTCTGACCAGTTGCTCACCGGCAGCCTTGATGGCACCGATCTGGTGTTCCTGCCGCGTCACGGCCGGGGCCACCGCGTGCCGCCGCACCTGCTCAACGCGCGCGCCAATATCGATGTGCTGAAGCGGCTGGGCTGCACGGATGTGCTCGCCGTCTCGGCGGTCGGCTCGCTCAACCAGGCGATGGCGCCAGGGCAGTTTGTGGCGGTGGACCAGTTCATCGATCGCACCAAGGGCCGGCCTTCCAGCTTCTTTGGCGAGGGGCTGGTGGCGCATGTCCCGATGGCTGACCCGGTTTGCCCCCGGCTCACTGCAATGGCCGCGACGGCGGCGCGCGCGGCGGGGGCGCTGGTGCATGAACGCGCCACCTATCTCGCCATGGAGGGCCCGCAATTCTCGACACGGGCCGAGAGCCGGCTCTACCGGCAATGGGGCTGCGACGTGATCGGCATGACGGCCATGCCCGAGGCACGGCTCGCCCGTGAGGCCGAGCTGCCCTATGCGCTGCTGGCGATGGTGACGGATTATGATTGCTGGCACGAGGGCGGCGATGTCGATGTGCCGGAGATCTTGCGCCTCATGGCCGCCAACGCCGCCATCGCTCGCGCTGCCGTAAAGGCACTGGTGGCGGCGCTGCCCGCCGTGCGCGCGCCTTCGCCTATCGATACAGTGCTGGACATGGCCCTCATCACCGCGCCAGAAGCGCGAGATTGGGCCGCGCTCGAAAAGCTCGATGCGGTAATGGAACGAATTTTGCGTAAGGCAGGCGATGCAGCGGATTGAGATCGAAACGGCGGCGGGGCAGTTTTCCGTCCTGGACTGGAACGAGGCACCGGCCGGTGCGCCGCTCCTGCACTTCGCCCATGCCACCGGCATGCATGCAGGGGTTTATGCCCGGCTGCTGGCACCACTGGCGAAGCAGTTCCGCATCATCGCCAGTGATGCCCGCGGCCATGGCCGCAGCACCGCCGCCACTGATGACCGGGCCTGCATGACCTGGGAGGCCTATGCCGAAGACATGCTGGCGATTCTGGATTCAGTCGACTCTGAGAGGCCCTGGCTGCTCGCCGGCCATTCTCTCGGCGGCACAGTGTCGCTGCTGGCTGCCGCCACCTGGCCCGAGCGCGTGGCAGGGTTGGTGATGCTCGATCCACCGATGCTGCCCTTTGCCCTTGCGCGCGCCGCCGCCGATGGTGAAGTGCTGCCGAACCCGATGGCCGAACAGGCAGTGCGCCGCCGGCCGTCCTTTCCGGACATGGAAGCGGTGCGCACCGCCTATCGCCGCCGTGGCGTGTTCTCCACCTGGAGCGATGATGATCTTGAGGCCTATCTGGCCGACGGCCTTCTGCCGCAGCCTGATGGCACGCTGGCGCTCGCCTGCACCCCATCATGGGAGGCCGCGACCTTCCGCGGCGGCACAACATCGGTGGAACAGGCGCTGGCCACGCTCACTTGCCCCTTTGCTCTGGTGGCGGGCGAGATCCGCTCCACCGTACCCGAGCGGGAATTCGCCATCATGGCAGCGCACCAACGTTGCGTCAGCGCCGACCGGCTTCCCGGCACCACGCATTTCGTGCCGCTGGAGCGCGGCGATGAGGTTCGTGCCGCACTGCTTCGGGTGAGCGATACCGCAGCGGCGGAATCCACCTCCCGGCTGCGGCGTGTCGCCACCGCCTGAGAACGCCATGCGTTTCAGGGGGTGACGCGCGGCGGCGCGGCGTTTATGAGAAATACTTCAAGCTTGGAGTATTTTCCATGAACGCGCACGTGCCCCTCGAAAACCACCAGCATCAGGCTCCCAAATGGCCTCGTTTCGACTGGCAAGACCCGGTTCTGCTCAGCGCCCAACTGAGCGATGAGGAGCGGCTGATCCGCGATTCGGCCCGCGCGTTCTGCGATGCCGAGCTGGCGCCAGTCGTAAAGGAAGCCAACCGGCACGAGAAATTCGATCCGCAGCTGATGCGCAAATTTGGTGCCGCCGGCCTGCTCGGGCCGACGATCGAGGGCTATGGCTGCGCCGGCGCATCCTATGTCGGCTACGGCCTGATCGCACGCGAAGTTGAGCGGGTAGACAGCGCCTATCGCTCCGCCATGTCCGTGCAGTCCAGCCTCGTGATGTACCCGATCTGGGCTTATGGCTCGGAGGCGCAGCGCGAGAAATATCTGCCGGGCCTCGCCAGCGGCGAGTTGATCGGCTGCTTCGGCCTGACCGAGCCGGATGCCGGCTCTGACCCCGGCGGCATGAAGACGCGCGCAAGGCGCGTGCCCGGCGGCTGGATGCTCAACGGCGCCAAGATGTGGATCACCAATTCACCACTCGCCGATGTCGCGGTGGTTTGGGCCAAATGCGAGGATGAGCGGATTCGCGGCTTTGTCGTCGAGCGCGGGGATGCTGGTTTTTCCACCCCCAAGATTGAAGGCAAGTTCTCGCTGCGGGCCGGCGTAACCGGCGAGATCGTGCTCGCCGATGTGCATCTGCCGGCCGATCGCGTGCTAGCCGGTGTCGAGGGGCTGGCCGGGCCGTTCGGCTGCCTCAACAACGCCCGCTACGGCATCGGCTGGGGCGCGATGGGCGCAGCGGAGTTCTGCTGGCACGCGGCCCGGCAATACACGCTCGATCGCCAGCAGTTCGGCCGGCCGCTCGCTGCCACCCAGCTGGTGCAGAAAAAACTGGCGGACATGCAGACCGAAATCACGCTGGGCCTCAACCTGGCGCTCACCGCGGGCCGGCTGATGGACGCGCACACCCTTGCGCCCGAAGCCATCTCACTCCTGAAGCGCAACAATTGCGGCAAGGCACTGGCCATCGCCCGCGAGGCGCGGGACATGCATGGCGGCAACGGCATCTCCGATGAGTATGGCGTGATCCGCCACGTCATGAACCTCGAGGCGGTCAACACCTATGAGGGCACGCATGATGTGCACGCGCTGATCCTGGGCCGGGCTCAGACGGGGATTCAGGCGTTCTTCTGACGCCCGCTGGAACTCGGCTGCTGCAATCTCAGTCGCGCAGCGCCGCAATCAGCTCCGGCACATGCCGCGCCCGCAGCGCCGCCAGCACCCGGCGGTGCAGGCGCAGCGGTGAAAGCGCATCCGCTGTCAGCGGCCGCGCATTGGCGGCGCAGGGCGCATCCCATGGCGTGAAAGCCGCCTCGGCGCGGGCAAAGCCCCAGGCGCGCGTGAGGTGGCTGCCGAAACGGTCCGGCGTCAGGTCCGGCCAGCTTGCGCCAGTTGTATCGGCCACCGGCTCCGCCGCAATGCCAAGCCGGGCGGCGAGCCGCGCCGCTAGCCGGGCCGAAGCGCCCTCGCCGGTAATCCGCACCAGATCAGCGGTCGTCAGGCTGGCCAGGCCGCGCTCCAGCACATCGAGAACAGCCTCGAGGCCCGGCGCGGCGGCAAAGCCATCGGAAAGACCATGGCCCGGCAAGTCCAGCGCCAGCGTGCCGGGCGCCGCCACCATCTCGGCGGCACAGCCCGGCGCATGCAGGTGTAGATGGCCACATGCACGGTCCCCCAGCCAGTGCAGCTGGCCAAAGCCGGCGACGATGGCATAACCCTGGTCATCGGGCGCGCGCGGCAACGGCATGGCGCTGGCCGTGTGGCTCAGCAACCACGCACGCGAGGCGTCCTCGGTGTCTTCCTCGGTCGCCAGCTTCTGGGCCGCCCAGCCGATGGGCAGCGTGCCGAGCCGGTCGATATGCGATTGCAGCGGATCTCCATTGCGGCCGCAGATGAACACCGGCGGGGTGGGCGCGCCCGGCTCGGGCAGGTCACGCGGCGCCTGCAGCATGGCGGCATAACCCTGCGCATAGCTGCTGCCGGCGGCGAGCACATCCATCGCCATGGCATGGTTGGCCTCGGCATTGTCATGCGCCACGCTCATGCGGTGCGCATCATCGGCGGCATACCAGGGGAAGAACCAGCTCTGCTCGCGCAGCCGGTGCCACAGCCAGGTCAGATGCTCGCCATAAGCCAGCGGAACGAACGGCGGCGTGTAATTGGCACCAAAATCGGCGCGCTCGGCGTCGGTCCACACGGCATAACCATTGGCGGCGACGGCGGTGAACCGCCCGGGCGCGCGCTTGGCGGCGGTGATCAGCGTGATCGCGCCGGAGTGGAAGCCATAAGCGCCGGCCTTGTCCAGCCCCATCGCGTCCATGAAGGCGAAGACCGCATCGGCGTAGTCATTCACATCCGGCGCCGCCATAGGCAGCGGTGCAGATTCACCAAACCCAGGAGAATCCGGCGCGAGGCAGGTGAAGTCCGCCGCCCATTTGGCCAGCAGTGGCTCATATTCGGCACTGGAGCGCGGGGACTGGTGGATCAGCAGCAACGGTGGCCCGGAGCCGGCGCGGCGATAATGCACGCGCCGGGCGCTGCCATCGGCATTGCGGACATCGATGAAATGGCGGGTGATGGTCATGCTTCGATCAACTCGATGAGTTCGCCGGCAGCACCGCGCAAGGTGGCGCTGCGCCGCCCGGCATAAAGTGGGCCATCGCGGCGCTCGGGCGGCGTGAGGAACGGCGCCGCCACGGCATCGAGGCTGGCGGTTATGAAGCTGATCATGGCGTTGCCCGGCGGCAACTCACCCGGCGCGCAGGGGCGCGGGGTGGCGGCGGCGGGATATTGGTCAATCTCGCTGGCCGGCAGGCGCCCGGTCTTCGTCATGGTCATCGCTGTCAGCGTATCATCGGGCAGGCCGAAGCTGTTGTTGATGACGCTGTAGGGGATGGTCCAGGTCTGGCCTTCCTCAAAGCCCAGCGCCTGCTGATGGAAGGCCACCGCCGCCGCCCGGTCCGGCGCAGCGAGGATGGCGATGAACATCTGGTCGACCCGCGCCAAGGTGTTCGGCAGATCGAGATCCGCCATCGCGCCGTTGAGCACCTGGTTGAGATACAGCACCTCGCCGGCGCGTCCAACTACCTGGAAGGGAATGAAATTATCGAAACCTGGCACCAGCTTGGGCGCCCCGATGACGGTGAAGCCGATGCTGTCCTTGATATCGGCATAAAGCGCATCGCAGCTCGCCACGCTATGCTCATAGGCCGCCCAGCCGAAACTGCGCAGCGGGCTGTAGCCGGGCACGGTGCTGCCCTCGATGAGCCGCAGGAACGCCGGCTGGCCATCCGCCGCGCCCAGCAGCACGCTGCGACGGCCGGCGCTCGCGGGCGCACCCCAGGCAGCGGCAAGGCTGGGGCTTACCGGTGTGTCCTCCAGCACCGCAAGGCCGAGCAGCCCGGTATAATCGGCAAGGCTGGCGGCGATGTCCGGCGTGGTCACGGTGCCGCACTTGATGCGGCCGGGGGAATCGAAATTGCTGCTCATGGCGGCACCTTGTCCGCACGCCATGGGCGGCGCAAGGCCCGGTTCTCCGCCCAGCGGAGAGCCGAAAGGCTTACTTCTGTTCGGTGCGCTGCGGCACGAGGAAGCGGCCTGTCACCCGGCCGCTGCTGCCCGGCGTGGTGGCGCCGGCGCGCGAATCAAAGCTGGTGCGGCCACTGGCAAGATCGAGCACCAGCCGCTGGCCGTTAAGCACCGACCCGCCGCGATTGAGCACGACATTGCCGGACATGGTGATGAGCTTGCCGCGCACATCATATATGGCGGTGTTGGCCGTGGCGGTCTCCGAAGGCGAGACCAGCTTGACCCGGCCGCGCGCATCGAGCCGCTGCATCTCGGGTGCATCACCGACCCGGGTGTAGAGAATCTTCACCGTATCGGCATTGAGCGTCAGCCGGCCCTGGCGGATGACAACGGCGCCGGTGAAGATCGCCTGGTTGGACGCATCCTGAATCTCGATGCGCGCGGCATCGACATCGATCGGCGCGCCGGTATCAAGGCCTTTCAGGGCCGAGGCCTGCATCGAGGTTTGCGAGGCGGCCGGAACAGCCAGCAGCAGCAGGAGAGCGGGCGCAATGAGCTTCATGGCTTGGCTCTGCCCGCACGGCCCCGAATCCGCAAGTGGACACCGTCCTCAAGCACGATGTTGCGGCCCTGAATATCACCGCGCAACCGCCCGGCCGTGAAGCTGCCGATGGGCAGCGTGCCGGAAACCGCCGTCTCGGTCGCCACCTTGCGGGTGTTGAGATCGATATCGACCGTGCTCGAATCAAGGCTGTAGCCCGCCGCCGAATCGAGCTGGACCGGGCCATAGACCCGCAGCTTGTCCGTATCGATGAAGTAGCGCCCCGATGGCGCGGTGACAGTCGCCGGGCCATCGGCCATGTCGAGCCTGGCGGTGAGCGCCTTCAACTCGACTTCGGGCACGGCGCTGCTGCGCTGCACGGCGCCCCCGGCAGCAATGACAAACGCTTCCCCACGCGCCGTTTCACCACGATAGACGGCGCGGTCCACGCGCAACCGCTCGGTCGCAACACCCACCTTGTCCTTGGCGAGCAGGAAGCTGAACTCCTGCACTGCGGAGAGCGGCCAGATGATGATGGCGCCGAGCACGATGGTGGCCAGCGAAGGCAGCAGCCATTTCAGCACATGCATGCGCTTTTCATGCGCGCTGCCAGGCATGGCGGCGCGCTGGCGGCGCGTCAGCTCGGCTGCCGCCATCTGCGCTGCACTGGGGGCTGCCTCCGCCATCCGCTACATATGCGCGAAAATGTCGGTCTCGTCCCAGCCGGCGAGATCGAGATCGGCGCGTGTCGGCAGGAAATCGAAGCAGGCCTGCGCCAGCTCGGTGCGGCCTTCGCGCGCCATCCGCTCGGCGAGAACGGCATGGGCACGATGCAGGTAGCGCACATCGGAGGCGGCATAATCCTTCTGCGCCTCGGTGAGCACCGGTGCGCCCCAATCGGATGATTGCTGCTGCTTGCTGATATCGACACCGATAGTTTCGCGCAGCACGTCCTTCAGGCCGTGGCGATCCGTGTAGGTGCGCACCAGCTTGGAGGCGATCTTGGTGCAGAACACCGGCGTCGCCACCACGCCGAGATAATGGCGGATCACCGCCAGATCAAAGCGGGCATAATGGAACAGCTTGAGCCGTGACGGATCGGCGAGCACTGCCTTCAGCACCGGCGCATCATATTGGCCCTGCGAAAAGCGCACGAGATGCTCATCGCCCTGGCCATCGGCAATCTGGAGCAGGCAAAGCCGGTCCCGGTGCGGCAGCAGGCCCATGGTCTCGCTGTCGACTGCGATGGGGCCGGGTGCGAAGACGTCGCTGGGGAGATCCCCTTCGTGCAGGTAAATGGTCATGGCGCGGGGTTAGCAGCCAGGGGCTTGCCTGTCATCTGCCGATGCTTTCAATGTGCCGGAATGAGCGACGCACTCCGCTTCGATTTGAGCGAGATCGAATCGCTGATGCAAGGCAGCGCCCGCGCCGGCCATGCCATGAGCTATTCCGGCGCGCTGCTGGCGCTGGGCATGGCGTTCAGCCGGCCCAAGATGCGCAGCCTCTGCAAGGTGCTCGACGAGGTGGACCGACGCGCTGCCGCCGCCGGCCAGCCCGAGCTTGCCGTGCTGGTGGTGCGCGAGAGCGACGGCCTGCCCGGCCAGGGCTGGTGGGTGGGCCGCACCCGCTATCGCGGCAGTTGGCTAGGGCCGGAGGCGCAAGCCTATGTCCAGCGGCTGCAGCGCAAGGCGTTTCGATACTGGAAGCGCCGCTAGATCAGCCCCAGTGCCCGCATCGAGACATGCCCACCGCGGCCGATGATGACATGATCGTGCACGGAAAGCCCCAGGTGCCGCCCGGCCTCGATCACCGCCTTGGTCATCACGATATCGTCCCGCGATGGCTGCGGATCACCGCTCGGGTGGTTGTGCACCAGCACCAGCCCCGAGGTGCCAAGTTCCAGCGCGCGCTTGACGATCTCGCGCGGGTAGACGGGCGCGGCATTGACCGTGCCCTGCCCCATCACCTCGTCCCGGATCATCACATTCCGATTGTTGAGAAAGATGACCCGGAATTCCTCCGTCACCCGGTGCGCCATGGCGGCGTGGAGATAATCCGTCAGCGCCTGCCAGCCCGAGAGCACCGGCCGGTCGAGCGCCGCCGTTTTCAATGAGCGCAACGACACCGCCTCCACGAACTTCAATGCTGCAATGGCGCCATCGCCGAGACCCTCGACGCGCTTGAGCTCAAGCGGCGTTGCGGCCAGCAGGACCGAAAGGCTGCCGAACTCGGCGAGCAGTTGCTTGGCCAGCGGCTTGGTATCGCGGCGCGGAATCGCCAGCCCGAGCAGATATTCGAGCAGCTCATAATCATGAAAGCCATCACCGCCACCGGCCAGCAGCCGCGCCCGCAAGCGCTCGCGGTGGCCGGCGCTGCTGGGCTCGTCGCTCATGCCGCGCTGGCGATCAGAGCGTGTAGGGCGGTGCTGTGTGGCCGAGCAGTGAGCCGGTGAAGATTTCGGCCCCCGTCTCGGTGATGCCGATGCTGTGCTCGAACTGGGCGGAGAGCGAGCGATCCCGCGTCACGGCCGTCCAGCCATCATCGAGAAGCTTCACTTCAGCGCGACCGGCATTGATCATGGGCTCGATGGTGAAGAACATGCCCGGACGCAGCATGACGCCGCGCCCCGGCTTGCCGAGATGCACGACGTTCGGCGCATCATGGAACACCCGGCCGAGGCCATGGCCGCAGAAATCGCGCACGACGGACATCCGGTTCTTTTCGGCATGGCTCTGGATGGCATGGCCGACATCGCCGAGCGTGTTGCCGGGCTTGGCCAGTTCAATACCGCGCATCAGGCACTCATAGGTCACATCGACGAGTTTCCGGGCCTTCAGCGGCACATCGCCGACAAGGAACATCCGGCTGGTATCACCGTGCCAGCCATCGACCACCACTGTCACATCAATGTTGACGATGTCCCCCTCCTTCAGCTTCCGCGCCGAGGGGATACCATGACAGACAACATGATTGACGCTGATGCACAGGCTGTGGCTGAAACCGCGATAGAAGATGGTGGCGCTGTGGGCGCCGGCGGCGCTGACGAAATCATAGGCCATCTGGTCAAGATCGAGCGTCACCACATCGGGTACGACGTGCGGCGTCAGATGGTCGAGCACCTGCGCTGCCAGCCGGCCGGCGCGGCGCATGCCCTCGAAAGCCGCCGGGCTGTGCAGCCGGATGGGACCCTCACCGGGATCGTTGAAGATCTCCCAATCGGGCGCGCTCTTTGCAGCGCTACTAACAGCGCCCTTGGCGACGGTTGCGGTCTCGGTGGTGTTCATGCGTTCATAGATAGGCCTTGCGACGCGGCGCGGCAATGTTTTGCGGTGCGGCAAAGAAAGCCGGCCGGAGCGTCCGCCGCGTCGCAGGCCGGTTTGGCGCTTTGCGAGGGCGCGGCGCTGGGCTAGACGCTCAGGCATGAGCCAACAGCCCGAACGCATCTGGACCGCCGCCCTGCTGATCATCGGGGACGAAATCCTCTCCGGCCGCACCCAGGACGCCAATCTTGCCTACCTCGCCAAATGGCTGGGCGTGCAGGGCATCCGCCTCAAGGAAGTGCGTGTGGTGGCCGACGAGATGGACGCCATCGGCGATGCCGTGAAGGCGCTCTCGGCAGGCTTTGATTATCTGTTCACCACCGGCGGCATCGGGCCGACGCATGATGACATCACCGTGGATGCCATTGCCGCCGCGCTCGGCGTGCCGGTGATCGTGCACCCTGATGCCCAGGCGATCCTCGCCGGTTATTATGGGGACAAGCTCACCGACGCCCGCCTGCGCATGGCCCGCACCCCCGAGGGCGCAACGCTGATCGAGAACCCGCGCACCAAGGCGCCGGGCATCAGGGTGGGCAACATCTTCATCATGGCTGGTGTGCCGATCATCACCCAGGGCATGCTGGCGGCGCTCGATGGCAAGCTGCAGGGCGGCGCGCCGGTCTTGTCCCGCACCGTGGCTGCCTGGACCCAGGAGAGCACCGCCGCCGCCACGCTGGCCGCAGTGGAAAAGGCCCATGAAGGCGCCCAGATCGGCAGCTACCCCTTCTGGCGCGAGGGTAAGACCGGTGCCAATTTCGTTATCCGCGCCACCGATACGGCCGTGCTCGCCAGCGTCGCCGAGGCGCTGATGGCCGGCCTCCGCGAGATCGGCGTCGAGCCGGTGGACGGGGAACTCTGAGATCGCATTGTTCCAAAGCGTGCAGAAGAGTCGCGTTGCAACGCGGCATGTGCCAATCTTGGCTGCTGGAATGACCGTCTGGGAGAGGCAATGACGATCGTGCGATGGATCATCATCACGGCGCTGGCGGTGGCCTTTTTGCTGCTGTCGGTGGCGAACTGGACTCCGGTGCCGTTCCGCCTGCCCGATGGCGAGATGATCAATATCCGGCTGCCGCTGCTGCTGGCGCTGGCGTTTGTCGCAGGCTGGCTGCCGACCTGGCTGATGCATCTCGGCGCCAAGGCGACCTGGAAGCGCAAGCTGGCCCGCGCCTGCGGCACGACGGAAGCGCCCGCCATGGCTGCGCCCGTTGCGGCCCAGTTCGAGCCACTGCACACGCCGCACCCTTCCCCGCTGCCCGGCCAGGCCCAGCCGACCATCGTGCCGCCGGCCGGCGCATGAGCGGCAACCCGGTTTTCGTGGCGGTCGACACGCCCGGCGTCGATGCCGCTGCCGCACTGGTGCGCCGCGTCGCGCCGCATGTCGGCGGCGTCAAGCTGGGGCTGGAGTTCTTCTGCGCCAATGGCCCGGCGGGCATTGCCGCAATCGCGCGCCTCGGCTTGCCGGTGTTCCTTGATTTGAAGCTGCATGACATTCCCAACACCGTCGCCGGCGCAGTGCGTTCGTTGGCCGGGCTGGAGCCTGCGATCCTGACCGTCCATGCCGTGGGCGGCCATGCTATGCTCGCCGCTGCCCGCGCTGCCGCGCCCGCCGCCACGCGCGTTGTCGCCGTGACAGTACTGACCAGCCTTGACGATGCAGACCTGGCCGCTGCTGGCGTTGCCGGCGGCGCAGCAACGCAGGTGGCGCGGCTGGCCGGGGTGGTGCGCGGCGCCGGGCTCGATGGCGTGGTGGCCAGCCCGCATGAGACTGCGGCCGTGCGCGCCGCCTGGGCCGACGCGCTCATCGTGGTCCCCGGCGTGCGCCCGGCCGGCGCCGATGTGGGGGACCAGAAGCGCGTGATGACGCCAAGGCAGGCGCGCGATGCCGGCGCTTCGGTGCTGGTGATCGGCCGGCCGATTACCGGCGCGGATGATCCCGCGGCAGCGGCAGCGGCGATCGCCCGCGACCTCGCCTGAGCGCCTGATGACCGAGATCAAGATCTGCGGGCTCTCAACGCCCGAGACGCTGGATGCGGCGGTGACGGCCGGGGCAACCCATGTCGGCTTCGTGTTCTTTGCCAAGAGCCCGCGACATTTGCAGGCAGAAGCGGCGGCGGCACTGGCGACGCGGGTGCCGACGGGCGTCGGCAAGGTCGGGGTGTTTGTCGATCCGGATGATGCGCTGCTGGCGCATGTTCTGGCGCAGGTGCGGCTCGATGTAGTGCAGGTCCATGATGTGCACGAGCCGGCGCGTGCGGCCGCGATCAGCGCGCGCCACGGGCTGCCGGTGTGGGTGGCGCTGGGCGTCTCCACCAGCGCCGACATCGCCGGGGCGCGGCGCTATGCCGGCGCAGCCAGTCGCTTGTTGTTCGATGCCAAGACGCCTAAAGGTGCCGACCTTCCGGGCGGCATGGGCCTGCGCTTCGACTGGCGATTGCTGGAGGCGGCGCAGGGCATCGGGCTGCCCTGGGGGCTGGCAGGCGGGCTCGACCCCATGAATGTGGCGGGGGCGATTTCTGTCAGCGGTGCGGCGCTGGTCGATGTATCGTCCGGCGTGGAGGATGCGCCTGGCGTCAAGTCGGTGCAGAAGATCAGGGCGTTTGTGGAGGCAGTGCGAGCGGCATGAATATCAACACGGGCAGCTTGCGTGCCGGGCCGGATGCGAACGGCCACTTCGGCGCATTCGGTGGGCGCTATGTCGCCGAGACGCTGATGCCGCTCATCCTCGATCTCGACAAGGCCTATCGCGCCGCCCAGGCGGACCCGGCCTTTGCCGCCGAGTTCGATTATCTGCTCGAATATTATGTTGGCCGCCCCAGCCCGCTTTATTATGCCGAGCGACTGACGGAGCATCTGCGCGGCATTGCCGCCGCCAATGGCCAGCCGGGCAATGGCGCGAAAATCTACCTGAAGCGCGACGAGCTCAACCACACCGGCGCGCACAAGATCAACAATTGCGTCGGCCAGATCCTGCTCGCCCGCCGCATGGGCAAGACCCGTATCATCGCGGAAACCGGCGCTGGCCAGCATGGCGTGGCCACTGCCACCGTGGCCGCGCGCTTTGGCCTGCCCTGCACCATTTACATGGGTGCGCGCGATATCGAGCGGCAGGCGCCCAATGTGTTCCGCATGAAGCTGCTCGGCGCTGAAGTCCGCGCCGTGGAGAGCGGCTCGAAGACCCTCAAGGACGCCATGAACGACGCCCTGCGGGACTGGGTGACCAACGTCCACGACACCTTCTACATCATCGGCACCGTCGCCGGCCCGCACCCCTATCCCGAGCTGGTGCGTGATTTCCAGAGCGTCATCGGCAAGG
>DIUN01000043.1:313-127591 GCA_002423025.1 Sphingomonadales bacterium UBA6157 | reverse complement strand
CCTGCGGATAGACGTTCACGCCGCCGGAAATGATCATGAAGGCGGCGCGATCAGTGAGGAAAAGATACCCCTCCTCATCGACATGGCCGATGTCACCGAACGTGGCACCATGCTGGCCGGTGACGCTGGCGGTCTTTTCAGGATCATTATGATAGGAAAAGCCGGGGCCACCGGCGAAGTAGATGCGGCCTGTCTGGCCAGCGGACAGCACCTCGTCATCATCGCCGAGCACGCGGATCTCGCCAAGGATGGCCTTGCCGACCGAGCCTGGGCGCTGAAGCCACTCTTGGGGCGTGATGGTGGTAAAACCGGCGCCTTCAGTGGCGGAATAATATTCGTAGATCACCGGCCCCCACCAGGCGATCATGGCGTGCTTCACATCCACCGGGCACGGCGCTGCGGCATGAATGGCGACCTTTAGGCTGGACAGATCATAGCGATTGCGCGCAGCCTCATCGAGCTTGAGCATGCGGACGAACATCGTTGGCACAAGCTGGCTGTGGGTGATGCGGAACTTCTCGACGGTGGCGAGATAGGCTTCCGGTTCGAACCTCTCCATAACTACGACGGTGCCGCCGAAGCGTTGCACGGCCATGCAGTAGCGCAGCGGGGCGGCATGGTAGAGCGGCGCCGGCGAGAGATAGACCATATCCGGATTGAAGCTGTAGAGCATGCCCACCAGCCCTGTGAGCGCATCTCCAGCATCCAGCGCGCCTTCCGGAAGAGGGCCTCGTACACCCTTGGGGCGGCCGGTGGTGCCACTGGAATAGAGCATGTCGCGGCCGCAGCTTTCGTCCGCGATCCGGCTTTCAGGCTGGCCAGCCAATGCATTGCCCAGATCGGCAAAGCCCGGGATGCTGCCGCCCGTGGCGAAGCGTTGCGCAGCTGGAATGCTCGCCGAGGCTTCGCTTGCCACCGTGCCTAGGCCAGCGCTGGCGAACAGCATCTTCGCGCCAGAATCCTCGATGATGTAGCTCGCCTCAGCCGCGGTCAGCTTGGTGGACATGGCGACGAATACCAGTCCGGAACGCTGCGCGCCCCAGCAAATCGGCAGATAATCCAGGCAGTTGGTCATGAAGATCGCAACAGTGTCACCGCGCTTCAGGCCATGGGCGCGGATGAGTTGCGCCACCTGGTTAGAGCGTGCTTCAAGCTGGCCATAGCTCAGTGTTTCACCCGTGCTCGCCATGATGATGGCGGCCTTGTCGGGTGTGGCGGCAGCATGAACGAAAGGATGCATCGGGGTTCCCTCAGTAGCTCGCGTTGCGGCGCGGCAGCAGATTATCGATACCGATGACGATGCCGGCTCCCAGCAGGAACAGCATCACCAGGCCGGCGATGTTCATCCCGACCGTCTCGTAGCCGAGCTTGGTCACATCGATGAAAGGATAAGGATAGCGGCCGAGATAGTCCCCCCGCACCAGTGTATAAAGACAGTATATGGCGGGAAATTCCAGCCAGACCAGCGCCTGCCACCAGCGCAGCCGGTCGCTCCGGCCATAGGCGAGCCACCAGAGCGGGTAGGCAATCGGCACGAAGCCGTGCAGCATCGTATCCACAAGCTTGGCAAAGCCAGTGACATTGTTCTGGCTGGCCAGAATGGTCTGGTAGATGATGCCGACGACGATGATGTAAAGCGCCGTTGCGGCGAGCATGCCTGACCCGGCCAGCCAATGCGCTTCCCGGCCGGCTTTCCAATCGGAGCGCGGGTCGCTTTGCGCCAGCGCATAGTGCAGCGTGACCAGCCCGACGAGGCTGTTGCTCAAAATCGTGAAGTAACTGAAGAGGTTCCACGCCACCATCCATGGCGGTGTGCCCTTCTCCACCCCGGTCTCCAGCGCCAGCAACAGTTGTGCCAGCACTGCGCCCCAGGCGATCAGGCCGATCAGGCCTGCTGCCAACCGCGCCGGTCCACGCCGTCCATCCATAGCCGCATCCCCTCGCAGAATGGGAAGCGTAGCGGCTTTGATGGACGAGCGGAACCCGCGCGGAATCGACTATCCGAGGCGAACTTCGGCTGACTTGTCCCGGTAGTCCGCCTTGGTATCGCCGCCGAACAGCGTCTTGATACCAGCGAACATACTGTTTTCGTTCAGCCATATCTCGGCACGCTCGGCGTCAAGCCGGAGCAGCGCCAGCTTTGGATCGGCGATGCCGCCCTCATACCAGGCCGCAACCGTGGTGTTCCACAGTCGCTCGATCGTCGCCGGGTCGGTCTCCAGCGAGATACGGCCATGGATGGTCGCAAACAGGTCATGGCCCTTGGAGACGAATGCAGCAATGGCGCGATCGCTGCGGCCAAGCGATTCCGCTACGCCATTGTCTTTGGTGGTGAAAAACCAGATCGGGCTGCGCTCGCCATCGATTTGGGATGTCATTGGCCGGGCATGGCCATCATCGATTCCATCAAGTCCGAGCATCAGCACGCGGTCGGATTCAAGCGCTTTCCAGAGCTTGGTTTCGAGTTCCTGAGGTGTGGCCATTGCGGTATCTCCTTTGATTGCAATAGATTAACCACCACCGCTGCAAGAGGTTCCCGAGGCCGATGTTTGTGCCAGCTTTGCGTGGCGGCACAGAGCGGGCTAGGCTCTCGCTGTTCTGGGGAGAGCGTCATGTCCGTTCACTATCGCACCTGCCACATCTGTGAAGCCAATTGCGGCGTGGTGATCGAAACCGAGGGGCGCAAGGTGCTCTCCATCAAGGGGGACCCTGCCAACCCCTTGAGCAAAGGCCATATTTGCCCAAAAGCCACGGCCCTGCAGGACCTTCAGGATGATCCGGACCGGCTGCGGACGCCCGTAAAGCGTGTTGGCGAAAGCTGGCAGCCGATCAGTTGGGAGGCCGCTTACTCCGAGATCGCCGCGAAAATCGCGCAAATCCGGGGAAAAGGCGGCGAGGCCGGTGTCTATATCGGCAACCCCACGGCGCATAATTACTCGCTCTCGCCGCAGATGCCGCTGCTGCGCAAGGCTCTTGGGGCCAAGGCGATGTTCTCCGCGTCAAGTGTCGACCAGGTTCCGCACCAGCTCGTCCAGATGTGGATGTTCGGCCATAACGCCTTGTTTCCCATACCAGATATTGACCGGACACAGCACCTTCTCATCATCGGTGGCAACCCGCTGGCCTCCAACGGCAGCGTCTGGACCGTGCCGGATGTGAAAAAGCGCATCGCGGCGCTACAGGCCCGGGGTGGCCGGCTGACGGTGATCGACCCGCGCCGCACCGAGACGGCGGCGGTGGCGGACGCGCATCATTTTATCAAGCCGGGCACCGATCCGGCGCTGCTCATCGGCATCTTGCTGGCCCTGGACGAGGCCGGGCTGGTCAATCCGCGCGCCCTCACCGGGATATTATCGGGTTTTGAGGGAGTTTGGTCGGCACTGCGCCGGTTCTCCATCGGCACCTGCGCGGCAGCGTGCGGTATCTCGGAGGAGATCATCCGGAACCTGGCAGGAGAACTCGGGAGCGGGGCTCCGGCAGCCGTTTATGGCCGCATCGGCGTCTCCACCGCAGCCTTCGGCACGCTCAACCAATGGCTGATCCAGCTCATCAACATCGCCACCGGAAACCTCGATCGCGTCGGCGGCGCCATGTTCTCCTCGCCGGCCGTGGACATTGTCGGCCAGACCGGCAGCGGCACGCGCGGGCGGTTCCGCAGCCGCGTCTCGGGCCATCCCGAAGTGCTCGGCGAGTTCCCTGCCGTTGCCATGGCCGAGGAAATCGCGACGCCGGGCGAAGGCCAGATCAAGGCCTTCTTCACCATCGCCGGCAACCCGGTGCTTTCGGTGCCGGATGGCAACGCGCTCGATGCGGCGCTGGCCGGGCTGGAGCTGATGGTTTCGCTCGACATGTATGTCACGGCGACCAGCCGCCACGCGCATTACATCCTGCCGCCGTGCGGCCCGCTGGAGAAGGACCATTACCCGCTGTTCCTCGGGCCGATCGCGGTGCGCAACTTTGCCAATTATTCGCCGCCGGTGTTCGAGATGAGCGAGGGCGCCAAGAGCGACTGGCTGATCGTTGCGGAACTCGCTCGCGCCATCGCCGGCGCCAGCGGCCAGACGCTGCCCAACATCGTGCCGCCGCGTGACACGCTGGACCGGATGCTGCGCAACTCGCCGCGCGGCCTCAGCCTTGCCGATGTTGAAGCGCATCCGCATGGCCTTGACCTCGGCGCCCTGGAGCCGCGCCTGCCCGAGCGGCTGCGCACGCCCGACAAGACCATCCACACCGCCCCGCCCGAGCTCATCGCCGATCTTGATCGCTTTGCCGCGACCATGGGCGAAACCACCGATGGCCTGCTGCTCATCGGCCGCCGGCACCTGCGCAACAACAACAGCTGGCTCGGCAACGCCCGCCGCCTCGCCAAGGGGCCGGAGCGCTGCACCCTGATGATGGCCCCGGCAGACGCAGAGGCGCGCGGCATCTCCGAGGGCGACATGGTCCGCATCAGCAGCGGCGCCGGCAGCGTCGAGGCACCCGCCGAGATAAGCGATGCGATGATGCCGGGAGTCGTTTCCCTGCCGCATGGCTTCGGCCATGGCCGCAAGGGCGTGAAGCTCAGCGTGGCGCGCGAAAAGCCCGGTGTTTCGATCAACGATCTCACCGAGCGCAGCCGGATCGACCCGCTTTCCGGCAACGCGGCCCTGGTCGGAACACCAGTATCGGTAGCACTTTGCATGGAAGCCGTTGCAGCGGAGTAGAAGCCCGTCTACAGAGCGCGGCATATGGCATTCAAACTTCCCGATTTCAGCGACCGCGCCAAAGCCGCGGCCGAAGCCCGCAAGGCCAAGCTCGACAAGTTCAAGAGCGCGCCGCCGCCTGACGAGGACGCACTGGCCGCACGCGCCCGCGCGGCCGAGAAGCGCGCCGAGCGTGAGGAAAAGCGCAAGATCGAACGCGCCGAGGCTGCAAAGCTTGCTGAACTGGCCCGGATCGCCAAGGAAGCCGAAGTTGCGGTCAAGGCCGAGCAGTCCCGGCTGGAAGCCATCGCGCGCGAAGCCGCCCAGAAGGCCGCTCGTGACGCCCGCTACGCAGCGCGCAAGCAGAAGCGCTAGCACGGACGGGTTGACGCCGGGGGCAGCGCCTCCGGCGGGCAGGGGCTGAGCCCCTGCACCCCTTTTTTTCTGAAGCGGCAAAATTGATCCGTTTGTTTTGCAAAATTATGTAGCAACTGCTACATAATTTGCTAAGCTTGTCCGGAACAATGGGGGAAACGGCAATGTCGCGCTTCTGGCACAACTGGTTCACGATCTGGTGCCTCTCGGTCGTGATCTTCGGCATCGTGCTGACCGCAGGCGGGCTGGAAGCCACCAGCGGTCCGACCCAGCTTTTCCTGGAGTTGCTGCATGGCCCGGAGCCGGTCGTCCTCGGAGCACTGATGCGCTTCAGCCTCGGTGTTTGCGGGCCGGTCTCGATCGCGCTTGGCCTGACGACGCTGGCGGCGATTCGCGCCGCCGACCTGCTCGGGCCACGCGGGCGTTCAACCTGGCTGCTGGCCACCGCCGGCGTCGCAAGCTGGTTCGTGCTCGACAGCAGCCTGTCGATCGCCACCGGCTATGCGCTGAACGTCATCCCCAACACGCTGTTCATGGGCGCCTGGCTGCTGGGGATCAGCCGCTCAGGGGTGCTGAAGGCCGGCTGACGCCTGCCGGCAGCGGCGCCGCACTGGCCGGGCCTCAGTGGCCGTCGAAATCGATCAGCGTCGTCACGGCCACGCCCGTAGCGCGCATCCGGTCCGGGCCACCAAGCGCCGGCAGGCCGATGGCAAAGGCGGCCTCGCTCACAACGGCCCCTGCCCCGCGCAACAGTTCCACGCCGGCCAGCGCCGTGCCGCCCGTCGCGATCAGATCATCGACCAGCAGGACGCGGGCGCCCGGCGTGACGGCATCGGCGTGCATCTCGATTCGGTCCTGCCCATATTCCAGCGCGTAGTTGACGCCGATGACGCGGCCGGGGAGCTTGTTCTTCTTGCGGAGCAGCACCAGGCCGCAGCCGAACCGCACGGCCAGTGCTGCGCCGAAGATGAAGCCGCGCGCCTCGATGGCCGCAATCAGCGCGGGCGGTGAGCCACCGGGCGGCGCCACGGCGGCCGCCAGTCGCTCGATGGTCGCGGCAAGGCCCTCGCCATCGAGCAGCAATGTCGTGATATCCCGGAACTGGATGCCCAGCTTGGGGTAATCCGGAATGGTGCGGACAAGGGCGGCGAGATCGTCATTGGGCTGGCGCATCATCGGAGCCTAGCGGCACGCGGCGTGGTTTGGGAAACAGAAAAGGGCGGCTGTGTTGCCACAGCCGCCCTGCTTCCGTTCAGCGCCTTCTCAGGGTCAGGCCTTGGCCTTCTTGCCCTTGATGTCGGCCCAGACGCGGCGATAGCTGAGGAAACCGAAGCCGGTCATCACCAGCAGGAAGAGCACGGCGGCAACGCCGGTTTCCTTGCGGGCTTCGAGCTTGGGCTCTGCCGTCCAGGTCAGGAAGGCAGCGACGTCCTCAGCATACTGGTCCTTGGTCTGCGGCGAGCCATCGGTGTAGGTCACCTGGCCATCGGCGGCGATGGGCGGCGGCATGGCGATGAACACCGAGTGGAACCACGGGTTGTACCACAGGCCCTCGGGTGCGCTGGCCTTGAGCGAGGCGGGAACCTCGTCACGATAGCCGAGAAGCAGCGAGCGGACATAGTTGGTGCCATCCGGACGCGCCTTGGTCATCAGCGACAGGTCGGGCGGGTTGGCGCCGTTCTGCGCGGCGCGGGCGGCCACTTCGTTGGCGTAGCGCGGCGGGAACTTGTCCGCAGCGGTGGCCTTGCGGGTGCTTGGCTCGCCGTTCTCATCGATGGACGGAACTTCATATTCCGCCGCGATCGCCTTGATCTCGGCTTCGTTGTAGCCGAGCGCCGAAAGGTCACGGAAGGCCACGAGGCTGATGCCATGGCAGGCCGAGCAGACTTCCTTGTAAACCTGGAAGCCGCGCTGCAGCTGGCCACGATCGAAGGTGCCGAGGATGCCGAGATTGCCGGGGCCATTGTGGCTCCAGGTGATCTTCTCGGGATACTGATGCGCCTCCTTCACAGGATCGACAGGAACCGCGTCACGCGGCTGCACAGCGCCCCAGAGGACGGCGATGCAGAAGAACAGGCCAACGGCCAGAGCGCCGAGACGAACCATCGGATAGACCCTTATTCAGCCGGCTGCGGGGCAGCGCCGCCAACACCCGTGCCGGGCGAGGAGGACGGACCATTGCCATATTTGGCAAGCACCGCTTCGGAGATCGAGCTGGGCAGCGGCAACGTCTTTTCGAACCGGCTGACCAGCGGCGTGATGATGAGGAAGTGGGCGAAATAATAGGCCGTGAAGATCTGGCTCAAGCGGACCCAGGGCTCTTCAGCCGGCTTGCCGCCCGCCACGCCGAGCACGAGGCAGACCACCAGGAACACCCAGAACAGCGCGCGGTTGAGCGGGCGATAGGCGTTCGAGCGGACCGGCGACGTATCCAGCCAGGGCAGGAAGAACAGCAGCAGGATGGCGGCGAACATCGCCAGCACGCCCATCAGCTTGGCGGGGATGAAGAAGAAATCCACCGTGAAGGCGCGAAGGATGGCGTAGAATGGCCAGAAGTACCATTCCGGGACGATGTGCGCAGGCGTGCTGAGCGGGTTCGCCGGGATGTAGTTGTCTGGCTCGCCAAGCGAGTTCGGGATGAAGAACACGACGGCTGCGAAGATCGTGAGATACACACCGAGGCCGAAGAAGTCCTTGGCGGTGTAATAGGGGTGGAACGGCACGGTATCCTGCGGGCCCTTGACGTCGACACCGGTCGGGTTGTTCGAACCCGGGATGTGCAGCGCCCAGACGTGCAGGATGATGACGCCGAAGATCACGAACGGCAGCAGATAGTGCAGCGAGAAGAAGCGGTTGAGCGTGGCGTTGTCTGGTGAGAAACCACCGAGCAGCCAGGTCTGGATGGCCTCGCCGACGATCGGCAGGGCTGAGAACAGCCCGGTGATAACCGCAGCGCCCCAGAAACTCATCTGGCCCCAGACCAGCACATAACCCATGAACGCCGTGGCCATCATGAGCAGGAAGATGACAAGGCCGAGCATCCACAGCACTTCGCGCGGCGGCTTGTACGAGCCGTAGTAGAGGCCGCGGAAGATGTGGACGTAGACGACGCCGAAGAAGAAGCTGGCGCCCACGGCGTGCATGTAACGGAGCATCCAGCCGCCGTTGACGTCGCGCATGATGTGCTCGACGCTATCGAACGCCACGCGGGTGTCGGCGGCATAATGCATGCCCAGCACGACGCCGGTGATGATCTGGATGACAAGGGCAACACCGGCGAGAACGCCGAAGTTATAGAAATAGTTCAGGTTCTTCGGGGTCGGATAACCGGCGCCCAAAGCCCCATAGACGAAGCGCGGCAGCGGCAGCCGGCTGTCCATGAATTTGCCGAACTCGGTGGTCGGCTGATATTGCCTGGCCCAGGGAAAGCTCATTCTATTCCTCCTCAGCCGATGGTCACGGACGTGGGCGTCTTGAAGACGTAATCCGGCACGTTCAGATTGAGCGGTGCCGGGCCCTTACGGATGCGACCGGCGGTATCGTAATGCGAGCCGTGGCACGGACAGAAGTAACCGCCGAAATCACCGCGGGACTCGCCCTGGCCGGCGCCGAGCGGCACGCAACCGAGATGGGTGCAGACACCCAGCGTTATCAGCCACTGGGCGTTGCCGGGCTTGGTGCGGTCTGCCAGCGACTGCGGATCCCGCAGCGAGGCGACATCGACCTTGTTGGCCGCTTCGATTTCCGCCGGGGTGAGGTGGCGGGCGAACACCGGCTTGCCGCGCCAGCTGGTCTTGATCGCCTGGCCGGGCTGGATGGCCGACAGATCGAGATCGATCGAGGCCAGCGCCAGCACATCGGCGGACGGGTTCATCTGGTTGACCAGCGGCCAGACCACTGCACCGGCGCCGACTGCGGCAACCGACGCCGAGGCGACGTGCAGGAAATCACGCCGGCGCTCGCCCTCGGGGGGCAGCGCATGGCCATCGTCAACGGGAAGCTGCGTACCGCTAGCCATCAAAAACCTCGAAGCTTGAAAAATTACGGGCAGGTGGGGACGAGATACCACCAGCGATGCGCTGCATTAGCCTTGACAGGGCGTGTAAGGCAACCGGGTTTTTAAGGGACATTTTGGCGCGGGTTAGGGGCATTTACGGGGTTCCTATGCCCGGAAAAACTCGGCTAAGGATATGGCATGCATACGCTTGATGACCGGCAGTTGGCTGCCCAGACCTGGTTCCGGCAGATTCGGGACGATATTTGCGCGGCTCTGGAGAAGCTTGAGGATGAGGGCCCGGGCGATGCACCGGCCGGCCGTTTCGAGCGGACGGCATGGGACAGGCCGGACCCGAGCGGCGCGCACGGCGGCGGCGGTGTCATGTCCGTGCTCAAGGGCCGGGTGTTCGAAAAGGCCGGGGTGAACATCTCCACCGTGCACGGGCAGTTCTCCCCCGAGTTCGCCAAGCAGATCAACGGTGCCGGCGAGGACCCGCGGTTTTTCGCCACGGGAATCAGCCTCGTCATCCATCCGGCCAACCCGCTGGTGCCGGCGGTGCACCTCAATACGCGCTACCTCGTCACGACCAAGGCATGGTTCGGTGGCGGCACGGACTTGAACCCGGCGATTCCGGACGATGCGCAGACGGCGGCCTTCCATGAGACGCTGAAGGCCATGTGCGACAGCCATGATCCGGCGCATTATCCGGCGTTCAGCAAATGGGCGAAGGAGTATTTCTGGGTGCCGCACCGCAACCGCGAGCGCGGCGTGGGCGGCATCTTCTACGACCATCTCGACACGGGGGACTGGGACAAGGACTTCGCCTTCACCCAGGACGTCGGCAAGACCTTTGTGGAGCTTTACCCGCGGCTGGTGCGCGAGAAGATGCACCTGCCGTTCACACCTGAGGAGCGGCTGGCGCAGCTGCGCTACCGCGGGCTCTATGCCGAGTTCAACCTTGTGTATGATCGCGGCACCACCTTCGGCCTCAAGACCGGCGGCAATGTCGATGCGATTCTGATGAGCCTGCCGCCGGAAGCACGCTGGGACTGAGCGCTCTCGAACCGGGTGATCAGCTGAGGCGCTTGTAGGCCCAGGTCGAGGCGCAGGCGCTCGCGATAGAGACGATGGCGGTGAGCACCGCCGGCACCAAGGCTGCGACGAACCCGCCGACGGCCTTGAAGCCCATCACAGTCAGCACCGAGCCGATGGCCGCGCCGACGCCGCCGCCAAGGACGCTGAAGCCCAGGATGAACAGCACCGACAGGACGAGGAACAGCACCATCGTCCACGCGACAGGCTCCGTCAGCTGCCAGCTGCGCCGCAGCAGCGCGAAGGGCGGCAGGCGCTCGGCGATGGCGATGGGTACGATGAGGAACAGCCGCGCCGTGATGTAGACACCCGGCACGATGAGCGCGAGCAGGCCCAGCGCCGTGGGGAAGGCCGAGATGACCAGCGCCAGCAGATAGGACGGATAGGCCGCGAACGCCGCCACCAGCGCCAGCCGCGGCGAGGAATCGGCCTGCAGCAGCAGATGCGACACGGCCAGCTGCGCAAAGCCGGCGACAAAGCCGGGCAGCACGACCAGAATCAGCACGATCTGCGGTGTAAACTCGGCTGCCGTTTTCGGCTGTGCCGGGCCGAAGGTGTGCAGCCCCATGTCCACGAGCAGGGTGAAGGGCGCCGCGACTGCAAAGAACAGCGCGAAGTTGGAGCGCAGGGCATTCATCATGCCCTGCCAGATGTCGGTTGCCTTGAGGGGCGTATCCGGGGAGTTCACCGCGTTCAGGCGGCGGAGCGCGGAGCCCCGGCCTTTTCGAGCAGCTCGGTGAGTTCGCCGGCCTGGAACATCTCCATCATGATGTCCGACCCACCGACGAATTCGCCGCCGATGTAGAGCTGCGGCACCGTCGGCCACTCGGAATATTCCTTGATGCCCTGGCGAAT
Organism: Sphingomonadales bacterium UBA6157; assembly: GCA_002423025.1. Classification (GTDB taxonomy): domain Bacteria; phylum Pseudomonadota; class Alphaproteobacteria; order Sphingomonadales; family Sphingomonadaceae; genus Sandarakinorhabdus. Next base: position 116,590 of record DIUN01000043.1, on the reverse strand, counting down.
GGCGGGATCCGCCAGCACATCGACGCTCTCGAACTCGACGCCGAGGCGCTCGAGGATGGCGACGGCGGTGCTGGAGAAACCGCACTGCGGGAAGAACGGCGTGCCCTTCATGAACAGCACCACGGGGGTGCTGCTGACAAGAGCGCCGATGCGATCGTTGATGGACTCGCTCATATGTGGCTCCTCAGGCGGCAATGGTGGTGAGTTTGAGCGCATGGAGCACGCCGCCCATGCGGCCGCCCAGCGCATTATAGACAAGCTGGTGCTGCTTTACACGCGGCAGACCGGCAAACTGCTTTGCGACAACGCGGGCCGCATAATGGTCCCCATCGCCCGCAAGATCGGTGATCTCGATTTCGGCGCCGGGCAGCGCTGCCAGGATCGCGGCTTCGATTTCATGGGCGGGCATCGGCATCAGACGCCGTCCATGATCTGCTTGCGGGCCTCTGCGCCCTTGGCGGCCAGCGCCGCGCGGATGGCGGCTTCATCAGTGCCGCTGGCGGCGAGATCGGCAGCGAGCTTGCGCACCACATCCTCATCGCCGGCTTCCTCGAAATCGGCGGCAACCACGGTCTTGGCATAATTTTCGGCAGCTTCGCCGCTCAGGCCCTGCTGGCCGGCGGCCCACATGCCGAGCAGGCGGTTGCGCCGCACGGTAACGCGGAACTGCAGGTCGGCATCATGCGCGAACTTGGTTTCAAAGGCTTTTTCGCGATCGTCGAAGGTGGTCATGCCGGGCTCCCGAGCTTGTGCTGCTGTTGAGATAGAGGGCGGCGGCGGCAGGTTCAATCCACAAGCTTCGTACAAACTGCACTTATCATGCAGCGGCAACGCATTGCTTGCGCGCCAGCAGCGCGCTATGGGACAGGAACTGCCCCGGGTGCGCCTTTGCCGGTGACTCCGGGGCTTTGCAATTGATGCGGGAACATCCGGTCCGCCCGCCCCAGACGGACCATCAGGAGGACAGCCATGTCGCGGCGTCGCCAGATTTACGAGGGCAAGGCCAAGATCCTCTATGAGGGGCCCGAGCCCGGCACCATCATCCAGTACTTCAAGGATGATGCTACGGCCTTCAACGCCCAGAAAAAGGGCACGATCAGCGGCAAGGGTGTGCTCAACAACCGCATATCCGAGCACCTGTTTACGTTGCTCGCCACGATCGGCATCCCCACGCACTTCATCCGCCGCCTCAACATGCGCGAGCAGCTGGTGCGGCAGGTCGAGATCATCCCCATCGAGGTGGTGGTGCGCAACGTCGTGGCCGGCAGCCTCGCCAAGCGCTTCGGGCTGGAGGAGGGCGCCACCCTGCCCCGCACGATTCTCGAATATTACTACAAGGACGACGCGCTCAACGATCCGCTCGTCACCGACGAGCATATCTCGGCGTTCGGCTGGGCCACCCAGGAAGAGATGCACGACATTGCCGACATGGCGATCCGCGTGAACGACTTCATGGCCGGTCTGTTTGCCGGCGTCGGCATCCGGCTGGTCGATTTCAAGCTCGAGTTCGGCCGGCTGTTCGACGGCGAGTTCTCGCGCGTCATTCTCGCCGACGAGATCAGCCCCGATGGCTGCCGCCTGTGGGACATGAAGACCAACGAGAAGCTCGACAAGGATCGTTTCCGTCGGGACCTCGGCGGCGAAGTCGAGGCCTATCAGGAAGTCGCGCGGCGTCTTGGCCTGATGATGGAGGACGATGCTTCGGCTGTTCTCGATCTCGAGGAGCACCGCAAGTCACGCGGCAAGTAAATACTGAACAACTGTCAAGTTCAGTCGATATGACGCAGCCGTAACAACCAGTTCAGGGCCGCCAAGCGCCAAAATGCCGCAATTTTGTGGCTAAGAATGCGACTTGGCGGCAACACTGACGCCAAAAGCGCACAATAACCACCCGGCGATGATTGACCAGGCAAGGTGACGGGGGCAGAGGCCCGCGTCCTGAATTCACCTTGCCGGGAGTTGTCATGTCTGATCTCGATTTTGTTGTTCGGTCGCGTGCCGCACTGGCGCTGGCCGGTGTCTCGATGCTCGCCCTGCTCGCTGCCCCTGCCGTCGCGCAGACCGCCGAGACCGAAGATGCCGACACCATCGTGGTGACGGCCACGAAGCGCTCGGCTGACCTGCAGAGCATCCCCTTCTCGATCAACGCCCAGACCCAGGCGGACATCCAGCGCTCCGGCGCAACCACCATCGAGGACCTGTCGCGCAGCGTCGCCGGCCTCACCATCCAGAACCTCGGGCCGGGCCAGAGCCAGGTCTCGATCCGCGGCGTCTCCGCCGGCCAGATCGTCCGCGACCAGCCCGGCGTGAAGGAGCAGGTCGGCTTCTATCTCGATGAGTCGGTCATCTCGCTGTCGCTGTTCACGCCTGATATCGACCTGTTCGATCTCAACCGCGTCGAGACGCTGCGCGGCCCGCAGGGCACGCTGTTCGGCTCCGGCTCGGTGGGCGGCACCATCCGCTACATCACCAACAAGCCGACCACCGAGCGGGTCGAAGGCCTTGTCGAAGGTGACATCAACTACATCGATGGCGGCTCCCTCGGTGGCAGCTTCAAGGCCGCGGTCAACCTGCCGGTCAATGACAAGATCGCCGTTCGCGCCGTGGGCTATTTCACCCGTTACGGCGGCTTCATCGATGCGCTGAAGCCCGGCAACGTTGTCGATGAGAATGTGAACTCCGGCGAGCGCTATGGCGGCCGCGTCGCCGTGCTTTTCCAGCCCAGCGAGAATGTGAAGATCACGCCGCGCATCCTCTATCAGGAGGTGCACACCAACGGCTTCAACCGCCAGGAAACCTACAATCTTTTCGCCAACCCCTTCACCACCACGCGCCCGGCGGTGACCTTTGAGGATCGCCAGCAGTATCTGCTGCTCGACGAGGAGTTCCGCGACAAGACGTTGATCGCCGATGCCACGATCGAAGTGGACTTTGGCGCGGTCAACTTCACCTCGGTGACCAGCTATACCGACCGCGACATCCTGGTGAGCCGCGACGCCAGCGCGCTGACCGGCTCGGTTTCGCTCGATCTCGGCTTCCCGACAGCGGCGATCACCCTGCCCTCGAACCTGCGCGACGCCACCAAGGTGGAAAGCTTCACCCAGGAAGCCCGCCTCGGCTCGACCGGCAGCGGCCCGTTCCAGTGGGTCGCGGGCGGCTTCTACGCCAAGACCGATCGTGAATACAACCAGCGCCTGCCCACCCCGGGCTATGATGCGTTCCAGGACCAGGTGGCAGCGGACTCGCGCCTCGACGCCGACCCGAGCAACGATTTCCCGTTCGCCTCGCAGACGGCCAACGGCTTCCCCGCCAACTCGCCGTTCAATTCGGACCTGCCCTACACGCTGGAGCAGTTCTCGCTGTTCGGTGAAGCCAGCTACAAGCTCGATCGCCTGACCGTGACGGCCGGCGTGCGCTACTATGACTACAAGGAATCGCGCACCATCACCTCGGGCGGCCTGTTCGGCAACGGCGACACCGGCCGTCTCGACCGCACCAAGTCCGATGGGTTCAACCCGCGCTTTCTCGCCAGCTATGAAGTGAGCGACGGCATCACCATCAATGCGCAGGCCGCCAAGGGCTTCCGCCTCGGCGGCGTCAATGATCCGCTCAACGCCAACCTCTGCACCGCGCAGGACCGGGCGATCTTCGGCAACTTCCAGAACTACGGCGACGAAACGCTGTGGAACTATGAGGCCGGAATCAAGGCCAAGCGCGGCGTCGTGACCTTCAATGCCGCTGGTTTCTACAGCGACATCAAGAACCTGCAGGTCACGCTCGATGCCGGCTCGTGCTCGTCACGGATCGTCTTCAACGTGCCCAAGGCGCACAGCGTCGGCGCCGAGTTCGAGCTGACGGCACGGCCGATCGATGGCCTGCGCATTGGCGTTTCGGGCAGCGTGCTCGAAGCCAAGTTCGATTCGACCGTGGCTGACGGCACCGGCAATGTCATTGGCGGCATCCGCAAGGGCAACCGCCTGCCGACCGTGCCGAACTTCCAGATCTCGGCCAACATCGGCTATGAGTTCCCGGTTGGTGAAACGGCCATGCTGGCGCTCAACGCCTCGGTGCAGCATGTGGGTGATCGCTTCACCCAGCCGAGCGACCAGGAGCCTTCGGCGGCGTTCTTCCAGTCCGGCCTGCCGTTTGGCGGCGCTACGGGCAATGAAGTGCGCGCCATCACGCTGCGCCTCCCGGCCTACCAGTTGGTCAATCTCAGCGCGACGCTCGACCTTGGCAGCGACCTTTCGCTGACCGCCTATGTCAACAACCTGTTCGATGAGAACGCGCTGCTGTCGCTCGATCGCGAGCGCGGTGGCCGGGCCCGCATCGGCTATGCCACCAACCAGCCGCGCACCTTCGGCCTGACGGCACGCAAGGCGTTCTGAGCCACAGCGGCTGATACCCCCCTCCCATCGCGGGAGGGGGGTAGACCCGGAGGCCCGCGGCTTATAGAGACGGCGCCATGAAAGCTCGTGTCACAATCACCCTCAAGCCCGGCGTCCTCGATCCGCAGGGCCGTGCCATCCAGAACGCCCTTGGCGGCCTTGGCTTTGCCGGGGTGGAAAGCGTTCGCCAGGGCAAGCTCATCGAGCTGGACCTTGCCGATGGCACCAGCCGCGAGAGCATCGACGAGATGTGCCGCAAGCTGCTCGCCAACATGGTGATCGAGAACTACCGGATCGAGATCCTGTGAAATCGGCGGTAATCGTCTTCCCGGGCTCCAATTGCGACCGGGACCTGGCGGTGGGCATCGAGCGCGTCACCGGCTCCAAGCCGGTGATGGTGTGGCATGGCGATGGCGAACTGCCTGAGGGGCTGGACCTGATCGGGCTGCCCGGCGGCTTTTCCTATGGCGATTACCTGCGCTCCGGCGCGATGAGCGCCCGCTCGCCGGTGATGCAGGCCGTTATCAAGGCCGCTGGTGAAGGCCGCGCCGTGCTCGGCATCTGCAACGGCTTTCAGGTGCTCACCGAATCGGGCCTGCTGCCCGGCGCGCTGATGCGCAACGCCGGGCTGAACTTCGTGTGCCGCGATGTGAAGCTGACGGTGGCGAACAGCCAGACGATGTTTTCCAGCCGCTACCAGCCCGGCGCTCAGATCGTGATGCCGGTGGCGCATCATGACGGCAATTATTTCGCCGATGATGCGACGCTCGACAGGCTGGAAGGCGAAGGCCGCGTGGTCTTCCGCTATGCCGAGGAGGTGAATGGCTCGGCCCGCGGCATCGCCGGCATCATCAACGACGCCGGAAATGTGATGGGGCTGATGCCGCATCCGGAGCGGCTGATCGAGCCGGAACAGGGCGGCACCGATGGCCGCGGCATGTTCGAAGCCCTGAGCGCCGCACTGGGTTGAGCGCTGGGCTGGGCTGAGCGCCGCTTTCAGCGACGCGATAGCACTGAAGTCCAGTTCGCCAGCAGCAGGATTACTGTGGGCCACAGCATGGTGTTCCATACATCGTGCCAATGCTCGGCGAGCAGCATCGGCGAGCCTCCAAGCAGATTGTCGCCAAGATCCCAGAGTTCACCGACGATGGTGACCAGCGCCGCCACCAGCCACGGACGCGGCTTTGCCAGCGGGGACCGCAGCAGCAGCGCCGCGCCGAAGAACACCAGCAGCCCGACATGGATGTGCAGCGCATCCTTCGAGAGGCCCGTCATCTCCAGCGCCAGCAGCTTGGCTTGCTGGAGCGCCGACATCAGATGCTGGCTTTGAAGGGGGTGAAATCCGTCTTCCGGTCAAACACGTCCAGCCCTTCGGCGCGCTTGAAATAGGCGACGACGCGATAGGTGACCGGCGTGAGCACGGTTTCCCACGCCACCTTGAGAGCATAGTTGGTGAGCAGCACCTGGATGACAAGGCTGGTCTCCCACACACCGAGAAAGGCCAGCGGGTAGAAGATCAGGCTGTCCACCCCCTGCCCGACCACGGTGCTGCCGATGGTGCGCGCCCACAGGTGCTTGCCGCCGGTGATGACCTTCATGCGCGCCAGCACAAAGGCATTGGCCATCTCGCCGGCCCAGAACGCGATGATCGAGGCGAGGAAGATGCGCGGCACCTGGCCGAACACCTCGGCGAGCGCTGCCTGCCCGGTATAGCCATCCGCCGGCGGCAGGGCGACAATGAACCACGACATGGCAGCGGCGAAGATGGAAGCGCCGAAGCCGACCCAGACGACGCGGCGGGCGCGGGCGAAGCCATAGACCTCGGTCAGCACATCCCCCAGCACATAGGACAGCGGGAAGAACAGGATGCCGGCGCCAAAGGTGACAGTGCCGATGAGCGGCGCCTCGATCTGCGCCGGCTTGGCGGCGCCGATGAGGTTCGAGCAGATCAGGATGACGGCAAAGGCCGCCATGGCGAAATCGTAAAAGCGCAGGGAGCGACCGGCAAGCGCATCGGCCTCCACGGCGACAACGGCCTGCGGTTCCTCGATCTTGGCGGTGTCCATGCCCGTGCGCCCCCTGCTTCGCGCTGACTTTAGCGCCGGGCGGCGCAGGCGAAAGAGGGGAACTGTCGCAGCGACGATGTTCGCACTATGTTCTTCTCAGTCGCGATTTGTGCTACAGGGTTCACATGGGCGATTCCTTGCCTTTGCGATGGCTGTATCTGGACTTGAACAGCTATTTCGCCAGCGTCGAGCAGCAGCTCGACCCGGCCATTCGCGGTCGCCCCGTGGTGGTGGCGCCGGTCGACACTGATTCGACCAGCGCGATTGCCGCCAGCTATGAGGCCAAGGCCTTCGGCATACGCACCGGCACGAAAATCTGGGAGGCCAAGGCGCTGTGCCGGGACCTGGTGATCGTTTCGGGCCGGCACGAGGAGTATGTGCGCTTCCACCACCAGATCATTGCCGAGGTGGAGCGGCACGTGCCGGTGACGGCGGTGTGCTCGATCGACGAGGTGGCGTGCCGGCTGATGGACAATGAGAACAGCCGCGCCGGCGTCACGGCGCTGGCAGCGCGGATCAAGGCCGGCATCCGGGCGAATGTGGGGGAATGCCTCACCTCCTCGATCGGCGTGGCGCCGAACCGGCTGCTGGCCAAGATGGCGGCGGACATGAAGAAGCCGGATGGGCTGACGATATTGGAGCAGCACGAGCTGCACAGCCGGCTCTCGGCGCTCAAGCTTTCCGATATTCCCGGCGTGGGCCGCAACATGGAGCGGCGGCTGGCGGCCGTGGGCGTGGTGACGATGGAGCGGCTGCTCGGGCTGGATGTGCGCGAGGCGCGGCTGGTGTGGGGCAGTATCCTGGGCGAGCGCATGCACTGGCTGCTGCAAGGCGCAGACCTGGCGGAAGTGCCGACCGAAAGCCGCAGCATCGGACACAGCCATGTGCTGGGGCCGGAAAAGCGCGGGCTGGACACGGCGCGGCTGGTGACGCGGCGGCTGCTCGCCAAGGCCGCAACCCGGCTGCGGCGGGCGGAGAAGCGCAGCGGCCTGCTCGGGCTGGCGGTGAAGGGCGAGGGCCAGGCGGGGGCCAAGGGCGCGAGATGGCACGCGCACACCAAGCTGCCGCAGCTGATGGACACGGTGAGCCTGCTGGCCGCGCTTGAAACGCTCTGGGCGCGGATGCGCGCCGAGTTCCCCGAGCGGCGGCTGCTGCAGGTGGGGGTGACGCTGGGGGAGCTGACGGCGGCGGACGCGGTGCAGCGCGGGCTGTTCGATACCGGGGAGACGCTGGACGCACGCGAGGAGGCCAGGCGGCTGGCCCTCTCGCAGGCGATGGACCGGGTGAACAAGCGCTTCGGCCGGGATGCCGTGACGCTGGGCCATGATGCCGCCGGCGCCGCGCGCTCGCAGGGGCCGCGAATCGCCTTTACGCGGATTCCGGAAATCGCCGAGTTCCACGAATAGCGAGGCTCAGTGCAGCTTGAGCTTGGGACGGACGACCTGGTTGACGTGCCCGACGAGCAGCAGGAACAGCCCCTTGAGCCAGCCATGGATGGCCAGCAGGTGCATGCGGTAAAGCGAGGTGTAAACCAAACGCGCCAGCCGCCCCTCGATGGCCATGCGGCCGCCGACGAGATTGCCCATCAGGCTGCCGACCGTGGTGTAGCGGGCAAGGCTGACCAGCGAGCCCTTGTCCCGATAGATGAACGGCTTGAGCTGCTTGCCATCAATCAGCGCGCGCAGATTGTGATAGGCGATGCTGGCCATCTGGTGCGCGGCCTGGGCGCGCGGCGGGATCGGCTTGCCGTCCCCCTCGGGCACGAAATAGGCACAATCGCCGATGGCGAAGATGCTGTCATCCAGCGTGGTCTGCAGCGTCGGGTGCACCACGAGCTGGTTGTTGCGCGTCGTTTCCAGCCCGCCGATGTTGGCGAGGAAATCCGCGCCCTTCACACCCGCTGCCCAGACCATGATATCGGCGTTGATCGCCTCGCCCGAGGCAGTGAGAATCGCCTCGGCGGTGGCTGACGTCACCTTGGTGCCGGGCATCACGCGGACGCCGAGTGCTTCAAGCTCGGCCGTGGCGGCGGCGGCGAGCTTCTCCGGCAGGGCCGGCAGGATGCGCGGGCCAGCCTCGATCAAGGTCACCTGCAGGCGACGCTCATCAAAGACTTCAAGGCCATAGAAGCCCAGTGCAGTGGCTGCGGAATACAGCTCGGCGGCCAGCTCGACGCCGGTGGCGCCGCCGCCGACGATGGCGACGCGGGCAAACTCATCGGCATCCGGGTTCTGGGTCATCTGCCGCGACACGCGCAGGCACTGGTTGAGCAGGCGGCGACGGAAGCGGTCCGCATCGGCGCGGCTTTCCAGGCTCAGGCAATGCTCCCGCACGCCCGGCGTGCCGAAATCATTGCTCACCGAACCGACGGCGAGCACCAGATAATCATAGCGGATGCGGTGCCGGCCGATGACTTCGCTGCCGTCCTCATCGGAGATGGGAGCGATGACGATTTCCTTGGCGGCGCGATCGATGGTTTCCAGCGCGCCATCGAAATAGCGGTAGCCCCAGCGATAGGCATGGCCGCGATAGCCGACTTCATCGAGGTTGGCATCGAGCGAGCCGGCGGCGACTTCATGGAGCAGCGGTTTCCAGATGTGCGTGGCGTTGCGATCCACCAGGATGATGTCGAAATCATTGCGATTGAGGTGACCACCGAGCTTGGTGACCAGCTCAAGCCCGCCGGCACCGCCGCCGACGACGACAATCTGGGTCTTCTTGCCGTCTTTGCGGGTGCGGGGCATTGGCATTCTTTCGTGTTGCAACGCACCTTTAGCCGCCCGCGCGGCATTGCCCAAGCCCCATGGCGGAGGCATTTTTGCAAGGCAGGCATTGGACTGTGCACCAAGGCTAAGCTAGGGAGCGGCGATGATCGAGATCACGCCCCAAATCGTCGCCGAGCACGGCTTCACGCCCGAGGAATATGAGCGCGTCGTCGCCTCCATGGGGCGCGTGCCGAACCTTCTGGAACTGGGCATATTTTCGGTGATGTGGTCGGAGCATTGCTCCTACAAGTCCTCTCGGCTCCACCTCGCCAAGCTGCCGACCAAGGCGCCATGGGTGATCTGCGGCCCCGGCGAGAATGCCGGCGTGATCGACATCGGCGATGGCGACGCCGCCATCTTCAAGATGGAGAGCCACAACCATCCCAGCTTCATCGAGCCCTACCAGGGCGCTGCGACCGGCGTGGGCGGCATCCTGCGGGATGTGTTCACCATGGGCGCGCGGCCGGTGGCGAACATGAACGCGCTGCGCTTCGGCGAGATCAATGCGCCCAAGATGCGGCATCTGGTGAAGGGCGTTGTTGCCGGCATCGGCGGCTATGGCAATTGCGTCGGCGTGCCGACGGTGGGTGGCGAGACCAATTTCCACAAGGCTTACAACGGCAACATCATCGTCAACGCCATGACGGTGGGCATCGCCAGGCAGGACAAGATCTTCTATTCGGCCGCCGCCGGCATCGGCAATCCGGTGGTGTATGTCGGCTCCAAGACCGGGCGGGACGGCATCCATGGCGCAACCATGGCCAGCGCCGAGTTCGATGAGGACAGCGAGGAGAAGCGGCCGACCGTGCAGGTTGGGGACCCCTTCACCGAGAAGCTGCTGATTGAGGCCTGCCTTGAGCTGATGGCCTCCGATGCCATTGTCGCCATCCAGGACATGGGCGCGGCGGGGCTCACCTCCTCCTCGGTGGAAATGGCCTCCAAGGGCGGCGTTGGCCTGCGGCTCGACCTCGACAAGGTGCCGGTGCGCGAGACGCACATGACGCCTTACGAGATGATGCTGAGCGAGAGCCAGGAGCGCATGCTGATGGTGCTCAAGCCCGGCCGCGAAGCCTTTGCCGAGGCGATCTTCCACAAATGGGAACTGGATTTCGCCGTGATCGGCGAAGTGGTGCCGGGCGGGCACCTGACACTCACCTTCCACGGTGATGTGGTGGGCGACATTCCGCTGGCCCCGCTGGCCGATGCCGCGCCGAAGTATGACCGGCCCTGGACGCCGACCCCGCCGCGCGCGCCACTCGAATCCGGCTTGCAAAGCAAGGACTTGCTGGCTGATCTCGTGACGCTCATCGGCTGCCCGGACCTCGCCTCCAAGCGCTGGATCTGGGAGCAGTATGACCATATGGTCGGCGCCGACACAGTGCAACGGCCGGGCGGGGATGCTGCCGTGGTGCGCGTGCATGGCAGCCGCAAGGCACTGGCGATCAGCACCGATTGCACGCCGCGCTATTGCTTCGCCGACCCGGTGGAGGGCGGCAAGCAAGCCGTCGCCGAGGTGTGGCGCAACCTGACGGCCGTGGGCGCGCTGCCACTGGCGATCACCGATTGCATGAACTTCGGCAACCCGCAGCGCCCCGAGATCATGGGGCAGTTTGTGGGCTGCATCGAGGGCATGTCCGAGGCCTGCCTGGCGCTCGACTTCCCGGTCGTTTCCGGAAATGTGAGCCTTTACAACGAGACAAGCGGCGTCGGCATCCTGCCCACCCCGGCCATCGGCGGTGTCGGCATCCTGCAGGATTATGGCCATCAGGCCTCGCTGGCCTTCAAGGCGGCCGGTGAGGCGATCATCCTCATCGGCGCCAGCAAGGGCCATCTCGGCCAATCCCTGTGGCTGCGCGAAGTGCTGGGCCGCGAGGATGGCCCGCCGCCGCCGGTGGCACTGGCCGAGGAGCGCCGCAATGGTGATTTCGTACGCGGGCTGATCGGCTCGGGCGCGGTGACGGCGGTGCATGACCTTTCGGGCGGTGGACTGCTGGTCGCGGTCGCAAGCATGGCCCTGGCCGGCGGCATCGGCGCCGTGCTGACGGCAAGCGGCGATGCCGGCTGGGCCTTTGGCGAGGACCAGGGGCGCTATTTTGTGACGGCCAGCGACGCGGCGGCTGTGCTGGCGGCAGCGGCGAAGGCCGGGGTGCCGGCGGTGCGGATCGGGACCACGGGCGGCGACGCCGTGGCGCTCGGCGGCACGGCGCTGGCGCTGGCCGGGCTGCGCGCGGCGCACGAAGGGGCGCTCCCGGAGCTGCTGGCCGGCGAGGCCTGAGCGATACGGCTTGAATTCCGGCACTGATGGCCCACTTCATGCCGGCGGCATGGTGCCGCTGGAGCCTGATGCCGCAATGGCCAATGCCACTTTCCCCGCGCAGGATGCGATGCGTGCCCTGATGGGCAACGATGCCGCCGCAATTCGCCGGCGTGTCGAGGCGCTGGAGCATGTTCTCGAGCGGGCCATGGTCATCCCCGGCATCAATCGCAAGGTTGGCCTTGATGCCATGCTCGGGCTGGTGCCGGTGCTCGGTGATGCGCTGTCCGGCTTGATGGGGCTTTATCTCGTCTGGGAGGCGCGCAACCTGGGCATGTCAAAGCTCACAATCGCGCGGATGCTGGCCAACGTCGGCATCGATACGGCCATCGGCGCAGTGCCGCTGGCCGGCGATGTGTTCGATTTCCTGTTCCGCTCGAACTCGAAGAACCTGCGCCTCATCAAGCGCCATCTCGACAAGCACCACCCCGGCACGGCGACCATCGACGCGCGCTAGGCGGCGTTCGAGGCCCTTGGCCCGATGACCGCTGCATCACCGGCAGCGCCGCCTGCCGCCGCGGCGAAGGCCGCCCCTTGTAGCGCATGATCGAGCATGCCGCGCGCCAGTTCGCGTTCGCCCATGATGACGCCATTGGCGCCGCGCCGCTCCAGGCTGATGACCTCCTCATCGGAATGGGCGCGGGCGATGATATCCAGTCCGGGGCTGGCTGCGCGCGCGTGCGCCACAACCTGGCAAGCCTCGAACGCATCGGGGATGGTGACAAACAGTCGCTCGGCCCTAGCGACCCCAGCGGCATCCAGAACCGGCGACGAGGCTGCGTTGCCCGTGATGACCTCGAGCCCCTCCGCTACGGCGAGCCTGGCGCGGTCGGCACGATCCTCGATGACGACCACGGGGCAGTCCGCTGCCTGCAATCCGGCGACAAGCGCCTGCCCGACCCGGCCAAAGCCGATGACGACCGAGTGGCGTGAGGCCTTGGTCTCGACCAGGTCACGCGCCACATCGCGCGGGGCCGGCGTATCATCGCTGGTGACAGGCGGGGCGAGCAGCCGGCCGAGCAGGCCGAACACCATGGGATTAAGCAGGATGGAGAGGATGGCGCCGGCGAGGATGAGATCCCGCCCCTCCTCCGGCAACAGCTTGAGGCCAACACCGAGCCCGGCCAGGATAAAGGAAAATTCGCCGATCTGCGCCAGGCTCGCCGATACGGTGAGGGCCGTGACGTTGGAGTGGCCGAACAGCCGAATGATCGCGTAGGCAGCAAGCGACTTGCCCAGCACGATCACAGCGACCGTGCCAAGCAGCGGCCAGGGCTGCTCGATCAGCACAGACGGATTGAACAGCATGCCCACCGAAACGAAAAACAGCACGGCGAAAGCATCGCGCAGCGGCAGCGTTTCTTCCGCGGCACGTTGGCTGAGCTCGGACTCACTCAGGATCATGCCGGCGAAAAAAGCGCCCAGTGCGAAGGACACGCCGAACAGGCTGGCGGCACCAAAGGCAACCCCAAGCGCGATCGCCAGCACGGCGAGGCGGAACAACTCGCGCGAGCCGGTGTGCGCGACGTAGTGGAGAACCGCCGGAATGACCCGCCGCCCGACAACCAGCATGAAGATGACAAAGGCAGCGACCTTGCCGAGCGTCATGCCCAATACCGGCCAGACCGCATCTAGCCCTGCCTCGGGATTGGCCATCGCCTGCGCCAGAACCGGCAACAGGACCAGCGCCAGCACCATCGCCAGATCCTCGACGATGAGCCAGCCGACAGCGATGCGGCCACGATCCGTGTTGACGATGCGGCGGTCCTGCAGCGCGCGCAGCAGCACGACCGTGCTGGCGACCGACAACGCCAGCCCGAAGACAAAGCCGGCAACAAGCGTCCAGCCGAGCAGATGCGCAAGGCCCATGCCCATCAGCGTCGCTACGGCCATTTGCGCTATGGCGCCGGGAATGGCGATGGCGCGGACCGACATGAGGTCCTTCAGGGAAAAATGCAGGCCGACGCCGAACATCAGCAGGATGACGCCGATTTCGGCAAGCTCTGTCGCCAACGCCTGATCGGCAACATAGCCCGGTGTGAACGGACCGACGATGACCCCCGCCAACAGATAGCCCACGAGCGGCGAAATGCGCAGCCGGTTGGCGAGTAGCCCGAAAACGAAGGCAAGGCCGAGGCCGGCCGCGATCGTCGCGATGAGGGGCGTCTGATGAAGCAAGCGAACCTCGAGGTGGCGATGCGGGCAACGGTTATTGCCATGTATGCCGCATCCACCGGGTATCAACCCGGTAGCGGCAAGAAACGCAGGCTCGAAATTATGCTGGCGAAGCAATCCGATGCGCGGCGGCAACGGGCGGCTCAGTCGATTTCAGGCGAAATCCAGCCCGATATCGGCGGCTGGCGCGCTCTGGGTGATGCGGCCGACGGAGATGTAGGTGACGCCGGTTTCGGCGATGGCGCGGATGGTTTGCAGGTTGACCCCGCCGCTTGCCTCGGTGGGGACACGGCCAGCGACGAGCGCCAGCGCCTGGCGCAGCATGGGCGGCGGCATGTTGTCCAGCAGCAGCCGGTCTGCACCCGCTGCCAGCGCCGGCGGGATCTGATCGAGCGTATCGACCTCCACCACCACGTCGCGCAGCCCGGCGGCCTTGGCGGCGTGGACAGCCGCTTCAACGCCGCCGGCCACGGCAATGTGATTGTCCTTGATCATCACGCCATCATCGAGCCGCATGCGGTGGTTGGTGGCGCCGCCGGTGCGCGTCGCGTATTTTTCCAGGGCGCGCAGGCCCGGCAGGGTCTTGCGCGTATCGAGCAGGATGGCGCCGGTGCCGGCAATGGCATCGACATAGCTGCGGGTGAGCGTGGCGATGCCGGTGAGATGCTGCACGGTGTTGAGCGCCGAGCGCTCGGCGGTGAGCAGCGCCCGGGCCTTACCACGGATGCGCATCAGGTCCGTACCGGCCGGCACGCTGGCGCCTTCCGGAACCAGGATCTCGATGGTGCAGGCGGGATCGAGCGCCCGGAAAAAGGCGGCAGCGATAGGCAGGCCCGCGACTGTCACGGCGTCGCGGCTGTCCAACACGGCATCGAGCACGGCGTCTGCCGGGATGACGGCGGCCGAGGTGCGGTCCCCGCCCTCCCCCATGTCCTCGGCGAGCGTGGCGGAAACGAAACCGGCGAGATCAAAACCCTGGAGGGCGAACGGCTCAGTCACCCCGCACCGGCACATCGGAAACAGCCGCCGACATTTCGAGCATGCGATCGAGGCTGCGCTTGGCCTTCACCCGCACATCCTCGGGCACTTCAATTTGCGGCTTCAGGTCACGCAGGGCAATATACAGCTTTTCCAGCGTGTTGAGCGCCATGAACGGGCACATGTTGCAGCCGCAATTGCCGTCTGCGCCCGGCGCGCCGATGAAGGTCTTGTGCGGCGCCTTGAGCTGCATCTGGTGGATGATATTCGGCTCGGTGGCGACGATGAGCACCGGCTCCGGGCTGTTCAGCGCATAGTTGAGGATGCCGCTGGTGGCGCCGACATAGTGCGCCAGATCGAGGATCGCCGCCGGGCATTCCGGGTGCGCGAGCACGGGTGCCGCCGGGTGCAGCGCCTTGAGCTTGAGCAGTTCCGTGACGGAAAAGCGCTCATGGACGATGCAGCTGCCATCCCAGAGCAGCATGTCCCGCCCGGTCTTGCGGTTGAGCCAGGCGCCGAGATGCTTGTCCGGCGCGAAGATGATTTTCTGGTCGGCCGGAAGCTGGTTGATGATCTTTTCCGCCGAGGAGGAGGTGACGATGATGTCGCTCTCCGCCTTCACCGCCGCCGAGCAGTTGATGTAGGTCAGCGAGATATGATCGGGATGGGCGCGGCGGAACTTGGCGAACGCCTCGGGCGGGCAGCTGTCTTCCAGGCTGCAACCGGCCTTCAGGTCCGGCAGCACCACGGTCTTGTTCGGCGAGAGGATTTTCGCCACTTCCGCCATGAACTTGACGCCGCAAAAGGCGATGACATCGGCATCGGTGGCTGCAGCCTTGCGTGACAGGTCAAGACTGTCCCCGACAAAGTCGGCGATGTCCTGGATTTCCGGGTCCTGATAATAATGCGCCAGGATGACGGCGTTCTTCTCCTTGCGCAGGCGATTGATCTCGGCCTTGAGATCAAGGCTCTGGCCGGGAGTGCCGAAAGGATTGAGGCGCGCGTCCATGGGGATTCCTGCGAAAACGACTGAGGCTGGATATAGGCGCGGAGGCGGCGATGCCCAAGCCGCAATATTGCGGGGCCCTACCCCGCCAGCGACCAGACTTCGCCGCTGCGGCTGACCACGCCGCGCACTTCCAGATCGATGAGATGCGCCAGTACCGAGCGGCCGGCGGCGGGGTGCAGGCGCTTGTCCACCATCGCGTACATCACCGCGACCATCGCCGGAATGTCCTGCGGGGCTTCACCGAGCAGCTTGAGGATTTGCGTTTCACGCTGCTTGCGGTGGGTGATCAGCCCGCGGACGAAGCGCTGCGGCTCCTTCACCGGTTCGCCGTGCGTGGGGTGGTAGATCACGTCATCCCGGTCCAGCAGCTTGCGCAGGGAGGCCATATAGGCCGCCATGTCCCCATCCGGCGGCGCGACGACGGTGGTGCTCCAGCCCATGACATGATCGCCGGTGAACAGCGCCTTCTCCTCCACCAGCGCATAGCAGAGGTGATTCGAGGTGTGGCCGGGGGTGGCGATAGCGGTGAGCGTCCAGCCGGGGCCGCTGACGCTCTCGCCTTCGGCGAGGATGCGATCAGGCGCGTAGCTCGCATCGAAGCCGGCATCGGCGCGCGGGCCATCATCGGAGAGCACCAGCGGCGCGCAGCCGACGATTTCGGCGCCCGTGGCGGCCTTGAGCGCCGGGGCAGCCGGGCTATGGTCCATATGCGTGTGGGTGATGACGATGTGGCTGACCGTCTCGCCCTTCAGGCCATCGATGAGCGCCGCGATGTGCGCAGGGTCGGCCGGGCCAGGATCGATGACAGCAACGGTGCCGCCGGGCTGGCCGACAACAAACGTGCCGGTGCCGGTAAAGGTGAACGGCGAGGGATTGCGCGCCAGCAGGCGACGAACAAGCGGGCTTCGTTGCGCCAGGTGGCCATAGGCAGCGGAATCGGGGTGCTCGGAAAGGTCCATGGCCCAGATGTGGCAGGCCGGGGGCGGAAAGTGAAGCGGCGCCGGCAGGAGATTCCCCGGCTTGTCGCGGCGAGGCAAAGCGCATAGCTGCGACGTGAAAAGCTTGGGGAGGCACTGCCATGGCGTTTTATGTTTGCCTGATCGTGGGGGCGGGCCATGGCGGCGCGCAAGCGGCCGTGGCGCTGCGGCAGGCGGGCTTTGCCGGCAGCATCGGCATGATCGGCGAGGAGCCTGAGCTGCCCTATGAGCGGCCGCCGCTCTCCAAGGATTTTCTGGCCGGCGAAAAGCCGTTCGAGCGGATGCTGATCCGGCCCGCAAGCTTCTGGGCCGAGCGCGAGGTGGCGATGCTCACCGGGCGGCGCGTGGTTGCCGTGGATGCAGCGGCGCATACGGTGACGGACGCTGCCGGCGAAGTGACCGGCTATGGCGCGCTCATCTGGGCGACCGGCGGCGCGGCACGGCGGCTGTCCTGCGAAGGCGGCAACCTGCCGAACGTGCACGGCATCCGCACCCGCGCCGATGTGGAAGCCCTGAAGGCCGATCTGGGCGCGGCGAGCCGGGTGGCGATTGTCGGCGGCGGCTATATCGGGCTGGAAGCAGCCGCCGTGCTGCGCAAGCTGGGTGCGGAGGTGACGGTGCTGGAGACCATGGAGCGCGTGCTGGCGCGTGTCGCCGGGCCGGAAATTTCCAGCTTCTACGAGGCCGAGCATCGCGCCCATGGCGTGACCCTGCGCACCGGGGTTTCCGTGGTGCGGCTGGTCGAGGCCAATGGCCGGGCGGCGGGCGTGGTGCTGGAGGGCGGCGAGGTGGTGCCGGCGGATGTCGTGATCGTCGGCATCGGCATCGTGCCGGAAGTGGCGCCGCTGCTGGCAGCAGGCGCCACCGGGCCGCAGGGCGCACCGGGCGGCGTGACGGTGGATGACCATTGCCGCACGACACTGGCCGATGTGTTCGCCATCGGCGATTGCGCCGCTCATGCCAATGATTTTGCCGGCGGCGCCACCATCCGGCTGGAATCAGTGCAGAACGCCAATGACATGGCGACCACCGTGGCGCGGCTGCTGACCGGCAAACCGCAGCGCTATCATGCCGTGCCTTGGTTCTGGTCCAACCAATATGATCTGCGACTGCAGACGGTGGGGCTCTCGATGGGCCATGATGCCACGGTGCTGCGCGGCGATCCGGCAGCGCGCTCGTTCAGCCTGATCTACCTCAAGGCCGGAAGGATCGTGGCGCTGGATTGCGTCAATGCCGTGCGCGATTATGTGCAGGGCAAGGCGCTCGTCGAAGGCGGCGTCATCGTGGATCCGAAGGTGCTTGTGGATGGCGACGTGCCACTGAAGGCGCACCACCCGGCCTGAGACAGTCCATTCCGCCAGTTGCCGGGGGCGCCAGCAGCGTTCCATGGTCATGGCGACCAGGAGGCGGGCCATGGGCGGCAACAGATTTGCGAAAGCCGATGTGATCGAGGCCAGCCTCATGCTGGCGGGCGAGCGCGTGTCGGACCCGACCGGGCTGGTCTATGCGCGGCTGTTCACCGAGCACCCGCATATGGAAGGCCTGTTCTGCCATGACAGGAACAACGCCGTGAAGGGCGAGATGCTGTCCCGCGCACTCGACAACATCCTCGATTACATCGGTGAGCGGCACTATGCCGATCATCTCATCCGCTCGGAATGCATGACGCATGACATGTATGGCGTGCCGCCCGAGGTGTTCAGCACCTTCTTCGCCACAGTCGCAGCGACGCTGCAGGACATCCTGGGCGCGGACTGGACCGCCGAAACCGATGCCGCGTGGCGCGAGCTGCTGGCCGAATTGGCCGCACTGACCAAGGGCGTGGCCGCCGCAACGTGAGCGGCCTGCCACTTTGCCCCGTTGCGCTTCAGCGCCAGCGGGCTAGCAATACGCGAAATTGATTTTGGGAGTGGTTGCCGGTGGCAAGCGAAGCGTGGGATTTCATCATTGTCGGCGCAGGCTCGGCCGGCTGCGTCATGGCCAACCGGCTCTCGGCGGACCCGGGCACGCGCGTGCTACTGCTGGAGGCCGGCGGCAAGGACAACAGCATGATGATCCAGATGCCCGGCGGCATCGCGCAGATCATCCCGCCCGAAAAGGCCAGCCCGTTCGATTGGGGCTATTGGACAGTGCCGCAAACCGAGATGGGCGGTCGCGCCATGTATTGGCCACGCGGCCGAGTGCTCGGCGGCTCCTCCTCGATCAACGGCATGGTCTACATCCGCGGCCACAGCAGCGATTATGACCGCTGGGCGCAGCTTGGCCTCACCGGCTGGGGCTGGGCCGATGTGCTGCCGTATTTCCGCAAGTCCGAGAACAGCGATCGCGGCGCCACGGAGTTTCACGGCAGCGGCGGCCCATTGCACACCTCGGTCAAGGGGGCCCTGCCCAACCCGCTCAACGCGGCCTTCCTGCAAGCCGCTGTCGAAGCCGGCTACCCGCGCACAGATGATTTCAACGGGCCGCAGTTCGAGGGCGCCGGCTTTTATGATGCCACGATCAAGGATGGCAGCCGCTTTTCCGCCGCCAAGGCCTATCTGACCCCCGAGGTACAGGCGCGGAGCAACCTGGAAATCCGCACCGGCGTGCAGGTGGACCGCGTGACCTTTGAGGGCAAGCGCGCCAGCGGCATCGCCTATCAGCGCGCCGGCCGGCTGGAGATGGTGCGTGGGCGGGAAGTGATCCTGTGCGGCGGCGCCGTTAACTCGCCGCAACTGCTGCAGCTCTCGGGCATCGGCCCGGCGGAGCATCTGCGCGCCATGGGCTTGCCGGTGGTGCATGACAGCCCGGATGTGGGCGGCAATCTGCAGGACCATCTCGACATGATCGTGCAATGGGAGTGCTCGCAGCCCGTCACGCTCAACGCCAACTCCAAGTTCATCAACAAGATCAAGGCACTTGGGCAATGGGTATTTGCCAAGACCGGCAATGGCGCCTTCATGCCCACGCCCACGGGCGCGTTCCTGCCGAGCCGTGAAGGCCTGGCGGCACCCGATCTGCAGATCCATTTCATGCCGGTGAAGGGCAACCCCCATGGCCGCGGCGAGATGAGCGGCGAGCATGGCTACCAGATGCATGTCTGCCAGCTGCGGCCAGAAAGCCGGGGCACCATCCGCCTCGCCTCGCCCGATCCGCGCGCCTATCCGGCCATTGATCCGCGCTATCTTTCTGCACCGGAAGATGTCGAAACGCTCGTGCGCGGCATCGAGATCGCCCGCAAGATCGGCGGCCAGCCGGCCTTTGATGCCTATCGCAAACGCGAAGCCTGGCCAGGCCCGGATGTGCAGGAGCGCGGCAACGTCATCGAGGCAATGCGCGCTTGGGGGGAGACCATCTACCACCCGGTCGGCACGTGCCGGATGGGCGCCGACGCAACCGCCGTTGTGGATGGCAACCTGCGCGTCAATGGCGTGGAAGGCCTGCGCGTCGTCGATGCCTCGGTCATGCCGTATCTCGTTTCGGGCAACACCAACGCGCCGACGATCATGATTGCAGAGAAAGCCAGTGATCTCGTGGCCCAGCGGCTGAAGCTGGAGCGCAAGCTCGGTCTGGCGGCCTGAGATGGCCAGCACGAGCGCAACGCCATTCGAGATTCCGGTCAACGCCGAGGAAGTCGCCTGGATCCGCGAGCGGGTGGCGGCATTCCGCTTCTTCGAGGAACCGGAGAATGCCGGCTGGGCGCATGGCGCCAACCGCGATTACATGGAGCGCTTGCGGACGTATTGGCTGGAGAGCTTCGATTGGCCGGCCGCCGTGGCGCATCTCAACCGCCATCCGCAGGTGCGCGTTGATGTGGGTGATGGCTATCACCTCCATGCCGTCCACAGGCGCTCATCGCGACCGGATGCGCGGCCGCTGCTCATCGCCCATGGCTGGCCCGGCTCGGTTCTCGAGTTCGATGCGATCATCGAGCGGCTGGCTGAGCCGGAGTCTCCGGATCAGCCGGCGTTCCACGTCGTGGCCCCTTCGTTGCCGGGCTACGCATGGTCAGACCGGCCAAAGAACCCCCTGGGGCCCCGCGCCGTGGCGGGGCTGTACGACACGCTGATGGCCCGGCTGGGCTATGAGCACTTTGTGTATCAAGGCGGAGATTGGGGCTGCGTCATCGGTGGCTGGATCGGGCTGGACAGCAGTGCAGCGGACGCCATCCATATCAGCGGCTTTGGACTGCGCGCGGCGGACATGACGCCAAAGACGCCGGAACAGATGGCCTGGCTGCAGCAGGCCATGGTCACGCGCGAGACCGAAATGGCCTATCTGCAACTTCAGGGCACCAAGCCGCAGAGCCTGGGGTTCGCCATGATGGATTCACCGATGGGCGTTGCGGCCTGGTTCGCCGAGAAATTCATCGGCTGGTCCGACACCAAGGACGACGCGACCGACCCGCCGTACAGCTTTGACATGATGCTCACCAACATCATGATCTATCTGACAACCCGCAGCTTCCTCACAGCAACCTGGATCTATCGCGGCATGTTCATCGAGGGCGGCTTCACGATTCCGGAGGGCCGCAGGATCGAGAAGCCTACCGGCGTTGCCGCCTTCCCCAAGGACCTGCTGGCCTTTCCACCCCGCGAGATGGTCGAACGCGGCTACAACGTCGTGCATTGGACGGACATGCCGAGCGGCGGGCATTTCGCCAGCCTTGAAGAGCCCGAGCTGTTCCTCGCCGATCTCCGGAAGTTTGTCAGCGCGCTGTGACGGAGCGGATGCCGGAATGGCGCGTCGAGCCGGGGCTGACGCCCTATCCGGACGCGCTGGCCGTTATGGAGGCGCGTGCAACAGCCATTCGCGAGAGCGGGGCCGCCGAGCTGATATGGCTGGTCGAGCATCCGCCATTGTACACGGCGGGCACCAGCGCCCAGCCCAATGAACTGCTGATGGCACAGCGTTTTCCGGTCTATGCTGCCGGCCGCGGCGGGCGTTATACCTATCATGGGCCCGGGCAACGCGTTGCCTATGTGATGCTCGACCTCGCCGAGCGCGGCAGGGACATCAGACGGTTCGTGGAAGCGCTCGAAGCCTGGGTGATCGGCACTCTGGCGGGCTTTGGCGTCGAGGGCCGATTGATCGACGGCAAGATCGGCGTCTGGGTCGGCTGCGGCAGCGAGACAGCCAAGATTGCCGCGATCGGCGTACGCGTTCGGCGCTGGGTGAGCTTTCACGGCCTGTCGATCAACGTCGCGCCAGATCTAGAGCATTTTTCCGGCATCGTGCCTTGCGGCCTGGCAGAGCCGGTCACGAGCCTCCAGGCACTGGGCCGGACCACGACAATGGCCGATATCGATGCCGCGCTGCTGCAGGGATTGCCGCAGATGCTGCGATCGATGTGAGGCTTTTCAGCCGCTGATATCGTGCAGCAGCCTCGCTCGAAATTGTGCAGCTGCACAAAGGAAGGCGCTTGAGGCTGGCGAGAAAACTGCTAAAGTCTACCTAGGTTGGGGGATTAGGGGAAACCGACCCAACTCGTCCTGGGTCCAGGATTTACCTTGAAGGAGTTTTGACATGGCCGACATGATTTCCAAGCTGAAGACCGCTGCTCTCGTTGCTGGCGCTGCCCTGTTCGTCGTCGCTTGCGGCGAGAAGGCCGCTGAGACCGCCGCTCCGGAAGCCACCACCGAAGCCGTTGCTGAAGAAGCTGCTCCGGTTGCTGAAGAAGCCCCGGCTGCTGACGCTGCTGCCACCGACGCTGCTGCCGCTCCGGCCGCTGGCGAAGCTGATGCCGCCGCTGCTGCTGCTCCGGCCGAAGCTCCGGCTGCTGCTCCCGCCGAGTAATCGACGGTCGACAGCGTCAACATGACGTGTAGAAAAGGGTCGCCGAAAGGCGGCCCTTTTTTCTTGGGAAGGAGATAATTTGTGAGTCTGGAAGCCATTACGGAACAGATGAAGGCGCGGCTCGGTGCCGGCGGCAACTTCAAGAAGTCGGTGAAGTTCGATTTTGGCGGTGATGGCCTGGTCCGCATCGATGACAAGGTTTCGCCTGTCATCGTCGACAATGAAGATGCACCGGTCGATTGCACCGTGAAGGTTTCGATGTCCGATTTCATGGATATCGCATCGGGGAAGCAGAACGCGCAGATGGCGTTCATGATGGGCAAGCTGAAGATCGACGGTGATATGTCGGTGGCACTGCAGCTCGGCAGCATCCTCGGCTGATCGCATAAGGGCCGGAATTGAAGTCAGCACTGGCAAATCGGGCATAGCAACGCTATGTCCGGTTTGTGTCGCGTCTGGTTCGAGGCCAATTGTAATGCGTTTCGTCATCCACTCGACTTTGATCGGAGCAATCGCTCTGGCTATCGCGGCCCCAGGGGCTGCCGCTGTCAAAAAGCCCGTGCGCAAGCCCGTCGCTGCAAAGCCGGTCGTGAAGAAGCCAGTCATCGTCGTGGCTGCGGCACAGGTGAAGAAGCCAGGCGGCTTCATGGTGCCCAAGGCAGTAGCCTTGCGCGCCGTTACCAAGGACGAGGCTGAAGCCAACGCCGTCTGGAACGTTCGCGCGGCGCTCAACGTGGCCGCGCTGCAGTGCCAGTTCTCGCCATTCCTTGCGACGGTGAAGAACTACAATGACCTGCTGCGCCATCATTCCGGCGAATTCATGCGGGCTCAGGATGTGATGAAGTCGCACTTCCGGCGCTACGATGGGAAGCGCTTCGTCAACGCCTTCGATCAGTATACCACCCGAACCTACAACAGCTATTCCACCCTCGATGCCCAATACAGCTTCTGTGAAGTCGCCGCGCGGGTCGGCCGGGATATGCTGACAGTGCCGAAGAACCGGCTCGGCTCGGCAGCCCTGGTGCGCAATGGAGAAATCCGCGAGTCACTCGCCGAGCGCCCCCTGTCCCCTGCGCTGGCGGTGATCGCCGTCACCCCGATAGCGCTGCCGCCGATGGAAACGCTCTCCATCTGAGCCGCTTGGCGGCCACGCCAACATCCTGATTCCCGAAAGACCACCCTTGCCGCAGGCCCGCGATCCGGCCTGATCGGCTCTTGGCACGCTCGCGCCATTGCGATCTTCAGAAGGCATGAAAAAAGGGCCGCCCCCGAAGGGACGGCCCTGATTTTCTCAATCCCGTGAAGGATCGATTACTGCGCGGTGCAAGGACCGGTGACAGGAGCCGGAGCGCCGCTGAAGGTGATTTCCACCCGGCGGTTCTGCGGTTCACGAACACCATCGGCCGTATCGACCAGCGGACGGCTCTCGCCGAATGCTTCCGTGGCGATCGAGCCATCGGGAACACCCTTGCCAGCCATGTAGGCCTTCACGGCGTCAGCACGGCGCTGGGAAAGGGCGACGTTATAGTCGTCCTTGCCGGACTTGTCGGCGTGGCCGGCAAGCGCAACGCTGGTCTGGCCAGTGGCCATGTACTGCTCAACCGAACGATCGAGGATCGCGGCGGCTTCGGCGGTGATCAGCGACTGATCCCAATCGAAGAACACCAGGAACGGTCCAGGCGTCACAGCAGCCGGCGGGCACGGCGGCAGCGGAGCTGGCGGCGGGGGCGGCGGCGGGGGAGGAGGCGGCGGAGGCGGTGCAGCCGGCTCTTCGGTGAAGAAGTTGTAGGTCAGCGTGGCGAGCAGGCTGTGGCTGCGATAGTTGCTCGACGTTGCCAGACCGTTGGTCGTGAACGTGTCAACATTGGCAGCGTTGAAGTAGCGATACTTCAGGCCGATATCGACGTTCTTGCTGATCGGCTTGTACACGCCGGCGAGGACCTGCCAGGCGAAACCGGTGTCGCTGTCGTTGATGAAAGCGCCGCCGGTCTGGGCAACCGCGAAGTCGGACTGCTGAACGCGGGCAACACCGGCACCAGCGCCAACGAAGCCGCCGATGTCCATGTCCTTGCCGCCGAAATCAGCAAGCAGGTTGGCCATGAACGACAGGACGCGAACCTTGCCGCGGGCATTGTCGTTGATGAGCAGGCCAGGAACGCCCGTGCCGTTGGCCAGCGGAATGGCCGGAATGGCCTTCTCGAAGGTCACGCTGTCGAGGCTGTTCTGCTTGTAGGCAACTTCGAATTCACCACGGATCGGGCCGAAATCGTAACCGATGTTGCCACCAACATCGAAGCCGATCTCATAGCGATTGCGGAAGCCTTCGGTCGTGACCGTGCCTGCAACGCTGGTGATGTCGAACGCTTCGCTCTGGACAAGGTTGGGACCGGCCTCAAGGCCAATGTACCAGCTATTGTCTCGGGCCAACGCTGGGCCTGCGAGCGCTGTGGTGGCCAGAGCCACCCCTAGAGCGAATTTGCGCATTATACTCCCCTTTCGGACTTGCAGTTGAATGCAACTGACAAAATCCCTCTACCCCAGTGGCACTTATCGAGGCAAGAAAGTAATGCTTCCGTATGTTGCCAATCGGCAACACTCCTTTCTGTAATGGCAGGGAGCCGCCGTTTCAGAGAATGATGCCCTGGGCTAGCAGTGCCGAAATAAGCGCGCCGACTGCCTGCCGGCACTCGCTGTCAACAACGCCACCACCCTCCGGCACAGCGACGGAAACGGCAGGCGCCGCGAGAACGGAACGACCGTCAACGCGCAAGCTTGCAACGGGCCAACCATCGGCGCGCCAAAGCCCATCGAAGAACGCGAAAACGCCAGCATCCTGAACCAGCGCCAGCGTTCCCTTGACCGGAGCAGAGAACAGCCAGCCGAAGCCGTCGAAGCTGGCGATCTGGCCGGATTGCCCCGCCCAGGCGCCCAGGGCGCCAGCGGGAACGATATAGGCATCCCCAGCAGTCGGCGCTGCCGGCGGCACGGCCACCTGCATGGAGAGCACGCCGAGATGCAGCTTGCGATCAATGGCAAGCAACGCCTCGTTATGCGTAATTTCCTTTTGCGCCTGCCCGGCCGCAAGCAGCGGCAGCGCATGCCTCAGTGTTTCAGCCATGTCTCAGCTCCCGATCATCGGTTTCAGAATTGCCATTGCGCGTTCGCCGCATCGCCGGGGCCAACAGCCGCGCTCAGTTGCGCAACGGACAGCGTCACCAGCCCGCCGACGCCATCTGCGGCGCGCTCGGCGGCGGAATAGGAGAACAGCGGCGCACCCAGCATGACGCTGCGCACCAGTTGCCCACCCATCCGAACCTCGACCCGATAGGCCTCGCTAACCTCGTCCATCGGCGCATCGGCAAAATCCAGCCAGGCAAAGCCACTCCGGCTGCGCCGAACCCAGCGTGCCACCAGCGCATCGCCCTCCATCGCCAGCCGCAGCTGCGCCGGCGCCAGCGGACGCAGCACCCGCCCGGCAATGCCGAGTTCCAGGGCCGGCGCCGCCGCATCAGCCACCCCGGCGGCCCGCAGCCGATAGCCGCGACCCAGCGCCTCCAGCGGCAGGTCGAGCTTCAGCAGCCCCGCCGGGCCAAGCAAGGCGAAGCGCTCGCCAATGCCGTGCGTCCCCACCATCGCCTCGGTGCCTCGCCGCCCGCGCAGCAAGCGCCTGAGGCGAAACCGCCCCGGCGCCAGCGCTTCCGCCTCGCCGAAGTGCACCAGCTCATCCCCGATCAAGGCCAGGTTGGCGCCATTCAACACCGCAAGATCGGGCCGGCTCTCCAGCCACATCCGCTCATTGAGCAGGCTGATCTCCACCTGCGAAAACGCGTCCCACCCCGCCACCGTCCCGCTCGGAAGCGCGGACACAGTCGTGCCGAACACGGCCCCGGCCTCGATGATGCCCGCCAGATGATAGCTCGCCCCGCCATCATCGCTGATCTCGATGGCGCAGCGCCGCCAGCCGGGCGATGCGCCGGCCGCCGTTACCAGAAGCTGCGGCGTCTCGGGCGCCACGCCGGCGAGGCCCGGCAGTTCGAACACCCGCAGCTCGGTCATGCCGACCGGCGACTCGTCAGGGGCAAGGGACCGGCCACCATCGCTCGGCTGGACAATCCCGGCAGACAACGCCCGGCGCTCAAGATCCAGCGCCACCACAAAGCCCTCGAAGCGCGCCTCGCGCACCCGCCAAACGACATCACTGCCCGATGTGCGCAGCGTCTCGCCCGCCACCAGGGGCAGGTAGCGCCATGGCAGGCGCAGGGTCGCACGCAACTTGCCGGCATGGGACTGCGCCAGCATCGTCGCGGCCATGGCCTTGGCAGCCTCGGGAGACATGGCGCAGGCCACCGCCCGCTGGTCCAGCCGCGTGCCTTCACCGCGCCGCGCCCGCTGCAGGCCCGGCTGATAGTCCCGGCTGGTATCGTAAAAGCCCAGCTCGACGATATCCGCCAGCTGCTCGCGCCCGGTCAGCTGCTGCCGATCATTGGCAGCAGTGCTGCCGGGCGCATGCGCCTGCGCATCGCCGGCCGGCAGCGTGAAGGGCGCCCCGCCCTCTCCCTGCACCGTCATGACGCCCGACGAGAGCCGGATGCCGGCATCGCAGATGGCCAGCAGCGGCGCCAATGCCTCCGCCAGGCTGCCGGCACGCCCGGCAAAATGCCCCGTAATGGCGGGAAAGCTACCGGTGACCGCCAGCCCGGTGCGTGGCACCATCCCGCCCAGCACCGTGATGGCGATGCCGATATCAAGGCCAGCCGCCGCCACGTCATGCGCGCTGCTGATCTCGAAGGTCAGGTTGGGGATGCGATTGCCATAATCGGCCAGCGGCAGATCCTCGAACACCGCATAGGCGAGGCCACGATAGGCCGGCGCTCCCGCCAGGCCTTCAGCCGCCGCGACCAGCGGATCGACCGCCTGGCCTTCCGAGCCGCCATGAAGCCGCATCGTGATCGGCGAGAGGAAACTGCCCCCGGCATCCCGGATCAGCTTGCCGTCTGCCCAGATGCGGCCCACCGCCGCGATGGGCAGCGCCGAGAGGCCCACCGCGAAGGACGCCGAATAGCTGTAGCTGGTTCCGCTGCCGCTGCTCTTGCCGCCGCCGGCGCTGGTGCTTTCTACGATCCCACTGGTCCAGATCAGGTTTCCCGCCGCGCGGATGCGGCCGATGATCGCCGGGATCGGCTCGCCATAGGCCGCGCTCTGCACCGCAAGGTTGCTGATCCGCCCGGCATCACGGCCGCCGCCACCGAACACCGAGCGATCGACAAAACCGCCGACAGCCGTGCCAAGGATGCCGCCAATCGGCCCACCGAACACACGGCCAACCGTTCCCAGAATGATCGTGGCCATGGTCAGCGTGCTCCCGGCAAGCGCCAGGCGGAGAGGACCGCCCAATCCCCGTCCCGTGGCCCCTCCACCACGCGCCCGAGCCCGGCATGAGCATGGACAACGCCTGCCGGCGTGACGATGGCGAGGTGCCGTTGGCGCGCCGAGGGCGCGATGACCAGCACATCACCATCCTTCGGCGCTGCCACGCGCCGGCAGCCAGCCGCGGCCAGCCCGGCAGCAAGCGCGGCATCATGCTCGCCGCCAAGCGTGTAGGCCGGCACACGCAGCGCGCGCACACCCGCCGCCCGGGCGGCGATGAGCACAACGCCGACACAATCGAGGCCAACCCTCGCCACCCGCCCCTGGGGCCGGAAGCGCGTCCCAACACAGCCGCGCGCCGCAGCGACGATCGCCGGCCACAGCGGCGCAATGCGCACAACCTCGCCCAGCCCGCCGGCCATGCCGGCAGCTTCTGCCCATACATCCATGGTCTGTCCTTCCGGCTGTCAGAGCCCGGCAAAGCGGGTGAGCAGGTCACCGCCCGGCACATGCGGTTCGCCG
The DNA here is from genome assembly GCA_002423025.1 of Sphingomonadales bacterium UBA6157. Lineage (GTDB taxonomy): Bacteria > Pseudomonadota > Alphaproteobacteria > Sphingomonadales > Sphingomonadaceae > Sandarakinorhabdus. The sequence goes on along the minus strand of DIUN01000043.1, from coordinate 88,254 downwards.
CGAAAATTCAAGGCGTTGGCAAAGCGACCCATGCAGGTGGCGAAGCGCTTGTCACAGCCCTCGCGCAGTTCGATTGCCGTGCCGGAGGCGAGCGACAGCGGCTCATCGAGCAGCAGCCGCCCGGCCTCGGCGCCGATAATCCGGCGCTCCAGCCCGGCAGCCGGGCCAGCCAGAACCCGCAGCCGGCCCTGAGAATAATCCACAGCGCCGGCTTCAGTCATATCCAGCACGCCGATGCTCCCGCCATCGCTGCTGCCGACCAGCGCGCGCAACGTCCGCCCGCGCATGGCGACGCGGCAGCGATGGTCCCCCAGCTCGGCGCGGCATTCCGGCGAATAGGTCTCGATCGCCGTTGCCGCGAGCACCGCTGTCGGCCCGCGGAGCGTGGCGGTGAAGCCTGCATCGGCGCCGCTGCCGGCCGCAACCGTGCCCAGCCTGCCAGTCACCAGCACGTGCGCCGCCGCATCGGGCGCCTGCCAATCCACCATGAACAGGCGGACACCGGCGCCATCATAGCGGCCCTCGGCCAAGTCCGCCGCCGAGATGGCATCGGCGCTGAGCGCACCCTCCACCTCCATGGTATCCACCTCGATATCGTCATTGATGACCACGGCGGACGGTGTCATCCCCGGTGCGCTTTCATAGGCCATGCCGGCGATAACCAGCGGCCGGTCATGGGTGGTGAAACCGAGGCCGACACCATCCCGGCGCACCACGCGCCAGCACATCGCCAGCGTCGTCACCTCGGCCTGGAGGCGCTCGCCAAGGCCGGCTTGCAGATCGACCATGGCTCAGGCCTCCCGCACTTCAACCAGTGGCACGGACGGCAGCTCCCCGGCGCGCCAGCCGGCGATGGACACATCGATCCGGTCCGCCGCAAAGCGCACCGGCACATCGAAGCGAAAGCCCGCAGTGATGACAGCGCCGGCCAGCGGCGCTGTCTCGAAATCGATGAAGCCGCCATCGCCGAGGCTCCAACCGGAGAGCCGGGGCACGCCATCCTCCGCCACCAGCACCGAGGCGGCGACCGGCCGGGTGATGCGCCGCAGTTGCCGCTCATCCGGCTCGCCATAGGCCTTGACCAGCGCAAAGCGCGTCTGGCCGCCATCGCCGGTGCCCAGCATCTGGTCTGTGGCGGCAGGCGCCAGGCCGGGCTGGGCCGAGCTGCCATCCAGCGGGTCATTGAAGCGGAAGCCATGGGCCTGGCCGCGCCGGGCGCGGAAAAAGCCGATGAGCAGGGAGAGATCGCTCTCCGAGCGAATGCCGACGCCGGCGTCGTAATATTGCCGTGCATCACCCCATTGGCTGTTGCGCTGCTCATGGCCGGAGCCTGTCACCACCACCTGGGTGGAGAATTGCGGGCCGCCGGCAGCGCCATAGCCGGGTTGCAGGGGGAACAGCACATCATGAAAAGCCGCCACATCACTCTCCCCGTCATCGGCAATTTCAAAGGTCGTGAAGCCATCGCGCGCCACTTGCGGCCAGGCCCAGAGGAAAATCTCGGGCACGCCGCGCGCCACTGCAGCGCGGGCCGCCTCGGCTATCGGCTGCCAATCCTGCGGCGCCCGCGCGAAGCCCGAGAGATAATGCTGGTCTTCCAGCGCATAGCCGAGCCGCTCCGCCACCAAGCCACGCGCCCGGGCCTGGCCGCCAAAGTCCCCCGAGGTGACAAAGTCATAATCCTCAAGCTGGAGCACATCATACGCCGGATAGGCCCATTGCAGCGGTAGATTGGCCCGGACCAGCTCGGACGCGGCGCTGTCGAGCACCTGCGGAGCATAGAACAGCAGCAGTGTCTCGGCGTCGGGCGCCTGCGCCAGCACGGCATCGCGGAGCGCCAGCGTCGCCTGCCCAAGCAGCCCGCCGCACCAATCCAGATAGTCCCGCTCGCCGGCCGTGCTGACGAGGCGAACATCGTGGATTGGCGGCGCGGCAAGGCCCGTCTCCGCCGCATAGGCTGCCACGGTGGCAGCGTCATACAGGCACGGTTGCCAATCCGCCCCAACCCACCACCATGGCTCGCCAACCTGAAAACGCGGCGCGACACCGGCCTCGGTTGCCAGCGAAACAAAGCCCCTGCCCGCCGCCTGCAACCACGCCATGGCGGCGGCGCTGGCCGGTGAGAGCAGCGTCGAGGGCGGCACATAGCCGGTCTGCGCCCGCGCGCCGGCGGCGGTGCGCTGCGCCCAGCCTGCCGGGCAATTCTCATCGAGCAGCTCGAACGACAGGGAGAGGATCGGCGCAAAGCCGAGCGCCCTGGCCCGCGCCAGGAAATCCCGGTGCCAGGCCAGCGCCGGACCGCAGATCGGCACGGCCGGGTCCGCCAGATAGGCCCCGGCTGCCGCATCCCAGCGCAAGCCGGGAAAGTGGCTCATGCCGACATAGTGCAACAGCGAGCCCCGGTAGCCTAGCGCGAAGGCGGCTTCCAGCAGCCGCTCCGGCGTCTGGTTGTAGCTGTCGTCATAGCCACCCGCGATGTGCAGCCGGTGCGGCGGCACAAAGGCATCGCCGGCCTCGATCATCGAGCCAGGCCCGTCGGCGCGGATGGCGCTGATCGTCACCCGGCCCTCCACCGGGGCGGGCAGCGGCGCGCTGCTGCCGTTAAAGCCATTGGCGACCAGCGAGATGAACATTCGGTCAATGTCCCCCGCCCACACCGGGTCAGCCTCGGCGGGGAGCAAATAGCCGCCCGACAGCGCATCGAAATCCAGCATCACCTCGGCGTCAGCAGGTGCGCCGGTGGCGTAGTTCCACAGCCGCACATACCAGCTGCGCGGCGTGCCGGCGGCATCCCGTCCCTCGATGGTCAGCACCGGGCCGTTGACCCCGTCGAGTGGCAGCACCCCGCCGGTCGATTGCCAGCGGAAGGCCAGCACCGTGCCGCGATAATCCCGCGCCGGCTCCAGCGCGAGCAGCGGGTGGCTCCAGCGATCGACCGACTCCCAGATCAGCCCGGCCAGATCGTTGCGGCGCACGAACACGGCATCGATCACCAGCGTATCGGCGCCGCTGGTCGTCACCGCCGCCATCATCGGGCGCGGAAAATCCACCGTCCAGTAGCGCGGGTCGAAGCGCTTGATCCAGCTGCGGCGCTGCTGGTCCGCCTGTGTCGCCAGCCAATGCCGGATCATGCGCCAGCCCTTGCCAGCGCCTGGCGCACGGCGCGCGCCACCTGGTTGCCGGTTTGCGCCATCAGCGCCGGCGAGGCCTCGCGCGGCGCCGCGACATTCACTGTCACGGCGATGCTGCGCGCGCCGCCGCCGGTCTCCACCCGCCCGGCCGCTGCCGGCACGAACAGCTCCGGCCCGCGCTCGCCGACCATATAGGGCCGGCCGGCGCTCACCGAGCCGCCGGTGGCCCGGCCCGGCGCGCCGCCGAACAGCCCGCCCACCGCGCCCGCCAGCAGGCCAAGCGCACCGCCGCCGCCCGCCAGCCCGCCAAGGTCCGTCCGCAGCGCGCCCGCCGCAATATCGGCGAGCGCCCGCAGCGCCACCCGCCGCAGATCCTCAAAGCCGAACTTGCCGCTTACCGCAGCGCGCGCCAGCGCCCGCTCGATGCTGCCGCCGGCACGGTCCACCCCATCGGAAAGCGGGCCATCCAGCTCGCGGCGGATATCACCCACCCCGGCCATGAAGCCGCTGGTATCGGCCCTCACGCGGATCACCAGCGTGTCGAGCTCGCCTGCATCACCTGTCATCGGGAAAAGCCTCCATCAGCCGCTTGAGCATCACGCCGTCGGCCGGCGTGCCGGCCTCATCCGCATCCAGCCCCAGGGCGGTGCGCAGGTCCTCGGGCGTCGCCGCCCAGAACTCGTCCGGCCGCCAGCCCAGCACGGCGGCGGCGACCCGCGCCGCCCGCCGCGCCGCCGCCACGAACATCATCGCCCCGCCAGCACCTGGCCGAGCAGCACGCGCAGCGCAGGGGTTGCCGCCGCCAGCCCGCCGGCCACCAGCGCTTCCGAAAACGCCTCGCGCGTCAGCCCGGCCGGCGCGCCATCCCGGCAGTGCCACATCAGCCCCGCCATTTCGGCGAGGGTGAGCCCGCCGGCGGCAGCGCGCTCCACCAGCGCAAACAGCGGCCCCAGCTCCGCCTCCGCCGCCACCAGCGCGGCAAAGCTCGGCCGCAGCCGCAGCGTCTGCCCACCCAGCACCAGCTCGGCCTCACCACGCGCGGCGTTGGCGCTCATGCCGTCACCACGGCGCCCGAGCTTTCCAGCGCCAGCGTGTAGGTGCGCTCGCCATTGAAATCCCCGGCATAATCCAGTCGCGTAATGAGGAACTTGCCCGTCACCGTCTCGCCGCTCTCGAAGCTCACCTGATAATCATCGATCTGCCCGGCCAGCGCATTGGCCTTGAGCCGCGCCTCTGCCACCGAGCCGGTGAACACCCCGGAGCCGCTCAGCGAAACCGAGCGCACGCCGGCCCCGGAGAGCAGCTCGCGCCAGCCCGCCGAGCCCTGGTTGGTCACCACCACGGTCTCGGCGTTCACCGTCATCTGCGTCGTGCGCAGCCCGGCCACCGTGGTGAACAGCAGCGGCGCGCCGCCATTGCCCACCTTGAGGAGGAAGGCACTGCCCTTTTCCATCGCCATGATCTAACCCTTTCGGTTCAAGCTTCGTCCGCCAGGCTTCTCACCCGGAATTCCATCAGCCCCTGCGTCCAGCCATCCGGCTCGCCGAGCACCAGCGCCCGCACGAACCGCGCCGAAACCACACGCTGGCCGCCGCTGCTGCCGGAGAGCGCCGAGACCGCCGCCTCCACCGCCGCCATCAGCGGCTTCACCCGCGCCAGGCCCGGCCCGGCATCCCACACGCTCACGCGCAGCAGATGCTCGCGGCCGGTCTCCGTCTTGGTGCTCCAGTCGGTCATCACATCACCGCCGATCACCAGGTAAGGCGGTGCGGCATCCACCGGCGGGCCATCGAACACGCCGGTCACGCCCGGCACGCCGGCCAGCGCCGCCGCCAGCAGCCGCTGCACGGCAAGGCTTGCGCTCATGCTCCGTCTCCTCTCGCAAACTGCGCCGCCAGCCCCATCAGGCGCGGGTCCGCCGCGCGCCGCCGGCTGCCAAAGGCCCGCGCCCGCAGCCCCGGCGCCCGCAGCACCAGCGCCTCCGGCTCCGGCACAACCTCCACCTCGGGAAACGCTGCCGCCAGCCGCTCGGCCAGGCGCCCGCCTGCTGCCGCCTTCGCCCGGCCCGCCGCGGCCTCGCCCGCTAAGGCCAGCCCAGCCAACAGGTTCGCGCCGCTCATGCTTCACGCGCCTCGCAGCGCAGCACCACCCGGTCCCGCCGGCGCGGGTCGCTCTCCACGGCCAGCACGGCGAGATACTGCCCCTGCCACACCAGCCGCGAGGCCAGCCCCACAGCCGCCGGCGCGCGCAGCACCACCCGCCAGCGCCGCCGGGACCGCCGCGCCTCGCCCTCGCCGCCGCCGCCACCACCATCGGGCAGCACCGCCGCAAAGGCCGCGCCGCGCGCGGCCCAATGCCCGGCGTCCAGCCCGGCATCGTCGCGCGCCGCAATCCAGTCCTCTATCGCCACGCGCTCCACCAGCGCGCCGGCCAGTTCATCGTCACCAAAATGCGCCATCGCCCGGCTCCTCGAATTATGCCCCTGCGCAGCCAAGCAGCTGTTCAGCCCAGCCGCATCCGTCGCCAGGGCCGCCACATCGCCGCCACGGCGGCCGGCGGCGGCCCGGCGTCGGCAGCATCACGATGGGTGAAGAGATGCGCCACCAGCCGCACCAGCCCCTGCCGCAGCGGCTCGGGCACGCCATTCCAATCGACGGCCAGCCCGGCGCGGAATTGCACCAGCGGCGCTTCAAGCCCGGCTGGCGCCAGCAGCCGCACCCAGCCGCAGCCGGCAAGATCGATGTCCGTCTCATAGGCCTCACCGGCCAGTGGCGCCCCGGCGCTGGTCACGCCCGAAATCGCCACCACCGGCAGCGCCTGCAGCCGCTGCCAGCCGGCGTCACAGGCCAGCCGCTGCTCGCTGGCCCGCACCATCAGCCATTGCCCGGTAAAGGCCTCGCACAGCGCCATCGCGGTGCGGACAAAGCCGGCGAGCAGCGCATCCTCATCATCCCGCTCCAGCCGGAGATAGGCCTTGCACTCGGCCAGGCTCACAGCCAGCGCGCCATTGTCGCTCGCCATTATCTGTCCTCCACGCGCAGCAGCAGGATGCGCTCATCGCTCCGGCCATCCGAAAGCGTCACGCTGTTGGTGATCCGGTAGGTTTCGCCGGGGCGTCCGCCCGCCAGCAGCGCCACGGTGCGCCCGCCATCGATCAGCTGGCTGGCAACCGCCACGCCATCGGCGGCCAGCGGCGCCACGGCCCAGGCCGAAGTGCTGATCGTCTGCCCGTCGAGATAGCCGGCCGACCAATCGACCGCATAGTCGAGGGTCGCCTCCGGATCCTTGAGAAAGATCGCCACAGATCCTGTCCTTTCTGTTGTCCGCGATCGGCGGCCAGCCCAGCCTGGCCACCGATGCCGGCAGGGCGAGGCGTCGCCGCCCCGCCCTGCCGCCCCAGGCCTCAGGCCGGCGCGCCGATCTCGACGTTCCAGCTGGCGATGCTCACGGTGCCGCCGCTGGCCAGCGCCTGCGCCGGGCAGGTGGTGACGTAGAGCAGCCGCGAATTGACCGTATCGAGCAGCGCAACATGGTCGGCCGTGCCAGCGGAAATCACCGGGAGCCCGGCCTTGGCGGCAATCACCACCTTGCGGCCCGAGATGTCCCCGGCGCCGATGCTGAAGTCCCCGCCCGCCAGCGTCGCCTCGGCGAGCTTGGCGCTGTTGGCACCGGCGAAGGTGGCGGGCTGGCCGCTCAGCGCCACCAGCCGGGTGGCGGTGGTGATGATGTCGAGGCTGCCATCAAGGACGTCATTGCTTGCAAACTTTGCCATGTCAGTTCTCCAGTCCGTCGGGGGGTTGAACTCGGGTGTTGAACTCGGGGGGTAGCCTGCGGCTCAGGCGCCGAGGCTGCGCGGGTCCGGCCCGATCCGCAGCGTGCGCACCGGCACCGTCCCGCCGCTGGGGAAGACCAGCACCGGCGTGTTGCCAAAGGGGTTGATGAGATCACCGGGCAGCAGCAGCGTCTCGCTGCCGCTCACATCCGGCCCGGCGCCCGAGAGCGTGCTGGTGGCCGAGGCCGGTGCCAGCGTGCCTTGCAGCTGCAGCTGCGCCGCCGTGGTGAACAGCATCACGGCGGCGCCATCGGGCACCAGCGCCAGCACCAGGCCCAGCAGGCTCGCCGTGGCGGCCTGGCCGTGCAGGCTCCCGGCCGGGGCCAGCGATGCCGCGGCCGGGCCGCCGCCGAGCTGGAAGGCACCTGCCGAGCCGCCGATGCTGCGCGGCGCGCCGCTCCAGTCCCGGTCACCATTGCCGGTGAGGATGCGGCCCTCGGCCACCGTGCCGGCCAGCAGCGCATAGTTGCCATAGCCGGTGTTGCTGCCGCTGAAGCTGGCATCGGCGGTCCAGATTCCGTCACCATCCAGCGCCGTGGTGGATTGCAGGCTGTTCCGGCCATAATATTCGTTACGGAAATCCCCGGCATTGACGCCGTTGGACCTCAGATCGGCATTGCCGGACCAGTTGACGCCATACAGGCTCGACCAGGCCCCGATCAGGTGTGGGCGATAACCGTAGGTGCCGCTGAAGAAGCTGTCATGCTTGTTGGCATGGGCGGCAAACAGGTTGCCCGCCACCCGGTTGCGGAAGGCCTCGCTGTTCAGCGTGGCACTGCCCGGATCATTGTAGAAGAAGTTGCAGCGCTCGCCGGCAATCGTGTTCCCCTCGATGATGTTGTCCCGCATCATCAGGTGGCTGCCTTCCCCCAGCGCGAACAGCGGCGTCGCGCTGTTGCCGAACCGCTCCACGATGTTGTGCAGGAAGGCCTGGCGGCGGATGGCCGCCACGGCCACGCCGGCGATGGTTTCGCCCGATGCGGCGCTGCTGATCTGCGGCGGCGTCCAGGCCCGCTGCCGGCAGGCCCGCAGGTCGCAATAGGCCACCACCGTGTCCGAACAGCCGTCGGCATCGCTGGTGGCGATGAAGCCGCGAACCGCCGTGGCGTTGGTGGCATCGGCAGCCAGGCCGGAATCAGAGACCCAGCGCGACGTCAGCAGCGTGATGCAGCCATAGGCCCGGCTGCCAATGGCGGCACGCACCAGGCTGAAGCGATCATTGAGGCTTTGCCCGATATCCCCGCCATATTGGGTGAAGCTGATGCCGGCGGCGGCGAAGTTCCAGCGGCCGGTGGCCGGCTGCGAACCATGAAACGCGACATTGTTGGTGGTGAAGCCGGGCTTGCCCTTGATGCTGATGTTCTCGAACGAGCAGCAGCGCACACCGAGCACCGCCGCCACCTGCCCGATCTCGAATGTGAGGTTCGAGAAGTGCAGGCGGTTGATGCCCTGCCAGCCGGCGGGATTGGCCGTGCCGGAGCGGATGATGCAATTGGCCCTGGGGTTGGCATCCTGCGGATCACCCAGGATCCGCATCGGCGCGACCCCGGTGCTGACACCCGACGTGACTGTGGTGCCATCAAAGGCATGGACTCCGGCGGCAAGCACCACATTGGCGTTTTCGGCAGAGCGGGTCTGGCTGGCCTGGCCATTGGCAGCGGCGCGGGTGCGGTTGGCCAGGTAGAGCGCCTGCATGACGCACTTGATGTTCGCCGGGCGCTCGGCCTGCGGCAGCGCCCGCGCCTCGGCCAGGCTGACCTTGACCATCGCCGCGGAGGCAATGGCCGTGCCGGCCGGGTCCACGAACAGCCAGCGCTCGCCAAACAGCGTACCGGCCGGATCATGCACCACCACGGTGGGGCTCTGCGCCGTGCTGTTCATCTGCCCGCCGGCGCCGCCGGTGCCGAAGCTGGCAACGTCCACCATGGAGCGTGCGCCTGTCGGGTCTGTCGAGCGCATCGCCCCGAGCCAGGGGTAAACCTCGGCATCGCAGCGCAGGATGCCGGCGGTGAGCGCTGTTGCGGTGGTGGGGTCGATCAGCGCGGTGTAGCAGCGCAGCCCATCCCCATAAGTGTCATCCGTGCCCTGCTCGGTCGCCCAGACGGTCTTGACCGTGGCGCCGTCCGTGGCGGTGAACTTCACCCCGGCCACCGGCTCCAGGCCAAGCGGATGCTGGCTGGCGACGATGAGCGACAGGCGGAACATCGCCGGCGCATTGCGCTCCGGCAGCAACGCCCAGCGCATGATCGGCACCGGCGCATCGAGCGTGCTGCTGTTCACGACTGCAAGGCCGCTGGCAGCGCCCTCGCCATCCCGCCAGCCGGCCAGCACCGTCAGGCCGAGGCCGGACTCCGTGGCGTAGATATGCTCGGACAGCGCGATCCGTACCTGCACCAGGCCGCCGCCAAGGTCCGTCTCATCGAGCACCGGGGTGTTCGGATCCGCCGGGTTAACCGGCAGGCGCAGCGGCTTGGTGCCGATGAGCGAGCGGGCCAGCGTGCCGGCAACGGCGGTGCCGGCGGATTTGACAAAACCGGCGTGGCTGGAGGCCAGCACGAGGCGCGGCGCGCCATCCGGATCGAGCGTGTAGCTGGAGAAGGTGCCGGGTGTGCCGCTGAATGTCAGCCGCAAGACCCAGCCGTTCGCCTCCACCTGTGCTGCGGTAATGGCCATGGCAACGCCTCATCGGGTTTGGCTCCCGCGGCGCATGGCCCGGAAGTCAGGGATAAAATCAGCTCGGAAAAAGTGCCGGCGGCAGCGGGAGCGCCGCCGCCGGCATCAGGCGCTACAGGCTGAACTTCATCAGCTTGATCGCCCGGCTGTCGATGACAGCGCCGCCCACCCGCTTGGTGGCGTAAAAGTGCACGAACGGCTTGTTGGAGAAGGGATCGCGCAGCACCACCGTCTCGCGGCGCTGCGCCACCAGATAGCCGGCCTCAAAGTTGCCGAACGCGATCGACAGGCTGTCCGCCGCGACATCGGGCATGGCGTCGGCCTCGATCACCGGATAGCCGAGCAGCGTCGCCGGCTGGTCGGCGGCCAGCGCCGGCTGCCAGAGGAAGGCGCCGTCGGCATCCTTCATCTTGCGCACCCTGGCGAGCGTCGCCGCGTTCATCACCCAGCTGGCACCCTGGCGATAGGGCGCGGCGAGGCTGTGGACGAGGTCGATCAGTCTGTCCTGCGGGTTGCTGGCGGCAAACGCCCCGGCAGCACCGGAAGTTACGAACTGCAGCGTGCCGAACGGCCGCGTGGCATCCCCCAGCGCGCTGTTGGCGCCGGTGAGGAAGCCGCGCGGCTTGTTGATGCCATCGCCGCTCACAAACGCCACGCCCTCGGCGCGGGCGAACTCGCGGCCGATCTCCTCGCCGAGCCAGGTCTCGACATTGAACATCGCATCATCGAGCATCGCCTGGCTGGCGGCCGGATTGGCATAGAGCTCGCCCATCGGCGGGGCGATCTCGGCAAAGTCCGGCGTATCCGTCTCGGCGCGGGCGGCGGTTTCGCTCACCCAGCCGGACACAACGCCGGTGGTGGTGATGAGCTTGCGATAGTTCGCCGAGCCGACCTCCACGACCTGGGCGATGGCGCGGATCGGCGAGGCAGCGCGCAACACCCGGTCGATCACCGCGTCGATCTCCACCGGCACCGCAACGCCGCCCTTGGGGCCAACGCCGATGCTGGCGGCCTTCACCTCGTCCGGGCCGGCGAGGCCCTTGCGGAGGTAGCCCACGACAGAGCCGGGCTCAGCCGCCTTCACACCGGCCAGCGCCGGGCGCTCCACCCCGCGCGAGACAACCAGATTGGTGAGCCGTGCCATCTCGGCGCGCAATGCGCCCAGCTCGGCGCCGCTCTCGGGCGCTGCCGTCTCGAACACGGCGTCCAGCGCGTCGGCCTTGGTCTCATAGGTCATTCGTCGTCTCCTCTGCCACCATTGAAAAGCCCAGCACCCGCGCCAGCGGCTGCATCGGAAAAGTCACCAAAGACACCTCGATGAGGTCGAGCTTGATCAGCTGCCGCAGGCCGCGCACGCGGTCCGGCCGGGCGGATTTGACCCGATAGCCGAAGGACAGCCCATCGATGGCGCCGGCCCGCAGCAGCTGCGCCGCTTGCTCGCCGCGCCCGCTGGCCACCACCCGCGCCACCACGCGCAGCCCACGCGCATCCTCGCGCATCTGCTCCACGAACCCCACCGGTTCCTTGGTGTCATGCTGCCAGAGCAGCGGCACGCGGGCGGCCAGCACCTCGAAAGCGCCCGGCAGCACCACGTCCCCACCATTGTCCGGCACGCCGAACACGCTGGCATAGCCGGCAATCCGCACATCCTGCATGGCTAGCCCCTCACCCGATCGATCAGCCCGAGCTTGAAGGCCAGCCCAAACAGGAACAGTGCCACTATGGTTCGCACCGCCCAGGCCAGGGCGGCGGAGAGCGCGGACTTCTTGGCATCCCGCCAGCCCTGGATGAGCTGGCGCAGCTCGATGATGTCCGGCCCCGCCTTGTCATCGAGCAGGCCCAGCGTGCGCAGCGCCCGTGCCGCGCCCACTTCGCTGGCCTCCTCCACCAGCGCCCGCAGCGTCACCCGTGCCGCGCCCTCGGCTTCGGCCTGGGCGACCAGCCCTTCCAGCATCGCCGTCATCGGCCGGCCTCCAGCCCGAGCATCGCCCGCTTCTCCAGATCGGTGAGGAAGCTGGCCGCCGTCACCTGCGCCCAGAGCCGCGCCCGGTCCTCCGAGAGCGCCGGCAGCGCATCCCGGTCCACGGCAATCACCAGCTCCGGCCACCAGTTGCGCAGGTGCGCCGAGAGCGCCTCCAGGATGCGCTTGGCCAGCGGCAGCAGCGTCAGCCGCCACAGCGCCAGGTTCGCCTCCTTGTAGTTGGCGTAGGTCGTGTCCCCCGGCATGCCGAGCAGCATCGGCGGCACGCCAAAGGCCAGCGCGATCTCGCGCGCCGCCGTGTCCCGCACCCGCGCAAAGTCCATCTCCGCCGGAGTCAGCGCCATCGGCGTCCAGCTCAGCCCGCCCTCCAGCAGCATCGGCCGCCCGGCGTTGGCGGCGCCCGAAAAGCCGGCCTCCATCTCGGCCCGCAGCCGCTCATATTGCTCGGGGGACAGCGCCGATCCATCACCCGGCTGGTACACCAGCGCGCCGGAGGGCCGGGCGGCGTTATCCAGCAGCGCCTTGTTCCAGCGCGCCGAGGCGTTGTGCGCCTCCACGGCCCCGGCCGCCGCGCCCAGGCAGCCGAGCCCATAATGATCATCGAGCGGGTGGTAGCCACGGATGTGCAGCAGCCCGGCCCTGTCCCCCACCGTCTCGGCCGGGTAGCGCGTCACGGCCTCCCCGGCGCGGTAGAGATAGCCCGTTGGCCAGCCGCGTGAATCCACCTCCACCGTCACCCGTTCGGGCCGCAGCGCGAACATCGCCGCCGGCAGGCCATCCGGCCCGGTGGCGACTTCCACATAGGCATTGCCGTGCAGCATCAGCTGCGCCGCCAGCGTCTCGAGCAATGAAGGCCCGGAGGCATCCAGCCCGCAGCTGGCCAGCAGCGCCAGCGCCGGATGCCCCGGCGGCGAGGCAACCAGCGGCGCCCCGGCAATGCTCTCGCTCACCAGGCGCACGGCGCGCGCGGCAACCGGATTGGTGAGGTAGGCCGCCTTCACCTGCGCCTCATAGCTGCGCGGGGCCAGCCCCTCGCCCGGCACGCCGCTGCTCCACGGCGTCGCCCAGCTTGGCACGCGGTTGGCGGTCGCACGGCTCTTGGTCCGCCAGAATGGCAGTTTCATGCGCATCTCCCGTTGATGAAAGTCCGGCCCCAGGGCCAGAAATTACAGTTCCCGAACCGCCGGCTTGCCCGCCCGCTCGCCCAGCATCAGTGCCGTCAGCGCCCACACCAGCGCATCCGCCCTGTCCGGCGAGCGGCCCGGCCCGGCATAGATGCCGCTGGCCATCAGCCCGCACAGCTGGTCCTCCAGCAGCGCAAAGCCCCCGGCATGGAACACCCGGCCCTCACCATAGAGGCTCGCCACTGGCTCGGCCCGCGCCACCTTGCCCTTGGCAGCGCGCACCGGCCGCACCGGCAGGTTGCAATCCACGGATTTGAGCAGCGCTGTCACCATGTCCCCGCCGTTGTTCACCTCGGCGATCACCCGGTCGGCCTGCCAATAGTCTGCCGCGGCCACCACGGCGCGCGCCCAGCTTTCCGGCCGCACGCCGGCCACGCTGGCATCGGCGAGAACATAGCCAAAGCCATCCGCCCCCAGCCCGGCGACCACAATGCCGCACACGCCCGCCGCGCCGCCCGCCGGCGGGTCCACGCCGATCACCACGCGGCCCATGGCGGGCGCCGCGCGCCGCTGCCGCTCCAGCAGCTCGCGGTCCCACAGCGCGCCGGTCAGGTCGCTCACAATCTCGCCGTCCAGCTCCTGCCGGCCCAGGGCGCTGCCGCCGTAGCGCGCCTCCAGCGTCTCGATGAAGCCACGCGGCAGGTTGGCGCGGTTGTCCCGCATCCGGCCGCGCGTCACCACCACGCCCGGCTCCTCCAGCAGCGCCTTCAGCCACTCGTGCGGCAGCGGCGTCGTGGTCAGCAGCAGGCGCGGCTGCGGCCCCAGCCGGGTCGCCATGCGCAGGTTGGTCAGCGTGGTCTCGGCGCGCGGCCAATGGGCAAATTCGTCCCCCCAGGCATAATCGAACTGCCCGCCGCGCAGGCTGTCCGGGTCCCCGCCGGAGTAGAGCCGGGCGCGGGAGCCATTGGCCCAGTTGATCTGCCGCAGGCTCGGCACAAAGGTCACGTCCCCGCCGGGCGGCAGCCGCGCCAGCAAGCCGGATTCGCCCTCCACCATCACGGCGCGGGCGCTCTCCAGGCTCGGCCCCACCAGCGCAAAGCGCTTGCCGCCCTCCGCCGCCAGCCCATGCACCCATTCCGCCCCGGCCAGCGTCTTGCCAAAGCCGCGCCCGGCCAGGATCGCCCAGATGGACCAATCCCCCGCCGGCGCCATCTGCGGCGGCCGCAGCGTGCCGGCGCCGGTCAACGCCTCCACCACGGCATCCACACCAAATCGGTTCACGATTGCAACGCGCGCCTCGCGCCCCAGCGCACTCCACAGCTGCGCGATGGAAGCGTGCAGCCGTGCGTCATCCCCAGCGTCGGCCATGCTCCGGGCGCCTTTCAGTTGGATTTCAGGTCAGGCCCGCCCCCGGCCGAGGCAGGCGGCGTCAGGCCGCGTCAGGCGCGCGCCTGCTCCACCGGCAACGGCCCGGCCAGGGCGCGAATCTCGGCCCGCAGCCGCTCCACGCCCAGCGCATCCGGCCGCCGCGCCGCCGCCCTGCCGCCGCTGCCGGCACCAGCGCCAGCACCCGCCCGCTGCGGCGCATCCCGGCGCTGCAGCAGCGCCAGCGCCATGCGATGGTCAATCAGCTTGCCCGTGGTGTCCTCCGCCGTCACCGCCGCCGCTTTCAGCAGGCCCACGAGCACCCGCGCCTCCACCTGCTCCCAGGCGATGGCAACCGCCCGCTCCCACTCGGCGGCAAAGGCCATGTCCGTATGCCGCAGCCGATAAGCCTGGTCTGTCGGCCGGCCCACCGCCGCCGCCGCTGCGGAAGGGTCCCCGGTTTCCGCCAGGCAGGAGATGAACGCCCGGCGGTGCCGGAGCTGCCATTGCCAATTCGGCATCGTCATCGGCCACCTCCTGCGCTGGGTTGATCAAGGCACCCCAAAACCCTGCCAGCCGGCGCCGCCCCGAACCGCTGGCGTTACCCAGCCGTCCCGAGCCGCTCTCTTTCGGCGGATTTCTGAAGCATGCCCAATCTCTACAGAACAGCGTGGCGCTTGTCAATCAAAAAGTGCCAGATAGGTTTGATATAACAGGCATGAGAACCAAAATAGCGTGGCCCCGCCCTAGCCGCGCTTCCCGATCGCAACCTTGTCGCTGCTCGGCGGGCACCAGCCGGCAGGCTTCCACATCTGCGCCGGCGGTCGCTTGTCCTTGGGCTGCATCACGCCCTGCGCGAGCGGCGCAAGCTCGGCTCTTGCCGCCTCGGGTGGCGGCAGGCAGTCCCGCCGATAATCCTTGCGCGGCGCCGAAGATCTGGTCTGCTGCAAGATGACCGCCCGGGTCTTCCCGATGGCCTGATCGACAACACTCGGCTTCCGGGCACCAGCCTCATCCGGCAGACCATCGGAGCCAAAGGCAATGGCCTGCCCCCGGTTGTTCCAGCGCGGCGCACACAGGAACATGATCGAGCCGCCAGTCTGCTTCTGGATCTTTTCAGCACCGGCCCGCGCCAGTTTGACAGCCTCGAGTTCCGTCGCATGCCCGCTCGCCAGCGAGAACTGCACACCGCCTGCGTGCTTCACGCAGGAGACGGCGCCCCATCCTGGGGCATCATCCCCGAACAACATGGTCCACCCCGTATCACGGATGCCCTTGGCCTCCCTGTTGGCATCCAGCCCGGCATCGGGCGTGTTGCCACGGATCACCACATGCCCGGTTTGGGTGTTGCCCAATACAAAGACTTCGGCCGCAGCCGGTGCCGCCAGCACCAGAGACAACGAGGCTACGAGGAGCCACCCCCTCAAGGCAGCGTCACCAACCGGTCGTTCCAGCCGGTTTGGCCGAAGCGCGTCGAGTGGGGATATTCGATCTCGTACGTCGGGCCTGTCGAAACGGTGCCCAGGCGCTGGCACTTGGCGAGGAAGTTCGCCCGATACTGGTTGAACAACTCCTCGACCGGCACATTGCTGCCGCGATCATCGCGGATCGTCGCGGTGATGATGTTGCTCTGGCAATTCGGGTTGCGACTAAAACCATTGGGGCCTTTCTGGTCCGCGTCGGTGGGAAGGATGCCGGCGATCAGCACCATGCGAACCGTGCGTGCGGCCGGCACTTTGGCGGCGCCGGCCGCAGGCCTGGCAGCGGCTGAACCGGCTTTGCTCTGGCCAAAACCGCTTGATGCCTCCCGCCGCGTCTGCGCTCGTTCCGCGTACATCCTTTGCGCGCCGGCATCGATCATCGCATCCCCCTGGCCCGACAAACCGGACCGCAGCCCTTCGTTGGTCGTGGTCATCTCGGCACCCTTTACCGCCGCACCATAGACCATCTCGACATTGCCGCCGGCGATCGCAGCACCCGCACCCATCATGACCGCGCCGAGCAAGCCACTGTCCTCGGACTTGCGCTGATCATTTGCCAGACGGACGGCGGCAACATTTCTATCATATTGCGCAAGCGATGCCTTCGCTTCTTCCGGGGCCAGCAAGCTGTAAGGCATGCGCCCATGTGGCTTGTTGGCCCGGTGGACGGTCACGCGAACGTCCCCGTTTGGCAGGACGTGATAAAGGTCGGCCAACCCGTATTCGAACACGACGATGAAACTGTCCGCTCCCATCCACACATCTGTTTTCGCCTTCTTTATCTCGGTGCCGTTTGCGAAAAGTGAGATCAGGCCCTCTCGCTGGCCGTTCTGGAAATTGCCCAATGGAGCACTGCGATGGAACTTGCCCGTCTCGTCGAAAGTGCGAACATCCACTCCGTCTCCCACCTTTGCGAAGTAGAGTAGAAAGCCGGCAGGATGGCGGAGCACCCTGCCAGCGAGGGCACGGAGAGCTTCTCTGCGGGCCGCCCAGCCCTTTTCCCAATTTTCGGTCTTGGGCTGCTCGTCGATCGTAAGCCTGTAGCTGCCGGAATCCCCCTGCCCACGAACCACCACATACAGGGGAACATCGGGAGCCACGATGCCCCCGGTCGGGACATCGAGATCCGAAACTGCCCAGGAATCTGTGCGCCAGAAACAGCCGCGCGTACCATCTTCCGATTGGCAGATACTGGCCGTCATCATCTCTGCAGAGACCAATCTGAATTGGCTTACGTATCCGGCACGTGGCTTGAACACATAGGAATCGTAGAGACCGTTCTTCTTGCGGTCCCCTTTCCTCAATTCATCCTGAACATCGAGCACCCTGGTAACGGAATTGGGCTTCTGGGTCAGGTCTGCCCGTACGGCAGCAGAGGCGGATGCAGGGGAGGCACCTTTCGGTAGAGCGGGCTTTCTGGTTGTGCGGGAGTCTGTGACGGCAGCCCCTGCTTGCATTCCGGCCCGCAGCAAGTTGCACACTTGGGTGTCCTCATGCTGCGGGCAGTTGCGCGCATACGTCTCCTCAAGGGTCCCATCTGAAGGCGAAGCGGCTTCGACTATCTGCGCCGTTGCCGGCGTTGCCAGCGCAAGGACAAGCGCTACAACGAGCGCCCCCTTCATGGCAGCGTCACCAGCCGGTCGTTCCACCCAGTTTGGCCGAAGCGCGTCGAGTGGGGATATTCGATCTCGTACGTCGGGCCTGTCGAAACGGTGCCCAGACGCTGGCACTTGGCGAGGAAGTTGGCCCGGTACTGGTTGAACAACTCCTCGACCGGCACATTGCTGCCGCGATCATCGCGGATCGTCGCGGTGATGATGTTGCTCTGGCAGTTCGGGTTGCGACCAAAGCCATTGGGGCCTTTCTGGTCCGCGTCGGTCGGCAGGATGCCGGCAATCAGCACCATGCGAACCGTGCGGGAGGCAGGCGCAGCTGCCGGCGCAGTTCCACTTGGAACCGGCACGGTCACCAACCTATTTGAACCCAGATTGCGCCGCTCCGCCTCCTGAGCAGCGGTAGCACGATTGGCCTCCATGCGGAGACGCTCCGCTTCTTGTCCTGCTTGCTGCAAAGCCATTCGGTTGTCGAAATCCACCTGCTGCTGGCGCGAGCCCTGCTCGATTGCTTGACCAACGGTATTGAGCGCATTGTAAAGACCCGCCATCGCCTCGCTCCTAGCCTGGTCACGGCGATTTTTTTCTGCTTGCACAAGTCGTTGTCGGAGCTGGGCCATGCCAATAACACCCTGCTGAACGGCCTTGGCGCGGTCGATTGCGAGCATCGCGGTCGTCAAGTTCTCTCTGCGCAACTCGTATGAGTTTTTTTCATGGCCTAGCGGCGGATTGTAAAAGGGAGCAACGACCAGACGGAGTGTCTGCCCATCTTCCTCGAACCTCTCGCGCGAAGCCAAGATCACCGAGTGCCGAACATAATCGCCTGCCGGAGTTCGGCGGTGCACAATGAACGCGCCTGGCTTTGCGCTCGGCACGATCAAATCGGATGCGATCACCAAGCCTACTTCGTTGAACCAGTCGCGCGCCAAAAGCGCACCAGGCTGCTCCCAGCGAAAGAAAACTAGGCAATCGGTGGAAAGAAGTTTGTTGCAGGTCACACCAAGAGTTGCGCCCTGTCGCAGAAAAGTTCGGCCAGCCACGCGCGCAAGCACACCCCATTCAGCCTCATACCTCGCATCTTCAACTGTAATGGGAGGTGTAGCTGCGACTGCATTTGCCAACGACTGGAAGTAAGGTCGCTCGCCCGGTGGCAAACGTCCGGCAAGCGAGGTCGTTGATCCGGCAAGCTGGGGATCTTTTTCAAGTGGATCAGCAGGATTGTACGGAGACTCGATCGTCGTCGAAAAGCCGTTCGGGGCGCCCGCTTTCGCCATTTGATCAAGAAGCGGCGCTAACGTCGCTACGTTCTCAATGCTGATACCATCGAGTTTCCGAAAGTACTGGCCAATCTGGTCGGGTTCCGCCGAGTGCGCGATCTGCACTCCCTTCGGCGTGTCGATCACCATTAGCGCCTTTGCCCAATCCTTGACCGGAACAGGAGCTTTTACCTTACCCGGCTGGGGTGGCGGAATTGTCGAAATCGAGACCGACGGTCCTGCAGCGGCGACAGCGATAAGACTTTCGAACTGAGCGACACCTGTCACTTCCTGTCCGTTTACAATTGTAAATACGGTGCCCGGTGCATATCTCTGATTACCGCGCGCAACAGTCACACCACTCTTTCGGCCTTCCACTCGAAGGCCTCGCATCGAACTGATCGAGTGGTCTGGCGGAAACTCGGCATAAGCGCCTGGACGCCCTGCTGATGAGCCCTGCAATTTTTTCGAAACGTTACTGGTTGCGGCCGCTCCTGCCTCCATGCTGGCCCTCAGCGCGTTACAAACCTGATTTTTCTGATGTTGGGCGCACTGGGCCGCATAGGCATCTTCCAGCGTGCCGTCGGATTGTGCCGCCGCTGCCTGCGAGCCGGCCAGCAGAGCCCCCGCGGCGACGATCCGCAACCAACGCGCAGCTGGCCTCGATCCAAGACGTGCCGACACCCGCTTCCCCCCGGTGATCGCTCCAGAAGCACAGCTTACCGAAATGCTACCGCAATGATAGCGGCAGAAAATTCTCAAATTGAGCCGGTTATGGCCTGCTGCGAACGCACGGGATTGCAGCCGGCTTGCCGGATGCTCCGCTGCTCAGCAGTCCCCGTCAGCGATACGTCTCCTCTTCCCACCAGGGGAAGAAGTCCGGCATGTCGGTGCTGACCTTGTCCGGATAGACCGGCGGGCGCTTCTCGAGGAAGGAGACGACGCCTTCCTTGGCGTCGCCCGAGCGGCCGCGGGCGTAGATGGCGCGGCTGTCCAGCCGGTGGGCATCCCAGGGGCTTTCGGCGCCCGCCATGCGCCACAGCATCTGGCGGGTGAGCGCCACGGACACGGGCGCGGTGTTCTCGGCGATTTCCAGCGCCAGGGCGCGGGCGGCGGGGAGCAGGTCTTCCGGCGCGTGCACCGAGCGGACGAGGCCGCCCTTCAAGGCTTCTTCCGCGCCGAACACCCGGCCTGTCATGCACCATTCCAGCGCCTGCGGCAGGCCGACGAGCTTGGAGAGGAACCAGCTTGAGCCGGCCTCCGGCACGATGCCGCGCCGGGCAAACACAAAGCCGAAGCGGGCGGCGCTGGAGGCCATGCGCACATCCATCGCCAGCTGCATGGTGATGCCGATGCCCACGGCCGGGCCGTTGACGGCAGCGATGACCGGCTTCAGCGATTTGAAGATGCGCAGCGTCACCCGGCCGCCGCCATCCCGCACATCATCATGGCTGTAATCGATGCTGCCGTCCGCCCTCACAGGCCCGCTGCGGGCGCCGCCGAGCTTTTCATAATCAAATGTGGCGGCGCCGGCGCTGAGGTCTGCCCCGGCGCAGAACGCCCGGCCCCGGCCCGTCACGATCACGGCGCGCACACTATCATCGGCATCGGTGATATCGAACGCCGCGATCATCTCGTTCATCATCGTGGCGGTGAAGGCGTTGAGCTTTGCCTCCCGATCCAGCGTGATAGTGGCGACGGGGCCTTCGATCTCAAGCGCGATCTGCGTGAAGTTCATGCCGGTTCCTTAAGTGTGTGCGCGCCGTGTTCGGGCGGGTTTGATGTTGGAGCTTAGAGCGCCTCGATGATCGTGACGTTGGCGAGGCCGCCGCCTTCGCACATCGTCTGCAGGCCCCAGCGCTTGCCGCGGGTGCGCAGGGCGTGGAGCATCGTCGTCATCAGCTTGGTGCCCGAGGCGCCGAGCGGGTGGCCGAGCGCGATGGCGCCGCCGTTGACATTGAGCTTCGCCGGATCGGCACCGAGCACCTGCAGCCAGGCGGCGGGCACCGAGGCAAAGGCCTCGTTGACTTCATAAAGGTCGATATCATCGATCTTCATGCCGGCGCGGGCCAGCGCCTTTTGCGTGGCGCCGATGGGGGCCTCCAGCATGATCACCGGGTCTTCCCCCACCACCGTCATATGGTGGATGCGGGCCAGCGGCGTGGCGCCGAGCGCCTTGAGGCCGCGCTCGTTGACAATCAGCACCCCGGACGCGCCATCGCAGATCTGCGAGGAGGTCGCCGCCGTGAGCCGGCCACCTTCCTGCAGCAGCTTGACGCTGCGGATCGCCTCCAGGCTGGCATCGAAGCGGATGCCCTCATCAACAGTGTGGCTGTGCGCGACGCCCTCATGCGTGGTGACGGCGATGGGGATGATCTCCTGCGCAAAGGCACCGGAGTTTGCCGCTGCAATGGCGCGGCGCTGGCTCTCATAGCCAAAGGCATCAAGATCATCCTTCGAGAGGCCATATTTCTTGGCGATCATCTCGGCGCCGGTGAACTGGCTGAACTGGATGCCGGGGTAAGCGGCGCGGATGCCCTCGCTGCCGAACGGCGAGCCCATGCCGCTCTCATGCGCCAGCTTGGCGGGAGCGCCCATCGGCACGCGCGTCATGCTCTCGACACCGGCGGCGATCACCACGTCCATCTGGCCGGACATGACGGTGGCGGCGGCAAAGTGCAGCGCCTGCTGCGAGGAGCCGCACTGGCGGTCAACACTGGTGCCCGGCACCGATTCCGGCAGGCGGGAGGACATGACGGCATTGCGCGCGATGTTGGCGGACTGCTGGCCGAACTGGCTGACGCAGCCCATGATGACATCTTCCACCAGCGCAGGATCGGCATTGGTGCGGTCAACCAGCGCGTTGAGCACCTGGGCGGCGAGATCGGCGGGGTGCCAATCGCGCAGCATGCCACCACGGCGGCCACCGGCCGTGCGAGCGGCGGCTACGATATAAGCTTCATGCATGGTCTGCTCCTTCGATCGAATGCGAGATTCCAATATGTCTTTACGCCAAAGCTGCCGCCCGGCAATGACAACGGAAATGACAGTATCCGGAATTGGGGAATCGGCGTGAAGCAGCTTTTTGGAGCGATTCTGGGGGCAGCGCTGCTCGCCGCGAGCCCCGCCGCCGCGCAGGCCCCAACCAAGCCCGGCGCCAAGCCGGCGGCCGCCCGGCCAGCGCCGGCCAAGCGCCTGGCCGGTGCCGTGGTGAAGCCGGCCCCGCTCCCGGATTCTCCCGAAATCGCCGAGCTGCGGCGGGCGTTTCTGTTCGCATACCCGATCTACGAGATGCTGAAGACGCGGGATGCCCAGCTCGCCCGCACGCGCTTGGCGGGGCTGCCAAATGCCGTCAACATGCTGTTTCCAAAGGTGGATCTGGCCGATGCCAGCACCCGGGACGTGACAACGCCCAATAATGACACGCTTTACGGCTCGGCCTGGCTGGATTTGGCGCAAGGCCCTGTAATCCTTGAAGTTCCTGCCATGCCAGGCCGCTACAATTCCGCCGCGCTGATGTCCATCACCACGGACAACGCCGCCATCCTCGGCACCCGCACCGGCGGCCAGGGCGGCCGCTATGCCCTTGTAGGGCCAGCATTTTCTGGCGAAACTCCAGCCGGAACCGAGCTGATTCGCCTGCCCAGCAACGATAGCTGGCTGCTCATCCGCGTATTGGTCAACGGCCCCGCAGACCAGGAAGCCGCCGCCACCGCCCTGTCCGCCTTCCGCCTGGAACCCACCGCCGAAGCCCCGATCCCTACAACCGCCGAAGCCCCACCCGCCCCCAACGCCAAGACCTTCCTGACAGCCGTCAACGAAGCCCTGCAGCGCTCGGCAAGCAACGCCAGCCTGACCAATAAGGCCAATCAGTTCAGCAGCTTGGGGCTGAGTGTCAACTGGGAAACCCTGCCGCCGGCCACGCAGGAACTCTGGGCCAAATCCCTCCCCGCACTGCGCGCCGAGCTCGCCGGCGGCCTCGCCAGCATCGGGGAAACCGTCCAGGGCTGGTCCTACCCCCGCGCCGGCATCGGCGATTATGGCACCGATGACGACCTGCGCGCCAAGGTCGCGCTCGGCGGCCTCGCCGCCCTGCCCCGCGCCGAGGCCCTCTACCTCTCCGCCCGCACTGACAAAGATGGCCAGCCGCTCGACGGCGGAAAGGCCTATCGCGTCCGCATCCCACCGCGCCTGCCGGTTGGCGGCTTCTGGTCGCTGACGATGTATCAGCAGGAAGCAGATGGCAGCCTGTTCTTTGTTGCCAATGATATCAATCGGTTCGCTGTAGGAGATCGCTCCAAGCACCTGCGTTATGATCGCGATGCCAGCTATGAACTGTTCGTCCAGAACGCCAAGCCGCAGGGCGAACGCGTCGTCAACTGGCTGCCGGCGCCCAAGGGGCGCTTCGTGCTGATCTTCCGCGCCTACCTGCCCAAGGGCGAGTTCCTGGACGGCAGCTTCCGCTTGCCGCCAGTCGAGATTGGCGAGGCTATTCCATGAGCAGCAACCGCACCGGCAAGCATATCCTGCTGGAATTGCTGGTTTCTGAGGGTGTGGAATTTATCTTCGGCAACCCCGGCACGACCGAATTGCCGCTCATGGATGCCCTAGTTGTCGAGAAGCGCATCCAATATGTGCTGGGGCTCAACGAAGTCGTCGTGATGGGCATGGCCGATGGCTACGCGCAAGCGACGGGCAAGCTTGCCATGTGCAACCTCCACGCCGCCCCCGGCTTGGGTAACGCCATGGGAATGCTCTACAATGCCGCCAAGGCAGGGGCGCCAGTGCTGGTGACGGCCGGCCAGCAAGACATGAGCATCCGCCTCACTGAGCCGCTGCTCTGGGATGACCTCGCCACCATGGCGCGCCCGCTGTGCAAATGGTCATTTGAAGTCGCCAGCCTCGCCGAACTCCCCCGTGCGGTGCGCCGGGCTGCCAAGGTCGCGCTCTCCGCACCAACGGGGCCAGTGTTCCTTTCCATACCAGGCGACATCCTCGCCGCCGTCGCGCCCGATGATCTCGATCTTGGTGCACCGACGCGCATCGGCCAACGGATGACCGGCGATATCGGCGCCATCTCCGAAGCCGCGAGACTGATCCTCGCCGCCGAAAGCCCTATCATCCTGGCCGGCGATGCCGTCGCACGCTCAGGTGCGCATGCCGAACTTGCCGTGCTCGCCGAGGCCATCGGCGCGCCAGTCTATATGGAAGGCATGGCCAACACTGCCGCCTTCCCAAGCAATCACCCGCTTTATGCCGGAACCATCCCCCGCATGGCACCTGCGCTGCGATCCACCATGGCCGCGCATGACCTGCTGATCTCCATCGGCGCAGACTTGCTCACCCAGAGCCAGGCCAGCGGCACGGAAGCCCTGGCACCAGGCACCTGCGTAGTCCATCTCGACGACAACCCATGGGAAATCGGAAAGAATTTTGCCGCGGCCGCTGCCATACAGGGCGATATCAAGGCCAGCCTGCCACTGCTCTCCGGCCTCGTCGGCAGCGGCGGCGCATCGCGTACAGGCGCCATTGCAGAAAGCATCGCAGCCTCCCGCAGCGCACTGCTGGCACGAGCCGATGCACTGGCGGATGCCATGCCGTTGCAACCCCTTCCGGTCTTGAAGCGCCTCGGCGAACTGATGCCTGATGATGCGATCATCATTGAGGAACTGCTCTCCTCCGGCATGAACACCGTCCGGCAGCTATTGCCCGCGACACGGCCAGACAGTTGGTTCGGCATGCGCGGTGGCGGTATCGGGGTCGCCATGCCACAAGCCGTCGGCATCAAGCTGGCCAATCCTGATCGGCCGGTGGTGGTACTCTCGGGCGATGGCAGCGCGCTCTACTCGGCAGCCGCCCTATGGACGCTGGCGCATTACAAGCTTCCGGTCGTCGTGGTGATCTTCAACAACCGTGGCTATCGAATCCTCAAGCAACGGACACGCGCTATCGGCGACCACAGCGCGCGGACCGACACTTTTATCGCTATGGATATCGACGAGCCAGCCATTGATTTCATGGCGTTGGCCAAGGCGCATGGTGTTGCCGGCGTCCGGGCCAACACTCTGGACGCTGTGGCCGCAGCTTTCACCGCCGCGTTGGCGAGCACAACGCCGACCCTCATCGAGATCACCGTCGACAACACCGTCTAGGCGTTTTCAGCCTTGCCTCGCTGCCCGGCTGGCCAGGAGCGCTGCAATATCAGCCTCCGAGAAACCAGCTTCCGCAAGCACCGTACGTGTATGCTCGCCAAGCCGTGGAGGCGCGCTCACCGGCGGGCGCTCGCCATCGAACAGCACAGGCACGCCCGGATAGCGTAGTTCGCCAGCTTCGGTCGGCACGGATGCAAAAAAGCCAGTCGCGACCAAATGGGGGTCGCTCTCCAGCGTTTCGAGCTTGAATACCGGCCCACACGGCACCTGCGCAGTGTCGAGAAGTGCAAGCCACTCCGCAGTTGGGCGTTCGAGGACAAGCCCTCCTGCGATGGCATAAAGAACGTCGATGTGAACAGTGCGCGTGCCGATATCGACAAAGCGCGGATCATCGAGATGCTGCGTCGCGCCCGAAACAGTGAAGAACGCCTGCCAGTGCGCATTGGTATAAGGCATGATGCAAATGTGGCCATCTGCTGTCGGCAACGGCTTGCGCCAAGGCGCCATGGCACGCGGATAGCCGATATCGGCTAGCGGCGGGTTGAACTGATGCCCAAAAAAATGCTCGACGAGATTGAAAGCAACAAGCGTCTCGAACATCGGCACTTCTACAAAACCGCCCTTGCCTGTCGATTGACGCCTCACGACCGCTGCAAGGATCGATAGCGCCGCCACCAGCCCGGACACCTTGTCGGCAGCGATTGTAGGCAAATAGCGCGGCTCTCCGGACTGCCGGGCCATCAAATCGGCTATTCCAGACATACCCTGAATCACATCATCATAAGCCGGACGACCACTATAGGGGCCAGCTTCGCCAAAGCCGTGCAAGCCGGCGTAGATCAGCCGTGGGTGGCGGGCGAGCACCGCCTCTGGCGCCAAGCCGAGCGATTCGAGCTTTTGGGGCCTTATCGAGTGCAAAAGCACATCGGCTCCGGAAACAAGACGATCCAGCGCTTCCCGTGCCTCCGGCTGCTTCAGATCGAGCACGATGCCGCGCTTGCCGCGATTGCAGCCGAGGAACAATGCGGACATTCCGCGCTCGAGCGCCGGCCCGGTCAGGCGGGTAGAATCGCCCTCAGGCGCTTCCACCTTGATGACATCAGCGCCAAGGTCGGCCAGCCACTGGCTGCAATAGGGGCCGAAAACCACTGAACCAAGATCAATGACTCGGAGCCCGGCAAGTGGCAGGGCGGCCGTCAAGCCAGACGGTCCGCATGCCAGCGAAGATGATCCTCAACGAAACTCTGGATGAACCAATAGCTATGGTCGTAGCCAGGATGCTGACGAAGCGTGAGCGGAATATCGGCGCGCTGGCAGGCCACCTCCAGCAACTCGGGTTGCAGCTGCGCGGACAGAAAGTTATCTGCAAGCCCTTGATCAACAAGCAGCTCTTCGACTCTTGCTCCAGATCGGATGAGTTCCACGGCATCATGGGCTGCCCAAGCAGCGGGATTTTGCCCAAGATAGGCAGGCAGCGCCTTTTGGCCCCAAGGCACCTGCATAGGCGCCACAATCGGAGCGAAGGCAGAAACGCTGCGGAAGCGGCCGGGGGTCTTCAGCGCCAGCGTCAGCGCGCCATGTCCCCCCATGGAATGGCCGGTGATCGACTGGCGCGTCAGATCGGCCGGGGCGACACTTGCTACCACCGCAGGCAGCTCGTGAAGGAGCCAGGTCGCCATCTGGAAGTGCGGCGCCCAAGGCGCCTCTGTCGCATCCAGGTAGAAGCTGGCGGCCTGTCCCATGTCCCAGCTGACGTCATCGGCGACCTCCTCACCACGGGGTGATGTGTCCGGCGTGACAAGGATGAGACCAAAATCGGCGGCAAACCGCTGAG
This sequence comes from Sphingomonadales bacterium UBA6157, assembly GCA_002423025.1. Classification (GTDB taxonomy): domain Bacteria; phylum Pseudomonadota; class Alphaproteobacteria; order Sphingomonadales; family Sphingomonadaceae; genus Sandarakinorhabdus. The sequence goes on along the minus strand of DIUN01000043.1, from coordinate 61,812 downwards.
CGCCAGCCTTGATAGCGAAGGTTTCCTCGTTGCAGGTCAGCCCCGCGAGGCACCAGAGCACCGGTCGCGGCCCCGGATGCGGCGGCGCATAAACGCCGAACCGCATGCGGGTACCAGTGCTGTCGGACTGGTGCGCGTAGAAGGATTGGCGGCCACCATGACAGATGGCCGAGGACAAGGTTTCGATCACTCTAGAAGACCACCACGGAACGGATGCTCTCGCCGCTGTGCATCAGGTCGAAGGCCTTGTTGATGTCTTCAAGCGGCAGCACATGGGTGATGAGCGGATCGATCTCGATCTTCTGGTTCATGTACCAATCGACAATCTTGGGCACATCCGTCCGGCCGCGTGCTCCGCCGAAAGCCGAACCTTTCCAAACCCTTCCGGTCACCAACTGAAAAGGCCTGGTAGCAATTTCCTGCCCCGCCTCAGCAACGCCGATGATGATGCTTTCACCCCAGCCACGATGGCAGCATTCGAGCGCCTGACGCATCACATGAACGTTGCCGGTGCAATCAAAGCTGTAGTCGACGCCGCCGCCACTCATGTCGATGATCGTCTGCACGACCTTGTCGCGGCCGACGACATCCGGATTTGCAAAATGCGTCATTCCGAAGCGCTCTGCCATCTCACGCTTGCCGGGGTTGATATCGACCCCGATGATTTGGTCTGCACCGGCCAGGCGCGCACCCTGGATGACGTTGAGACCAATACCGCCTAGGCCGAACACCGCGACCGTAGCGCCTGGCTGGATCTTGGCCGTCCAGATTGCCGCGCCAATTCCGGTTGTTACGCCGCAGCCAATATAACAAATCTTATCAAACGGCGCATCGGTACGAACCTTGGCGACGGCGATTTCCGGCATCACCGTGAAGTTGGAGAATGTCGAGCAGCCCATATAATGGTGCAGCATCTGGCCCTTGTAGCTGAAGCGGCTGGTGCCATCGGGCATCAGGCCCTTGCCCTGGGTGGCGCGGATGTGGGTGCAGAGGTTGGTTTTTTGCGAAAGGCAACTTTTGCACTGGCGACACTCGGGCGTGTACAAAGGGATGACGTGATCACCAACCGCTACCGATGTCACGCCAGGCCCAATTTCCCGAACAATTCCAGCGCCCTCATGGCCAAGAATCGAGGGGAACAATCCTTCTGAATCCTTGCCCTCAAGCGTGTATGCATCGGTATGGCAGATGCCGGTCGCCATGATTTCAACGAGCACTTCTCCGGCGCGCGGGCCTTCAAGATCGACTTCAACGATTTCAAGGGGCGTGTTTGGGGCAAAAGCGACGGCAGCGCGGGTCTTCATGGCTATCCTCTCTGAATTCCTGCCATTCCTAGCGTCAAATTGCTTCAGGACGGAAGGTTCTTTGCGCCAAGCTTGCTTTTTGCGTCACAACGGCGCATTGGCCCTTGGCGCGAAGGTGCCTGCAAGCGATCCGCGGTGCTTCGGCCCCCTCTTCGGCGAACGGTCCCCGATTGCATTTTGGTGGAACGTTTCTGCCGAAAAAACTATATGCTTTCAAGGAACTGACATGGCCACTGGCACAGTCAAATTTTTCAATGCCACCAAGGGTTACGGCTTCATTGCTCCCGATGGTGCTTCCAAGGACGTTTTCGTCCACATCTCTGCCGTGGAACGCGCCGGCCTTTCCAGCCTCGATGAGGGTGCCAAGGTTAACTTCGACCTCGAAAATGACCGTCAGGGGCGCGCCTCCGCGGTCAATCTTTCAATGGCCTGAGGCACTTATGCCGAAGGAAGAGGTTATCAAGATCGAGGGTGTGATCGCTGAGATCCTGCCCGACGGCCGCTTCAGGGTGCGGCTGGAGAATGAGCACGAGATCATCGCCTATACGGCTGGAAAGATGCGCAAAAATCGTATCCGGTCGATCGTCGGTGACAGGGTTCATGTCGAAATGACGCCCTATGACCTCGACAAGGGGCGAATAGTCTTCCGAGAGAAGACGGCGCCGATGCCGATGAACCAGAGACGGTTCTTCCGCAGGTAGAAAGGGGGGCGCAGACGGAAGTCTGCGCCCCTTTTTCGGTACCGGACCGGACCCAACCCGGAACTGCCTCGGAACCGGTCAGGCGCTTTTCAGGCGATCCTCGGAACTGCCCGGATGCGCCTCTCCATTACCGCCGAAATCAGCCCCGTCGCGGTGTTCGCCAAGATGGCAGAACCTGTCGCGCGGCAGTCAGATCAGCGCTTGGCCTTGGGCGCTGCCGGCGCGAACGTCTCGCCGAAATAATCCCCAGCATACCAGAGCGGCACGCCGCGGGCGTCTGCGATACGGCGGACGATGCCGGTGTTGACGCGCGTGAACTTGGCGGCAGCATCCCAATCGAACGCCTGGGACATATCGTCATTTACTTCATGATAGCGGTTGAGCCGGAAATCGCGCTCCACGGCGATGCAACTGTTGCCGCCCTTGGCATCACTGCCGCCCGTCTTGAGGAACACGGCGGGGATGCCGGCGCGAACCAGCGGATAATGATCCGAGCGGGTGAAGATAGCTTCCTCGGGCTGCGGATCGGGCGAGACGCTGAGCTTCTCGGCGCGGGCGGCCGCGGCAACCGAGGTGATCATCGTCGAATGCTGGGCGCCAAAGGCGATGACATCTCCGAAATTGCAGCTGAGGATCGGCATGTCGATATTCACGGCGGCGACGACGCGGCGCAGGTCCATTGTCGGGCGGCGCGAGAAATAATCGGCGCCCAGCAGCCCGCTCTCCTCGGCCGTGGTGGCGAGGAACAGGATGGAGCGGCGCGGACGCTTGCCCTTGGTGATGGCGCGCGCGACTTCCAGCAGGGTGGCCGTGCCCGAGGCGTTGTCCATGGCACCGTTGAAGATATCGTCTGCACCCGGCGCGGCATCCAGCTTGCGCCCGAGATGATCGCTGTGGCCCGAGATCAGCACATAATCGCCGGCCAGCTTGCGATCACTGCCCGGCAGCATCGCCAGAACATTGGGGCTGGAAATGCGGGTGATGGACTGGGCGCGGCGGATGGTCAGTGTGCCAGCGAGGTCAAAGCCCTTCACCGGGCCTTTCACCGCGGCATCTAGCACCTGGCCAAAGCTCATCGGCGCGCCCTGGAACAGCGCCACGGCCGGGCCATCATCGAGTACGCCGCGCACCTGCAGGCCGGCGCCATCGCCCATCGGCTGGCCATCCGGGGTGAGCAGGCCGCGCACCGGCATCCGGGCGCGTGAGGCAGACTTGGCGAAGGGCAGCCGCGTCGCCTCGGCAAAGGTGCGAACCTGGATGAGGCCGATGGCACCGGCCTTCAAGGCGGCAGTCGCCTTGCTGGTACGGCCGAGATGCGCGCCGACCTCGCTATCCAATCCCGGATGGGCACCGATCAGGGTGACGACAATCTTGCCCTTGAGGTCCAGCCCGGCGAAATCATTGATGCCGAGGCGCTCGTCGTAAATCCCGAAGCCCGCGAAGACGATGGGAGCCGTGATGGTGTCAGTGCCCTCGGCATTGCCGGGGGAGAGCGTCACCTCAGCGCCGTTGGTCCACTCCTTTGTGTCAGCGCCCCGGGTGTAGCTGATGGTCTCCTTGGCACTGGTGAAGCGGCGCTCGGCAAAATTGATGCGCTGGAACCACGCATCGGTGCCGGTGCCATCCCCGGCTGGCTGCAGGCCCAGGCCGGCAAAATGCGTGGCGATGTAGCGTGCCGTGATCTCGTGGCCGCGGGTGCCGATGCCCCGGCCCTCAAGCGCATCATCGGCCAGGAAGCGCACATGGCTCTCCAGCGCCACGGCGACAGGATCGGGCGCGGCAGAAGCAGCTGTGGCGGTAGCCAGCAGGAGAGTTGCGGCAAGGGCGGCGGGGTGAGGCATGATGTGCATTGGCACAGTGCTAGCAAGCAGGCTAAACCTTGGCAAATTGCCTTTCGGAGTGTGCTGTATGCGTTTGTTTATGCTGGTTTGGCTGGCGCTGGGTGCAATACTGGCCGGGCCGGTTGCCGCCCAGGCGCCAAAGGCCGCAGTGGCTGCCGCCGCGCCGCTCAGCGCGCTGGTGCAGGCAGTCGATATTCCCAACGAGAGCTTCACCCTGCCAAACGGCCTGCGCGTGGTGGTGCACACCGATCGCAAGGCGCCGATCGTGGCAGTGAGCGTATGGTTTCACATCGGCTCCAAGGATGAGCCGGAGGGCAAGAGCGGCTTTGCGCACCTCTACGAGCACCTGCTGTTCTATGGCAGCGAGAACAATGACGAGAACTTCTTCAACAAGATGAACAGCATCGGCGCCACCGACCTGAACGGTTCGACCTGGCTTGACCGCACCAACTATTATGAGACCGTGCCGACCCCGGCGCTGGAGCTTGCGCTGTTCCTGGAGAGTGACCGCATGGGCCATCTGCTCGGCGCGGTGACGCAGGAGAAAATCGACGCCCAGCGCGCCGTGGTGCAGAATGAGAAGCGCATGGGGGACAACAACCCCATGGGGCTGACGCAATATGCCACGCTTGAGGCGCTGTTCCCGCCCGGCCACCCCTATCGCCACTCAACCATCGGCAGCATGGCGGACCTCGCCGCCGCCAGCATGAGCGATGTGCGCAGCTGGTTCCGCAACAACTATGGCCCGAACAACGCCGTGCTGGTGCTGGCCGGTGATATCGATGTCGCCACAGCCAGGCCGATGGTGGAGCGTTATTTCGGCGCGATTCCGCGCGGCCCCGAGATCAAGCGCTTCCCGGCGCCGGTGCCCGTGTGGACGACGACGCGCCGCCTGACGATGTATGACAAGATCCCCACCGCCGATATCGGCTTCAACTGGGTGGTGCCGGGGCAGCTCGAAGCCGATTCCATCCTCACTAACATCGCCACCACAGTGTTGGCAGGCGGCTCCTCATCGCGGCTCTACAATGATCTGGTCCGCGACAAGAAGCTGGCCGTGTCCGTTTCGGGCGGGACACAGGCTTTTGAAAAGGTGAGCTTCGCCAGCATTTCCGCCACGGCGGCGCCCGGCGTGGACCCCAAGCTGCTGGAAGCACGGATGGACGTGCTGATCACCGAATTCCTCAAGACCGGGCCTACCGCCGACGAAGTGAGCCGGGTGGCGACGCGCGCCGTGGCCGGAACCATTCGCGGGCTGGAGCAAGTGGGCGGCGACAGCGGCAAGGCCGTGACGCTGGCCGAAAGCGCGCTTTATGCCGGTGACCCGAACTTCTTCAAAACCGAACTGGCCCGCTATGCTGCCGCCACGCCCGAGACGGTGCTGGCGGCGGCGCGAAAATGGCTGTCACGCGGTGATTTCCGCCTCACTGTCATGCCCGGCGAGCGCCCGGCTGCCGAGGAAGCGCCGCTGCCCGCCTCTGCCAAGCCGGAGGATGCGACCCCCATCACCCGTATCAAGCGCATGGACGCGCCCAAGGTGGCAGGCCTGCCCGACTTTGCCGCACCGAAAATCGAGCGTGCGACGCTCTCCAATGGCCTGAAAGTGGAATTGGCGCAGCGGGACGCAGTTCCTGTGGTGCGCATCATGCTCAACCTCGCCGCCGGCCATGGCGCCGATGATCGGGCCATGCTCGGTGTGCAGGGCATGGCGCTGTCGCTGCTCGATGAGGGCGCCGCCGGGATGACCGGGCCGCAGATCGCCGAGGCGCGTGAGCGGCTGGGCGCCAGCATCAGTGCCGGCGCCAGTACGGACCGCACGCAGCTCAGCCTCAACGCGCTGAAGCCCAACCTGGGCGCCTCGCTGGCGCTGTTCGCAGATGTTGTGCAGCGGCCCGATTTTCCCGCCGCCGAGGTGGAACGCGTGCGCGGCCAGACGCTGGCCGGCATCGACCAGGAGCTTTCAGACCCGGCGAGCACCCTCCAGCGGCTGGTCTCCCCGCTGCTCTATGGCACGGCGCACCCTTATGGCGTGCCGAGCACCGGCAGCGGCACTCCCGAAGGCGTGAAAGCCGTGACACGCGGCGCCCTTCAAGCCTGGCACAAGCGCTGGGTGCGGCCGGACAATGGCATAATCCATGTCGTTGGCGATATCACCTTGGCAGAACTGCTGCCGCAGCTGGAGGCGAGCTTTGGCACCTGGAAGCCCGATGCCGGGCTGACAAAGGGCAGCATCACCTTCCCGCCGATTCCGATGGCCACGAGCGCTCGGATTATCCTCATCGACAAGCCGGGCAGTCCGCAGAGTTATATCCGCAGCGGGATCGTGCTGCCGGTGAAGGGCAAGGATGACGACATCGCGCTGGGCGCCGCGCAGACTGTGCTGGGTGGCCTGCCGACGTCGCGGCTGATCACCAACCTGCGCGAGACCAAGGGCTGGGCCTATTACGCCGGCTCCGGCCTGAGCAGCGCCAGCGAGGAGCTGGTGGCGCTGACCATCGCGCCGGTGCAGACTGACAAGACCGGCGACTCCATCGCCGAGATCATCAGCGATCTCGATGCGCTGGCCAGCGGCAAGCGGCCGATCACCCAGGCGGAGCGGGACGAAGCGGTCAACAGCACCATCCGCTCGCTGCCCGGCGATTTCGAGAGCGGCGGCACCCTGCTCGGCACCATGGCACGCAACGCCACGCTGGGCCGGCCGGACGATTATTTCGCCAAGCTGGGCGCACGCATGGAAGCGCTGACCGTGGCGGACCTCAATGCTGCCGCCAAGCGGCTCAGCTCGGCGAACCTGCTGTGGACCGTGGTGGGAGATCGCAAGCTGGTAGAGCCGCAGCTCAAGAAGCTCGGGCTGCCGGTGGAGGTGCGTTGAGGCCTAGCTGGGGCTGCGCTCGCCGGTGGTGCGGAGGAACAGCGTGAGCGCAGCGATGCTGAACAGCGCCGCCAGGAGATAGGGCGCGCCGGGCAGATAGACCGGCGCGTCCGGGGCGGAAAAAGCAGCAAAGCTGCCTGTCATCAACGGTGGCCCGAAGATGGAGGCAAGAGCCTGCAGGCTGGAGATGCCGCCCTGCAGTTCCCCCTGCTCATTGGGCGCCACTTCACTGGACATCAGTGCCTGCATGGAGGGAAAGACCATGCCATTGAGGAAGCCCACGGCGATGCCGGCGTAGAGCACCCAGCCGGTGGTGGCGAAGGCATAGATGAAGTAGGCGCCGATCGCCGAGATGATGCCGGCGATAACGATGCGGCGGTTGCCATAGCGCGGGATGAGGCGGCGGCTGAGCCCGCCTTGCACCACCGCGCCGATGACGCCGACGGCCGCAAGGCTCCAGCCGACCTGCTCCGGCCCCCAGCCGAAGCGCTCGATGGTGAAGAAGTTCCAGGTGGCGAACAGCGCCTGGTAGCCGATGGTCCAGACGAACATGGTAATGGCCAGCATCAGCACGCGCGGATGGGCGTTGCGGAAGCGCAGCACCGAGCCGATGGGGTTGGCGCGGCGCCACTCGAAGCGGCGGCGCAGTGCCGGGGCCAGGCTCTCCGGCAGGATGAACCAGCCGTAAGCGAAATTGGCCAGCGCCAGGCAGCCGGCAACCAGGAACGGCACCCGCTCGCCGAATTGTGCAACGATGCCGCCGAGGGCCGGCCCGATGATGAAACCAAAGCCGAAGGCCATGCCGATGAGGCCAAAGTTCGGGCCACGACGCTCGGGCGGCGAGATATCGGCAATATAGGCATAGGCGGTGGAGAAGGTGGCGCCCGTCATCCCCGCCACAAAGCGCGCCGCCACCAGCCAGGCCAGATTCGGCGCAAAGGCCATGACCAGATAATCCAGCCCGAAGGCGGCGAGGCTGGCGAGCAGCACCGGGCGGCGGCCAAAGCGATCCGAGAGGCCGCCAATGATCGGGCCGCAGATGAACTGGGTGACGGCGTAGAGGAACATCATCCAGCCGCTGATTTCCGCAGCACCGCCGAGGGTGGTGCCGGTGAGGCTGACGATCAGGCCGGGGAAGACCGGGATGACGATTCCAAAGCCGATCGCATCTATAAGCACGGTGATGAAAACGAACGCCAGCGCCCTGCCATTGCTGGCTCCCGGTGCAGAAGCAGGCGCGGTATCGGCAATGGCTGTCACGCGGCGGGCATCCTCGGGGCTTGGAAACCCTGACGGCGCGGCCCGGGCTATCGGGCCTTGGCGCAGGGGATGTCGCCGCACAGTAACGGCCGCGAAAAAGTCCGCACCATGGACATTGGTCGCAGGGGTCTCAGGCCCCTGGTCGGTTGTCGGTCAGGCCAGCGGCGACAGCCAGGTGACATGGCCCATCTTGCGGCCAGGCTTGACGGCGCCCTTGCCATAAAGATGCAGATGCGCCCGCGGATCGGCCAGGATGCTGCTCCAGTCGTGCACATCCTCGCCGAGCAGGTTCTTCATGACGATATCCGGCGCTGTCAGGTCCGTGCTGCCGAGGGGCAGGCCACAGATGGCGCGGATGTGATTTTCGAACTGCGAGGCACGAGTGCCCTCGATGGTCCAGTGGCCGCTGTTGTGGACGCGCGGTGCCATCTCGTTGAAACGCGGGCCATCGGCGCAGGCAAAAAACTCCAGTGTCAGCACGCCAACATAATCCAACGCTTCCGCCACGCGCAGCGCCAGCGCCGTCGCTGCGGGCACCTGCGCCGCGATCACCTCGGGCGCGGGCACATGGCTGGAGGCCAGCACGCCCTGCTTGTGGCGATTGTCCGGTGCCGGATAGACGGCAGTGTCCCCTTCGACACCGCGGGCCGTGATGATCGAGAACTCGTGATCGTAATGCAGCCACGCCTCCAGCACCGCCGGCTGGCCGCCAAGCGCTGCCCAGGCGGCATCGGCATCTGCAACGCTGGCGAGGCGCGCCTGGCCCTTGCCATCATAACCGAAGCGACGCGTCTTGAGCACGGCGGGCAGGCCCAGCGCGGCAATGCCGGCATCGAGATCGGCGCGGCTGTCTACGGCGAAATAGGGAGCGGGCCGGCCGCCAACGCCCTCGATGAAGCGCTTCTCCTCCAGCCGGTCCTGAGAAACCTCAAGGCTGGCAGCGCCGGGTCGCACCGGCACCAGCCCGGCGAGATGGCGGACAGCGGCAGTCTCGATATTCTCGAACTCGAAGGTGGCGACATCGATGCTGGCAGCAAAACGATCCAGCGCGGCAAGATCCGTATAGGCGGCGCGTGTCACTTCTGCCGCGACATCTCCGGCCGGAAGCTCATCCTCCGGCGCAAAGACATGGATGCGATAGCCCATGTTGGCCGCCGCCAGCGCCAGCATGCGGCCGAGCTGGCCACCGCCGAGAATGCCGATGGTGCTGCCCGGCGGAATGATACGGTTCATGATGTGCGGATCACGGCTGGTGACCGTCCGGGCTCTGGGCGACGCTGTCGGTCTGCGCCTGACGCCAGGCATCAAGCCGGGCGGCGAGCTCATCATCAGTGGTGGCGAGCATTGCGGCGGCAAATAGCGCGGCATTGATGGCGCCGGCCTTGCCGATGGCGAGCGTGCCGACCGGGATGCCGGCGGGCATCTGGACAATGGAGAGCAGGCTGTCCATGCCCGAAAGCGCCTTGGATTCCACCGGCACGCCGAGCACCGGCAGCCGGGTGAGAGCCGCCACCATGCCAGGCAGATGCGCAGCACCGCCGGCCCCGGCGATGATCGCCTTGAGGCCGCGCCCGGCAGCCGAGCCGGCGTAATCGTAAAGCCGCTGCGGGGTGCGATGCGCGCTGACCACGCGCGTCTCGTGCGGAATATCGAGCTTGGCGAGGGTTTCAGCGGCATGGGTCATGGTTGCCCAATCCGATGTCGAACCCATGATGATGCCGATAACTGGCTTTTGCACCCCTGCCCCCGCTGATCCTTGGGAAGCGCCGGACCTTAGGCAAGCCTTCCCGACACCGCCACAGAAAAAAGGCGGCCGCGGCATGTGCCGCGACCGCCAATTTCCGAAAGTCTCAACAAAACAAGCCCGCGCCGTTGCCGGCTACCGGCCTCAGAATGCCGCGCTGACGGAGAACAGAACCTTGCTGCCGGCAATGCTCGAACCATCCTTGGTGGAGGAGAAGTTCGGCTGCAGGCGCAGGTATTCCGCGCTGTTCGGGTTGATGTCGGTATCGACATAAGCGACGCCGAGCACGACCGGGCCGACAGCGACATCGACGCCGAGCAGCCAATCGAAGAACTGGCCAGTTGGCGCAATGCTGGTGCCATTGGGGCCAAGGCCGGGGTTACCGTCCGAATAGCCAAGGTGGGCCTTGAGCGTCACTGGGGTGTTGGGGATGCCTGCAGCGGCATCGCCCCAGACGTAGAGGTTGTCCTCCTTGTCACCCGCGACGCTGAACGGGGTATTCGACCAGTTGCCGAGCGACTCCTGGCTTGGTGCATAAGCAACACCGGCGAGCAGCGAGACCGGCCCGGCCGTGCCGCTGAGCTTGACGTAAGGCTCTGCGAAATCCGTGATCTTGGCACCGCCCGGATACATGTACCAGGTCAGGCCGACATCGAGCGTGCCGGCGCCGACGGGCAGCTTGTAGCCGCCGAACAGGTCAAGCTCGAGGTTGGGGCCGCCAAAGGTGCCCCAGCCCGAAAGGTTGGAGGCCCAGAAGCCGGCATAAAGCCCGGATTTGTGGTTGGCCGTCAGGCCGCCCTGGACGGCAAAGCCCTTGTCGGACTGGGAGACGCCGCGGAAACGATAATCCGAAACGAGCGCCACGGAACCGGACACGGTGAGAGCCGGTGCTGCCTCTTCCTGCGCAACTGCGGGGGCAGCGGCGGCGAGTGCGGCAAAGGCAATGGATGCAACAGCAAGGCTGCGGAGGCTGGGGTTGAGCTTGGTCTTGAGCATGGAACAGTTTCCCTGTTTTCAGGTTGCTTGTTCCTCTCCCCCCACAAGCCGTTCCTCTCAAAATCAGCCTAGGGCTGCCGGGGACCGGTCTTGTTGGTGACGCCAATAAGGACTGGGAAATATGGCTTGTATAGGGCGCTGCACTGCAAAAAAACTGACTTTTGCGCCTTTGTTGCCCGAAAGACACGGTTTGGCAGCCTGCGTGCCTTAGTCCGAAAGCGGCGCCGCAGCGGCGAGTAGCAGGGCCACCTGCCCCTCGACAACGGCACGGGCAGCGACGGACTCCAGCCCCTGATCGACCCGCAGGCGCTGCCAGACATCGAAGCTGAGCAGCAGGTCAAGGCTTTCAAATCTTACCGGATCATCGGCCAGAGCCGCAGGCAGCAGGCCACTCAGCCGGCTGCGCATCATGGCCAGGCTGGAGGTGTAATTGGCCTGCAGCGCCGGCGATTCATGGCGGTGCGCGTCGGCAGCGCGCTTGAACGGCATCAGCCGTTCGAAGGTGGTGAGCCGGCGCTCTATCATTTCGGCCAGCTGATTGCGCCAGCCGCTGGTTTCGAACGGCGCCAGCATCGCCTCGTAATGCTGGGCGACTCGGAAGGTCATCTCGGCATAAAGGCTCTCCATGTCCTTGAAGTGCCTGAAAACGCTGCGTAACCCGACGGCAGCGCGCGCTGCCACCGCCTCGGCACCGGGCGTGACGTCACCAGCCTCCACCAACTCCAGCATGGCCTGGACGATGCGATCCCGGCTCTGGCGGGAGCGGCGACGGCGGCCATCGGGTTCCACTGCGGTGCTGGCTGGGAGCGATTCGGGAGCTTGCGGGCGCATGGCCGGCTGCTTAGCGGCCATGTTCAGTTGGACCAATAGACATAGGCCTCTCCCGGCCTGGACTTTGTGCCCAGCGGCCGGTCGATCGGGATCGGCGCGCGAACCAGTGAAGCCCAGGCCGGTGGCTGCTGGGTCTTGTCATGCGCGGCAAGCAGCGCGGTTAGCTCGGCGACCTTGGCGGGGTTCTGGGCGGCAAGGTTGCGCTGCTCGGTCGGGTCTGCGGCAAGATCGAAGAGCAGCGGCTCGGCCGGATCCTTGAGCGTTTGCAACTTCCAGTCCTGATGGCGGACGACGCGATAATCACCGCTGCGCCAGAACAGTGTCTCGTGCGGGCGGCCAGTGGCCTCGCCGCTGACAAAGGGCATCAGGTCCACGCCATCCACCGGGCGGTCCCTGGGCAGGGCGGCTCCGGCAGCGGCGCTGGCGGTAGCGAAGATGTCGAAATGGCTGACCGGGGCTTGCAGCTGCGCGCCGGCAGCGATGCGAGCCGGCCAGCGCATCATGAACGGCACCTTGTTGCCACCCTCGTAAAAGGTCGCCTTCCAGCCGCGGTAGGGCTTGTTGATGTCGGGCAGGCCGATGTAGTGCGCGCCGCCATTGTCCGAAGTGAAGATGACCAGGGTGTTCTCATCAAGCCCCTGCGCCTTAAGCTCGGCCATCAGCTTGCCGACGCCGCGGTCCACGGCGCGGACCATCGCCGCATAGACGCGGGTGCGATGGTCCTTGATGTTCGCAAGCGCCTCATAGTCCGCCTTGAGCGCCTGCAATGGCGTGTGAGGGGCATTGTAGGCGAGATACATGAAGAACGGCCGGTTGCGGTTGGCGCGCACCCCGGCGATGGCCTGATCGGTGAGGTAATCGGTCATGTAGCGATCCGGCGCGAAGCGCGGGCTGCCGTTGTACTGAACGCTGTAGGGCAGGTTGGCCCAGAGGTAGCGATCGATCGGATCGAAATCCTGCTTGCTGTTGACGACGTTGGGGTCGTTCTCAGGCAGGAACATCTGGCCGCCGATGATGAAGCCGAGGCTTTCATCAAAGCCCTGGTCTTCGGGCCGCATGCCGACCGCTTCTCCCAGATGCCATTTGCCGAGGTGGATGTTGTGATAGCCTTGAGATTTCAGCTGCTCGGCGATGGTGATCTCGCTGGCCGGCACGCCCTTGGCGCCGGGCTGGGCAGCGGCGCGGGCAGCCTCCTCATTGAAAATCGGCTTGCGCGGCGAATCGGTGGGGAAACTGGCGATGTTGCGGGCGAACATCGCATCCGGGCGGAACAGGCTGGTGGGGAACCATTTGGGCAGCCGCGTATCGGTGGGGGTAAACTCATAGCCGAACCGCGTGGCGTAGCGGCCGGTGATCAGCGCGGCACGGGAGGGAGCGCAGGTGGCGTTGCCGGCATAGCCATTGGCAAAGCTGACGCCCTGCTCGCCGATCGCATCGATGTTGGGCGTCGCCATGCCGGCAACGCCGGTGCCCGTGAGGCTGAGGTCGTTATAGCCAAGATCGTCCGCCACGATGAGGATGATGTTGGGCGGGCGCTGGGCGACGGGGGTGGCGGCAGCAGCCGGGCCCTGCTGCCAATCGACCGGACGATTCGGCTCGGTCGGGCCGGCGATCCAGCCGGCGGCGTGGAGCTTGATATAATCCGCCGAGGCATAGAGCCCGATGGCGAGAACAGCAGTGGTGGCGAGCAGCACCTTGGGCAGCGTCTTCATGCGGCAGGTGTCCCTTTGGCGAGGAGAGTGGCTGGGCCGACGAAGCATGGCCCCGGCGGCAGGCGGCTTATTGCCGGGCGAACACACTGCGGCCGGCAAGCAGCACGGCGATCATCACTGCTTCGGCGACCATCGGCGCGATGGCATCGGGCCCCATGCCGTCCATGACGAGGCTTACGCAGCGGCCGAGCAAGGCCAGCGCCAGCATGAGCAGCGGCACGGCGAGCGGCGCGGGATCGGCCCGCCAGGCGCCGATCAGCGCGAACACGCCGGCGCCGATGAAGAAGCCGGGGAAGTCCGCGCGCAGGGTCGCCATGCCCTGGCTGCCGATGGGAGAGATGAAGAACTGCGCCGCCGGCCCTGCCGGCACGAGCAGGAACGCCAGCCCGATTGCGACGGTGAGAACGCCGATGGATGCTATGATGACCCGCAGTGCCGTGTGCATGATGAACTCCCCCAATTGATTTTGCGGCAGCCTAGCAGCTTTCACGGCGCTGGCAAGATTTGGCATTGATAATGCCATAATAGGGGCTAAGTTGCGCCGGGGCCCATTGGCAGTGCAGGAGTCATCATGGCGAGCAGCGACGGCACACCCACGAAACCACGCGCGCACTGGGGCCGCAAGCTCGCACTTGTCATTGTGCTGCTGGCGCTTCTTGCGGTGGGCGCAATCAAGCTGTTCCAGGCCGAGATCGGCACGGCGCTGCTGGCCAGGGTGGCCGCGGAACGTGTCGGGCGGGATGCCACTGCCGGACTGCCCGATGGCCTGCACGTGGTGCTGTGCGGCAGCGGCTCTCCCCTGCCCGATCCAACTCGCGCCGGGCCTTGCACGCTGGTGATTGCCGGCAAGCAACTCATCCTTGTCGATGCCGGCGAGGGCGGAGCGCGCAACCTCAGCCTGATGGGCATGCCGACGGGGCGCATCTCGCAGTTGATGCTGACGCACTTTCATTCGGACCATATCGACGGCCTTGGCCCACTGATGCTGCTGCGCTGGACCGGTAGCGCCGCGACCTCGCCGTTGCCCATCCATGGCCCGATGGGTGTCGAGCGGATCGTCGGCGGCTTCAACGCGGCCTATGAGCTCGATAATGGCTATCGCATTGCGCACCATGGCTCGGCGATCGTGCCGCCCGGCGGCGCGGGTGGCATCGCCATCCCGTTTCTCGGGCCGGGGGTTATCCTGCGCAAGGATGGATTGACCGTGACGACGTTCCGGGTCGATCACAGCCCGGTGGATCCAGCCTATGGCTATCGCTTCGATTACAAGGGCCGGTCGCTGGTGGTGAGTGGCGACACGGCGAAATCCGCCTCGCTGGTGGCTGCCGCCAAGGGGGCAGACCTGCTGGTGCATGAGGCGCTTCAGCCCAAACTCGTGTCGGTCCTCACCGAGGCTCTGGCGACGAAGGGCCAGGCCAACACCGCCCAGATCACCAGGGACATCCTTGATTACCACACGAGCCCGGAGGAAGCCGCAGAGGCCGCCAGCGCCGCTGGTGTGAAGCAATTGCTGCTCAACCATATCGTGCCGCCGATGCCGTTCAGCTTTGCCTATCCGGCGTTCCTCGGGGATGCACCCAAGCGCTTTTCCGGGCCGATTACCGTAGGTGAGGATGGCATGATGGTGAGCTTGCCGGCCGGCAGCGCGACAATCACAAGCAAGAAACTGCTGTAAGACAGCCAATATCGGGGATGATCGACGAATGAACCGTGTGCTGGCCCATATGGGCTCCCGCTACCCCATCGTGCAGGCGCCGATGGGCTGGATCGCGCGCTCGGCACTGGCCTCTGCCGTGTGCAACGCCGGTGGCATGGGCATCATCGAGACCAGTTCGGGCGAGACCGAGGCGTGCAAGGCCGAGATCCTGAAAATGCGGGGGCTCACCACGGCACCCTTTGGCGTCAACCTGCCGATCCTGTTTCTCAAGGACGATGCGATGCTGCGCTTCATCTGCGAGAGCGGCGTCAGGTTCGTCACCACTTCGGCAGGCAGTCCGGCCAAGTTCGTCGCGCCGCTGCATGAGGCGGGAATCATCGTCTACCATGCCGTGCCGACCGCGGAGGCGGCGCTGAAGTCCGTGGCTGCCGGCGTCGACGGGCTGGTGGTGGAAGGCAGCGAGGGTGGCGGCTTCAAGAACCCCGAGGAAGTCTCCTCCATGGTGTTGCTGCAGGCCGTGCGCCGCGCGGTCAACGTGCCGATCATTGCGGCCGGCGGCATCTGTGATGGCAAGGGCATGGCCGCGGCCTTTGCGCTGGGTGCCGAGGCCGTGCAGATGGGCACGCGCTTCGTGTCCGCCGCGGAAAGCCCGGTGCACAGCAACTTCAAGCAGGCGATCCTCGATGCACGGGAGACCGGCACGATCGTGCTCAACAAGAAATCCAGCCCCTGCATCCGGGCGCTGAAGACGCAACGCACGGCGGAAATCCACGAGGCCGGGCTGATGCCGCCAGAGACCTTCAAGCGCCTGCTCGAGCTGTATTTTGGCGGAGACATGGAGGCGGCGGTGGGTCTCGCCGGGCAGACGGCAGGGCTGATCGATGAGATCAAGACGGCCCGCGAGATCATCGAGGAGACAGTGGCCGAGTTCCACGCCATCGGCAGCCGCCTTGGCGCCATGGCGGCGACAAAGAGCTTTTGATGGCGCGCGGAGTCCCCATGAACGATCATTACACGCTCTACGGTGCGCTCGGTTCGCCCTACTCGATGAAGATCCGCGGCGTGCTGCGCTACCGGCGGTTGCCGCATGTCTGGGTGCACGGGCCGGAGGCCATGAGCATTGCCGGCAGCAAGGTAAAAGCGCCTGTCATCCCTGTGCTCGAATACCCCGATGGCAGTTTTCTCAACGATTCCACCCCGCTGATCTACGATCTCGAAGCCCGGCATCCGGCCCGCTCGATCGTTCCGGAGGATGCGGCACAAGCCTTTCTCGCGCATCTCATCGAAGATTTTGGCGATGAGTGGATGACCAAGGCGATGTTCGGCTACCGCTGGCTGCGCGAGGTGGACCAGGTGCAGATGAGTCGCTGGCTGGCCTATGACCAGATGAAGGGCGGCGGGCTGGCGCGCTCGCAGGCGGCAGCGGAAGCTTTCCGCGCCCGGCAGGTGGGCCGCATGGGCATCGTGGGCTGCACCGAGGCCAATTTCCCGCTGATCGAGGCTTCCACGCGCGCCGTGATGCAGGCGCTGGAGGCCCATGTGACGGCGCGGCACTGCCTGTTCGGCAGCCGCCCCTCGCTCGCCGAGTTCGGGCTTTATGGCCAGATCTCGCAGCTCGGCGTGGACCCGACGCCCGAAGCGATGCTGCGCGCGGATTATCCGTACACGCTGCGCTGGCTGCTCCATATCGACGACATGAGCGGCATCGAGGGCGCGTGGGACGCCGCCGATGCGCCGCCTGCCGATGTGGTGGTAGCGCTGCTGCGGATCATCGGCGCGGTCTACCTGCCCTTCCTTCAGGCCAATGCGGCGGCGCTGGCAGCGGGCGCCGAGAGCTTCTCCTTCGAAGCCGTGGGCCATGGCTACACGCAGGGCACCTTCAAATATCAGGCCAAATGCCTCGCCGAGCTACGCGCGCGCTTTGCTGCCCTGCCCCCGGCGGCACGGGCCCGGCTGAAGCCGCTTCTGGCGGAAACTGGCTGCCTTGACGGCCTTGCGGCATGAAGCTGCGTGCCGGCCTCGCCGCAGTGCTTCTGCTCCACGCATCAGCCGGCGCGCTGGCAGCGGATGCAGCGAGCCGGCCCAATATCGTCATCCTGCTGGCCGATGATTGGGGCTTTACCGATGTCGGCGCCTTTGGCGGTGAGATGGCGACGCCCAACATCGATGCGCTGGCGGCCAAGGGCGTGCGCTTTGCCAATTTCCATGTTGCCGGATCATGCTCACCGACGCGCGCCATGTTGCAGACCGGTGTTTCCAACCACCGCGCCGGGCTGGGCAACATGCCCGAAACCATCCCGCCAGCGCATCAGGGCAAGCCGGGCTATGATGCCGTGCTCAACAACAAGGTGGTGACCATGGCGGCGCAACTGCGCGCCGCGGGCTACCGGACGCTGTTCACCGGCAAATGGCACCTCGGCAAGGCCGCGGACAAGCTGCCCGGCGCCAATGGCTATGACCGGGCCTTTGCGCTCTCCCAATCCGGCGCCGACAATTTCGAGAACAAGCCGAACCTGCTGCTGTATGAAAAAGCCGATTGGACGGAGGACGGCAAGCCGGCGGCGCTCAAGGGCTATTCCTCCACCTTCATCATCGACAAGACCATCGGCTACATCGACGAGGGCCGGAAGGGCCAGCCGTTCCTCGCCTCGGTCAACTTCCTTGCCAACCATATTCCGGTGCAGGCACCCGATGCCGATATTGCCCGCTACAAGGGCCGATATGACAGCGGCTGGGACGCGCTGCGCGAAACACGGCGGCAAGGCGCGATCAAGGCGGGCGTGATGCCCGCGGGCCTTCCGATGGTACGGATGGACACCACTGCGGACTGGCGGGCTCTGAGTGCGGCCGACAAAGCGCAAAAGGCCCGCGCAATGGAGGCCTATGGCGGCATGGCCACGGCCATGGACCGCGAGCTGGGACGGCTGGTTGCGCACCTGAAAGCGCGCGGAAAGTATGACAACACCGTGTTCGTCTTCCTCTCCGACAATGGCGGCGAAGGGATTGACCCGATGGCGCTGGGCAACCCGATCAACCGCTGGCTGGTGGACATGAGTTATGACATCCGGCCCGAGCAGCAAGGCCGGCCGGGCAGCTTCACCGCCATCGGCACCAGCTTTGCCAGCGCGGTTTCGGCACCGCTGCGGGGCTATAAATTTTCAGCAAGCGAAGGCGGCATGCGCGTACCACTTATCATCGCCTGGCCTGGCAACTCTGCTGTGCAGCAAGGTGCCGTGGCGAAGGGCTTTGCCTTTGTTACCGACGTGGCGCCAACTTTGCTCTCGCTTGCTGGAGTGATGCCGCAGCACGGCGAATTCGCCGGCCGCAAAGTGGAGCCGATGACGGGCTTCAGCCTCGTGCCGATGCTGACCGGAGCGGCAGAGGCCGTGCACCCGGCCGAGCAGCCGCTGGGCTATGAATTGTCCGGCAACGCCGTGCTGTTCAAGGGGGACTGGAAGCTGGTGAAGAACCTGCCGCCCTATGGCGACGGGCAATGGCACCTTTACGACATCGTGCGTGATCCGGGGGAAGCGCGGGACATGGCCAAGGCAGAGCCGGCGCGACTGGCAGCGATGCAGGCGGACTATGCAGCCTTTGCCGCAAGGGACAGCGTGCTGGAGATGCCCGCAGGGTACTCCGCGCCGCAGCAGGTGCAGGACAATGCCCGGCGAGATCTTGCCTGGCCGTATTTCAAGGCCGCCGCGCCCTGGCTTGCGGGGCTGGTGGCTCTGCTCGGCGGCGGCCTCTGGGCCATAAGACGGCGGCGCCGAGCATGACCGAGCATGACAGGCAGGACCAACTTCTGGCGGCCAGCCTTGCCGCCATGGCGGGTTTTGTCGATGCCACCGGCTTCATCGCCACGGGCGGCTTTTTTCTGTCCTTCATGAGCGGCAACTCAACCCGGTTGGGCGTCGGCATCGCCAGCGACGGCGGCCATGCGCTGTTTGCCGGTGGCATCATCCTGCTGTTCGTGATCGGCGTGATGGCGGGCACGCTCACCGGCCGCGTGGTGGCCCGGCAGCGCCGGCCGGCGGTGATGCTGCTGCTCGCCATGGTGCTCGGGCTGGCGGCGGCGCTGGCTGGCGCGGGCTATGAGGGGCCGGCCTTTCTGCTGACTGCCATGGCCATGGGCATCGAGAACACGATCTTCGAGGCCGATGGCAATGTGCGGATCAGCCTGACCTTCATGACCGGCAACCTCGTCAAGATCGGCCAGCGGCTGACGCTGGCGCTGACCGGCGGGCCGCGCTGGGACTGGCTTCCGTTCCTGGCGCTGTGGTCTGCGATGATCGGCGGGGCGGTGGCCGGTGCGCTGGCCTGGCCAACTCTGGGCTTTCAAGGGCTGTGGGTGGTTTCAGGCGCTGCCGTCATACTGGCCGCCTGGACCGCCCGGCGCGGGGCTGCCTGAAAGCGCAGGGTTCGGGAGTTGGTTGCTATCGCCGAACCAGTGGCCAGAGCAGCTGTGCCCCGGCGCTGATCGGCGCGAGATTCTCGATGCCGATGGCATCCGGATAGCGCCGGGTGATCTTGGCTGTGCCGAACAGCACATCCCAGAAGAACAGCAGGTTACCGAAATTGCCCTTGTAGTTGGTCACGCCATCGGCGGCGTGCTGGCCGTGATGGGCGCTGTGCGTCGCCGGCGTGGAAATGGTGCGCTCCACAAGCCACATCAGCGGGGATAGCGCCTTCACCCGGTAGAGCGGCGCATCCCAGCGCACGTCGCTGTGCGCGCCGATGATCACCGCCATCTTGATGATGACATAGACAACATAAACCGGCCCCAGGCCGAGCCAGATCAGCGCGCCCGAAAACCACAGGCTCGGCATCATGGCGTAATAGAACAGGTTGTTGCGGTAGACGGTGCGGACCGAGAGATACTCACCGCTGTGATGCGCACGGTGAAGATTATAGAGCCACGGCACGGTGTGCGAGGCGCGGTGCCACCAATATTGCATCATGTCGTCCAGCACGAGCAGCAGGCCGATTTGCGCGATAATGGGAATACCGGCCAGCGCCCCCTGCGAGCCCGGCAACAGCAGCGCCATCAGACCTGCCGCTGCCAGCAGGATAGCCGGCTGGATGAGGCCGAGCAGCACAACCGTGCTTACTGCCTCCACGGTGATATCGGCGCGCGTCTGGCGCGCCTTGCGAAAGAAGCGCGTGAAGGCGAACTCAAGCAGCGCAAAGCCGAGATAGATCGCCGGAACCCAGAAGACTTCAGGGCTCACCGGCGCTGCAGGCCCTTTTGCTCCAGCCGCCACTTCAGCTGGTCAAAGCGGTCCTGCCCGAAGAACGGCTCGCCCTCGAGCACCATCAGCGGCACGCCATAATGGCCGCCCCTGCGCTGATCGACCTGGTTCACTTCGATCTGTGCAACAAAGTGCGCCTCGTCGGCATTGATGGCGGCGTCCATTTCGGCAAGGTCCAGCCCGGCACGGGCGGCGGCCTGTGCGAGATGATCAGCCTCGTGCCAATTGTCGGTGCTGCCGCTCCAGATGAGCCGGCTGATTTCGCTGATGAACTCCAGCCCCCGGCCCCGCTCGGTCGCCGCCACGCCAAGGTGGCTGAGCCGATGAATGTGCGGCTGCTCCTTGGGATAGCTGCGCGTCGCCGGGTCCATCAGCACTGGATCGGGATTGGGCCAGCGATACGGCAGCCCGAGATATTCGGCAGTGCGGTAGGTGTCCTTCATCAGGTAGAACACCCAGAGCGGATCGGCATTGCTGAAGAAATCCGCCTGCCGCACCGCGATCGGATAGACGATGCGGACGTTGCATTCCACATCATGGTCCCGCACCAGTTCCACCAGCCGCGGCGTGACCAGATAGGAATAAGGCGAGCGGAACGACCAGAACAGATCAAAGGCGAGGCTCACAGCGCCATCATCCCGGGCGCTGTGCGAATGTTGAGCTGGCCGGCGAGCCCGGCGAAGCGATGCACCTCGATGCCCTGGTACTCCGGCAGCCCGACCATATCCATCATAGCCTTGGGGCTGGGATAGTAGGCCAGCGCCACCATGTCCCACAGCTCCTCGACATCGCCGAGGATGAGGCCGTTGACCGCGCCCGAGAAAAGCGCCTTGCCGCCAACCATCTCGAGGCATTTCTGCACCGCCGCGCCGTAGCGCAGATATGCCTCCTTGCCAGAAAGCTCGGCATCAGAGCCATCGGGGTATTCAGCCTTGTCCTTGAACTTCAGCAGGTTGACCATCACCATAGGGCCATTCTCCTCACCGAAGAAAAAAGCCTTCATCTGCTCGGGCTGGGGCATGACGGCATTGGTCACAAGCATGGCTCAGGCGCCTTTCGTGTTGGCGATGAAGCTGTTGATGAGCGTGGCAAGCTCTTCCGGCGCATCCTCCTGCAGGAAGTGACCGCCGCCCTTGATGATGGTGTGGGGCTGGCCCTTGGCGCCGGGAATTCGCTCGATGATGACCTTTTCCCCGCCATGGGTAACAGCGTCCTTGTCCGAAAAGCAGGTGAGCACCGGCTTTGCGAAGCGTGACAACACGTCCCAAGCTGCCTTGTTCTCGGCCACCGAGGCGTGCTCGGGCGTGACCGGGACAAGGGTGGGGAACTGGCGGGCGCCTTCCTTGAAGCTCTCGTCCGGGAAAGGCGCGTCATAGGCAGCGATTTCGCCCGGTGTCAGATCACGCGTCGTGCCGCCATTGACGATGAAGCCGACCGGGAATTGCGGCACGGACTGGCTGAACTTGAGCCAGGCATCAAAGCCCTCCGACCAACCGGTGCCGATCGGCAGGCCGGTGTTGGCGATGATGAGCCGGGCGAAGCGATCCGGATACGCCGCGGCCAGCCGCAGGCCGATAAGACCACCCCAGTCCTGGCAGAACAGCGTGATGCCCTTCAGGTCCAGGCCGGTCAGCCAATCGCTCATCCACTGAACATGGCGCTCATAGGTATAGTCGGTGCGAGACGCCGGCTTGTCGGACTTGCCGAAGCCGATGAGATCGGGCGCGATGACACGGTGGCCGGCCGCCACCAGCGGGCCAACGAACTTGCGATAGAGATAGGACCAGCTCGGTTCGCCGTGCAGCAGCAACACTGGCGGCGCATCGCGCGGGCCTTCATCGATGTAGTGGATGCGCAGAGCCGTGCCGGTTTCGGCATCGCTAACTTCGGCATAATGCGGCGCGAAATCATAACCTTCAAGGCCATCGAAGCGATCATCCGGTGTGCGCAGCACCTGCATTCTCTGTCCTCCCAAGCCTATTATGGCATTTTGAGTGCCATAAGATAACTGCTGGGTCAACGGACGGATTTGCGGCTTTCAGGCCTTGGCTGCCATCTCGGCATCCAGACGCAGGCTGGCGCGCCAGAAGAAAAACGCCGGGATAAGCCCGAGCCAGGCAGCACCAAAAAGCACCCAGCGCACGCTCTCCTCGCCAGCCATCGGCCGCAAGGCATCGGACAGCATGCCGAAGAACAATGGCCCAAGGCCAAGACCGATGAGATTCTGCGCGAACACCATTACCGCGGTCGCCATGGCGCGCGCCTGGGGGCGGACCAACTGCTGCGCAGCGGCATAGGTAGGGCCGTAATAAAGCGAATTGAAAATGGTCGGCACGATGAGCAGCGCCAGCGCCACCATCCAGTTATCCGCCGAATAGCCGAGGAACAGTATTGGCGCCGCGATCGCCATGCCCAATGCCGGGCCGGTGAACATGTGGCGACGGCTGCGCTTGCCATAGCGATCCGCCAGCCAGCCGCCGGCCCAGGTGCCGAACAGCCCGGCAAGCCCGAGCACGACACCGAGCGCCAGTCCTGTCTCACCCGGCGTAAGGCCATGGGTGCGGATGAAGAAGATCGCTGCCCAGACGCCCTTGCCGTAAGAGAGAAACGCCACAAGCCCGCCAGCGATGGACAGCAGCAGGAAGGCGCGGCTGCCGAACACTTCCCGCAGCGCGTCGCGGGCGGAAAGCTGCTGCACCACCGGCGCCTTGGCACGCAGCGCTGTCGCCAGCGAGCCACGTCGCGGGTCTCGCAGCATGAACCACACGAAGGCTGCCAGAAACACGCCGGGCAGGCCGACGAACAGGAAGGCGCTGCGCCAGCCGACGACATCGGCCAGAAATCCGCCGATGATCATGCCGAGCAGCGTGCCGATAGGGATGCCCAGGCCATAAAAGGCGATAGCGGAGGACCGGCGCTCCAGCGGCACCATGTCCGAAATCAGGCTGTGCGCTGCCGGTGTGCAACCGGCCTCGCCGACACCGACGCCGACGCGGGCGAGCAGCAGCTGGCCAAAATTCTGCGCCAGGCCGCACAGCGCCGTCATGCCCGACCAGAGCACCAGCGACAAGGAGATGAGGCCAACCCGGTTTGCTGTCGGCCGGTCCGCATAGCGCGCGATCGGGATGCCGAGGATGGCATAGAAAAGCGCAAAGGCCAGGCCGGTCATCAGCCCAAGTTGCGTATCGGAGAGCCCAAGGTCGCGCTTGATCGGCTCGGCAAGGATGGTGACGATCTGGCGATCGAGGAAGTTGAAAATATAGACGACCAGGAGAGTCCAGAGCAGCAGGCGCTCCGAATTGATGCGCTCGGGGAGCGCGCTGGGCACAATACTGGCGGCAGTCGGCTCCGATGCCATGTCGTCTCCCCGAGGATGCGCGTTCGCGCTTGATCTGCTCGGGATCAAGGTGCCGGGGTTGGGCACGCATGGCAAGCTGGCTTTACGCCAGGTGCGGCTGGCCGGTGTCGGCGTACGGCCTATGATTGTGATGCGGTGGGCATTGCCATCAGAAACGTGGCAATAGAGGGGCTCAGGGCTTCGGGAGACACAAGATGGGTGATTTTATTCTGCGCGAGACGATCGGCAAGATCGCGGTGCTGCGCATGAACCGGCCCGGCGCGCTCAACGCCATCGCGACGCTTGAGGATTGTGATGATTTCGTCCGCGCCGTGGAGGCGGTGGCGGATGATCGCGCCATCAGCGCCATGGTGCTCACCGGCATGGGACGTGGCTTTTGCGCCGGCGGGGACCTGAAGGCCATGCAGGACAAGACCGGCGTCGGCCCGATGGACCAGCCCGATGGGACGCGCGGCAACTACAAGCGCGGCGTGCAGCGCGTGGTGCGGGCGCTGATGGAGTGCGAGGTTCCTGCGATCGCCGCGGTCAACGGCCATGCCGTCGGGCTGGGCTGCGACCTTGCCTGTCTGTGTGACATCCGGCTGGCCGGCGAGAGCGCAAAATTCTCTGCCAGCTTCATCAAGGTCGGGCTGGTGCCGGGCGATGGCGGCGCCTGGTCGCTGGCGCGGGTTGTCGGCTATTCCATGGCCGCCGAACTGTTCCTCACTGGCGACAGGTTCGATGCCGCGCGAGCCAAGGAAATCGGGCTGGTCTCGCGCGTCGTGGCCGATGATGCGCTGTTCGGCGAGGCGATGGCGCTGGCCGAGCGCATCGCGGCCAATCCGGCGCGGGCACTGCGACTGACCAAGCGGCTGCTGCGCGAGGCGCAGACGGCGCGGATGAGCGAGATCCTCGAGCTTTCCGCAGCGTTCCAGGCGCTGGCGCATGAAACGGCTGACCATGGCGAGGCGGTGGCAGCGTTTCTGGAGAAGCGGGAACCGCGGTTTACAGGGGGGTGAGGGAGTGGCGGTTCCGCCATGGCTTGACTTGGGGATGGCATAGTTTTTTGCAGCGGTATTGGCGGGAGGCGGCTGCTAGAGCGGCATGATGACGCAAAGCCTGACCCATTTGCAGCGGCTCGAAGCCGAGGCCATCTACATCCTGCGCGAGACGGTGGCGGAGGCCGAGCGGCCGGTGATGCTCTACTCCATCGGCAAGGACAGCGCGGTGATGCTGCACCTTGCCAAAAAGGCGTTCTATCCCGCGCCGCCGCCCTTCCCTCTGCTGCATGTCGATACCACCTGGAAGTTCCAGTCCATGTATCGGCTGCGTGAGAAGGCCGCCCGCGAGGCCGGCATGGAACTGCTGGTCTGGACGAACCCGGAGGCGGTGGCCGGCGGCATCAATCCCTTCGACCATGGCGCCACGGTGCACACGGACGTGTGGAAGACCCAGGGCCTCAAGCAGGCGCTCGATCACCATGGCTTTGATGCGGCCTTTGGCGGCGCCCGGCGCGATGAGGAGAAGAGCCGCGCCAAAGAGCGGGTGTTCAGCTTTCGCGGGCAAGGCCATCGCTGGGACCCCAAGGCCCAGCGCCCGGAATTGTGGAACCTCTACAATGCCCGCCACGCTCGCGGCGAGAGCATGCGGGTGTTCCCGATCTCGAACTGGACCGAGCTGGATGTCTGGCAATATATCCACGCCGAAGGCATCGAGATCGTCGATCTCTACACCGCCGCACCGCGCCCCGTGGTGGAGCGTGACGGCCTGCTGATCATGGTCGATGACGAGCGCTTCCCGCTCAATGGTGAGGTGCCGGAATTGCGATCGGTACGTTTTCGTACACTTGGCTGCTACCCCCTGAGCGGCGCTGTCGAGAGCGAAGCCGCAACGATCACCGATGTCATCCGCGAGACGCTGCTCACGGTCACCTCGGAACGGCAGGGCCGCGCCATCGACCATGACCAGGCGGCGAGCATGGAGAAGAAGAAGCAGGAGGGCTATTTCTGATGGCCGTGCTGCTGAACACGGCGGTTGGGGGTGACTTGTGAGCTTTGCACCCGATCCGCTGATCGCCGAGGATATCGGCGCCTACCTGGCGCGCCAGCAGGTTAAGTCCATGCTGCGGGTGATCACCTGCGGCTCGGTGGACGACGGCAAATCGACACTGATCGGCCGGCTGCTTTATGATTCCAAGGCGATCTTCGATGATCAGCTCGGCGCGCTGGAGGCGGACAGCAAGCGCGTCGGCACCCAGGGCCAGGGCATTGATTTTGCCCTGCTGGTCGATGGGTTGGCCGCTGAGCGCGAGCAGGGCATCACGATTGATGTCGCCTACCGGTTTTTCGCCACCGACAAGCGCAAGTTCATCATCGCTGATTGCCCCGGCCATGAGCAATATACCCGCAACATGGTGACAGGCGCCTCTACGGCCGATGCCGCGATCGTGCTGATCGATGCGCGCAAAGGCGTGCTGACCCAGACCCGCCGCCACAGCCTGATCGTGCAGCTGCTCGGCATCCGCAATGTCGTGCTCGCGGTCAACAAAATGGATCTCATCGGCTTTGATGCGGCCGCTTATGGCGCCATCGTGGCCGAATATTCCGAATTTGCCCGCGGCATCGGGCTGGAAAACATCACGGCCGTGCCGATCTCGGGACTGGGCGGGGACAATATCACC
Source organism: Sphingomonadales bacterium UBA6157 (assembly GCA_002423025.1). Taxonomy (GTDB): domain Bacteria; phylum Pseudomonadota; class Alphaproteobacteria; order Sphingomonadales; family Sphingomonadaceae; genus Sandarakinorhabdus. The sequence continues at coordinate 35,628 of DIUN01000043.1, read as the reverse complement.
GCCGCCTCCCCGAACACGCCCTGGTATGATGGCCCGACGCTCATCCACTGGCTGGAGACCGTGCCAGTGGATGCGGATGCAGCGCAGGCCGGCGGCTTCCGCCTGCCGGTGCAATGGGTGAACCGGCCCAACCTGGATTTTCGCGGTTTTGCCGGCACGATCGCGCGCGGCGCGGTGCAGCCGGGGGACAAGGTGCGGGTGCTGCCCAGCGGCAAGATCACCAGCATCGCCCGCATCGTGACTCTAGATGGGGACCGTGACCGCGCCGTCGCCGGGGAAGCAGTGACGGTGGTGCTCGCCGATGAAGTGGATTGCTCGCGCGGCTGCGTGATTGCTGCCGCCGAGGATGCGCCGCAGGTGGCGGACCAGTTTGAGGCGACCCTCGTGTGGATGGCTGAGGAGCCGCTGCTGCCCGGCCGGAGCTACCTGATGAAGCTGGCCACGCAGACGGTGCCGGTGACGGTGCAGACACCCAAGTACCAGATCAATGTGAACACCCAGGAGCAACTGGCCGCGCGGACGCTTGAGCTAAACGCCATTGGCGTTGCCGGGCTGACCACGGCGCAACCGGTGGTGTTCGAGCCCTACGCCGAGAGCCGGGCGCTGGGCGGGTTCATCCTCATCGACAGGCTGACCAATGCCACGGTGGCGGCGGGCATGCTGCGCTTTGCGCTGCGTCGCTCGCAAAACATCCACCTGCAGGCGATGGACGTGAGCCGCGAGGCGCATGCGGCGCTGAAGAACCAGAAGGCTGCCGTGCTGTGGCTGACCGGGCTTTCCGGCGCCGGCAAATCCACGATCGCCAACATTGTCGAAAAGAAGCTGCACCGGATGAACCGGCACACCTTCCTGCTCGATGGGGACAATGTACGGCACGGACTCAACAAGGACCTGGGCTTCACCGATGCCGACCGCATCGAGAACATCCGGCGCGTGGGAGAAGTGGCGCGGCTGATGGCCGATGCCGGGCTGATTGTCATCACCGCCTTCATCTCGCCGTTCCGCGCCGAGCGGGACATGGTGCGCGCCATGATGACGCCAGGCGAGTTTCACGAGGTGCACATCGATACGCCGCTGGCTGAAGCCGAGGCGCGCGATGTGAAGGGGCTTTATAAAAAAGCCCGCGCTGGCCAGCTGAAGAACTTCACCGGTATCGACAGCCCGTATGAGCCGCCGCTGGTGCCGGAAATTCATGTCGACACGACGCTGCTGAGCGCGGAAGAAGCAGCCGAGATGATTGTGCAAAGGCTGATCGGATGAAGGATGCGGCGCTGGCGCGGGTGCTGGCCGAAGAGGCAGGGCGCCTGCTGCTGGCGCTGCGTGCCGAAGGCGGGCTGGAAGGCAAGGCGCTTGGTGCCGAGGCGGACCGGCTGGCCAATGCGTATCTGATGGCGGCGCTGCGGCGCGAGCGGCCGGACGATGCGATCCTGTCCGAAGAGGAAGCGGCGGACCCGGCGCGGCTGCTGGCCAGGCGGGTATGGATTGTCGATCCCCTCGATGGCACCCGCGAATATGGCGAAGGCCGGGATGATTGGGCAGTGCATGTCGGGCTGGCGGTGGATGGCGTTGCCAGCGAGGGCGCGGTGGCGCTGCCGGCGCTGGGTGCCTGCTTCTGCACCGAACTGCCGCTGGCGCTGAAGCCCGAGGCCAGGCCGCTACGCATGCTGGTGAGCCGCTCACGCCCGCCGGCAGCGGCCGTGCAGGTGGCAGCAGCGCTGGATGCCGTTCTGGTGCCGATGGGTAGCGCCGGCGCCAAGGCAATGGCAGTGCTGCGCGGCGAGGCGGACATTTATCTGCACACCGGCGGGCAATATGAGTGGGACAATTGCGCACCTGCCGCCGTGGTGCAGGCCGCCGGGCTGCATGTCAGCCGGGTGGATGGCTCGCCGCTGATCTATAACCGTGCCGATCCATTGCTGCCGGACCTGCTGATCTGCCACAAGGCGCGCGCCGCCGAGGTGCTTCGGCTGGTGGCGGCGATAGTCTGAGATGCGCCCACTGCGGGTGATGACCTTTCTCCACAGCTTCGCGCCGGGCGGCGTGGAGCGCGTGGCGCTGCGGCTCTGCGGCGCCTGGATGCGGGACGCGGGCCTTGACCTGCGGCTCGTGATGGGCCGCGAGACCGGTGCGATGCGCGGCGAAGCACCGAAGGGCCTGAAGCGCTACGTGACCAGTTCTGGCGCGGTTTCCACCGCCCGTTTCGAGACATTCTGGATGATCTGGGTGCTGCGCCGTGAGATCCTGCGGCAGCAGCCCGATGTGCTGTTCTGCCCCGGCAATGCCTATTCGATCGTGGCGGTGGCGATGAAGTTCCTGCTCGGCCGGCGCTGCCCGCCGGTGGTGCTGAAGATTTCCAACGATCTAGAGCGGCCTGACATGGCTCCGCCAGTGCGACGAATCTATTGGCAATGGCTGAAGATCCAAGGGCGGCGGCTGCAGGCCTTCACCGGGCTGGCGGCTCCGATGCGCGCCGAGATGGCGCTGCGGTTGGGCGTGGCGGACAGCCGCATCCACATCATCGAGGATCCGGCGCTGGGGCTCGCCGATGTGGCGGCGCTGGAGGCGCTGGGCGCGGCGCGGCATGCACCCGCCAGCGGCAGGCGCTTTGTGGCGGTGGGGCGGCTGGAGCGGCAGAAGAACCTGCCGTTGCTGCTCGAGGCCTTTGCGCTGGCGGCAGGGCCTGATGACCGGCTCACCATCCTTGGCGAAGGCAGCGAGCGAGCACGACTGGAGCGCGCCATTGCGGCGGCAGGGCTGGCAGACAGGGTTTCGATGCCCGGCCATGGCCCTGTGCAGGCGGCGCTGGCGGCGGCGGATGTGTTCGTGCTCTCCTCGGCATATGAAGGCGTGCCGGCCGTGGTGATCGAGGCGCTAGCCGCTGGGCTGCCGGTGGTCGCGACCGATTGCAGCGTCTCGATGCGGGCACTGGTCGGGCGGTTCGGCACGGTGGTGCCGTTGGGTGATGCGGCGGCGCTGGCGGCAGCAATGCTGGCGCAGCCGGCGCTGGATGCGGACGCGCGGGCAGAGGCAGCCGAGGCGATGCGGGCGTTTACGGTTGAACGGGCTGCCGGGGCTTATGCCGGGCTGTTCCACGCGGTTCATGAGGCTGCGGCAACACGCCTTCCGGCCAGTAGACTGTAAAGTCCCGAAATTGCCATATTGGCGGCGTAAGGCTCTATAACGAACAAATCGGATAGGCGTTCCACGCGTGTTACCAGCCAATGCCAGCGCGGAAGCGCCCGGGCCTCTCGATATCGGAGGACCTGCCACGACCCTCCCGAACGACCCGCTGCCACTGGCCATCAAGCAGCGCGGCTGGGCGTGGTGGGTTGGCGTGGCCATCACGCTGGCTGTGCTCGGGGCGGTGCTCATTGAGCTGCGCAACGTCGATTTTTCAGATGTGCGCGGTATGCTGCCGACATCCCCACTGTTCTGGCTGGTGTTTGCCACTTCCTACTTCGTTGCCCCTGCTGCCGACTGGGTGATTTTCCGCAAACTCTGGCAGATTCCGGCTTCGGGCTTCCTGGCGTTGCTGCGCAAGCTGATCGGCAACGAGCTGCTGCTGGGCTATATCGGCGAGGTTTATTTCTACACTTGGGCACGGCGGCGCACGGAGATGACCTCCTCGCCTTTTGGCGCGATCAAGGACGTGGCGATCCTCTCGGCGCTGATGGGCAATGCCGTGACGCTGGTGCTGCTGGTGCTGGCCTATCCGCTGCTCGGCACCCTGCGCTTCGGCATCGATGCAAGCACGCTGCTCGCCTCGGTGGCGGTGGTACTCGGCATGTCCAGCGCCGTGCTGTTTTTCCGCAAGAAGCTGTTCAGCCTGCCCCGGTCCGAGCTGCTCTATGTGAGCGGGCTGCATCTGGTGCGCATCCTCGCAGTAGCCGGGCTCAATGCCTGGGCCTGGCACCTCGTGCTGCCGGAGGTGGGGCTGCAATGGTGGCTGCTGCTCTCCTCATGCCGCCAGCTGCTATCACGCCTGCCGTTCATGCCCAACAAGGATGTCGTGTTCGCCGGGCTGGCGGTGTTCATGATCGGCCATGATGCCGAGATCGGCGCGCTGATGACGATGATGGCCAGCCTGATTCTCGGTCTGCACCTGGCGCTCGGCCTGCTGCTGACGGTGGTGGAAGCCGCCGGCTGGAAGCGGGCATGATGCGCGCGGTTCTTCTCGCCGCCGCCCTGCTCGCAGCCCCGGCACTCGCTGCTGTGGACAAGCCCGAGCCGGCGCTGCGCTCGACGCCCGATCTCGGCAAGGCCGAGGCCCAGTGCCGGCCGAACGAGCAGGGGCCGGCCGTGATGGTGGCGGTGCTCGGCCTGAAGGACCGCAAGGGCAACCTCAAGGCCGAGATCTACCCGGATAACGACGCGGATTTCCTCGCCGATGACAATTTGCTGATCATGGCTGGCAAGACCTTCCGCCGCATCGAGGCACCAGTGCCGCCCGTGGGCGTAGTGGAGCTGTGCCTGCGCCTGCCCGGCCCCGGCAGCTACGCTCTCACGGTGCTGCATGACCGGGATGCCAACCGCAAGTTCGGCCTCTCCTCTGATGGCGTCGGCTTTGCCGGCAACCCCAAGCTCGGGCTTTCCAAGCCAAAGGCAGCGGCGGCGCGGTTTGTCGCCGGGCCGGGGTTGACCAGTATCAGTGTGCGGCTGAACTACCGGCGCGGGCTTTTCAGCTTTGGTCCGCTGAAGGAGCAATAGTGCATATCGTTGATATTTCGGCGCTGTATTCGCCGAATGGCGGCGGCATCAAGACCTACACGAGGCGCAAACTGGTGGCGGCCGAGAGGCTGGGCCATGAACTGACCGTGGTGGTGCCCGGCGCCGATGACAGCGTGGAGGTGATCAACCCCATGGCGCGGATGGTCAACATCCCCTCCCCGCGTTTTCCCTTCGATCGCAATTACTTCTACTTCGAGAGCGACGCGATCATCCATGCCGCGCTCGATCGCTACAAGCCAGATTTCGTTGAAGCCAGTTCGCCCTGGGGCAGCGCTTCCGCCGTGGCGGAATGGCCAGGCAAGGCGCCACGCGCCCTCATCATGCACGCCGATCCGCTTACGGCCTGGGCCTATCGCTGGTTCGAGAACTTCGCCAGCCGCAAGACCATCGACCGCGGCTTCGAGTGGTTCTGGCGCTACCTGCGCCGGCTCGATGGGCAGTATGATGCTGTCATCAGTGCCTCGCAGAACCTCTCCGAGCGGCTCACCGGCGGCGGCATGCAGCGCATCCACACCATCCCGATGGGTGTCGAGCCGGGAATCTTCTCCCCCTCGCACCGGGACCCGGCGCTGCGCGCCCGGCTGCTGGCCCGCTGCGAACTACCCGAAAGCGCCACGCTGCTGCTCGGCAGTGGCCGCCACTCGCCGGAAAAGCGCTGGCCGATGATCATGGCCGGGGCCATGGCGGCGGGCTATTCCCGGCCGCTGGCGCTGGTGATCGTGGGGGATGGCCATGCCCGCGCCAGCGTTGTGCGCGCCACTGGCGGCAATCCGCACATCCTGCTGCTCGCTCCCATCTCGGACCGGCTGGAGATGGCACGGCTGATGGCCAGCGCCGATCTGCTGGTGCACGGCTCGGCGGCGGAAACCTTTGGCATGGTGCCGGCCGAGGCCCGCGCCTCGGGCCTGCCCATCGTGGTGCCCGATGATGGCGCTGCCACCGATCAGGTCGAACCCGGCGTTGGCCTGCGCTATGTCGCCGGGGATGCCGCCAGCCTTGCCGTCACCATCGGCCAGGCACTGGAAAACCTGCCTGCCATGCAGGCTGCCGCCATCGCCGCAGCACCGGGTGTGCGGGACATGGACCGGCACTTCGACGATCTGTTTGCGCTGTACGAGCAGTTGGCGACCGGCGCTCGCGCAGCAGCCTGACTGACCGCCTGAGCGGGCAAACCCTACGTCATCCTGCCCGCTTGCCAAGGACATGGCTGGGGCTATGCTGCCCCAAACGACAGCGCTGCGAGGAGCCGAAATGGCAACGGAACTGATGGTCAACGGCAAGATCATGCGCGTGGAGGCGGAGCCCGACATGCCGCTGCTGTGGGTGCTGCGTGATGTGCTGGGCATGACAGGCACAAAGTTCGGCTGCGGCGCAGCCTATTGCGGCGCCTGCACCGTGCACCTCGATGGTGCGCCGGTGCGCGCCTGCCAGACGCCGCTTGAGTCCGTGGGCAAGGCCAGGATCACCACCATCGAGGGGCTTGCCGCCACGCCGCTGGGCCGCAAGCTGCAGGATGCCTGGGTGACGCTGGACGTGCCGCAATGCGGCTATTGCCAGGCCGGCCAGCTGATGAGTGCGGCTGCGCTGCTTGCTGAAACACCGAAGCCCGGTGATGCCGAGATCGACGCCGCGATGAACGGCAACCTCTGCCGCTGCGCCACCTACACACGCATAAAGGCCGCCATCAAGCTGGCCGCGGGAGCCAAGGCATGAACGCCCCCTTCGCAGTGAGCCGCCGCGGCTTTCTCGTTGCAGGCGCCGTGGCCGGCGGCGGTCTTTGGCTCGGCCTTGCGCCGGATGCCGAGGCCGCAGCCGCTGCCCCCGCCGCGCTCAACCACTGGGTGCGGATCGCGCCGGACAATGCCATCACCATCGTCTCGCAAAACCCGGAAATCGGCCAGGGCATCAAGACCTCGATCCCGATGCTCGTCGCCGAGGAGCTGGATGTCGATTGGTCGCAAGTGACGATCGAGCAGGCGCTGGCGGATGCCAAGACCTATGGCCGGCAGGTCGCGGGCGGCAGCATGGCAACGACGCTGCAATATGATTCCATGCGCCGCGTCGGTGCCGGTGCCCGCGCTATGCTGGTGGCGGCAGCCGCGGCCGGCTGGGGTGTGGACGCAGCCACGCTCACCACCGGCAGCGGCATGGTCCGCCACGCGGCCTCGGGGCGCAGCGCCAGCTATGGCAGCCTCGCCGAAGCTGCCGCCAAGCTGCCGGCGCCGGACATGAAGACGCTGGCGCTGAAGAACCCCAAAGACTTCCGCATCATCGGCAAGCCAGCGACCGGCGTCGATAACCGCAAGGTGGTGACGGGCGCTCCGCTGTTCGGTATCGATGTGACGTTGCCGGGGATGAAGATCGCGGTACTGCACAAATGCCCTGTCATCGGCGGCAAGGTGGCGAGCGCCGATCTGGCCGGCGTGAAGGCGCAAAAGGGCGTGAGCGACGCGTTCGTAGTGGCCCCGGTTGGTGACCTCTACGCGCTGGCCGGCGGCGTCGCGATCATCGCGGACAGCTTCTGGGCTGCCAACAAGGCGCGTGACGCGCTAAAGGTGACTTGGGACGAAGGCGCAGGCACTGGGCAATCGACACCCGGCTTTGTCGCTGAAGCTGCGCGGCTGGCCGGGCAAAAGGGCCAGCAGACGATATTCGAGGCCGGCGACCCAGCCGGCGCCATGGCCGGCGCCGCCAAACGCGTGAAGGCGCGCTATGAATATCCCTTCCTCGCCCACTCGCCGCTCGAGCCGATGAACTGCACGGCCCGCGTCACCGGCAGCAAGGTGGAGATCTGGGCGCCTACCCAGAACCCCGAGCCGGGCCGCAAGGCCGTGGCCGAGACGCTGGGAGTGGCCGAGAGCGACATCACCATCCACATGATGCGCTGCGGCGGTGGCTTTGGCCGGCGGCTGACCAACGAATATATGGTTGAGGCGGCATGGATTGCTCGCGCTGCCGGCGTTCCGGTGAAGCTGGTGTGGAGCCGCGAGGATGACATGACCCACGGCAATCTGCGGCCAGCCGGGTTCCACCATCTCGAGGCCGGGCTGGACGACAAGGGCAATGTGACGGCCTGGACCAACCACTTCGTCAGCTTTGGCAACAACGGGCAGTTCTCGCGCGCCGCCGGGCTCGATGCCACGCAGTTTCCGGCGCGTTTTGTGCCGAACTTCCGCGCCGAAGCCTCGCTGCTGCCGCTGGTGACGCCCACCAACTTCATGCGCGCACCCGCCAACAACGCCTTTGGCTTTGTCATGCAGGGCTTCATCGATGAACTGGCACATGCCTCGGGCATGGACCCGGTGGCATTCCGGCTGCAGTTGCTCGGGCCGTCACGCCTTGTCGGCGAGGTAGGCAAGCGGGACAGCTATGATGCCGGCCGCGCTCGCGGCGTGCTTCAGACGGCTGCGAAGATGGCTGGCTGGGGCCGCAAGCTGCCGGCACGCTCGGGGCTCGGCATCGCTTTCCATTTCAGCCATCTTGGCTATTTCGCCAATGTCATCGAAGTGAGCGTGGCGGCCAGCGGCGACGTGAAAGTCCACAAGGTTTGGGTGGCAGGCGATGTCGGGCGGCAGATCGTCAACCCCTCGGGCGCGATCAACCAGGTTGTTGGCAGCGTAATCGATGCACTTGGCGGCACGATGGGGCTGGCCATCACCTTGAAGAACGGTGTCATCGAGCAAAGCAACTTCGGCGATTATCCGCTGCCGCGCATGACCGATGCCCCTCCGGTGGAAGTCTCGTTCGTGCTGTCGGACAATGATCCGACGGGCATGGGCGAGCCAGCCTATCCGGCCGTGCCACCCGCCCTGGCCAATGCGATTTTTGCTGCCACCGGTGTGCGGCTTCGAACGATGCCGATCGACACGGCGCTACTGAAGGCCTGATGCTCAGCCGGCGGGGGCGAAGGCTGCCGCCGGCCAGCTGATCAGAAAAGCGCCCCGCAGCACGCCATCGGCAAAGCCGGTGGCGGCATCTTCCGGGTATTTCGCAGCAATGGCAGCCTTGACTGCCGGAGCGACATTGGTGCCATGGCAGGCCGCGCAGGGCGGCTTCATCGGAATGGCGCGCATCCATTGCACGCGGGCGCCGCTGCCCTTGCCGCTGGCCCATACAAGCGTGCGAGGCTGCCCCTGCGCATCAAGCGGCGCCGGCACCAGGCTTTCCAGACGGGCGCGGGTTTCGGCATCCGGCGCGGCGGCGGGATTGCGGACGCGCAGCGCCGTGCGGCTGACCCGAGCTCCGCTTTCGGCCGAAAGCCGGGCAGCGATGGACGGTGCCTCGGTGTGGCAGACATCGATGGCGCCCACCGCCCCGCTGCGGGCCATGGCGCCCTGCAGGGCGGCAAGCAACTCGGCCTGGTAGCGATCCGCCAGCTGTGCCGAACGCGCTGAAACGGCGGGTTCATCCAGAGGCGCATCCTTGGGCGCTGTGATGCAGCCAGCCAGAAGCAAGGCTGAGGCAATGGCAGGGCACGTCCGAATCATCGCTGTCTCCTGGGGAACCTCCAGGGAACAGGCTCCAGGCGCGGTACTTCGGCAACTCCGTGAAACTACGTGGCAAAAGCTGTAGCCGGCGCTCCGCTCTATCGGCGCGCCGGCTCGGCATCCCAGCTATCGTGACGTCAGCGCCTGCCGGCCTCATAGGCGTTCGATAATGATGGCAGGTGCCATGCCGCCAGCGGCGCACATTGTCACCAGGCCGCGCTTGAGGCCACGCCGCTCGAGCTCATCGAGCACGGTGCCGATGAGCATCGAGCCGGTGGCGCCGATGGGGTGGCCGAGCGCGATGGCCCCGCCGTTGACGTTCACCTTGTTACGATCGAGCTTGAGATCGCGGATGAACTTTTCCGCCACCACGGCGAACGCTTCGTTGATTTCCCAGAGGTCGATATCGTCGACCGTCAACCCGGCCTTTTCCAGCACCTTGCGCGCCGCTGGCACCGGGGCGTTCAGCATCAGCGTCGGGCAATCCCCCATGTTGGCGGTGGCGACGATGCGGGCGCGCGGCTTGAGACCATGCTTGGCGGCATAGGCCGGTGAAGCGATGAGGATGGCGGCAGCGCCATCGACAACGCCAGATGAGTTTCCAGCGTGATGGACGCCATTGAACTCAAGGCCGGGGTACTTCGCGGTGATCGACTGGCGGAAGGTCTGGCCATCCGGCTGGATCGAAACATCGGCAACGGCGTCGAACGAAGCCTTGAGCCCGGCAAGGCCCTCGGCAGTGGTCTGCGGCCGAGGGAACTCGTCATGATCGAGCGCAACGCTGCCATCTTCGTTGAGGACCGGCACGATGCTCTTGACGAAGCGGCCTTCCTTTATGGCGATATCCGCGCGGCACTGGCTCTCGAGGCCGAGCGCGTCGACATCCTCGCGGGTGATGCCTTCCATCGCGGCGATGGCATCACCGCAGACGCCCTGGTGCGACTGCGGGTGGATCTTCTGGAGGTGGGCATTGCCCGACCCCATGCCCATCGGCTTGATGCCGGCGGCATATTCCTCGGCGCCGATGGTGGTGGTGTAGGACATCATTTCGGTGCCGCCGGCGATGACCAGGTCTTCCATGCCCGACATCACTGAAGCCGCAGCAAGGTTCACCGAGGTGATGCCGCCACCACAGAAGCGATCGAGCGTCATGCCGCTGGCCTTGATATCGAAGCCGGCATCGAGCGCGGCCATGCGGCCGAGATCGCCACCTTGCTTGCCCTTTTGCGTGCTCGTCGACCAGATGATGTCATCGACCTGGGCGGTATCGAGATTGTTCCTCTCCTTCAGTGCCTTGAGCACCGTGGCGGCGAGATGCTGGGGGTGCAGATGCGCCAGTGCGCCCTTGCCGGGCTTGCCAATCCCGCGCGGCGTGCGAACGGCGTCGATGATATAGGCTTCAGGCATGGACGTTTCCTTTTGCATACTGTATTCAATTTTGAGGGATAAGGCCCTCGCGAACCGTAAAGACCAACAAGCGATATTGCCGGCTGTGCTGCATTGCGGACGCAGCGTTTCTCGGGCAATCGGGGCCGGTTGGGGGACAGACGTTGATGTACAGGCTTTCGGCAGCCTTTCTGCTGTGTTTTTTTACAGCTTCGGCGGCGCACGCACAACGCGCCGGCGAAAATGTCCTGACATCAGCCGTTGATGCCTTTGGCACCACGCTCGGGCGCGACAGCTTTGGCCTTTACGACCAGATGCAGATTCGCGGCTTTTCTCCCACCGTGGCCGGAAATATCCGCGTTCTGGGCATGAATTTTGACCAGCAGCAGATGCTGCAGCGCTCGATACGACTTGGCTCCTCGGTGCGAGTCGGCATCGCCACGCTGGGCTTCCCTTTCCCGGCGCCGACCGGCGTGGTGGATTTTTCGCTGCGCGTGCCCGTGGGCAAGGAGGGCGGCAGCGCCACCATCGGCTTGCAGGAGCGCTACCGATTCAACGCCGATTTCGACAATGAAATCAAGCTGACCGACAGTTTCTCGATGACAGTCGCTGCGCTCGGCGAATATCGCAACGTGCTCGATGGCAACAAGGGCACGCTGATCAGCATGGGCGTGACGGGGCGCTACAAGCCCTCCGCCGATGTCGAAATTGTCCCGTTCTTCGGCACCAACATCAAGAGCAATGACTTTGCGCAACCGCGCTGGTTCACCACGGACCGCGAGGAGCCTGACCAGCAGATTGACCGGCTGACCATCATCGGCCCGGACTGGGCCGTCGAAAGCGATTTCGGCATCAACACCGGCGTTGTTGCCAAGGTTCGGCCAGCTGAAAACTGGCTGGTGGAAGCCGCGCTGTTTCGCTCCATCAACATCCGCTCGGATTGGAACTCGCTGCTGGTGCGCGATATCGACGACAACGGCATCGGCCGCCGCATTGTCATTTCCGATCCGCGCCAGTACCGCGCCTCTTGGTCCACCGAAGTGCGGGCAACGCGGACGATCACGACGGGCGCTGTGCAGCACAAGCTGATCGCCGCGGTTCGCGGGCGCAAGGTGTTCGCCCGCATCGGCGGCAGTGTCAGGACGGACTTGGGCCTTGCCGACCTCGGTGAACGCATCAACATCCCCCGCCCGGTGCAGCAGTTCGGCCCGCAGACCATCGACAAGGTTCGGCAGGGCACAGTCTCGCTTGGCTATGAGGGGCGCTGGCTCCAGCACGCAGAATTCGCCGGCGGCGTGCAGTTCAGTGATTACCAGAAGCGCATCGACCAGCCTGGGCAGCCGCTGAACACCATCAGCGAGAAGCCGGTGCTGTATAATGGCATACTTGCCGTGCGGGTGGCGCCGGGCTTCAACATCTATGGCGCCTATACCAGCGGTTTCGAGGAGAGCGGCGGCGCACCCACCGAAGCTGCCAACCGCAACGACCTGCTGCCTGCCCAGCGCACCAAGCAGATGGAGCTGGGCTTCCGGCTGCGCCTGCCGTGGAACATGGTGCTCAATTCCAGCGCCTTCCGCATCGAAAAGCCGTTCTTCGCACTCGATGACAACCTGTTCTTCGGCGTGCGCGGCCAGATCCGTCAGCAGGGCATCGAGGCCTCGCTCAACGGCTCGCCCTTTCCCGGCTTCACCATCGTCGCCGGCGGGCTGCTGCTCGAGCCGGGCATCTCGGGCGCCGCTGTCGATGAAGGCAGGATCGGCCGGCTCGCCATCGACCTTGCGGGTTTCCAGGGCAAGGTGGCGCTGGACTGGCGACCGGGCGGCAACAGCCCATTTTCCTTCGATGCCGTGTTTGAAGGCAACACGCCCAAGCAGGCCACGCGCGACAATCTCGTCCAGTCCCGCGCTGCATTCGATGTCAATCTAGGGACGCGCTACCGCTTCAAGATGGGCAAGAATGACGCCACCTTGCGCTTGCAGGTGGCGAATATCTTCAACAGCTTCCGCTGGAATGTGGTGGGCGATGGCGCCTGGCGGCCCAACAATCCGCGCTCTGTCCTGGCTTTCGTGACTGTCGACATCTAGCGAACGGCGCCCAGCCTAGCGTTAGTGCTTCGGTAATCTCCCGGATATTCACGGCCTGTGACTGATGGCATTGTCAGACCTGCCCGTGCTTGTTCAGCTCGAGGTTCGCGCTTCCCCACCCCCCGCTGAACGCGGCTTTGGAAGGAGCAAGGACGGGCAACCCTTCCCCCGGCAAGCACCATCGCTGGCTCGCAAGGGAGCGCAGCATGAGCGAGCCCTGCGAGATGAACCCTACAGTCTGGAAAATTCTGGCGCTGGTGCTGCTCGCGCTGCTGCTGGCAGCAGCACTCCAGTAGCAAGCGGCCCAAACGCAACAACAGTGGACTCGCTGCCAAGGCGGCAAGCGAATGGACAAACGAAGATGGCGGCAAACAGCCGCCCGGCGGCGGGGAACACCGGGCGACCGGAGCCTCGCCTATGCCGCCTCGATGGCGATCTTCTGCGTGCTGGAAGCGGCTTTTTCATCCTTCCTGATCGACACGGTGAGAATGCCATCCTTGAAGCTCGCCTTGATGCCTTTGGCATCGGCATCGGCCGGCAGGCTGACGCGGCGCTCAAAGGCGCCATAGCGGCGCTCGCTGATCATCGTGCCGTTCTTCTTGGATTCGGTGGCTTCCTTCTTCTCGCCGGATATGCGCAGCTTTCCATCGGCAACGCTGATATCAATATCAGCCACGGCCATGCCGGGGAGCTCGGCCGTCAGCCTGTAGGCCTTGTCCTCCTCGTGCATCTCCATCGCCGGCACGACATCCATGGTGGCGCCCGAAACAGTGCGCAGCGGCACCGCGATCTCATCGAGCAGGCGATCGAATTCATCGCGCAGCCAGCCGACAGGGCTAGTGCGGGCAAGACCAAGGGCTCGGCTCGGCCACAGCTGCTGGGCCTTGGGCAGAATCGTTGTCAATTCGGTCATGTCAGGTCCTCCTCCTGAGTTGAGGCTTGCCGGGCACGACGCCGGGGCTGCAGCACTGACAATCAGCAAACTGCCCGGCAACGTTGCCCCAAAAGCTTTCAAATTTGATAATCTCAGGACTTGGGCGCGGGAATCGGGAGTACTACGAAGCGGGCCGCTTTCGCGAATAATTGCCGCACACCATCTCGAAAAGCGGCGATGCCATCAGCGTGGTGACGATCGCCATCACGACCAGGATGGCATACAGCGCCGGCTCGATGATGCCGCGCTGCAGGCCGATGTTGATGATGATCAGTTCCATCAGGCCACGCGCGTTCATCAACGCGCCAATGCCCATGGAGGTCCGATGGTCCTGTCCGGCCAGCCGCGCGGCCACATAGCAGGCACCGCCCTTGGCGACGATCGAGGCGACCAAAATGGCCAGCGTCACCACGATCAGGCTGGCGTTATTGACCATCAGCAGCTGGGTATTGAGGCCCGAGTAGGTGAAGAACATCGGCAACAGGAAGGTGAGTGCGAACGGCTCGAGCTTTTCGATGAGGGCCTCTGCAAAGCGGCCGCGCGGCATGGCGGTGCCAAGCAGGAATCCGCCGAACACAGCATGGATGCCGATGCCGTCCATGAGGAAGGCCGAGAGCAAGAAGAGCACGAGTACGATCGCCAGCACGCCCTGGCTCACGCCGCCCTCTCGCTCGGCGATGCGCCCCAGTGGCGCAAGCCATTTTGGCGCAAGGAAAATCATCATGAAAGCAAAGGCTGTGCCTCCTCCCAGCGCCAGAATGGCAACGCTGGGTCCATCACCAAGACTGGCAAGCAACAGAGCGATCACCCCCCAGGCGCCAGCATCGCCGATTGCGCCGGCTGACAGCGAAAGTGTGCCCAGCGGCGTGCCGCTGAGACCGCGCTCATGGATGATCCGCGCCAGCATCGGAAAGGCCGTGATGGCGATAGCCGCCCCGAGGAACAGCGCCGCCTGCACCGCATTGACCCGCTCACCGAACAAGCCATCGACGTTCAGCAGCCAAGGCACGAGAAGTGCCGCCGCGGCAAAGGGCACGATCATGCCGCTCACCGAGATCAGCGCGGCGCTGCGAGCGCTGCCGGCGAGTTCCTCCCGGTCAAAGCCCAACCCGACAATGAACATGTAGAGCCCGACACCAAGCTGGGCACCGACAAAAAGCACCGATTTCGATTCCGCAGGAAAGAGCGCCGCCTGCAGGCCGGGGGCGAAAAGGCCGAATACCGATGGCCCGAGAAGCACGCCCGCGATCATCTCCCCCACGACCTGCGGCTGGCCAAGATAGCGCTGCGCCAGCCAGCCGACGATCCGGCATGCCGCAATAATCACGGCCATCTGGATGAAGAACTGCACGCTGAGCTGAGCGGCTGTCACGATCTGCTCTCCCCTCAGTCATATCGCTGCGACCATAAGCTATACAAAGTTGGCCGGCCATGGTCTGGCCCACCTTGTTGCAGCTGTTCAGGTTGCGGCTGCTAGCGTCGGCCCCGCTGCTGGACGGCGCAGGAGCACTCCGTAAGCCGCGATGATGGCGTAGCAAAGCGCCGGAACCAGCAATGCAAAAGCGAGGCTGCCGGTGGAGTCCGCAAGCTGGCCGGTTAGCGGCGGAATCACGGCACCACCCACAATTGCCACACATATTAACCCGGAACCTTCGGCGGCCCGCTTACCCAATCCTTCGCAGGCAAGGCTGAAGATGGTGGGAAACATGATGGCATTCATCAAGCCGACGGCCAGCAGGCTGTAGCCCGCGGCCTGCCCGGTCATATTAGCCGAAAAAGCGATGAGCGTGATCGCGCCGCACGCAACGGCCGCCAGCACGAGGCCCGGGCTAACCAGCCGCAGCACCGCCGAACCGATGAAGCGACCAACCAGCGCGCCGCCCCAGTAGAGCGGGATGAGCTTGCCGGCATCCTGCTCGGCAAGCCCGAGCACATCGGGCTGCATAAGATAGCTGACAATGAGCGAGCCGATGGCAACCTCGGCGCCAACATAGAGGAAGATGCAGGCGGCGCCGAAGCCGAAGCGGGTCTGCTTGAGCAGGCTGAAGCTGCTCAGAATCGAGCTCTCATCGGGCGCTTCGACCGGCAGGCGATTGCGGCGCAGCCAGACGACCACTGCGACCAGCGCCAACGCCACTGCAAGACCAAGATAGGCCTTCACCACCGCCTGGGTGCCCGCAACGCGATACTCGGTCAGCGCATCACCCGAGAGCTCAGCGGCGCTGACAGTGGCCAGCCCGCCAAGGATCAGGATCGAGCCGACATAGGGAAAGATCGTGGTGCCGAGCGAGTTGAAGGCCTGGGCGAAGGTGAGCCGGCTGTGCGTGGTGCGCGCCGGGCCAAGCAGCGAAATAAGTGGGTTGGCCACGACCTGGACGATCGTGATGCCGCTCGCCAGCACGAACAGCGCCAGCAGGAACACGCCGAACGTGGCGCTGGCAGAAGCGGGAATGAAAAGCAGGCACCCAGCCATCATGGTCAGCAGGCCAACCACGGCGCCGCGCATATAGCCGATCTTTTTGACCAGCGCCGCGCCCGGGACAGAGACGACCAAATAAGCCGCGAAGAATGCTGATTGCACCAGCATGGCTTGGGCATAGTTGAGCGTGAAAAGCTCTTTCAGCTTGGGGATCAGCACATCGTTGAGGCTGGTGATGCCACCGAAAATGAAAAACAGCGCCATGACGAAGAGCCTCAAGTCGGGCGCGTCTACATGTGACCCGTCAGCGCTTTCGGGCCGCGGATCGGTGCTGGTCGCAACACCGGGTTGAAGTGCCATGGCTCAGTCTCCCCAAAAAACCCTGTTGTCATGCGCCGGTTATACCCCGGCTTGCCGGTGTCGTTTATTGCACTCTGGGTGGGCAGGCCGGAATGTCCCCCACGGACTCGACCTTTGCTGCCAGCAGAGTGGCAGCAAAGCCGGCGCTTGCCGAGATGCGCAGCGCATTGCCGATTTTGGCGATATCGGCGCCAGCTTCAACATAACAACGCAGCGGAATCCGCACGCTGCTCAATTGCCCGAGCGGTGCCGCGGTGACGGCGGCCGAAACATCCAGCATCCGGTCACCGAACGAAATGGTGACTGGCGTTGCGCCCTTGGCGTCGATCCGCCAATCGACCCGCAGCACGAAGGCGCCGGTAAACTGGCGAGTGAGATCGGCAGCCGGGCCATCGATGCTGACAGTGCCGGGGCCGTTCCAGACCAACGCCTTGCCGTCTTCCTGTGCGGTCACGTCAACAGAGCGGGTGGTGACCTGGCCGGAGGGGCTGGCCATCGGTGCGGATTCGACAGGGCGGGCGCCACCGGAGTCTGTGACCGTCATCGCCCAGGGCTGGCGCGTGCGACCAGCTTCAAAGTAGCGATCGACATTGAGCGCTGCTGTGATGTCGACCTTCAGGTCTTCACTGAGGATCGAAACGCTGCGGCGGTCCCCATAGCGCAGGCCATAGCCCACCGGAAACAGCGGCTCGGCGACAGGCGAGCGCGCATCGGCCGGCCAAGGGAAGGCCAGCGACCCGGTGAATCCGCGCCTGGGCTTGCCGCTGCGGCCAGCAACCAGCACATCGGCCACGCCACCGCCCTGGCTACCGGGCAGCCAAGCGGCGACAAATGCGTCCGAGGCGTTGATCTCCGGGCTGGTGAACAGCGGACGGCCAGAGAGGAACACCGAGACAACGGGAATCCCTGCGGCCTTGAGCTGCCTGATCAGCGCAAGGTCCTTTGCGTCCGCCGGCTGATAGTCGAGCGTCGGAATATCGCCCTGGAATTCGGCATAGGGCGTCTCGCCGAACACCACGACGGCGACATCGGGCTTGTCGGTGAAGTTGCCATCGGTGGAAAGCCGGGCCGTGCCGCCGGCCTCGCGCACCGCTTCGTCAAGCCCGTTCCAGATCGATTGGCCATTAGGGAAATCGCTGCGCGCCAGATCGGTGCCTTGCCAAGTGATGGTCCAGCCGCCGGACTGCGTGCCGATATTGTCTGCACCGGCACCCGCGACCAGCACCTTGGCGCCAGGCCGGATGGGCAGCATCGAGCCATTGTTCTTGAGCAGCACCAGAGACTTGGCGACAGCCTCCCGGGCGACCGCGAGATGCGCCGGCGCGCCGACGGCGGAATAGTCTCGCGCCTCTGAGCGCGAGCCATCGAGCAGGCCGAGCTTGGCCTTGACCCTGAGGATACGGCGGACTGCATCATCGAGCCGCGACATCGGCACCTCACCGGCGCGGACACGCTTGACGAGACTTTCGTAGAGCGGCTTCCAACTGTCTGGCGCCATGTACATGTCCAGACCGGCGTTCAGCGAACCGATGCAATCATTGACCGAGCAGCCCGGAACCTGCCCATGGCCGTTCCAATCCCCCACGACAAAGCCCTGAAAGCCCATCCGGCGCTTTAGAACATCGGTGAGCAGATAGGCGTTGCCGTGGTTCTTGATGCCGTTCCAGGTCGAGAAGCTCGCCATCACGGTGAGCGCCCCGGCCTCGATTGCGGCCGGGTAGCCAGGCGCATGCGTCTTGACGAGTTCGGCTTCAGAAATTTGAGCGTCGCCCTGATCCTTGCCACCGAGTGTGCCGCCATCGGCCAGATAATGCTTGGCGGTGGCCGCGACATGCGCTCCATCGACCGCCTTGCCCGGCACAAGCGGGCCCTGCAGGCCCAGCGTCATGGCACGGGAATATTCGGCGATCTGCCGTGGGTCAGCGGAATAACTCTCGTAGCTGCGACCCCAGCGCAGATCCTGCGGCACCGCCAGCGTGGGCGCGAAGGTCCATTCGATACCGCTGGCAGCGACTTCTGCAGCAGTAATTTCGCCAATGCGGCGGATCAGCTTGGCATCATGCGCCGCGCCAAGGCCGATATTGTGGGGAAACAGAGTGGCGCCAGGGATGTTATTGTGGCCATGCACAGCATCGACGCCGAAGATGATCGGCAGAACCAGCCCATTGGGCTGCGGGGCTTGCGAGGCGGTGCGATAGGCCTTCACCATGCGGTCCCAATCCGCCGGCGCGGCACGCTCATTGCCATAGGGGCCGCTGTTGCCACCGGCGAGTATGGAGCCCAGCGGATAGGTCGCAAGTTCTTGCGGAGTGATGGCGGTTATATCCGCCTGGATGGTCTGGCCGACCTTTTGCTCGATCGTCATGCGCGCCAGCAGGCCGCTGATGCGATTTTCCGTGGCGGTGTCGCTTAGGGCCGAGGGACTGTGGATACGCGGCCATAGGGTAAGGCCTGCTGGCGCGGCCTCCTGCGCGATAGCGGAACCGGCACCCCAGACCATGGAACCCAGCAGCAGCGCTCTGACCAGACGGGCCATTCCCTCACCTTGCTTGTGAACGTTAACAACTCGGCTCTCCTCGCATCTCCCCTCGCCCTTTGCAAGGCGCTAGCGCTGGCTGGGCAAGCTGGCGAGAAGCAGCCCGGCAGCCAGCGCCAGACCAGCCAGAAGCCAGATCAGCGGCGCGTAACCAAAGGTCGGAACAATGGCGAGAGTGAGGGACGGAACAACCAACGAGGGCAGAGTGTTAGCGAGGTTGAACACGCCAAGATCCCGGCCACGGCGCTCAGGGCGCGGCAGCACACGCATGGTCTGGCTGGAATGCAGAACGAGAAAGATCGTCGAGGCAAGGCTGAACACAACATAGCCAGCCAGCGCACTGGCGAGGCCCGTGGCAGTGGCCATGATTGCCAGGCCCAGCGCAACGAGGCCAGCGCATGCGACCAACGGCGCCACCGGCCGCGAATGTCGATCAACCCAGCGGCCGGTCGCCAGCGCCAGCGGGGCCGCGACCAGCAGCACAAGGCTGAAGATGCGCGCGGCATCGGCATCGCGAAATGCTGGATCGACTGCCCGGAAGTAGAACAACAGATAGGCGAACAGCGCTGCCTCCGCCGTCTGGATCGCGAGGCGGGCGGCCCACATCGTCAGGAGGATGCGGCGCTGATGAGCCTCCGGTCGCGACGGCTCAGGGGGCTCGTGGGGCAGACTATCGACCCGGCCGGGCCGTCCGATAATGAGCACCGGCAGCACCGCGAACGCGACCATGGCTACGACCATCGCGATGCGCCCTTCGGCGTCGGCAAGGCCAGGGATGGTCACCACGGCCCCGGCCACGGCACCTGTCGCCGGGGCGAAGGCCAGCAACCCACCGAGCGTGCCTTTCTGCCTGTCCGGCACCGTGTCTGCAGCCCAGGCCGCCAGCGGCGCCAGCATCATGTTGAGCGCCACCTGCCAGGCCATGACGGCAGCGATGAGGGTGATAGCGTCAGCGGCGCGGGAGATCATGAAGAACAGCGCAAGCGTGAGCGCCAGACCAGCGGTGATCCAGCCCTTGCGGTTGCGCGTCACGTCGCTCGCCCAGCCAAAGGCAATGTTCGAAAGGCTGGCCGCCACTGCCCCGCCAAATGTCGCGTAGGCGAGCCAACTGACATCCTGCGGCCCTGTGAGCACCGTCAGCCGCATCGGCAGCAGCACGGTCAGAAAGGGGATATAGGCGATTGTGCCGCCAGCCCAAGCCAGCGCGTACAGCATCAGAAAGAGCGACGACTGCGGCGGTCGCGCCCCCCCTTCCGCCATTACGTTGGTCACGCGGCGGCGGCCGGGAGTGGTGGCGCGGTGGAGCCGCGCTCGATCAGGCCAGCGCGGATGACAATAGGGCCTTCCGGAAGCTCCCGCTTGGCATGCGCCGCGATGATGAGCTCGACTGCGCGGGAGGTTACTTCGGCAATCGGCTGGTCGACCGCGGTCAGCGGCGGATGGGTGAAGCGCACGATCGGCGTATTATCGAAGCTGATCAGCGACAATTGATCGGGCACCCCCAGCCCCAGAACGCGCGCGACATCGAGCGTAGCCAAGGCCATCTGGTCGTTGCTGGCTATGATCGCGGTGGGCGGGTTCGGGCTGCCCAGCAGCGACTGCGCTGCACGTGTACCCGACGCAAAGCTGAAATCGCCCTCAGCCAACAGGCCATCAGTGGGCAAACCAGCGCCAGCCATCGCGGCGCGCCAGCCGGCAATGCGCTCGCCGCTGAGCTTGTATTCCAGTGCGCCGCCGATGAGGCCGATGCGGCGGTGGCCAAGTGCGATAAGTCGTTCTGTCGCCCGCTGCGCAGCACCGAGTTCATCCATGGAGAGCGCGATGCCCGGCCCGGCCTCCGACGAGCCGATGCGGGCAAAGTGAATATCCTGCCGCGCCAACAGGCTGGTGATGACCGGATTGTCCGAATGCGGCGGCGTGAGGATGACACCATCGGGCCGCAGAGCTGCCAGTGCCCCCATGATCTCGCGCTCGACATGGTCGCTGTGCGTATCGACCAGTTCGATGATCATACGATAGCCATGCTCAGCGCACTTCAGGATGCCGCCGAGCAACATCTGGTCAACCCAATCGGTGCCGTGCCGCTGGCGCCAGTCATCGATGGTGCGATCCCGATCATTGAAAGCGAGGATGAGGTAGGATCGCGAGCCACCCATACGTTGCGCCGCGATGGACGGCACATATCCAAGATTGGCGATTGCCTCCTTGACGCGCTCGATCACGGCCTCGCGCACACTGGGCTCGTTGTTGATGACACGGCTGACGGTTTGCAGTGACACGCCCGCTTCCGCCGCGACATGCTTGATCGTCACCGCCTGGCGCCGCCGGCCCATCTGTCAGTCTCCTGTCCTGCCCGTGTTTGCAGGAGTGGTCATGAGTTCGCGAGGTGGTGCATCGGTTATTGCGCCCCCCTTGGTCAAGTGTGTTGCCTGCTTGGCGCTGGCAGAGCAGGCCTTGCCGGTCTCCGGGTGCGCAGCGCAACGATAGACCCGGACCCAATCGACGACCATCGCCTTGGGGAAGCCGGCGCGGGAGACGCCTCGCAGGTTGCGCCCTTCCGGCAGCCCGCCTCCGATGGCAAGGTTAATGATCAGATGAAACGGGCGATCAAAGGGCGCTCCTGGCGGCGCATCACCGCTGGCCTGGGTGAACCAAGTGGCGGAGGTCTGCGAGGCGTAGAGCCGACCATCGACGAACCAATCAATGCGCCCGGCGCTCCATTCTATCTCGAATATATGCATGCCGTCAGGGCTGGGCTGCATCTGCGTCTCGGCGCTCTTGAAACTGTTGGCCGGCCAGACGCCACCATAGTGCAGCGTGCCGAGCACGTGGTTTTCCCGGCCACCGGCGCAGGCTTTGCACGGCGCGCCGAGGTTGACGGCTTCCATGATGTCGATCTCGCCCGAGGCCGCCCATTTGCCGAAAGCATCGTGCGCCGGCAGCATCCAGATCGCGGGCCAGGTGCCCTGCCCTGCCGGCAGCCGGGCGCGCACGGCAATGCGCCCGTAGCGCCAGTCCGCCTTGCCCTGAGTCGTTAGTCGCGCCGAACTGAACGGCTTGGACGCCATGCGCCCGGCCTCCTCGGCCGTCCCGCGCAAATGCCGGGGAAGCGCCAGCCCGCGTGTTCGCTCCCTCCGGGCCATGATCGTGAGGACGCCATCCCTTACCGAGGCGTTCCCAGGGCGGTCCGTGTAGCATTGGCGCTCCCGGTTGCCACCGCCCCAGCAATCAGTTTCCTGGCTCCACTTGCCTGGGTCGAGTCGGTCTCCCTCGAACTCATCGGACCACAATAGTTCCCAGCCGGCAGGCACCGCGCCAGCCGGATCGGGCTGGGCGAGCAGTCCGGCCAACAGCAGGGCTGCAAGGGTATTACGCACCCTGATCAGCGCCGCAGTAACGCGCGACATAGGCCTGGTGCGGCGGAATGGAGGCAACTGTCTTCGCGACATTCTGGCGGATCATGGCAAGAAAGCGGTCAAGCTCTTCGTCGCGCATCTTGCCGGCGATGGGGTGGTGCGCCTGCGGCCGGATACCCTGCCCCAGCATTACCTGCACCCAGCTGTTTTCGGCGAACAACTCGTCATTCTTGCGGAACACCCTGCCGGTTTCCCGGAACAGCTCGACTTTCTGGGCGAGTGTATCGGGGATGTCCATGGAGCCACAGTAGCGCCAGAAGGCGCTGTCCCGACGCTCGGTCGCATGGTAATGCAGGATCAAGAAATCGCGGATCTGCTGCATGTCCGCATCAGCCTGATCGTTGAACTCATCAATATCGCGCTGGCTTAGCGCGTGGTGCGGCATCATCCGCAGCAAGCGCAGGATCGCGCGCTGAATGAGATGGATGCTGGTCGATTCCAGCGGCTCCATGAAACCGCCGGAGAGGCCGATGGCAATGCAATTGCGGGACCATTGCTTGCGCCGCGCGCCGGTCTGGAAACGAATGAAATTCGGCTCGGTAAGAGTCTTGCCCTCAATGTTGCCGAGCAACCGGGCGAGCGCCTCATCCTTGCCGAGATAGCGGCTGCAATAAACAAGACCGTTGCCGGTGCGATGCTGGAGCGGGATTCGCCACTGCCAGCCAGCATCATGGGCAATTGCCCTCGTATAGGGCACCGGCGGCTGCACGGACTCGGTCTGGATGGCGATGGCGGCATCGCACGGCAGATAGTGCGACCAGTCATCATAGCCGGTGTGCAGCGCCTGCTCGATCAGCAGCGCACGGAAACCGGTACAGTCCAGAAACAGATCGCCCTCGATGCGCTCGCCATTCTCAAGTTCCAGCGCGTCAATGAGGCCTGTCGCTGGATCGAGCGTCACATTGCGGATCTTGCCCTCGATGCGCCGGGTACCGTGCTGCTCGGCCATACCCCTGAGGAACTTGGCATACAGCCCGGAATCAAGCTGATAGGCATAGTTCATTGCATCATCAGGCAGATGCGCGAACTTGCCTTGGTAAGCGGCTGTCAGTTCGAGGCAATAATCGTCGTAGGAGTGATTGTGGCCCTTTTCGAGACCTCGAAGCCAGAAGTGCTGGAAGCCGCTTGTCCAATGGTCCTTCCCCGTCGTGCCGAAGGAGTGGAAATAGGTTTCACCCACGTCCTTCCAGTTCTCGAACGAAATGCCGAGCTTGAAGGTCGCCTGGGTGGCGCGCATGAATTCGGCCTCATTGATGCCGAGCAGTCGGTTGTACGTGACAAGCGGCGGGATGGTGGACTCGCCAACGCCGATGGTGCCGATCGCATCGGATTCCACCAGCGTGATGTCGAGTACGTCTCCCATCGTCTTGGCCAACGCTGCGGCTGCCATCCAGCCGGCGGTGCCGCCGCCAGCAATGACGACCCGACGCATGAGCTTGCCGTTCGAGGAAGCGGGCGGAACAATCATTGGCTGAGCGCTCTCAGGAGGAAGCTGCGGATCTTGCCGGCGTTTTGCGGCGTCATCGGGCCGAGTACGCTGCGCGCCTCCTCGGGGATGTGCGCAGCGACGTCGTCGCCATTTTCAAAGACATAATGCTCGAAAAGCGCGCGCCAATGCTGCTTCTGGGCAGGCGGCAAGTCGCGGATAGCCATGATGGCATGGTTGAGCGCTTCCTGCGGCTGGCCAAGATGGCGCGGCGTGTCCCGCCACCAGTAATTGACCAGCACGTTGAAGGGATCGCGACCTTCGACATGATGCCACCACATCGAAGGGATGAACACCGCATCCCCCGGCTCAAGCTCGGCGACCTGCGCAGCATCCAGGGCCTCCCGGAACCGCGGGTAGCGCTCGAAATCCGGAGCGTGGAAATCCACCATGCTCACGGCGCGGCCGGCTGGGGTGTTGTCGATCGGCCCGAGATAGAGATTGCGGAACTGCTCGGGCGGGAACAGCGTGAAGCGGCGGCGACCAACAGCAACACAGGCCAGATTGTCCGGAAAATCATTGTGTGCGGCAATCCGCGAGCGCGTGCCCATCCAGATGCTGGCCAGTGCCTGCCGCTCGCCGAGGTCGACATAATTGGCTTCGTGCAAGCCAGAGAAGAAGGTCTTCATGTCGATCGAAGCCAGGTAGATGATCGGCTGCGCGTCCCTGTTCTCAGCCGCGTCGATCTGGCGGAAGATATCGGGCAGCCCGGTGCTGCCGGTACGCACGTTCATCGACATGTCGTCCTTGTAGAACAGCCGACCCTCCTCATCGGCCGGACCGATGGAGACGACGAACGGCCGGTCTTCGCGCAGAGAAAGCAGATACTCCCGTGCGGCGCGGCCCGAGACCTTGCCGGCCTTGACGAGCGGCCAGTCGGCAACAAGGCCGCGCACGATAAAGGGCCGGGTTGCAACGCGCAGCTCACTATCCAAAGCACGCGCATTGGCAACCGCCAGTTCGGGAACCTTCGACATCCCCGCAAAGATATCGAACGGTGCTTCAGCCATGGGCATCAAGGTTGTTCTTGCGATCAACCAGCGCGCCAAGATTAGCCAGCGAAGCCAGCACCATGAATGTCGGGAACAGATGC
This sequence comes from Sphingomonadales bacterium UBA6157, assembly GCA_002423025.1. Taxonomy (GTDB): domain Bacteria; phylum Pseudomonadota; class Alphaproteobacteria; order Sphingomonadales; family Sphingomonadaceae; genus Sandarakinorhabdus. Next base: position 10,699 of record DIUN01000043.1, on the reverse strand, counting down.
CCGGCCGCATGGAGCGCGCCCAACGCTGCCGCATCAAGCGCGCGCACCCTGTCCTCATCAATGGTGTGGAAACCGACGAGACGATTCTTCGAGCCGTCGTTCAGCTCAATTTCGAGCGAAAAGGGCTCGAGCAGATCATATTTTCGCAGGGCTTCGAGGTAAGCTGCGCTGCCTTGGTAGCCGGCATCAAGCGCGCCGAGCTTTTCCGATATGTCCTCGAGGAAGGGAGTCGGATTGCCCGCATCATCGAACACCCTCATGCCCTCGTCGGTGCTGATGCGCGGGCTATCGAGATCAATATGAATCTGTTTTTCGCCGCCGGACGTCAATGGCTGGCCGATCAGGAAAGGCTGGATATCGATGGCCAGCGGGCGGTAGCGCGCATCCCAGCGGCCATCCTTGAGGAACAGGTTCTCGCCGTTCTGGAAGCCGAACAGCGCCAGCGCCGTGAATGAATCCCGCTCCGGGCTGAGTTGGAACAGGATGGGATAATGGTTCTGCACACGGCGGAATTCGGCCGGGAAGGTGACACCGCACATGGCGCCATCCCCTAGAGCGGCGGACCGCTCGGTCCTGATCCGGAGGTTCTGATGTTCGACCGTAAGGAGTGCACTGTGGTTGGACACGTCAGCCATTCTTTCCCATGAGAGCGAGCGCCTGCCGGTCCGCCTTCAACGCTTCGATCAGCGCCCGGTTGGTCGGCAGGCCGGAGGCCAGCGTGCGCAACCGCTGCTCTACCAGTCCGATCTGCTTGCGAACATCGGACTGACCGGCCGGCGCCATAGTCCGGCGCGCACTGGTCCCATAGCCCACTCCGTAGAGGATATACTGGTAGCTGGCGGCCGGGAAGACCTCCTCGGCTGCCGGAAGATCCGCCTGTGAGGGTGCCTGGTAGCGCCAGACTTCGAGCAGATCACGGAGCCGCTCAGGTATCGAGCCGGGCGCACGATGATCCTGCCAATAGGGTTGCTGCCGGTGGCTGAGCACATAATGAAGCTTCAGAAAATCAATGATCCGCTGCCAGCGATACGCGAACAGTGCGTTGAAGCGCCGGGCCTGGATATCCATGACGCCGCGATTGGCAGGGAAATTTGCCAGCAGCGCCTCGATCGACATTTCGACCAGCACGATCGCTGAGGCCTCCAGCGGCTCGAGGAAGCCCGCAGACAGACCGATAGCGAGGCAATTGCGCTCCCAGAAACGCGCGCGATGGCCGGAGCGGAACGAAAGTTGCCGATAGGCCAGCGCCTTGGGATCGACATGCGGGCTGGTGGCGCGGACATGAGCCTCCAGCGTCAGGGCAGCCTGCTCGTCGCTGGCGTGGCGCGAGGAGTATACGCAGCCCACCCCGCGTCGCGTCGGCAGGCCGATATCCCAGATCCAGCCGGCCTCATGCGCGGTGGAGATGGTCTGCGAGGCGATTGGACTATCTGGCGCGGCGACAGGTACCTGCACGGCCAGCGCCCGATCGTTGAACAGAACATCGCCACGATCAAGGAACGGCACGCCAAAATGGTCGCCGAGCAGCATGGAGGCATGGCCGGTGCAATCGATGAAAAGATCTCCGGTCACAGCACCGTTCGCCCTGGTGCGAACCGAAGCAATATCCCCCGCATCGCTGCTGTCGATGCCGGTGACATGATCTCGGATGTAGCGCACGCCCAGCACCGTGGTGGCATGGCGCGCCAGCAAAGCCGCCAGCTTCACGGCATCAAGATGATAGCCGTAGTTAAGTGCGCCGGCATAACCCGACATGGAGCGCTGCTTGGGTGCCAAATCGAGCGCGCACACTCCGGCCTGTGCCGAGACGGCATGAGCGAACGGACGGTCGCCGGCAACATGGCGCCAGGCGGCGAGAAGATCATCCGCAGACCCGGCTACCGGCGGTGCGAAGGGGTGCAAGTAACTGTCTCCCGGTGCCCCCGTGACCCAGCCATCGAAGCGCGAACCCTGCTTGAAGGAGGCATCGCACGCGATCAGGAAATCCGCCTCGTCGAGGCCGATCTGCTCCAGTGTTTTGCGCATGGTCGGCCAGGTGCCCTCCCCTACGCCGACCGTGGGGATCTCGGGCGATTCCACCAGCGTGACCGTGATGGCGCCTGCACCTGCCCCGCAGCGGGCGGCGATGAGCGATGCCGTCAGCCAGCCGGCAGTTCCACCACCGACAACCACGACATGTCTGATCGCCGCATCCATCCTGGTTGCACCCATCTGGCATTTGCTCATGCGCATCAGCTTGCGCAGGGGAAGCGAAAAAAGCCACCTCGCGAAGAAGTGGCTTTTCCCGATCGTTCGAAAGCGGCCTAAGCCATTGGGATCAGAACGAGAACCTGGCTCCCAAGGCGTAGCGCGCATAACCGGGCGAGGCGAAGAACGCCTCATTCTCGGCACGGCGATGGCCTCGGCGGCTGGCGTTGGTGACATTGATGCCCTCCGCAAACACGGTGAGCCCCTTCTTCACCTCGTAGCTCGCACTGACATCGAACTGACCATAGGCCTCTATGTAGAACGGGTTCGGCCCGGTGCCGCCAAGGAACTTGGCACGCCAGTTATAGGCGATACGCCCCTGCAGGCCGTTCTTGTCATAATACAACACGGCGTTGGCGCTGTCGCTCAGCCCGGTCAGGGCGAACTGGGTGACATTATAGGGCAGCGCGTTATTGTAGCGCGCGCTTCCATCCACCTTTGTGTAGTTCAGGATGGTACCAAAGCCCGTCTTCCAGAAGTTGTGCTGAACCGCGAACTCCCAACCCGTCAGCGTTGCGCTCTGGCTATTGTTCACCGGCACGGCGATCTGGAAATTGACCAGATCGTCCCCGGCAACACCCAGGATATTGCCGGTCGTGAAGCCGTTGCCATCAACACCAGTGATCTGCGTCGTTTCCGGGAAATTGTCGAAGATATACTGGCGAACAGCAGACAGATCGGCGTTGGCACCGAGCGCTGCATAAGCGGCATCAGCCCTGGGGCCGGCAGCCGGGTTGGGCAGGCTGAACAGCGTTGCGTCTACGCGATCCTGTGCGATGAAGTTCTTGACGTTCTTGCGGAAGTACCCAACCGAAACATAGCTGGTCTCATCGTAGTACCATTCGGCCGAAGCATCGAAATTCTCGGACTTGAATGGCAGCAAGCTCGGATTTCCCTGGCTGCCCGTGCCGCCGCCGATGCGGAACAGCTGGTCGACGGTCTGGCCACCTTGCAGATTGTCATAGCTCGGGCGGGTGATGGTCTTGCTGTACGAACCGCGCAGCTTTACATTGTCGATCGGGGAAATGTCGAAATCGACCGCTGGAAGCCAATTATCATAGTCACCCTGGACTTCGGTGAAGTCGTTGCTGGCTGCATAGACGATCGTGAACTCGTTGAGCGCTACCCAGCGGGTACCGACCGGGATCGGAACAAGCGCGCTGGAATCAATATCGGTGCGCTCGTAACGGAGGCCCGCCGTCAAGCGAACAGGCATGGTGCCGAGATCAAAAGCCGTATTGACCTGCATGTAAGGCGCAATGGTCTGCTCCTTGATGCGCCGATCCACTGTGTAGTTGGCGAGGCAATTGCCGTCGCCGCCGCAAGTGCCGTATTTGCTATCGATCAGTTGGGCCATCCGCTCGAAATCGAACGAATAGAACTGCTGGATCATTGCTGGATCATTGCTGCCAGCCAAGCCGCTGAACTTGTCGGGCAGTGTTTGCAGCGTGAAGATATCGTCGGGGATATCCGACGCTGGGCCGGCGCCGCCCCAAGTATCGTTCTGGATGAAGCCATAAGCCGAACGAACCTTGTTCTCGACATAGGAAACGCCGAAATCGAGGCTGTCGAGAAAGCCTTCGTCAAAGTCCCACTTGCCCATGACCTGGGCTTGGCGAATGTCGTTGCGAACGTAAGCGTTACGGAACGCGTTGCCGGTGGCGAAGCGAACGGCCGGGTCCTCGGGATTGATGCCCGGCGGCGCCGTGAAGGAAATGACCGGCAGATAATTCTCAAAATTGATGCCCTGCTCGGCGATGCCATAGACGGCGGTACCGATCGAGACACTCGAGCCAAACTGATTGGTTGGCTTCGATTCTGCGCTCGAATCATGCAGATCGACGGAAAGCGTAAGCCGGTCCGAGGCTTCCCATTTCGCGTTGAAGCCAAACGACTTGTTGATGCTCTTGTTGGCCGTCAGCGCCCCACTGTAGGAAAGATCGGTGAACCCACCGACAGCGGGGTAGAACTTTTCCGAATAGAATAGCGGACCAGCAACGGGACCATCAGTCCAGGCACTGGACGTGTCGTTGTGGTTGAACCAGATGCCGACCGAGCTGTTGCGGGCCTCGATCAGATTCTGCGAGAAGGTAAAATCGCCGGTCAGGGTCAGCGTTTCGAACGGGCGGACCTGCAGCACGACCTGGCCGTTGATACGCTCGCGATTGATGTCCGTCAGGTCATACGAAGCGTTCTGCGGAACGGCATAAACATCGGTCGGGCCGGGTCGGTTGATAATGTTCTCGTAGCGTGGGTCACCCGGATTGGCGAGCGAGCCCCAGTTATTCTCTGTGCCGAGATAACCATCACGCCAGCCGACATTCGCCTGGTTCACACTGGCTTCGCGCTTCTGGTAGCTGCCGGAGATCGCCACACCGATCCGATTGTCAGCGAAGGTGTTGCTGATGATACCCGAGAACTCGGGGGTGATCTTATCGCCGGCATTGCGCGAGGTATCGAGCGTTGCCTTGGCGCCAATGCTGCCCTTCAGGCCCGGCGCATCGAGCGGCCGCGTGGTCTTGATATTAATAGAGGAACCGATACCGCCAGAGGCGATCGAGGCTCGGCCGGTTTTGTAGACTTCGACGCCAGAGATGCCCTCAGACGCCAAGTTGGCGAAATCAAATGAGCGGCTGGACGGCGGGCTGGCACCATCGCCAAGCGACGAGGTCGGCATCTGACGGCCATTAAGAGTGACAAGGTTGAACTCCGGCCCGAAGCCGCGAACCGTAACCGTGGAGCCTTCGCCGTTGGAGCGGTCAATCGACACGCCTGTGATGCGTTGAAGTGATTCGGCGAGGTTCGTATCAGGGAACTTGCCGATGTCCTCTGCCGAAATAGCGTCCACGACACCTTGGGCGTCACGCTTGATGTCCATGGCGGCCTTGAGGCTCGCGCGAATGCCGGTAACGACGATCTGGTCTTCTTCAACAACGACATCGCTGGCTGCAGCCTGCTGGGCAGCGGCCATTCCGGGCGCTCCCATGAGCACGACGGTTGACGCGCTCATCAGAAAACGCGCGGCCCAGCGGCTGTTACGGCTATTCATGTTCTACCCCCCTAAGCGATCTACGAGCGGCTTCTTTTGAAGCTCTCAATCAAAATGTTAACGTTCACATCGCTTAGATGGCCACTGGTTGTCAAGGCGCGGAAGTCGGCGTGAGAAAAAGCTGCGGGGCGTGGCAGTTTCGCTACACTTGCGTCCGCGAGGCGATCGCAAAGGCGCATCCGCCATCAGGTGAGGCTGCAGCCTCGAGATCCGCAGCTTTGGAAGCGCGCGGCAACGCCTTCGTTAGAAGGGCCGATGTGTTGTGAAGATTTCACCCATCAGATCGGACGAGGCTCGCCGGGTACCGGGCGGCGCATCAGGCGCGCCCGGGCAAGACATCGAAGGGGAAAATGGTGGGCACGACAAGGATTGAACTTGTGACCCCTGCGATGTCAACACAGTGCTCTACCACTGAGCTACGCGCCCACGCTGGCAGCCTGTTAGTCGGCAAGGGCGGCGGTTGCAAGCGCCGAGATGAGGTGATGCGAAGATGGGGGTGATTACCCTTGGCATAACCCTCTAATAACTGCGGCATCGGCTCCGCATAGCCGGGGCTGGCGGGGCGCGCGGTGCTGCCGTAACACCTCTGAATGGACGATTCGATGCTTGCCGGCTTCAGCCAGACGGGGGACAGCGATGGCCGCTGGCCATTGGTGATGGCGTCGCCGCATTCCGGGCGGGATTACCCGGCGGCGTTTCTCGCTGGCTCGCGGCTGTCGCTGGCGCAGTTGCGGCGGGCCGAGGATGCCTTTGTCGATGAGTTGCTTGATGATGTGGCCGGCGTGCCGGTGCTGCGCGCGCGCTATGCTCGCACCTGGCTCGACCTTAACCGTGGCGAGGACGAGCTAGACCCTCTCATTATCGACGATGTTCCAGCCAGCGCAGCTCGCCTGAATGACCGGGTGACGGCCGGCCTCGGCGTTCTGCCGCGCGTGGCCGCGCAGGGCCTGGAAATCTACAAGCGCCGCCTAGCGCGCGCTGAAGCTGAGGCCCGGCTCGCGACAGTGCACCGGCCCTGGCACCGGAGGCTCTCGGCGCTCCTCGCCCGGGCGCGGGACCGGCATGGTTATGCCATTCTTATCGATTGCCACTCTATGCCACGGCCTGCCGGCGTGATGCCGCCGCAGATCGTGCTGGGGGACCGGCACGGCACCAGTGCCTCGGCAGCGCTGGTGCTGCTGATCGAGCGGCATTTCGCCAGCGCCGGGTGGCGGGTGGCGCGCAATACGCCCTATGCCGGTGGCTACACCACCGTGCTGCATGGCAAGCCGGCGGATGGCATCCATGCCGTGCAGATCGAGATCGACCGCGGGCTCTACATGGAAGCGAACCGACTGGTGAAGCATGATGGCTTTGCGCTGGTGGCGCAGCAGTTGGGCGCGCTGGCGCCCCTGCTGGTAGCGGCCGCGCCACTGCTCGGGCTGGCCCCTCCCCTGCGCGAAGCGGCGGAATAAGCCTAACAATCGAAACCGCACAAAAAAGGACCGCCCCGAGCACATGCTCGGAGCGGCCAGGGTTCAGGGAAGAATGGCCGAGGGGGACCCGGCCATCGCCACGCTGGTTCAAGGGGGGAAGGACCAGCGCGCTAAAATCAACATAGGCTCGGAAAGCTTCAGTTCAATGGCAAAATCTACGTAACCCTGACCAATTTTTTTCGTCAGAAGCTGAATCGCACAGCAAGGCGGAAATCCCGACCCATCAAAGGCGAAACATTCTTGAGAAAACTGGCGTGGCGACGGGCTTCCACATCAAAGACGTTGTTGGCTGAGAGAATCACTGCCGTTCCATTATCGGTGCCGAGAGGCTTCCAGGTAAGACTGGCATTGACCATGGTGAAAGCCGGCGTATCGGCCTCAAAACTGGCGAGGCGCTTCTGGCGAATGGCATGCTCGATCTCGATTCGGCCACCGATGCTGCCACCGCTGGCCTCCAGGCCACCGATCATGCGCAGTGGCGGAATGCGCGGCACCGGGCCGACCCCGCCCAGAATGTCGGCGCGGACGAAATCGATGAGGCCGGTTGCAGCGATGCTGGTGTCACCCAATTCAGCCAGCGTATAGGCGCCCTCGGCCTCGAAGCCCCAGAAGCGGGCGCCCGATTGCTGATATTGGAACACCGGCAAGCCATCTTCGATATCGCCGTTCGGGTTCAGGTAGATGAAGTTGCTGAACCGGGTGAAGAAGCTGGAAAGCTCGATGTTCCAGAGGTCGCCACGGCCGCGCAGAACGGCTTCAATGCCGGTCGAGCGCTCCTTCAGGAAGACAGGATTACCGACCTCAAAAGCCTGGGTAGCAGCGTGCCCGCCGTTGGCGAACAACTCCTCGGCCGAAGGCGCGCGCTGGCTATGGGCCGTGCTGACAGCAAAGTTCCAGCCATCCGAAAGCCGCAGCGAAACACCGAAAGAGCCTGAAAATGCATCGAAATTCCGGCTGATGCCGATCACGTCCGATCGCACGTCGCTGTGCTCGTATCGCCCACCAACATCGATCTTGAGGCCGCCGCCGACATCGAATTCCTGCAGGGTGAACAGTGCGATCTGGCGGGTTTCGTTGCGCGGAATATAGGCCTCGGCGCCGACGGATTCGAAGTTGCGGGAAAGATATTGCACCCCGCTGGCGCCCTTCCAGGCGCCCTGCTCGCGCTGGACGAGTTCGGCACGGGCTTCCCAGGCCTTGTTGAAGAAGCTGGTGCCGATTTCGCCGGTGTCCTCCAGTTCGTCATGCCGATAATCGGCCCAGCCGCCGCGCAGCCGCAGCGTCTCGAACAGGCCTCCCAGAGGCACGGCGGCGCGCACGTCCACACGGGTCTGCCGCATGTCGAGGCGGATATCCTGCTCGGGGCCTTCGCCCTCGCCCAGCCCAATCGGCAGGGCGTTGGGAATACCGTAATTATTCTCCAAGTGACTGACCGAGAAGCCGAAATTTGCTCCGTCCGCGCCAATCCAGGCGAGGCCGCCGGCCACATCCCACGTGCGGGCATCGCTGTTCGGCACGTTCCCGCGCAGGGCGGCCTGGTCGGCGGCTTCGCCGCCGGCGGCGGTGCCGAGGGCGCGCTGGGCGGGGGAATAGACAAAGCCGCCGCTGCGATAATCGCTGGTGCGCAGGAAGCTGGCATCGGCATGGGCAACAAGGCCGGTCTTGCCGAGTGGCAGGTCGATCGCGACGCCGCCGCCGCGCTCCTCAGCGGCCGATCCAAAGTTGGCAGCGGCTTCGACATGGAGCGGCTCATCGGGAATTTCACGTGGGATTCTCGTGTCTTGCACGTTCACCACGCCGCCGATTGCGCCGGAACCATAGAGCAGCGCGGCGGGGCCGCGGATGACTTCCACCCGGCTGACCAGCAGCGGGTTGATCGCCACGGCATGATCGACCGAGGTGTTGGAGACATCGAAGCTGCCGATACCATCTGTCAGCACGCGAACGCGCTCGGCATCCAGGCCGCGCAGGATCGGGCGGGAGGCATTGGGGCCGAAGAAGGTGCTGGAAACACCAGGCTGGCGCGCCAGTGTCTCACCCAGCGTCGAGCGGCTTTCCCGCGCAAGATCAGTGCCTTGTAGCACAGTCACCGCGGTGGCCAGGCTGAAACGCTCGCGCTCGAACGGCGCTGTCACGATGATCTCGGCCGAGGTTTCCGTGTGCAGCGCATCGGGCTGGTCAACCGCCAGCGCCGGGGTGGCGACGGTGGCGAGAAGCATGGCAAGCAACGAACCGGTAATACGCATCAATGAGCCTTTGGGACTGGACAGAACGCGACGGCTGTATGACGTGATAATATATCAAGTCAACTTCGAACCGGGACATTACGGGAGAAATCGGGATTGTAAAGGCAACCGGGCCGGACCTCCCACGGTGCGAGGCAGGCGCGCGACGGGCTGTGGACGGGCGCTCGCCGGGCGCGCGCCGGCACCGTTGCGGAGGTGGCTCAAAATCTCCCGGCAACGCCGGAAACACCCCGAAACAACACTGCCGCGCCTGCCTCTATCGGCGGACGCGGCAGCAAGGTTCCAGCATCGCCCCAAAGCGGGGGCGCGGCTGCGATCAGGCGGTCTTGGTGCTCGCGGCGAACTGGCGCTCGAACAGTGGCGAGATCAGCGAGAGCGAGAACAGGTGGGCATAGATGAGGCCCATCATGCCGGACTGGACGAGCTTGCGGGTCTGGTCCCCACGCAGGCCCTGCAGCTTCTCCTCGGCGACCATGCGGAAGCCGCGATACACGGCCGGCTCCTTGAGCCCTTCGCGCTGGATGGTGACTTCGCCGTCCATCAGCAGGTCAAGCTTGGCCAGCTCGTCCATGAAGGTGCGGGTGCGGAACACGGCCTGCTCGAACTGCTCGCAGAACGCCAGGATGCCCTTGGTGGTGTCGGTCGCCTCGGCGCCATCGAACAGCTTCTGCTCGGCATCGGCGGAGATGGTCGGGTCCGAATCATCAAAGCACAGCGACAAGTCCTGGCTCTGGGGCGACAGGCGGGCGAGCATGAAAGGATAGCGGCGGACGAATGCCGGAATATACTGGCCCTTCTCCCACTGGTTGTCGTCACCGATGTAGAGGTTCGTGCCTTCCTGCAGGCCGACGAGCGCCAGCGGCGCCGGGTTCTCGCCCAGGCCAAAGACGATCGGATAATTGCGCTGCGCCACGGCGAACTCGTCCACCGTCACGGGGATGGCATGCGTGCCCTTGGTGAAGCCCAGGTCTTCACGCGGCTTGATGCCATGGCTGGGGTGAAGCTGCGAGGACAGCGGAACCAGGTTCTTGTAGAACAGCGGCAGGGGCTGCTCGGCATTGGCGGGCTTGCTGGCCATGGAATCGCGTCTTTCTGAAAAGATGGTGATGTGCCGGAAAACGGACGGCCCTTCGTCTAAAGTCGGATGCGGCTTGGCGCAAGCGCATCAACGTTGAGTTTGGTGGGTTGGCCGGCACCGGCCCTGCTCAAATGAAATACCCGCTACAACAGCTTGCCGGGGTTCATGATGCCCAGCGGGTCGAGCGCCGCCTTGATGGCGCGCATCGCGGCCAGTTTGGCCGGCGGTGCCAGCCGCGCCAGCTCGGCGCGCTTGAGCACGCCGATGCCATGCTCGGCCGAGATCGAGCCG
>DIUN01000043.1:0-274 GCA_002423025.1 Sphingomonadales bacterium UBA6157 | reverse complement strand
CCCGCGCGCCGGGGAAATCCGCCTCCACCCGCGCTGTCGCGGCCAGCGCAAAGCCCGGCATCGCGGCTACCGGCACGGCGATGTCATGCTTGGCGGCCGGGCCTTCCAGCCGCTCGGCCTCGGGCAGCTCCTCGCGCAGCCGCCACAGCGCCGCTACCTGTGCCTGCGAGGCCGCGATGGTGGCATCCGCCACTTCGCCCGCCGCGATCGCCGCTTCCAGCCCCTGCGCCAGCACGGCATCGAGCGCCGCCGGCCCGGCCAGCTCCACCAGCAC
>DIUN01000023.1:105837-131694 GCA_002423025.1 Sphingomonadales bacterium UBA6157 | reverse complement strand
CATCGCCCAGCCGCCACTCTACAAAGTGGCGCGCGGCCGCTCGGAGGTTTATCTCAAGGACAATCCGGCGCTGGAGGATTACCTCATCGACGCCGGCCTCTCCGGCCTTGTGCTGCAAACGCCGACGGGGCCACGGACTGACAACGACCTTCGCGCCGTTGTCGACCATGCCCGCAAGATGCGCGCGCTGATGGACTATGTTCCGCGCCGCTACCCCGCCCATGTCATCGAGGCGCTGGCGCTCAACGGCGGACTGGAGCCAGGCCTTTCCAGCGGCGGTGCCCGCACCGCTGCCGACGCCACGGCGCGCTGGCTGACAGCCGCCGACACCGACAAGGCCAGCTGGACAGCCGAGCCGGGCGCCGAAGGCGGCTACCATCTGCGCCGGGACTGGCGCGGCGTGGCGGACCATCATGTCATCGATGCCGGCTTCCTCACCTCGCCGGAAGCGCCGCGCCTGCACGCGCTGGCAACGCAGGAGGCCAGCAGCTACATCGGCTCGGCAATGCTGGGTGACAAGCGCATCACCCGCCCATCCGATCTGCTCACCGCCATTCTCGACAATGGCCGCAAGGGCCTCTCCGTGCAGCGCTACAAGGGGCTGGGCGAGATGAATGCCGAGCAGCTGTGGGAAACCACGCTCGATCCGGCGGCCCGCACCCTGCTGCGCGTCGATGCCGATGAGGCGGACCTTGCCGACGACATCTTCACAAAGCTGATGGGCGATGTGGTGGAGCCGCGCCGCGCCTTCATCCAGGACAATGCGCTGAACGTCGCCAACCTCGACGTTTAGGCCAGCTGCCCTATCAGCGCGTTGAACACCGCCGGCTGGTCCATGTTGCACAGATGGCCAGCGGCCGGGATGGTGACGTCGTGGCCGCGGGGAGCGTCCCCTAGCAACGCTGCGATGCGCCGCCGCCAAGCCGTATCGTGCGCGCCGGTAATGGCGAGGACGGGCACCGACAGTGTCTCCAGCCCGGCAGCGACTCCCAGCCCCGGCCGCAGCAGATCACGCGCTTCATAGTCCGCCAGTATCGCATCGAGCGTAGCCTGCCAGCGCGGGTGCTGCAGCTTGACCAAGGGATGAGCGCCCCACAACCGGCGCATCTCGGCGAAATCACCGCTTGCGGCAGCAGCGCTCATCGCTGCGATAGGCACATCTTCCAGCTCGTCCGGCCCCTGCGGCACACCATCAGCGGGCGTGCCTTGCAGGACCAGCGACAGGATGCGCTCGGGGTGATCGGCGGCGAAGCGGAGGGCGACGCGCCCGGCCTGCGACATACCGAGCAGGTGGAAATGCTCCAGCCCAAGCGCGTCAGCAATCGCCAGCAGGTCACCCGGCTCGGCGCGCGTTTCCGCCGGTGCGCTGGATTGGCCAAAGCCCCGCCTGTCGAGCGTGACCAGCGTGAAGTGCTCGGCCAGCGGCAGCTGCGGCAGCCACATCCGGCGGTCCAGCGTCCAGCCGTGCAGGAGCACCAGCACCGGACCGGAACCCCGCGTCTCGGTGCGCACGAAGCCGCCATCGACGACAATGTCGCGCACCGTGCCGCCGAGCCGCACGCCCTCAGGCTGCGGCATCGTGGCGATATGTGTTGTTGTTGCGATGGTCGCCGCCCAGCCAGCGTGCCAGCTCTGCGCGGGCGGTGGCGCGACGGTGGGCATCTCCATCAGCCGCATCCGGCGCGTCATGGGTGAACTCTAGGATCATGCCGTTCGGGTCCTTCACATACACCGAGCGGCAATAGCCGTGCTCCAGCACATAGGTGTTCGGCGCTTCGATGCCAGCGGCGACGATGCGGGCCTCCAGCTCTTCCTGCGTTGCCTTGTCGACATTGAGCGCGACATGGATGAACGGCGATTCCGGAATGGCCGGGCCAAACTCTGCCTGATCAGCAGGGTCCGCAAACTGGAAGAAAGCCAATGCCGAGCCATCGGCCAGCTCGAAGAAGCAATGGCAATACACTCGCTCCTTGCCGAAGAGCTCGTCCTTTTCGGTATAGGTGGCGACCAGCGGCAGGCCGATCACATCCTCATAAAAGGCGCGCGTGGCCTCAAGATCCTTCGAGACATAGGCCGTATGATGCAAACGACCCGGCCGGCTCTTGATGCTCATCGCGCGTTCTCCCCGTTCAACCGAACAATTTTACTGCGATGCCGGCGACATGGCGACCCTGGAATCGCGCGCCCTCCAGCTCGTTTTCAGTCGGCATGCGGCTGCCGTCCCCGCCGGTGATGGTGGTGATGCCGTAGGGCGTACCGCCGCTGATCGCCTCCATCGTGGCATTGCCCTCCCAGCTGTAGGGCAGGCCGACGATGATCATGCCATGGTGCAGCAACGTGGTGTGGAAGCTGGTGAGCGTGGTTTCCTGGCCGCCGTGCTGGCTCGCTGTGGCGCAAAACGCACTTCCGATCTTGCCGACAAGCGCGCGGGTGAACCACAGGCCGCCGGTCTGATCGAGGAAGTTGCGCATCTGCGCCGCCATGTTGCCAAAGCGCGTCGGCGTGCCGAAGATGATCGCGTCATACTCGGCAAGCTCTGCCGGCGTGGCGAACGCCGCATCCTGCTCCAGCTTCATGCCCGAGGCGAGCGCCACATCGTCCGAGACAAGCTCCGGCACACGCTTCACGGTCACTTCAGCACCCGGCACCGCCGCCGCACCCTCGGCTATAGCGCTAGCCAGCGTCTCCACATGGCCATAGCTGGAATAATACAGGACAAGGATGCGGGCCATGGTTGGTTCCTAGAAGTTGAAGCTGGCCTCAAGGCCATAGCGGCGCGGCCGGGCCTTGAAAACGAAGCCGCCGGGCGAGAATTCGGCGTTGTAGAGCTCGTTGAAGACGTTCGAACCGAACGCAGTCAGCGACCAGCGCTCACCGGCGATGCCAAGCCGGGCATCGACGATATCGACTGGGTCACGCGAGGTCGAATTCTCCACATCGAACCAGGTGCGGCCGGTGCGGCGATAATCGACACGCGCTGTCAGGTCGAGCGTATCGGTGATCGCCGTCTTGTAGTTGGCGGTCAGGTTGAGCGTGTAGCGCGAGATCAGCGGCGCTTCGTTGCCGATGAAGGCCGGGTTGGGGAAGCGCTTGATCTCGCTGTCCGTGTAGCCAAAGCCGGCGATGAGATCGAGACCCGGCAGCGGCTTCAGCGTGGCATCCACCTCGAAGCCCTTGATGCGGGTCTCGGGCACATTGCCGAGGTTCTGCGTCGAGTTGGCCGCCAGGAAGACGAAGAAGTAGCTGTTCTCGGACTTGGTGGTGAAGGCGCTGGCATTGACCGTGAGCAGGCGATCGCTCGTCTGCGTCTTGATGCCGATTTCGAAGGTCTCGGCGACCTCGGCTTCGAACAAGTCGTTGACGCCCGGAATGCCATTGGCCGAGGCCACCGCGCCCACGCCGGTCTGGTTGAAGCCACCCGAGCGGAAGCCCTTCGAGTAACCCCCGAACAGCGTGATCTCGTCGATCGGCTTCCAGGTCAGCGTCGCCTTGGGCTGCCACGCATCGAAGGTGCGGCGGCGGACGTCACCCGTCGCGCCGATCGGGAAGCCGGGGACGTTGGGCAGATAGGCCGTCGGCGTCAGGGTCGTGTTCTTGCGGCGGTCGCGATCGTAGCGCAGCGAGGCATCGACGCGCAGCGTATCGGTGATCTTCCACACCGCGTTGCCGAACACCGCCCAGGCGAAATTGTCCTGGTCATCGGCGAGGAAGGAGAACTGCGGATTGTCCGGATTGGTGCTCGGCGAGCGGAACACCGGGAACACGCCGCGGCCCAGATCGATCATGTTGCCCGTCGAGATGTAGCGCTTGGTGCCGATGGCATACGCGCCGGCGATGACCTGCAGCGGCTTGTCCGACGGCGATTCGTAGCGGACTTCCTGGCTCCAGGCCTTAACATCCAGATACTGGCTCTGGTTGAGATCGAAGCCGAAGAACTGGAAGAACAGCGAATCCGGGATCGGCAGGAAGTTGAAGGCATCACCGGTGAGGATTTCGGTGACCTTGTCGAACGACGTCGTCGAGGTGATCGTGCCGGCATCGCCCTCATACGAAACACGCAGCGCGACATTGTAGAGGTCACGGTCGTTCTGGCCGGCGTTGTTGACCCGCACTGGCAGCGACACATCGTTCACGTCGTTGACGATGTTGTAGTAAAACGCCTGGGTGCGCAGCAGGCCGACCGAGCCGCGCAGATCGACCGTCAGCTCCGGCGTCGGCATCCACAGCAGGTTGCCGCGAATGTTAAACTCGCGCAGCGGATCGGCATCCTCGCCAAGGAACGTGTTGGGGATGAAGCCCTCGGTGTCGTACCAGGCGCCGGACACACGGAACTTGAGGTTCTCGGCGAGCGGGCCGGAGAGGTTGCCGCGCACATAATAACCAAAGCCATTGTCGACACCGCCCGTCACCTTGCCCTGAAGCTCGTCAGTCGGCGCCTTGGTGCGGATGAGGATGGCGCCACCGATGGCGTTGCGGCCGTAAAGACCGCCCTGCGGGCCCTTGAGCACTTCGATCTGGTCGATATCGACCAGCTCCTGGTTGAACTGCGCGGCATTGACCTGCTGCACGCCGTCCACAACCACGGCAACCGACGGCTCGCTGTTCCGCGCCTGGGTAATGCCGCGGATGATGACGAAGGAGCTGCCGGCATTCTGCGTCTGCACGAGATTGACGTTGGACGTCAGGCCGATGAAATCCTCAGGGCGCTCGATGCCGGCCGATTGGATGGCCTGAGCGTTGAACGCCGTCACCGAAGCCGGAACATTCTGCAGCGATTCGGAACGGCGCAGCGCGGTGACAAGAATCTCGTCCCCGGAAACGGCCTCAGCAGCCGGAGCGGCTTCCTGGGCGGCAGTGGCCGCGGAGAAGATGAGCGCCGAGCCGGCCAGCAGCCGCGACAATGTTCCAATGGTCTTCATGGCGAAACTCCCCTTCGCGATGTGCGCGCACGTCACCGCTTCTATGACGATGTGGAGGCACTCATATCGCTTCGAAAAGCGAAGTCAAGTTCGTTATGCGAAGTTTTAGAGGTGGACGCGATGACGCAGGCGCGAGGCTGGAGCGCGCTCTGCCGGTGATGAGTCGTGGATTGTTGCCGCGAGCCGCGGCCGGCAGCTCAGCGCGCGGCGAGCGAACGGGCGAGCGTGGGCCAACGGCGCAGTTCGCCTTCGATCTCACCGGCGGCGGCCCGCAGCATCGGCAGGCGCGTGCGGACCAGTTCATCCTGCGAGATGCGGGTCGTGGAAGTTGAGCAGTTAATCGCCGCGACGATCTGGCTATCCGGCCCGAACACCGGCACGGCAACAGATACGATGCCATAATCCAGCTCATCAAGCGCGGAATCGTACATGCGCTCCTTGATGCTCTGCAGCCGGGCGCGAAACGCCTGTGGATCGGTTATGGTGCGCTCGGTCAGCCGGGCCAGCGGCCCTTCGGCAAGGAACGTCTCGATGGCGGCATCGCCCTGGAAGGCCAGCAGCACCTTGCCCATCGACGTGGCGTGCAGCGGAAACCGCGTGCCAACGCCGGCGCCGAGGCGGATCCGCCGGTTGGTCGGGATATGGCAGACATAGAGAATTTCTCGTCCGGAACGGACGGCGAGCGAGGCGGAATCGCCAGTCTGGTCCCGCAGCGCCTGCAACGGCGGCACCGCCACCTGTTCGATGTTCATCGAGGCGAGATAGGCCGAGCCAAAGGCCAGCACTTCAGGCCGCAGCAGGAAGCGCCGGCCAACCTGCGCCACATAGCCGAGCGCCACCAGCGTATTGAGGCAGCGCCGCGCCACGGCCGGTGGCAGGTTGGTGACGGCGGCGACTTCCGAGAGCGCCATTTCCGGATGCGCCTGGTCAAAGGCCCGCAGCACGCTCAGCCCTCGTTCGAGGGTGGAGAGATACTCCGGGTCCTTGGGTTCACGCGTGGCCATGGCAGCTAGCGCTATGGGACACGGCGCGGGGGCGCAAGGGGGCGCTTGGCCAGCCTAGGCGTCCGGCCGGCCGAGGATGGCCGCATTGTCAGCCCCCAGCACCGGCGGCGCCGTGACGGTGAGCGAGCGCTCGCCATCAAAACTGAGCGGCGAGCGGATGGTGCGGAACTCGCCCATCGGGCCGGGTGCGCTGATTTCCAGCTGCAAATGCCGGGCCTGGGGGGAAGCCAGCACCTCCTCGGAGGTGGCCACTGCGGCATTCGGCACTTCCAACTCGGTTAGGCGTGCGCACCATTCGGCACGCGGCCGGCGCGCAAAGATCGGGGCGAGAAAGCTCACGATCTCCTCATAATTTGCAATGCGCGCCTCGCGGCTGGCGAAGGCCGGCTGGGCCAGCATCCCCGGCTGCTCGACAGCCTCTGCCAGATTTTCCCAAAACTTCGGCGGCGACGACATGTGCAGCGCCAGCCACAGGCCATCGGCGCATTCAAACACATAGGACTGGCTGACATGCGGCCGGCTATACGGACCCATCAACTGATTGTCAGAGCGCAGATGCGTGAAATCATCGAGGTTGAAATGGCACATGGCCTCGAACATGGACGTCTCGACCAGCCGGCCCTTTCCGGTCTGCTGGCGCTCGTAGAGAGACGCAAGCACCCCCTGCGCCGCATAAAAGCCCGTCATCGCATCAGCGATGGCCGGGCCGACGACACGCGGCCGGCTGGGGTTGAGCAGCAGCCGCAGGAAGCCGCTCGCCGCCTGCGCCACTGTATCAAAGGCCGGGCGATCCCGGTCCGGCCCGCTGCTGCCGAAGCCCGAGATCGAGCAATAGATCAGCCGCGGGTTAAGCCCCTGCAGCCGGGCGGCATCGACACCAAGCTTGGTCGCGACGCCAGGGCGAAAATTCTGGATGAAGACATCGGCATCGGCGATGAGGGCATCGAGCGCGGCGCGATCATCCGGGGTGCGCGTATCGAGCGTGATGCTGCGCTTGTTGCGATTCCAAGTCTGGAAGTGCGGCGCATAAAGCTTGCCGCGGAAGGAGCGGAACGGGTCACCGGTGACAGGTTGCTCGATCTTGATGACATCGGCGCCAAGATCAGCGAGCATCATACCCGCTGCCGGGCCGGTGATGAACGTCCCCATCTCGAGCACCCGGACACCTGCGAGCGGCAACGCCATCGAAACTCTCCCTCTCTCCAGCGCGCCGCCAGTGCACCGATGCCGCACGAACAGCCGATGCGCGGCCGAGCCGATGGCCCATTGCGCTTGACGCCTCCTAGCGATTTCGCATAGCGGAAACAAGTTCGAATTTCGAAGAAATGGAGATTGCCCCGTGCGCATTGGAAAGCAGGACCAACCCTTTTCCGCCATCTGCACCTCGGATGCCGAGCAGATCCGGGTGCGCGGGCTCGACCTTTGCACGCAGATTATCGGCAAGATGGACTTCACCAGCTACTTCTGGCTGCTGGTGACAGGCACGGCTCCCACCCCGACGCAGAAGTTCTTTGCCGATGCCGTGCTCGCCGCAATCGCCGAGCATGGCCTGGTGCCAAGCGTCGTGGCCACGCGGATGACCTATGCGGCGGCCCCCGAGGCCTTCCACGGCGCGGTGGCGGCAGGGCTGCTCGGCTGCGGCTCGGTGGTGCTGGGCAGCGCCGAGGTGGCGGGACGGTTCCTTGCCGGCATCGTGGCGGATGGCGGGGACCCGGTTCCGGCGATCCGGGCGCTGCGGGCCGAGAAGAAGCCAATTCCGGGCTTTGGCCACCCACAGCACAGCGGCGGGGACCCGCGGGCCAATCTGCTGCTCGCGCTGGCCGCCGAGCATGGCATCGAGGGGCCGCATATCGCTGCGCTGCGCCGGATCGAGGCGGCGCTGCCCGAGATCGTCAACCGGCCGCTGCCGATCAACGTCAACGGCGCCATTCCGGCGGTGATGCTCGATGTCGGCTTTCCACTGGCGGCGCTAAAGGGCATTTCGCTGCTCGCCCGCACCGCCAGCCTGATCGGCCATCTCCAGGAGGAATCGGAGCGGCCGATCGGCTTCATTCTGTCAGGCCATGCTGCGGCCGCCATCGAATATGACGGCCTCTGAGCCTCAGCTGCCGCGCTCGGCCTTGACCAGCGCTGCAACCCGCACATGCGTGGCGGCGACTGTCTGGCTGACGCACTGCTGCTCAAGCGTCTGGGCGTAGGCGCCGGGGCTGCGCGTGGCGCAGACCTTGCGGGCGGCGGCATTGATGCGGCGATTCAGTTCGATGCGGTCGGTCGAGCTGGCGAGATCGAGGTCAGCGGTGCGAACCTCGATGCTCGGGCCCTGCGCCATCGTCTCGGCCTTGGCCGGCGCAGCGGCCGCGCCGAGGCAGGCACCGGCAAAGACCAAGGCACCAAAAGCACCCAGGACGGTGCGGGAAGCGGTATGACCGAGGGAAGCAAACATGATCGTCTCCTTGCTTCAAAGCGCCTGCGGACCATTCCGGACGCCTGATGCCAAGGGTTTTGCAGCTCTCGTGCCAACTCGGTGTTCGGCATGATTCTCATTAGAAACCATAGAGATATGCAGAATTCGACCGATTCGCCCCAGTCACCCGCCATTCAGAAATGCCAATGATTGGGTATTTTCACCGGCTATTGGGAAATGAAATCCGACGCTCCGCCTGTGTCGGCAATGCTTGCCCGCCCCTTCCCGCCCGTGCATAGCTAGCGCCGACCATGCTTACCCAGCGTTCCCGATACGCCTTGCGCGCGCTCATCTTCATCGCCCGCTCCAACTCCATCGCGCCGGTGCCGATCTCGGTGATCGCGGCGGACCAGAAGCTGCCGCGCAAATTCCTCGAGATCATCCTGCTCGATCTCAAGAACGGCGGCGTCGTGCATAGTTATCGCGGCAAGATGGGCGGCTATCGCCTGGCCCGGCCGGCCAGCGAGATCAGCTTCGGCGAGATCATCCGCCTCATCGAGGGCCCGCTGGCGCTGGTGCCTTGCGTCTCGGTGAGCGCCTACCAGAAATGCGCCGACTGCTTCGAGGAAAGCACCTGCGTCATCCGCAAGGCCATGCTGATCGTGCGCGATCAGACTGCGGCGATTCTCGACAATACGAGCCTCGCCGACCTCTCGCTGGAGGCTGCTGCCGCTTAGAGCTTGCGGGCTTTCAGCTCATCCCGGATCTCGGCGAGCAGCGCTTCCGTCGGCGTCGGGCCTGCGGGCGGCGCGGCAGCTGCCGGCTTCTGCGCCTTGTTGGCGGCCTTGACGATCATGAAGATCGCGAACGCCACGATGATGAAGTTGATCACCGTGGTGACGAACTTGCCATAGCCCAGCAGCGGCACGCCGGCGGCCTTGAGCGCGGCATAGTCCGTGGGCGAACCGGTGTAGCTCTCCGGGATCGGCCCGAGCGGCACGAACAGCCCCGAGAAGTCCAGCCCACCGGTGACGGAGCCGATGATCGGCATCAGCAGATCGTCTGTCAGCGAGGCGATGATCGTGCCGAAAGCCGCGCCGATGATGACCGCAACAGCCAAATCGAGCACATTGCCCCGGGCGATGAAGGCCTTGAATTCCTGCAGCATGATCGGGCTCCCCTGTTGCAATCCACCAGCGCGCATTATCTATGGCCGGGCATGATGATGTCCGTGCCACAAACTTGGCTGTGGCAAGCGTCATATTGCAATAGTCATTAGCCGCAATCCGCCCGAATTTTACAATTCAGGGCAACTCGGAGGATCGTTCCACCATGGCATCCAGCTTCAGCCGCGCCGCTCGCCTCGGTCTTGTCGCATCACTGGCGCTCGGCCTCTCGGCTTGCGGCATCAACACCATCCCCACCAAGGAGGAGGCGGTGAAGGCCAAGTGGGGCGATGTGGAGAACCAGTATCAGCGCCGCGCCGATCTCATCCCC
Source organism: Sphingomonadales bacterium UBA6157 (assembly GCA_002423025.1). Classification (GTDB taxonomy): domain Bacteria; phylum Pseudomonadota; class Alphaproteobacteria; order Sphingomonadales; family Sphingomonadaceae; genus Sandarakinorhabdus. The sequence continues at coordinate 121,870 of DIUN01000023.1, read as the reverse complement.
AATCTGGTGGCGACCGTGAAGGGCTTTGCCGCGCAGGAAAAGGATGTGCTGGAGGCCGTGACCAAGGCGCGCGCCAGCGCCACCCAGGTGACAGTGGACCCGAGCAAGCTCACCGACCCCAAGCAGATGGAAGCCTTTGCCCAGGCCCAGGGCCAGGTTGGCAGCGCCCTCGGCCGGCTGCTCATCACGGTGGAGAAATACCCCGAGCTGAAGTCCAACGAGAACTTCCTGCAGTTGCAGTCGCAGCTTGAGGGCACCGAGAACCGCATCGCCGTGGCGCGCCGCGACTATAACGAAGCCGTGCAGGCCTATAACACCGAGATCCGCACCTTCCCGTCGATGGTCACCGCCAAGGTCATCTACGGCTCGCAGCCGATCGCGCCGTTCAAGGCCACCACGGTCGGCGCCGAAGCCGCGCCCACCGTCGCATTCTGATCAGCCTTCGCCGCCGGTGCAAAGTCTGCACCGGCGGCAGCCTCGCCACAGCAAGAGTGCCGTCCGCCATGGACCGTGAGCGCAATCATCGTCAGGCCGCCCGGCTCAGCTGGGTGGTATTCCTGCTCGTTGTGGTGCTGGCGGTGCTCTCCATCGCCCGCCCGGCCTTTGCCGCGCCCAGCTTCCCGCCGCTTGCCGGCCGGGTGACGGACGCAGCCGGCATCCTTACCGCCGCCGATATCGCCGCGCTCGATGCACAGCTCGCCACGCTGGAAACCACCACCGGAACCCAGCTCGTCGTCGCCACCGTGCCGAGCCTCGATGGCTATGAAATCGATGAATATGGCTATCAGCTCGGCCGCGCCTGGGGCATCGGCCAGAAGGATACCGACAATGGCGCGATTCTGCTGGTCGCCCCCAACGAGCGCAAGGTGCGCGTGGAAGTCGGCTATGGCCTTGAGGGCGTGCTTACCGATGCGCTGACGTCGCAGATCATCCGCAACACCATCATTCCGCGCTTCAAGGCCGGGGACATGCCCGGCGGTGTCGCCCAGGGGGCAGCCGCGCTCGTCGAGTATCTGCAGCTGCCACCCGAGCAGGCGCGCGCCGCAGCGCTGACTGCGGAAGCCAATCGCCAGCAGGCCAGCAGCGGCGGCGACGGCCTGCGCGTTGCCGTGTGGATCATCATCATCGTCATCTGGATTTTCTTCTCCATCGCCCGGCGCGGGCGTGGCCGGCATCATGGCTCCTCGATCATCTGGGGGCCGGGCATCGGTGGCGACTGGGGCGGCGGCGGCGGCGGTGGCGGCGGCTGGGGCGGTGGTGGCGGCGGTTTTGGCGGTGGCGGCGGCAGCTTCGGCGGCGGCGGCTCCTCGGGCAGCTGGTAGGAGCGCGCACCATGCTGTTCACTGATCCTGATCGCACCCGCATCGCCGGTGCCATTGCCGAGGCCGAGGCACATACGGCCGGCGAAATCGTCGTCATCATCTCCACCGCGGTGCACCGCTATCGCAGCACGGCGCTCAGCCTCGCCGCGCTGGTGGCGCTGGCCGCGCCGATGCTGGCGCTGTTCCTTGGCTGGTCCCCCGCCACGCTTTTCCCGGATTGGGATGCCGCCGCCAGCCCGGCGCTGCGCGAGCGCCATGGGCTGGAAGTGTTGCTGCTTGTGCAGGCGCTGGTGTTCGTCCTCACGCTGGCGCTGGCGCTGTTCTCAGGGCTTGACCGCCAGCTCACGCCGCGCGGCCTGCGGCGGGACAGGGTGCATGCCGCCGCGCTCACCCAGTTCAAGGCGCGCGGGCTGGAGGCGACGCAGGGCCGCACCGGCGTGCTGATCTACATCGACGAGCCAGACCATATCGCCGAGATCATCGCGGACAGCGGCATCTACAGCAAAGTGCCGCCGGAATATTGGGGGGACACCATCGCCGCGCTCACCGGCGGCATCAAGGCCGGCAAGGCCGCGGACGGCATGGTCAAGGCCATCGGCCTCGCCGGCAAGGTGCTGGCCGAGCATATCCCGCCGCACCCGCGCAACGACAACGAACTGCCCGATCACCTGATCGAGATCTAGCGCGTCCCCTCCCCCTGTTCAGGGGAAGGGACACGCCAGCCCATCAGGCCTTAGCGCTGGGCCGCGCCGCTGCGCGCTCGAGGAAGCCCGGCAGCCAGGTCGCGGCCGCCGGCATCGGCTGGCCGATCTGCGCACCGAACTCCAGGAACGCCATAAGCATGATATCGGCAAAGGTGAAGCGCTCGCCGCACACCCAGGTGCGGCCCTGCAGCTGGCCATCGAGCCACAGCAGCTTCTCCTGCGCCAGGGACTTCAGCTCAGCCGCCGCCTCGGGGCTGACCAGCGTGATGCGGCTTTCAAACAGCCCGCGCCCCTCGGAGGCGCGAAAGCCGTTGGACATCGGCTCGAACACCAGCAGGTCCATGCGGCGGACCCACATCCGCGTCTCGGCACGGTCCGCCGGCGTGGCACCAATGACCGGCGGGCTGGGCTGCAGCTCTTCGAGATAATCGACGATCGCCGTCACTTCGGTGATGATGCGGCCATCATCCAGCTCCAGCGCCGGCAGCGTGCCGATCGGCACCCGCGCCTTATAGTCTCCACGGCGGTTTTCGCCGCCCATCAGGTCCACTGTCACGGTGTCGATCGTCATGCCCTTTTCGGCCATGGCGATGCGCACCACGCGCGGGTTCGGCCCCACGGAATCATAAAGCTTCATCGTCGTTTCTCCCTGTTGATCCTGGAAATTCAGCTGGCCAGCGCCTCGGCATTGCGCGCCTGCACCTCGGCATTGATCGGCCAACCACGCACCACCAGCGCCGACGCCAGCGCCAGCGCCGCCGGCGGCACCACGAACATGAACATCAGCCCCCAGATGGCGCTCTCGGAATTGCCTTCACCCAGCGCCGGCACAAAACCGATGATACCGAGAATCGGGTAGCTGAGGCCCACCGGCACGGCATAGCCAAGCTTCTGCACCGCCGCGAGCGCGGCATAGAACAGCCCGGTGCGCTCGCTGCCCGAAGCCAGCGTCTCGGCATCGGAAAGATCCGCCAGCATGGCGCGCAGCAGAAAAGCCGGGGCCACCGCCGGCACGCCGGCCAGCGCCATGGCGGCAGCAGCGACCGGGAAGTTATCCGCCGGGATCACCAGCGTGGCGCTCTGGCACAGCGCATAGGCGAACAGGGACCACATGATAGCGCGGTGCTTGCCGATGCGCCGGGCCAGCCGCACCCAGAGCGGTGCCGCAAACATCCCGGCGGTGAAATAGAACAGCAGGAAGGAGCTGGCCTCGGCCGGGGAATAGCCTCGCGCCGCCTCGAAGAAGAACAGCAGCAAAGCCCCGCCGATGCCCGGCGCCAGGTTTGCCAGCAGGTCCACCAGCAGCAGCCGGCGCAGCAGCGGCAGCCGCAGCACGCCGAAAATGTCTCCCAGCCGGTGCGTCTCGCCGCCGATGCGCGGGCGCTCGGGCACCACGAACAGGTTCCACGCCACCGCCAAGGGCAGCGTGACCAGCACCACCCAGCCCATGGCGTGCACGCCGGTTGCCTTGTCCCCGCCCGTCAGCAGCACGGCGGCCGGCGGCACGGCGAGGATGATGAGCATGCCCAGCAGGTTTGCCGTCTGCCACCAGCCGAAGATACGCGAGCGCTCGTGATAATCATCGGAGAGCACGGCCCCCCAAGCGGTGTGGGACACCAGCACGGCGGAAAAACCGAGGTACATCACCATCAGCCCGGCAAAGGCCAGCAACGGCGAGATGCCGGGCTGCGCCATGAACACCGCCGCCACGCCAGCCATCATCACCACCGTGCCAAAGCCCATCCACGGCCGGAACCGCCCGAAGCGGCCGCGCGTGCGATCGACCAGATGGCCGACGATAGGATCCAGCGGCACATCGACCAGCCGGACCAGGAAGAAGATCAGCCCGACAATGCCAAGATCAAGCCCGAGCGTGCTGGCATAATAGGGTGGCAGGTGCACCACCACGGGCAGGCCGATGGCTGCAACGGGCAGGCAGGGCGCTGCGAATGCCGCCAGACGGCCGCGTGAAATTCGCAAGATAACCCTCTCCCAAGGCCCGATTATCCGGTTTCCGCCATGTTCCCCGAGCCTCGGCCGGATTGCAACCGCGCGCTTTGGCTAGCTGCAATCCGGCTCTTGCCCAAAGGCCTGCCGCACCCGGCGCCTCAACCGAGCGTGCTGAACGCCGCCAGCTTGCGCGCCAGCGCCTGCGCCGCCGTGGCGTCGCCGGTCCGCAGCGCAACAGAGAGCTGCTGGCCCTGCGCCCGCAGCCGCGCCTCAAAGGCGTCACGCGCCGGCAGCTGGCCCACGCCTTCCAGCGCAGCGGCGGCCTTGGCGGCGTTCTTCTTGTTCATGTCGAGCAGGGTCATCGCATAATAGGTCCGGTGCGAGGGGTTCTGCGGGTCGAGCCGCAGCGCCTTCACAAAGCCGGTCTCGACTTCGCCGGCCTTGGCACCAAGCACCGCGCCGCCCATGAAGTTGCCGAGCGCGGCAATGGCGCCGCCGTGCCAGCCGGCCACCGCCGCCCAGGCCAAAGCCATTTCCGGGTGGGCGGTGCGCACCGCCACGAAGCGATCCCGCGCATCCTTGCCAAGCCCGGCAGACTTGGTGAGCTTGGCGCGATAGCCGATGGCCACGGCCTTTTGCACCTGCGCCTCGGGGTTGCTCGGCGCCTTGGCCAGCGCTGCGTCAAAGTCCTTTTCCGCCGCCATGATCAGCGCCATGGCGCGGGCCTTGTCCCGCGTTTCATAGCCGGCCTGCCACAGCTGGGCGCGGCCGGCGAGAACCAGGCTGGCAGCGGTCGCCTCGGCCCGGCCTTCCTTGACCACGGCGGCCCAATTGCCCTCGCGGAAGGACGCGGCGGCATCGGCCTGGGCTGGCGCGGCGGCAAACAGTGTTGCCGGGGTGGCGATGGCCAGCAGCAGGGCCGTGATCGGTTTGTGCATTATGACTCCCTTGGCCGCCCAAGCGCCTCCGCGATCAGCGCTCGCGTCTCCGCGAGGCCGTAGAGGGCAATGAACGAACCCATGCGCGGCCCCTGAGCGGAGCCGATGAGAGTCTCGTATAGCGCCTTGAACCAGTCGCGGAGATTAACGAAGCCGGCTGACTTGCCTGCCTCGTAAACTTCATACTGATAGGCTTCGGCTTCGGCACCGGGGCCAACTGCCGCAAGCCGGGCATCGAGGTCGGCCAGCGCCGCGGCTTCCTCAGGAGTCGGCGCACGGCGCTTGAGGCCGGGCACCACGAAATCCCGGGCATAGCGCGCCGCATGATGCACCAGCCGATCGAGCAGCGGATGCGTGGTCGGGCTGGTGCCAGGCGCCTGCCGCGCCACATAGGCCCAGAGCTTGGCCGGATCATCGGTGGCTGCCACCGAAGCCAGGTTGAGCAGCAGGGAGAAGCTCACCGGCAAATCAGCGGCAGGGGGCTTGCCCTCATGGATATGGTGCACCGGGTTGCCGAGCTGCTGCTCCAGCGGCTGCTCGGGATATTTGGCGAGAAAGTCCGCATATTCGTCGATGGCCCGCGGGATGACATCAAAGTGCAACCGCTTGGCCTTGCGCGGGCTCTGGAACATGTAGAGCGCCAGGCTCTCGGGCGGGCCATATTCCAGCCATTGCTCGATGGTGAGGCCGTTGCCCTTGCTCTTGGAGATCTTCTGGCCCTCGGCATCGAGGAACAGCTCGTAGTTGAAGCCAGCCGGCGGCACAGCGCCGAGCACCTTGGCGATGCGGCCCGAAAGCAGCACCGAATCGATGAGATCCTTGCCGGCCATCTCGTAATCGACGCCCAGCGCCACCCAGCGCATCGCCCAATCAACCTTCCACTGCAGCTTGCAATGGCCGCCCGTCACGGGAACCGTCACCAGTTCCTCGGTGCCGGGGCGCAGGTAGCTCACGGTGCCGGCATCGGCATCCCGCGACACCAGCGGCACCTGCAGCACATGGCCGCTCACCGGATCAACCGGCAGGAACGGGGAATAGGTGGCGCGGCGCTCAGGCCCCAATGTCGGCAGGATCACATCGATGACGGCATCATAGTTCGCCAGCACGGCGAGCAGCGTCGCATCGAAGCGCCCGGCCTTGTAGCATTCGGTGGACGAGAGAAACTCATACTCGAAGCCGAAGCCATCGAGAAAGGCGCGCAGCCGGGCGTTGTTGTGCGCGCCGAAGCTGCTGTGGGTGCCGAACGGATCCGGCACCTGCGTCAGCGGCTTGCCGAGGTTGGCGCGCAGCAGCTCGGGGTTGGGCAGGCCGTCCGGCACCTTGCGCAGGCCGTCCATATCATCGGAAAAGGCGATCAGCCGGGTGGTGACGCCGGGCGCCATCGTCTCGAAGGCCCGCCGCACCATGGTGGTGCGCGCCACTTCGCCAAAGGTGCCGATATGCGGCAGGCCCGAGGGGCCATAGCCGGTCTCGAAGATCACGCCGCTGGCCGGAAACCCGTCCGGGTAGCGGGCGATGACCTTGCGGGCCTCCTCGAACGGCCAGGCCTTGTTCTCGATCGCAGCGGCGCGAAGCGTTTCGGCTGTATGGGCTGTGGCGTTGCTCATGTGTTCCGTCTAATCCTTTGGGATGTTCTCTGGCGTCGATAGCGCGTGTGCGCAACCCTCCCTCCGCCCCATGGGCCTGGAGTAGCCGCCCATGGAGCTTCCTGCCCTCACTGCCACCCATGCCGGCGTGTGGATTGCGCCCGCCGGCAGCGCCGCTGCTGCCGTGACGCGCGGCGAGGCCATCCGCCGCGCCGCTGATACGCCGCACCTGCTGCTCAATGCCCCCGTCATCGCCAGCCGGCTGGGCTATCCGGAGCTTTCCGGGCTCGATCTGCTCGAGCTGTTTGCCTTCATCCACCCGGCGCGCTTTGCCGTGCCCACGCCGCGCGGCCTTGCCACCGCACTGGGCATCGATCCGCCGGCCAATGATGCTGATGCCGGCTTCCTGCGCCGCGCCGCCGATGCGCTGCTCGAAACGCTGGCCGATCCGGCGTGGCGGGAGCGCCATGGCGCCTGGTCCATCCTGCAATCGCTTGTCCGCCAGCGCTGGAGCTGGGCGCCGGTGCTGGCGCCGAGGCTGCGCAAGCCGGACTCTCCCGAGCGCTCGCTGTTCACCAGCCTGCCCAAGTGGGAGGAAGCACCGCCGCGCCCGACGCCGCTGCCTGTCAGCCTCGCCGCCGCCGCCATCACCGCCCGGCTCGATGCCATGCTGGGCGAGGGCGCCGAGCGCCGCACCGGACAGCGCGCCTATGCCGAGGCCGCCGCCCATGCCTTTGCGCCGCGCAGCCGCCCCGGCACCCCCAACATGGTGCTGGCCGAAGCTGGCACCGGCATCGGCAAGACACTGGGCTATCTCGCTCCCGCCGCGGCCTGGGCGCAGGCAGCGCAGGGCACGGTATGGCTCTCCACCTACACCAAGGCGCTGCAACGCCAGCTCGACCAGGAAGCCGCCCGCGCCTACCCCGATCCGGCCGAGAAGCGCGAGAAGGTCGTGGTCCGCAAGGGCCGCGAGAATTACCTCTGCCTGCTCAACCTTGAGGATGCCGTGCAGGGCGGCTTTGCCAACCGCGCCGCCGTGTTCGCCCAGCTGGCCGCACGCTGGGCCGAATACAGCCGCGATGGCGACATGGTGGGCGGGGACTTGCCGGGCTGGCTGCCGGCGCTGTTCGGCCGCACCAGCTTTTCCGGCCTCACGGACAGGCGCGGCGAGTGCATCTATGCCGGCTGCCCGCACTATCGCATCTGCTTCATCGAGCGTGCCACCCGCGCCTCGGCCCAGGCCGATCTCGTCATCGCCAATCATGCGCTTGTCATGATCAACGCCGTGCGCGGCCGCGCCGAGGGCGTGGGCATGACGCGCATGGTCTTTGATGAAGGCCATCACCTCTTCGATGCCGCAGACGCCACCTTTGCCGTGGAGCTCACCGGCCGCGAAGCGGTGGAACTGCGCGGCTGGCTGCTCGGGCCGGACCGGGCCAGCCGGGGCCGCCGCCGCGGCCTCGCCGCCCGCCTTTCCGACATCGCCAGCTATGATGATGCCGCTGCCGCCGCCATCGAGCGCATCGGCGCTGCGGCCCGCATCCTGCCGGCAGAAGCCTGGCTCGCCCGCATTGCCGGCGACACGCCCGATGGCCCCATCGAGAGCCTGCTTGCCGCCGTCCGCACCCAGGTGTTCGCCCGCTCGGAAAGTCGCACCGCCGAAACCGGCTATGGCCTTGAAACCGAAGTCGCCGAGGTGCTCCCCGCTGTCATCGATGCCGCGGCCACAGCCGCCGCCGCGCTGGCCCGTCTGGCCGCACCCATGGCGGCGCTGGAGGCCCGGCTCAAGGCGCTGCTCGATGAGCCGCCGGATTGGCTGGATGGCGCCGGCCGCGCCCGGGTGGAAGGCGCCAGCGCCGGGCTGCGGCTACGCGCCGAACTCATCACATCCTGGACCGGGCTGCTGGCGCGGCTTGGCGGCGCGGCGGACCCGGCGTTTGTCGATTGGTTTGCCGTCGAGCGCTTTGATGGCCGCGAGCTGGATATCGGCATCCACCGCCACTGGCTCGATCCGATGAAGCCCTTTGCCCACGCGGTTCTCGAGCCGGCGCATGGCGTGCTGGTAACCTCCGCCACGCTGCGTGCCCGCAGCGATGCGCTGGTGGAAAGCTGGGATGATGCCGATGCCCGCACCGGCGCCAGCCACCTGATGCTGCCGGCGCACCACTTCGCCGCCGCCAGCCCGTTCGATTATGCCGCCAACGCCCGGGTGCTGATCGTGACGGATATCAAGCGCGGGGACACGGCGGGGCTGGCCCATGCCTATCGCGCCCTTATCGAGGCGGCTGGCGGCGCCACGCTGGGGCTGTTCACCGCCATCGCCCGGCTACGCGCCGTGCACGCCCGCATTGCCGATCCGCTCGCCCGTGCCGGGCTGCCGCTCTATGCCCAGCATGTCGACCCGATCGAGACCGGCACGCTGGTGGACATCTTTCGCGCCGAGCCGCGTGCCTCGCTGCTCGGCACCGATGCCCTGCGCGATGGTGTGGACGTGCCCGGCTCCTCGCTGCGGCTGGTGGTGATGGAGGGCGTGCCCTGGCCGCGCCCCACTGTGTTGCACGGCGCCCGCCGCGCCGCGCTCGGCGGCACCGCGCATGATGATCGCGTCACCATGGGCCGGCTGGCACAAGCCTTTGGCCGGCTCATCCGCCGCGCCGATGATCGCGGCACCTTCGTGCTCATCGGACCGGCCGTGCCCAGCCGGCTGCTTGCCGCCTTCCCGCCCGGCACACCGATTGACCGGGTGAGCCTGGAAGACGCAATCGCCGCAGTCGCCGCCGCACATCATGGCTTGCAGCCACCCCCCGGCTCGCGCCATGGTGAGGCCACACTGCCGGACACGACGATCCAGACATGATCACCTTTGGGGAGCGCGGGTGAAGACGCTGACACTGCTGCGCCATGCCAAATCGGGCTATGATGACCCGTTGCTGCGCGATTATGAGCGGCCCCTCAATGATCGCGGCCGCCGCGCCGCCATCCGCATCGGCCAATGGCTGCGCGCCGCGCAGGACAAGGGCGACATGCCGGATTTCGATTATGTCACGTCATCGCCCGCCGTACGCTGCCGCCAGACCATCGAGGGCGTGGAAACAGGCCTGAAAGCCCGGCTCGCGCCGATCTATGAAAAGCGCATCTATCTCTCCTCTTCCGCCACGCTGGTGGAGCTGATCGCCGGCTTCTCTCCCGATCATGACCATGCGCTTCTCGTCGGCCACAACCCCGGCCTTGAGGACCTGCTGCTGGAGCTGGTGCCGCCACGCTCCGGGCCTCTGCGGGACGAAGCTGAGATGAAATACCCCACCGCGACGCTGGCCCGGCTCGATCTCGATATCGAGCGCTGGGCGCAGGTCGATGGCGGCCACGCCACCCTCGCCCAGTTCATCCGCCCGCGCGACCTTGATCCGTCGCTGGGTCCGGACGAATAAGCCTAATCTGCAGCCAGCAGCCGCGGCAGCCCGGCCTTGAAGCCAAAAAAGCCCTTGGTCGCCATCGGCCAGGCCAGCGCATCCCAGTCCCGCCGCAGCCGCACCAGCCGCACGCCATCGGCCGCCAGCCCGGCGCGCAAGGCTTCCAGCCGGTCCGCCACCGGGCCGACAGCGGCCTCTCCGGTCACCACCTGCGCGAGCCCATGCCGCGCCGCCCAGCCGCGCACCGCCGCCACCGCCGCTTCCTCATCGAGCCGTTCGGGCTCCACGCCGGCGTGCGCCGCCGCCCGTGCCAGCCCATCGGCCAGCGCCGTCTCGGCATAGGCGCGCTTCAGCGGCGAGGGCGCGCCGCCGATCCGCGTCGTCGCCGCCACTGCCACCAGCTTGGGAAGCGGCTGGCGCTCCAGGCTGAGGTCCGCCGTGGTCACGAACAGCCCCGTGCGCAGCCCCGGCTCGGCGCGCTCGGCCGCCCGAAGCGGCACCAGCTGCGGCATGCCATCCGCCGGCAGCGGCGCCGCATCACGCGCCAGCGGCGCCCGCACGTCAAAGCGCCCGCCGCTGTTGGCACGGATGATGTCCGGCCGCGCCAGATAATGCTTCCCCACCGTCTGCAACCCCGCCACCCAGCGCCAGGAAAGCGTGTTGGATGCCGGGCAGGCATCGAGCAGATGGGTGTAGAAGAACGCCGCCCCCAGCTGCCACGGCAGCTGCAGGGTGAAGATCCAGATGCTGGCAAAGTTCATCCGCGCATGGTTGTGCAGCCAGCCGGTCGCCACCAGTTCCTGCGCCCAGGCATCGAAGCAATCGATGCCCGTTGCCCCGGCCACGGCCTCGGCATGGCGCCGGGCCAGCGCCTTGTTCTCGGCGAGCGCCGATTCCAGCCGCTCCACATCAGCGGCATAGCGTGCCCAGAGCTGCGGCCGCTGCTCCAGCCAGCCGACCCAATAGGTCCGCCAGCAGACTTCCTGGATGAACTTTTCGCCCGCCACAAAGCCATGGGCGCGCTGCACCCGCCCCGCCACCTCGGCCTCGCTGAGCAGCCGGCGACGAATGGCCGGGGACAGCCCGGAGGTGCTGCCTTGCGCACCCGGCCCGGCATCCTTGTTGCGATTGGCGGCATAGGCCCGGCCGGCGAGCGGCAAAAAGGCATCAAGCCGGGCGAGCGCCTCGGCACGGGTGGCGGGAAAATTCATGCCCGCCGCTTACACAGTTGGGGTGCATTGCTGAACGCCCAGAGTGTCGCGGGGCCTCAGACGGTAAAGCTTTCCCCGCAGCCGCAGCTGCCCTTGGCATTGGGGTTCTCGAACACGAAGCCGGCCGAAAAATCATCCTCGCGCCAGTCCATGCGGCTGCCGATGAGGTACATCAGCGAGCCGGCATCGATGAACAGCGTGCCGCCTTCCGTCACAACGGCTTCGTCACCCGGCTTGGCCGCCGCGACATAATCAAGGCTGTAGGAAAGCCCCGAGCAGCCGCGCTTGGGCGTCGTCAGCCGCACGCCGGCCGCCGGCTCCGGCGCCTTGGCGATGATCTCGGCGATCCGCCGCGCGGCATCCTCCGTCACCGTGATCGGCGCCGGGCGCGGGCGCCGCAGGGTTGTCGCCGTGGTCATCAGAGCATTCCCATCTCAAGCTTGGCTTCGTCGCTCATCTTGCCGGGGTCCCATGCCGGGTCCCAGACAAGATTGACTTCTGCCGACGCAACACCCGGCACGCTCATCACGCGCATCTCGACTTCGCCCGGCATCGTCTCGGCCACCGGGCAGTGCGGCGTGGTCAACGTCATCGTCACCACGGCATGGCCATCGCTGATCTCGACATTGTAGATCAGGCCAAGGTCATAGATGTTCACCGGGATCTCGGGATCGAAGATCTGTCGCAGCGCCGCGATCACCTCCTCCTGCAGTTCGCCGCCCGGTGCCTCGGGGGCCACGGCCTCCGGCGTCTTGGCGAGGAAGCCATCGAGATAATCCGGCTTGTGCGGGGTCTCGTGCGCATGCGGCGCCTCGTGCGCAGGCTCCTCATAGGCGCGCAGCGGCGGCGCCTTGGGCACGGGGGCCGCCTCGCTCACTTCCTGCACTTCAAATGTGCGCTCACTCATGCTCTCGTCCCCGCAGTTCCGAAAATCCGTGTCACCCGTTCGATGCCGGCGGCGAGCCGCGCGACATCGTCGAGATCGTTGTAGAGGCCAAAGCTTGCCCGCGCCGTAGCGGGCACGCCAAGCTGCGCCATAAGCGGCTGGCAGCAATGGTGGCCCGCCCGAATGGCGACGCCGCTCTCATCCAATATGGTGCCGATGTCATGGGGATGCACCCCCTCGATGGCAAAGGACAGGATACCGGCCGAATCCTGCGGGCCGAACAGCGTCACCGAATTGATGCGGGAGAGCGCCTCGCGCGCCGCCGCCACCAGCTCGGCCTCATGCGCCGCAATCGCCGCCATGCCGATGCCCTCGACATAATCGACAGCCGCCGCCAGCCCGATGACGCCGGTGATATGCGGCGTGCCGGCCTCGAAGCGCTGCGGCGGCGGCGCATAGGTCGTGCGCTCGAAGGTCACCGTCTCGATCATGGCGCCGCCGCCCTGCCATGGCGGCATGGAGGCGAGCAGCTCGGCCCGGCCCCAGAGCACCCCGATGCCGGTGGGGCCATAAAGCTTATGGCCGGAAAGCACATAAAAGTCCGCGCCCAGCGCCTGCAAGTCCAGCGCCACACGCGGCGCGGCCTGGCAGCCATCGACCAGCAGCAGCGCGCCAACGGCGTGCGCGGCATGGGCAATGCGCGCCACATCCGCCACGCCGCCGAGCACGTTGGAGACATGGGCGATGCTCACCAGCTTGGTCCGTGGTGTCAGCAGGGCTTCGAGCGCGGCTTCATCGATGCGGCCATCGGCGGTGAGCGGCGCCACGTCTATGGCGACGCCGGTGCGGTCCCGCAGCAGCTGCCAGGGCACGATGTTGCTGTGGTGCTCAAGCGCCGAGATCAGGATCCGGTCACCGGCCACAAGCCGCTGGCCCCAGCTTTGCGCTACCAGGTTGATGCCCTCGGTGGCGCCGCGCACGAACACCACCTCATCGGGCGATGCCGCACCGATAAAGCGCGCGACGGTGGCCCTGGCCTCTTCAAAGCGCATCGTCATCGTTGCCGAGCGCTCATAAACGCCGCGATGCACGGTGGCATAATCAACGCCATAGGCCTTGGTGATGGCATCGATGACGGCCTGCGGCTTCTGCGCCGTGGCGGCGGTATCAAGATAGGCCCAGTTGCCGGCAAGGCCCGGGAAATCCGCCTTGCGGCTGGCCGGAGCCATGTGCAGCGAGGCTGGCACAGCGTTCATGCCGCAGCCGCCAGCGCCGGCGCCAGCAGCGCATCGAGCAGCGCCGTCACCCGGGTTTCCGCGGCCTCGCGCGCGTCATCGGCCATGGCGGCCAGCGCATCGGAGAGGAAGGCGCGGGTGAGCAGCGCCTTGGCCTGCTGCGGCGGCACGCCCCGGCTTTCAAGGTAGAACAGCGCTGTCTTGTCGAGTTCACCCACGGTGGCGCCGTGCGCGCACTTCACGTCGTCGGCGAAAATCTCCAGCTCCGGCTTGGCGTTGGCTGTGGCGCCGCGCTCCAATAGCAGCGCCTTGAAGCTCTGCGCAGCATCGGTCTTCTGGCCCTCGCGCGCCACCGCGACCTTGCCGAGATAGCTGCCGATGGCGCGGCCGCCGAGCACGGTGCGCACCACCTGCCGGCTGGTCGCGCCGGGGCCGGCATGGCGGACGGTGGTGATGATCTCCAGCGTCTGGGTGTCACCACCGATGATGACGCCGCCAAGCTGGAAATCCGCGCCCTCGTGTAGCGTCACATCCAGCGCGATCCGCCCGAAGCGGCCGCCATGGTTGAGGATGACGATATTGGCCGCAGCGCCGGCCGCCAGGGTGATGGCATAATCCTGCGTCGCCACGGCGCCCGCTGCCAGCCCCTGCTCGATGAAGCCGATGAGCGTGCCGCCGGCGCCGACATCAATCGCCACGGCATCATTTCGCCAGCCGGTGCCGGCCAGCACATCATCCAGCCGTGCCGCCTGGCCCGCCGGGATGCTCAGGCTGCGGCCGATCTTCTCGCCGCCGGGCCAGACTTCGCCCAGCGCCGCGAGATCGCTGTAGCGCCAGGCCTCGTCCTTGCGCTTCGGCAGCGTGCTCATGCCGCTTCCGCCATGCCGGCATAGCCATCGGCTTCCAGTTCACGGGCCAGCTCGGCACCGCCGGTGCGCACGATGCGGCCATCGATCAGCACGTGCACGAAATCCGGCACGACATAATCGAGCAGCCGCTGGTAGTGGGTGATGAGCAGCGTTGCGCGCTCCTGCGAGCGCATGCGGTTGATACCCTCGGAAACGACGCGCAGCGCATCGATATCCAGGCCCGAATCCGTCTCGTCCAGCACGCACAGGTGCGGCTCGAGCACGGCCATCTGCACCATCTCGTTGCGCTTCTTCTCGCCGCCGGAAAAGCCCTGGTTGACCGAGCGCTTGAGCATCTCGAACGGCAGGCCCAGCGCTTCCGCCGCGGCCTTGGCCAGCTTCATGAACTCGGCGCCGCTGGCCTCCTTCTCGCCGCGCAGCGTGCGCTGGGCGTTGAGCGCGGTGCGCAGGAACATCAGGTTGGAAACACCCGGAATCTCCACCGGATATTGCAGCCCGAGGAACACGCCCGCCGCAGCGCGCTCGTGCGGCGCCATGGCGAGCAGGTCCTTGCCTTGGAAGCTCACGCTGCCGCCGGTCACCTCGTAACCGGCGCGGCCGGCAAGCACATAGGAGAGCGTCGATTTGCCGGCGCCGTTGGGCCCCATGATGGCGTGCACCTCGCCAGCGTTCACCGTGAGGTTCAGCCCCTTGAGGATGGTCTTGCCTTCGATACCGGCAGTGAGGTTCTCGATCTTCAGCACTATTGTGTGGTCCCGTTGCTTTCGGCCGGAGCCGTATCGGAGGTGGCAGGAGCGGGTTCGCCCTGGCGCTGGATGATCGTCACCACGGCGGCGCGCCGCACTTCATCATCGATGGTCTTGACCGAGGCATCAGCCACGGCGGCGGCCATCGCGTCGGTTTCCTTGGGGTTGCCAATCTTGTGGAAGGCCGCGACTTCGGACGCGAGCGCCGTGCGGTCCGGCTCGCACATGGCGAGAATGTCCAGCGCCAGCGAGCCAGCCGCCACGCCTTTCACCTCAAGGCTCTTGGCCTTGCCATCGACGCAATCGCCATAAACCTTGGTCAGCTCATCCACCTTGGCGCGCGCCGCTTCTCCGGCCGTGTCGGGGCGGGGAGCCGGGGCTTCGCAGGCGGCAAGCGCGAGGAGGGCAGAGACGGCGAGAAACTTCTTCATGAGGCGGTCCTTTCAGCAAAAACTGCCGAAGAGTCCCGCGCAGGCGCAGAAAAAGCCATAAGTAGAGTCAGCAATGCCAGGGCAGCGGGCGCGGCCATCATCCCACCGAGCCTTCAAGGCTGATGCCGAGCAGCTTCTGCGCTTCCACGGCGAATTCCATCGGCAGCTGCTGCAGCACTTCCTTGCAGAAGCCATTGACGATCAGCGCCACCGCCGCCTCCGCGTCCAGCCCGCGGGACTGGGCATAGAACAGCTGGTCCTCGCTGATCTTGCTGGTGGTCGCCTCATGCTCGATCGTGGCGGAAGGGTTGCGCACCTCGATATAGGGCACGGTATGCGCGCCACACTCATGGCCGAGCAGCAGCGAATCACACTGGGTGTGGTTGCGCGCGCCTTCCGCACTCGCCGCCACGCGCACCAGCCCACGATAGGTGCCCTGCGAGCGCCCGGCCGAAATGCCCTTGGAAACGATGGTCGAGCGGGTGTTCTTTCCCAGGTGGATCATCTTGGTGCCGGTATCGGCCTGCTGGCGGTTGTTCGTCACGGCCACCGAGTAAAATTCCCCCACGGAATCATCGCCCGAGAGCACGCAGCTGGGGTATTTCCAGGTGATCGCCGAGCCGGTTTCCACCTGCGTCCAGCTCACCTTGCTGCGCTTGCCGATGCAGTTGGCGCGCTTGGTGACGAAATTGTAGATGCCGCCCACGCCATTGGCATCCCCCGGATACCAGTTCTGCACGGTCGA
>DIUN01000023.1:0-105786 GCA_002423025.1 Sphingomonadales bacterium UBA6157 | reverse complement strand
TGCGGAAATAGGTGGAAAGCTCCATGGGGCAGCGCACGCCCTCCGGGATGTAGACAAAGGTCCCATCCGAAAACACCGCGCTGTTGAGGCAGGAGAAAAAGTTGTCCTGCACCGGCACGACGCTGCCCAGCCACTTCTTCACCAGCTCGGGATATTCCTTCACCGCCTCGCTGATCGAGCGGAAGATCACCCCGGCCTTCTCCAGCTCGGCGCGGAAGGTGGTGGCGACACTCACCGAATCGAACACCGCGTCCACCGCGATGCGCCGCGAGCCTTCCACACCGGCGAGCATCTTCTGCTCCTCGATCGGGATACCGAGCTTTTCATATGTGCGCCTGATCTCGGGGTCGAGTTCATCGAGCGACGCCAGCTCCGGCTTGGCCTTGGGCGCGGCGTAATAATAGGCGTCCTGATAATCGATCGGCGCGAGGTCGAGCTTGGCCCAATCCGGCGCTTCCATCGTCAGCCAGCGCGCATAGGCCTTCAGCCGCCACTCGAGCAGCCACTCGGGCTCGCCCTTCTTGGCGGAGATGAAGCGCACGGTGTCCTCATTGAGGCCCTTGGGCGCCATGTCGGATTCGATGTCGGAGGTGAAGCCCCATTTGTAGGTGGCCAGGTCCGCCACGGCCGCACGGGCCTCGGCATCCTGCACCGGGGTTTCGGCCACATCGGCTACGGAATCATTCATCTGTGTCATGCCACCACCTCGCCGGCAAACGCCCCGGCGGCCAGCCCGCGCATCGCCGCAGGCTGCAGCAGGTCCGCTAGCGTCACCGCCTGCAGCGCCGCGCGCACCGCCATGTTGATCGGCCCCCAATGGCCGCGCACGCCGCAACGGCCCTCGATGGCGCAATCATGCGCATCACCCGAAACACAGGCGGTGAGCGAAATCGGCCCGTCCACAGCCTCGACGATCTCGGCAACATTGATGTCCACGGCCGGCCGCGACAGCGCAAAGCCGCCCGAAACACCGCGGCTTGCCACCAGCAGCCCGGCGCGGGCCAGCGTCCCCATCAGCTTGGCGACCGTCGGCGCCGGAATCGCCGTCACTTCGGCGACGCGGGCGGCAGACAGCCGCGCCTCGGGCTCGCGCGCCGCCGTTGTCATCACGACCACGGCGTAATCAGCTAGATTGGTCAGCCGGATCACCAGCAGCACCCCGCAAAGTGGACAAAATCAGTCCGGCTTATGTGGTTGCCCCGGAGATAATGTCAACGCCGGAATCGCCAAGTTGCGAATTCGAGGCGGCTCCTGCTCCTAACTATAGAGCGCCAGCTTCGGCAAGTCCGGCATCAGCTTCTTGCGCGCAATGGTGATCCGCGTCACCGGCGCCGCCTCGGCCTGGAAGCGCGCCGGTGTCAGCCCGGTGAACTGCTTGAACTCGCGAATGAAATGCGCCTGGTCATAAAACGCCCCCGCCGCCAGGTCCGCCCAGCCCGAAACCTCGCCATTGCCGATCTGCACGGCCGCGTTGAGCGCACGATATTTCCGCGCCAGCAGCTTGGGCGACGCACCATAAATCCGCCGGGACAATCGCTCCACCGAGCGCTGGGACATGCCGGACGCCGCCACCAGCGCATCGAGCTGCGGGTTGGCGGACTCGGTCAGCCACGCATCGGTCAGCCGGGTGAACCACAGCGGCGCGGCATGGGCGCTGTCGAGCAGGCACTGGAAAAACCGGTCCGCTGCCGCCACCCGCGCCGCATCATCCCGCGCCAGCGCCAGTTCGCCCAGCACATCGGCGGCGCAGCGGCCCACCACATCGCCCAGGTCCACCACATCATCGGCCAGCCGGTCCGCCGGCTCGCCGATCAGCGTCGCCCAGCCCTGCGGCAGCAGCCCGACGCCAAACAGATGCAGCGGCCCCGCCGCCACGAACTGCACCGGGCCACTGGTTGGCCCCTGCAGCTGCGCGCCGACACCCTGCCGAACCACGCCCGTGGCATAGGTGTTGCGCGCCGTGCCGCGCGTCACCAGCCGGATCTGCGGCAGCTCGGCGCGCATCAGATCGGCAAAGGCCGGCAGATTCGATTCAAACCAATAATAGGACGACAGATAGGGCCGCAGCTGCGGTGCTGGCGCGAAATAGCGGATGCTGATCACCCGGCCTGCTCCCCCGAAATCGAAACGCGGTCGTACGCTTATGCAAGCCTATACGATTGAACGTTGCAATTCGATTACGCACCCCACGGAAAAATAGCCCGGGATGGGGAGCCATCCCGGGCCGATAGTTAGGGGATGCGCTGGTGCAGCTCTGTTGCAGCACCCAGTTTCCCCTCGGGTCGCAACTGAAAGCTACCCCGAGTCGCGCCCCCGCAATTGTAGAAATCCGACAAAAGCGCGGTCAGGCGCCATAAATCTCCGCGATCCAGGCATCGACATTGGTTTCCAGCACATCCAGCGGCACCGGGCCGCTGCGCAGCACCACGGCATGGAAATCCCGGATATCGAACTTGTCGCCCAGCGCCGCCTCGGCGCGGGTGCGCAGCTCAGAGATCTTCAACCGGCCGATCATGTAGGCCGTCGCCTGCCCCGGCAGCACCACATAGCGCTCAATCGCCTTGGCAACGGCGCCCTCGCTCTCCGCACTGTTGGCCAGCGTCCAGGCGATCGCCTGCTCGCGACTCCAGCGCTTGTGGTGGATGCCGGTGTCCACCACCAGCCGGATGGCGCGGTGCAGCTCCATCTGCAGCCGGCCGAAATCACTGTAGGGGTCCCGATACTGCCCCATGTCCTTGGCCAGCGCCTCGGCATAAAGGCCCCAGCCCTCGGTATAGGCCGTGTAGCCGCCGTAGCGACGGAACGGCGGCAGGCCCTTCAAGGCAGTGGCGCTGGCCCGCTCGAAATGATGGCCCGGCACGCCCTCATGATAGATCAGTGCCTCCATCTCGGTGGTCGGCATGTCGGCCAGCCTGTAGAGGTTCACATAGACGATGCCGGGCCGCGAGCCGTCAGTAGCCGGGCTGGTGTAGAACGCCTTGCCGGCAGTCTCCTCGCGGAACGGTTCCACGGCCTGCACCACCAGCGCCGATTTCGGCAGGTCGCGGAAATACTGCGGCAGCTTCGGCGCGATCTCGGCCAGAAAGCCATTGGCGAGGCTGAGATACGCGGCCTTGCCGGCCTCGCCCTCAGGCAAAAAGAACCGCTTGTCGGTCCGCATCTGCGCAAGGAACGCCGGCAGATCGCCCGCAAAACCGGTCGTTCGCGCCACGGCGAGCATCTCGCCATGGATGCGCTGCACCTGCGCCAGCCCGAGCGCGTGGATCGCCTCGGCGCCCATGCTGGTGCTGGTGTAGCTGGCCAGCCGCCGGGCATAATCCGCCGCGCCATTGGGCAGGCGCCACAGGCCATCATCGGTGCCGGCGCGCGCCTGCTGCGCTTCCAGCGTCGCGACCAGCCGCGCATAGGCCGGCCGCACGCTGGCCGTGAGCGCCGCCGTGGCGGCGGCCTCCAGCGCGGCCTTGTCCGCTGCCGGCAGATCAAGCTTGCCCAGCTTGGCCTTGAAATCCGCCAGCAACGGCGAGTCGACGCCCGATGCATCGAACGGCGCGCCCGAGATGGTGTTGCGGGCGTCCGAGAGCACCAGCGGGTACACCCATTTCGGCGGCATCACGCCGCGCGCCGCACGCGCCTCGCTGCGGGCGATATCGGCCTCCAGCGCCGGGCCGAGCGCCCGCAGCCGCGCCACATAATCCTCCGCATCGGCCTTGCTCGCCACCCGGTGGATGTTGATCAGAAACGCCGGATAGGCGCTGTGCACGCCATCCATATGGTCAAACATCAGGCCATTGTCCCGAAACGCATAGCCGGCGATGCGCTCCTCCATGTTGCGCTCGAAAAGCGTGTAGGAGAGCTTTGACTCCGGACTGAGAGCGGCGCCGCCAAAGCGCGCGCGCATCTCGGCCAGCGCCTTGATGTCCGCGGCGTTGGCCGCAGCCTCGGCGGCATCGCTGCGGTCATCCCAGCGGTTCTGGTCGGTGCGGATGCCGCGATAGGCCCGGCTCTCCGGCGAGCGCGCCAGCTCGGCGGCATCAAACGCCTCGAAGAAGCCGGCCAGCGCCGCATCCGGGCTTTGCGCCACCACCGCAGGCGCCATGGCCTTTGCAACCACCGGTCCCTGCGCAACCACGGGGCCAGCACCCAGCACCGGCGCCATCACCAACGCCAGCAACCACAACCGCTTCATGAACACTCCCGCAAAATCCAAAGCCTGTATCGCGGCGCACCATGGCGGGAATGCGTCCCGCCGTCACGCCCCGCCCCATCCAGCCCCTTCCCCCGGCCCGCCGCCCCGGCTAGGCGAGCCGCCATGGAGCCCGCACCACCCCCAGCCAACCGCTTCGCCTTTCCAGCGATGCTTGCCGGCAGCGCCTCGCTCGCCTTCGGGCCATGGCTGGTGCGGATTGCCGATGTCGCACCCATGGCCTCGGCGTTCTGGCGGCTCAGCCTGGCCGTGGTGCCGCTGCTGCTGCTGGCGCGGTTCGTGAGCGGGCGCGAGGGCACACCGGCTTTTGGCGGGCTCAATCTGGGGTCCCTGGGGCTGGCGGCGCTCGCCGGGGTATTCTTCGCCATCGATCTGGCGCTGTGGCACCTCGGCATCCTGCGCACGACACTGGCCAACGCCACGCTGCTCACCAACGCCGCCACCTTCCTGCTGCCGCTCTGGGGCTTTGTCGTGCTGCGCCAGCGCCCCGGCCGCCCGGCCCGCGCCGCGCTGCTTGCCGCCGCGCTCGGCACGGCGCTGCTGCTCGGCCGCAGTGCCGATCTCAGCCCGCGCAACTTCACCGGGGACCTGCTCTGCCTTGGCGCCGCGCTGTTCTACACCGCCTATCTGCTCACCATCGAGAAGCTGCGCTCGCGCCTCGCCGCCATGCCCCTGCTGGCGCTGGCCACGGCCTTTGGCGCGGTGACGATGCTGCCGCTGGCGCTGCTCGAGCCAGGCGCCTTCTGGCCCGGCAACTGGACGCCGATCCTGGTGCTGGCCTTTGGCAGCCAGGTCTTCGGGCAGGGGCTGGTGGTGTATGCCGTCGGGCATCTGCGGCCGATCGTCGTCGGCCTGGCGCTGCTCATCCAGCCGGCGATCAGCGCCACTGTCGGGGCCTTGCGCTTCGGCGAGGTGCCAGGAGTGTGGGAGCTTACCGGCGCCGGGCTGGTGGTGGCGGCGCTGCTGCTGGTGCGGCTGCCGGACCGCGCAGCCCCCTGAAGCCGGCCCCCTGAATCATGATTGTCATCCCGGCGAACGACGGGACCGAGCGTCCCGCCGCCCCGCCTGAACCTCAGTCCTTTGCCGCCGCAACCTTCTTGGGCGCAGCTTTCTTCGCCGCAGGTTTCTTGGCGGCGGCCGGCTTTGTCGCGGCTGCCTTGGCCGGAGCCTTCTTAACCGCCGCCTTCTTGGCCGCCGGCTTTTTCTTGCCCTTGGCCGGCATCGCGGCGCGCACATCGATCAGCGCGGCCGCTTCCTCCAGCGTCATCGTCAGGCCATCGGCATCCTTGGGCACGGTGGCGTTGGTCGTGCCATCGGTGATGTAATTGCCATATTTGCCGGCGAGCAGTTTCATCGTGCCGCCCGATGTCGGGTGCACGCCGATCTCGCGCAGCGGCGCCGCCGCGGTGCGCGAGCGCGGGCCGGCCGCAGCCGCTTCCGCCAGCTTGACCACGGCGGCGTTCATGCCCGTTTCGAACACTTCAGCCGTCGAGCCCAGCCGGGCATATTTGCCACTGTGCGCCAGATATGGCCCATAACGGCCGATGCTGGCGGTGATCGGCTCGCCCGTCTCCGGGTGCGCGCCGATGGTGCGCGGCAGCGAGAGCAGGCGCAGCGCCACATCGAAATCCTCGGGGCCAGTGACGCTGACATCCTTGGGAATCGAGGCGCGCGGCGGCTTTTCGGCATCGCCGAGCTGCACATAGGCGCCAAAGCGCCCGGAGCGCAGTGTCACCGGCTCGCCGGTCGTCGGGTCCTCGCCCAGCAGCACCGGGCCGTTGCTCTCCCGCGCCCCGCCATCACCGGCAAACTGCCGTGTGTAGCGGCATTCCGGATAGTTGGAGCAGGCCACGAACGCGCCGAACTTGCCGGTTTTGAGCGCCAGCCGGCCCGCGTTGCACGAGGGGCAAAGCCGCGCATCACCGCCATCGGCGCGCGGCGGGAACAGCAGCGGCGCCAGGTAATCATCGAGCGCCGCCGTCACATCGGAGGGCCGCAGTTCGAGCATCTGCGTCGTCAGGCCATGGAAATCTTCCCAGAAGGCGCGCAGCACCTTCAGATAATCCATGCTGCCGGCGGAGACGTCATCGAGCTGGGATTCAAGATCGGCGGTGAAATCATAGCCGACATATTTTTCGAAGAAGCGCTCGAGAAACGCCGTGACCAGCCGGCCCTTTTCCTCGGCGAAGAAGCGGTTCTTCTCCACACGCACATAGAGCCGGTCCCGCAGCGTCTGCAGGATCGCGGCATAGGTGGAAGGCCGGCCGATGCCGAGCTCCTCCAGCCGCTTGACCAGCGAGGCTTCGGAAAAACGCGGGGGCGGCTCGGTGAAATGCTGCTTGGCCTCGACGCCGGTGACGCCGCAAATGTCCCCCACCACGAGCCGTGGCAGGCGGCGGCCCTCGTCATCATCATTGTCGGACGGCAGGTCCTCGTTCGTCTCTGTATAAACCGCGAGGAAGCCCGGCGAGATCACCACCTGGCCGGTGGCGCGCAGCCCGGTGGTGCGCGCCTCGTCGAGCATGTCGATGCTCGAGCGCTCAAGCCGGGCGCTGGCCATCTGGCTGGCGACGGTGCGCTTCCAGATCAGCGCATAGAGCCGCTCGGCATCGCCCGAAGGCGCGCGCTGCGGCCGGCTGAACAGGTCTGTCGGGCGGATCGCCTCATGCGCTTCCTGGGCGTTCTTGGCCTTGGTGGCGTAAAAACGCGGCTTCTCGGGCAGCACATCGACGCCGCTGCCATAATCCTGCGCGATAACGGCGCGCACGGCGCCAATCGCCTCGCCGGCAATCTGCACGCCATCGGTCCGCATGTAGGTGATGCGGCCCTCCTCATAGAGCCCCTGCGCCACCCGCATCGTCTGGGTGGCGGTGAAGCCGAGCTTGCGCGCCGCCTCCTGCTGCAGGGTGGAGGTGGTGAACGGCGCATAGGGGTTGCGCGTCGCCGGCTTGGTTTCCACCGCCGCCACGCGGAAGCGGCCGTTGCCCACATCGGCCTTGGCGGCCAGCGCATCGGCCTCGCCGGTGATATCGAAGCGCTCGAGCTTCTTGCCGCGCCAAAGGCTGAGCCGGGCGGGGAAGGCCTGTGCGTTGGGCGCTGCCATGCCGGCCTCGATCGTCCAGTATTCCCGCGCGATATGCGCCTCGATCTCGCTTTCGCGCTGGCAGATCAGCCGCAGCGCAACGGACTGCACGCGCCCGGCGCTCTTGGCCCCCGGCAGCTTGCGCCACAGCACGGGCGAGAGCGTGAAGCCAACAAGATAATCCAGCGCGCGGCGGGCGAGATAGGCATCGATCAGCGCCTGGTCGAGTTCGCGCGGCTTCTTCATGGCGGCCAGAATCGCCGTCTTGGTGATCTCGTTGAAGGTGACGCGCGTGGCCCCACCCTTGGGCACCGCCCGCTTGGCCTTGAGCCATTCGAGCAGATGCCACGAGATCGCCTCGCCCTCACGATCGGGATCGGTGGCGAGAATCACCGTGTCGGCACGCTTGGCCGCGTCCGAAATCGCCTTCAGCTGCTTGGTACGGTCCCCGGAAAGCTCCCATTGCATGGCAAAATCATGCTCCGGATCCACCGAGCCATCCTTGGCCGGCAAGTCCCGGATATGGCCGAAGCTCGCCAGAACTTCATAGTTCGAGCCGAGATATTTGTTGATCGTCTTCGCCTTGGCGGGCGATTCGACAATGACCAGATCCATACTGCCTCAGACGCTCCCTACACATACGCGCGAGGGTGGCGGCGCTGTGTGGAGGGCGTCAAGCGCCCTTGGCCCGAATTTTGCAACCCGGTATTCGCCCTACGCCAGCGCCACACGCCCCCCGGCGTGGCGCAGCAGCCCGCCCTCCAGCTCCATGTCGAGCAGCACCGTGGCCACGGCCGCCGCCGCCAGGCCCGAGAGCCGCACCAGTTCATCCACCGCCACCGGGGTGGGCGAGAGCAGGCCCTCCACTGCCGCGCGCGCCTCGGGGCCGGCCTCGGCCGCCACGGCATCATACCAGCCGGGCGCCTCGCTCGCCTGGTAGCGCAGGCCCAGCTGCGAGCCGGCACCGCTCTCGGCGGAAAAGGCCGAGAGCGCCTCCACCACGTCAGCCGCGCTCTGCACCAGGGTCGCACCCTCCCGGATCAGCAGGTTGCAGCCCTGCGCCCGCGGATCGAGCGGCGAGCCCGGCACGGCCATCACCTCGCGCCCGGCCTCCGCCGCCAGCCGCGCCGTGATCAGCGAGCCGGACTTGGGCGCGCCTTCCACCACCAGCGTGCCCGCCGCCAGCCCGGCGATGATCCGGTTGCGGCGGGGAAAATGCCGGGCCTGCGGCTCCACACCCATGCGCTGCTCGGCCACTATGAGCCCGCGCTCGGCCAGCTGGGCCATCAGCACGGCGTTCTCGGGCGGGTAGGCCACGTCCACGCCGCCCGCGACCACCGCGATGGTGCCGCCCTCCAGCGCGCCCTGGTGCGCCGCCGCATCGATGCCGCGCGCCAGCCCGGACACGACCACCAGCTCCGCCTCGGCCAGCTCCGCCGCGATCATCCGCGCAAAGCGAACCCCCGCCGCGCTGGCGTTGCGCGCCCCCACAATCGCCACCGCCGGCCGCTCCAGCAGCCCGGCATCGCCGCGCAGGCTCAGCACCGGCGGCGCGCTCTCCATGGCGGCGAGCAGCACCGGATAGTCTGGCGTGCCGATGAAGATCATCCGGCCGCCAATGGCCTCCAGCGCTGCAATCTCGTCCTCCGCCGCGCCGGCGCCGGCAATGCTCAGCTTGCGCCCGCCCTTGCGCGCCAGGTCGGGCAGGGCCTCCAGCGCCGCGCTGGCGCTGCCAAAGCGCGCCATCAGCTGGCGATAGGTGATCGGGCCAATGCTCTCGGTGCGGATCAGCCGCAGCCGCGCCACCGCGTCTGCCGGCGTCATCACAACGCGCTCACTTGGCGCCGATCCGGCTCTCCGTGCCGGCGCGCAGCCGGGCGATATTGTCCCGGTGCTTCACCACCAGCAGCACCGCCAGCCCGGCCAGCGCCACTGCCCAATCCTGCTGGCCCAGTGCCGCCGCCGCCACCGGCGCCGCCGCGCCGCTCATCATGCCGCCCACCGAGGAGTAGCGCGTCACCAGCGCCGCCGTGAGCCACACCAGCAGCGCCGCGATGCCGGCCATCGGCACGGCGGCCAGCGCCACGCCGAGCAAGGTCGCCACGCCCTTGCCGCCGCGAAACTTCAGCCACACCGGGTAGAGATGCCCCAGGAACGCCGCACCGCCGGCCAATATCGCCAGCGCCTCGCTGCCGAAGTGCCGGGCCAGCAGCACCGCCGCCGCGCCCTTGCCGGCGTCGAGCAGCAGCGTTGCCGCCGCCAGCCCCTTGTTGCCGGTGCGCAGCACATTGGTGGTGCCGATGTTGCCCGAGCCGACGCTGCGGATATCGATGCCGATCATGCGGGTGAGCAACAGCCCGAACGGCACGCTGCCCAGCACATAGCCGGCAACAATCCAGAAGAGCGGGGCGGTGATCATGCCTGCCACGCTAGCTGTGCGGCGCTGGCATTGAAAGGCCCGGCGCGCCGGCTATGCTGGCGGCAGGGGGAGTTCCAATCCGATGCTGAAACCGTTCCTTGCCGCAGCGCTGCTGGCCATCACCACTGTGGCCGGCGCTGCCGAGATGCTGCCCACCACGGTGCGCACCGAGGGCGAAGGCCCGTTCCCCACGCTCGTCATCCGCGGCGCCACCATCATCACCGGCAACGGCGGCCCGGCCTATGGCCCGGCGGACATCATCATCACCGGCAACCGCATCACTGATATCCGCAGCGCCGGCACCCCCGGCCTGCCCATGGCCGGCAACCGCGCCCCCCGCGGCGCCACCCGCGAGATCGATGCCACCGGCATGTTCGTGCTGCCCGGCTTTGTCGATATGCACGGCCACAGCGGCGGCCCGGTGAAAGCGCCGGACCCGGCCTATGCCTACAAGCTCTGGCTCGCCCATGGCGTCACCACCGTGCGCGGCGTCTCGCTGTTCGGCCTGGATGTCGCGCACGCCGTGGCGGACAAGCGCCGCAGCGCCGCCGGCGAGATCACCGCGCCGCGCATCCTTGTGTACCAGACGCTCGGCGCCGGCTGGCCGCAAGGCCGCGTCACCACCCCGGAAAAGGCCCGCGCCTGGGTGCGCTGGGCCGCCGCCAACGGGGTCGATGGCATCAAGTTCTTCAATCGCGGCGATGAAACCCCGGCCATCAACCGCGCCGCCATCGCCGAAGCAAAGGCGCTCGGCCTCGGCACCGTCGCCCATCTCTCCCAGCCCAACATCGCGGAGTGGAACGCCCGCGATGCCGCCGCCGATGGCCTTGGCACCGTCACGCATTTCTACGGCCATTTCGAATCGCTACTGAAGGACCGCCGCCTGCAGGCCAGCCCGGCGGGCTATAATTACAACAACGAGCAGGACCGCTTCGGCGGCATCGCCGAAATCTGGAACCAGATCCACGAGCCTGGCGGCCCCGAATGGCGCGCCTATCTCGAAGCCCAGAAGGCCGCCGGGCTGAACATGGACCCGACGCTCAACATCTACTCGGCCTCACGGGACCTGATGCGCGCCAAGAATGCCGATTGGCACGCCCGCTACACCCTGCCCTCGATGACCGACTTTTTTGAATCGAACCGGGACAACCACGGCAGCTACTTTTTCGACTGGACCACCGGCAACGAAGTCACCTGGCGCAATTTCTATGGCCGCTACATGCGGCTTATCAATGATTACAAGAACATCGGCGGCAGCGTCACCACCGGATCGGACCCCGGCTTCATCTGGCAGATCTGGGGCTTCAGCTACATCCTCGAGCTGGAGCTGCTGCAGGAGGCCGGCTTCTCGCCGCTGGAAGTCATCACCGCCGCCACCATCAACGGCGCGCGCACGCTCGCCGCGCCGCGCGGCCAGGAGCCGGAGTTCGGCCTGGTCCGCGCCGGCATGCTGGCCGATCTGGTCATCACCCCGGAGGATCCGCTGCAGAACTTCAAGACGCTATACGGCACCGGCACGCTGCGGCTGAACGACACGACCAACCGCCCCGAGCGCGTCGGCGGCATCCGCTGGACGGTCAAGAACGGCATTGTCTACGATGCACCCAAGCTGCTTGCCGATGTGGAGGCGATGGTGGCGGCGGAAAAGGCGAAGCGCGCGGCACGATAGCGCCCGCCCCCGCAACCCCGCCCTGCCACCACCCCCCATTGCTCCCCGCGCCCGCCGCTCCTAAACCGGCCTGATGAGCCACAGCCTCACCATCGCCCTCGCCCAGCTCAACGCCAGCGTCGGGGATCTTGCCGGCAATGCCGATGCCATCCTCGCGGCCCGCGCGCAGGTGCCGGAGGCAGACCTGCTGGCCACGCCGGAATTGTCCCTGGTCGGCTATCCGCCCGAAGATCTCGTGCTCAAGCCGGCGCTGGTGCAAGCCGCCGCCGCGCAACTCGAGCGGCTGCGCGGCATCTCCGAGGATGGCGGCCCCGCCATGCTCATCGGGCTGCCCCATGCCGAGAACGGCAAGCTGCACAATGTCGCGGCGCTGATCGACAAGGGCGTGGTCAGCCTCACCCGCAAGCATGCGCTGCCCAACTATGGCACCTTTGACGAGAAGCGCGTGTTCGCCCCCGGCCCGCTGCCCGGCCCGCTGGCGTTTCGCGGCGCCCGGCTCGGCGTGGCGATCTGCGAGGATATCTGGTCCCCGGACGTGACGGAGTGCCTGGCGGAAACTGGCGCCGAGCTGCTGCTGGTGCCCAATGGCTCGCCCTTTGAAGTCGGCAAGGATGATCAGCGGCTGAGCATCGCGGTGGCGCGCATCAGCGAAACCGGGCTGCCGATGGCCTATCTCAACCGCGTCGGCGGGCAGGACGAGCTGGTGTTCGATGGCGCCAGCTTCGTGCTGAATGCCGATCGCAAGCTCGCCGTGCAGCTGCCCGATTGGGAGGAGAGCATCACCACCACGCTGTGGACGCGCGGCACGCTGGCCTCGCACTACAGCTGCCAGCCCGGCCTGCGCGCCGTGCTGGATGAGGACCCGGCCGATATCTACCACGCCATGCTGCTCAGCCTGCGGGACTATGTGAACCGCAACCGCTTCCCCGGCGTCGTGCTCGGGCTGTCTGGCGGCATCGATTCCGCGCTCTCCGCCGCCGTCGCCGTGGATGCGCTGGGTGCCGACCGGGTGTGGTGCGTGATGCTGCCCTCGCCCTACACCAGCCGGGACAGCCTGGAGGATGCCGCGGAATGCGCACGCCTGCTCGGCTGCCGGCTCGATACCGTCGGCATCGAGCCGGCGATGCAGGCCTTCGGCACCATGCTGGCGCCGCTGTTCGCGGGCCGCGCGGCGGACACCACCGAGGAGAACATCCAGTCCCGCATCCGGGGGCTGGCGCTGATGGCGCTCTCCAACAAATTTGGGCCAATGCTGCTGACCACCGGCAACAAGTCTGAAATGTCAGTCGGTTATGCCACCATCTATGGGGACATGGCGGGCGGCTATTCGGTGCTCAAGGATGTTTACAAGACCACGGTGTTCAAGCTCAGCGAGTGGCGCAATGCCCACAAGCCGCGCCTTGCCATGGGGCCGTCCGGGCTGGTGATGCCGCGCCGCGTCATCGACAAGCCGCCCAGCGCCGAGCTGCGCGAGGACCAGAAGGACCAGGATTCGCTGCCGCCCTATGATGTGCTCGATGCCATCCTGATGGGGCTGGTGGAGAATGAATCCAGCGCCGCCGCGCTGGTGGCGCAGGGGCTGGACGCCGCCACCGTCGCCCGCATCGAGCGGCTGCTCTATGTGGCGGAGTACAAGCGCCGCCAGGCCCCGCCGGGCGTCAAGATCGGCCATCGCAACTTCGGCCGCGACCGGCGCTACCCGATCACCAACGCCTTCCGCACGGCCTGACGCGGCAGGCACCGGCACCGGACACCGTCACCCCCGCGCAGGCGGGGGCCCATCTCCCGGCCGCCCCACCGGCGAAACGCTCCGCAACCGGCTCCCCGCCCGCGCGCGATGACGAACCGAACTGTTGACCCAAAACTGTAACACCCCGTCGCTAGCGCTGGCGGGGCACTCGACCAAGGCCCTGACCCGCATGACAAAAGCCGCTCTCGCCGCCACGCTGCTCGCGCTGGGCCTTGCCGCCTGCGGCCAACCCGCGCCCAAGGCGGCGGCCCCGGCCTTGCCGGCCATCGAGACCGCAAGCATCACCGCCATCACCGAGACAGACCCTGTCGGCACCGCCGACGATGCCGCCGATGATCCGGCCATCTGGCGCAACGCCGCCAACCCTGCCGCCAGCCTGATCGTGGCGACGGACAAGCGCGCCGGGCTGCATGTTTATGATCTCGCCGGCAAGCGGCTGAGCTTCACGCCCTCGCCGCGGCTCAACAATGTCGATCTGCGCGCCGATGTTCCAATCGGCGGTGCGCCGGGCATCCTCGTCATCGCCAGTGACCGGCATGACATCGCCAACGCCATGATGGCGATGTTCCGGCTCGATCCGGCAAGCAAGGCGCTCGTCAGCCTCGGCACGCTGCCCGCCGGCCCCGGCGAGGCCTATGGCATGTGCCTTTGGCAGCGCGCGGCAGACAAGGCCGTGTTCGCCTTTGTGGTGCTCAAGGATGGCCGGATCGACCAGTTCGCCATCGATGCCTCGGCCACGGCGCCCAAGGCCGTGAAAGTGCGCAGCCTGAAGCTTGCCACCCAGTCCGAAGGCTGTGTGGTCGATGATCGCACCGGGCTGCTCTATGTGGCGGAGGAGGATGCTGGCCTGTGGCGCTTCGATGCCGCGCCCGAGGCCCCCGGCACCGCCACAGCCATCGCCAAGGTGGACAAGCGCATCCTGTTCGATGACGCTGAGGGCCTCGCCATCGCGCCGCAGGGCGCCGACGGCGGCTGGCTGATCGCCTCCAGCCAGGGGGACAATGCCTATGTGCTCTACCGCCTGCCGGACATGGCCTTTGCCGGCCGCTTCCGCATCATGCCCGGCCCGGTGGATGGCACCAGCGAGACCGACGGCATCGATTTCATCTCCGGTGATTTCGGCCCCGCTTACCCCGGTGGGCTGTTCGTGGCGCAGGATGGAGACAACGCGCCGGAAACCCAGAATTTCAAGCTGGCCAGCTGGGCCGCCATCAAGGCAGCGCTGAAGCTGGGCGAATAGCGCTCCCGCCCGATCCCGGCGCTTCAATCCGGCGGCGGCGCTGCCTCCGGAACCACCACCACGCTCCGATACTGCGCAACGCCGCGCTCCCGTTCGCCGGCGCGCTGCAACGGCCCGGCCGGATCAACCCGCGCGCGCGCTGCCACGCCCTCGGCGCGCAGCCACGCCGCCACAGCCTCGGCGCGGGCGCGGGCCAGCGCCGTGCGGCTGCTTGCCCGGCTATCGTCACGGGTTGCCGCGCGACCCAGCACCGTCACGCCTGTCAGCCGCCAGCGCCGCAGCGCCCAGCGCATATCGGCAAGCGCTGCTTCGGCCGTGGCATCCAGCCCGGCCTCTCCGGGCGGGAAGCGCACCAGCGGCAGCGGCGCCAACGGCGGCACCAGCCGGAACTGCCAATCCGGATGCGCCGACGCCAGCTGCGCCTCGGCCGCCCGCAGCGCCGCCAGCGCGGCGCCTTGCGGCGCCACCGCCACGGCCGTGCGCGCCTCCGGATCCACGGCCATCTCAGCCGGCGCACTGCCGCTGGCCGCAGCCAGCGCTTCGCTGATCGCCAGCATCTCGCCCCGCTCGCTCTGCTGCCGGTCCAGCACGGCACGGTCCTGCGCCAGCCGCGAGACATCCTGGTCGACCACGATCTGGCTGAGCCGGAGCTGCGCCGGCCGGCCAATGCGCGCCTTGATGCGTTCTGCCAGCGCCCGTCCTGCGGCATCGCGATAGGAGTCGGTCAGCACCACGGCGCTCGCCGTGAGCGGCTGGCGGGCAAAATCCACATCCAGCTGCGAGATGCGCGCGCCCGGCCCGAAATAGCCGGCAATCTCGCTGCGCACCTGCCGCGACACGACCGCCTCCCAGGCAATGGTGCGCAGCGCCAGCGCCAGCGGGACGGACATCAGCACGAACACCGCAAGAATCAGCCCGGCCTGCGCCCGGGTCTGCTTGGGGGAAAGCTCGCTGCCAAAGCCATAGAAGCGCGCCATGATCGCGGCACACAGCGCAATCGCGATGAGATTGGTGACAAACAGCGCAAAGGCCCCGCCCAGCACCGGCAAGCTCGCCGTGGCCAGCCCAAAGCCCACCACGGCCAGCGGCGGCATCAGCGCTGTTGCGATGGCCACGCCCACGATCGTCTCGCCGCGCCCGCGGATGGTGGCATAGGTGCCGGCCAGCGCCGAGAACACCGCCACCAGCAGATCAAAGAGATTGGGCCGGGTGCGCGCCAGAATCTCCGGCGTCACGGCCTGCAACGGCGAGAGCAGCACGACGGTGGCACAGAACAACACCGCAAACACGCTGCCGATGCCCAGCGCCACCAGACTGCGCCGCACCTCCCGCCACTCGAAGATGGCAAGCGCAAAGCCCAGCCCGATAATCGGCCCCATCAGCGGCGAGATCAGCATGGCGCCGATGATGACGGCGGGCGACGACAGCAGCAGCCCCAGCACCGCGATGCCGGCGGACATGACTGTCATGAAGGCAAAGCGCGGTGACCAGCCGGCGTCGTCATCAACCCGCTGCACGACACGCCGATAATCGACACTGCCGACAATCTCGCGCCGCCACCAGCGGAGCGCCAGGCGGCCGCGGGCGCGGGTGCGGCGGGGGTTTCGGGAGAGACTGGCTGGCATTGTCACTCTGGTCCGGTTGCTGGTGACCACTGGTCTAGCCCAGCCGATGCCATCGGCCAAAACGTCGCCGCAGTTTCAGTGGGAAGAGGCGCCGCTTTGCTGCTAAGTGCCGCGCATGATCGTCACCCGCTTCGCGCCATCGCCCACAGGCCGGCTCCATGCCGGCAACATCCGCACCGCGCTGGTCAACTGGCTGCTGGCGCGTTCCGGCGGCGGCCGCTTCCTGCTGCGGCTCGATGATACCGATGTGGCGCGCTCCACCGAGGAATCCGCCGCGTCGATCCGCGAGGATCTGGCCTGGCTGGGGCTGGCGCCCGATGCCGAGGTTCGCCAGTCCGATCGCTTCGGGCTTTACGAGGCGGCGCTGGCCAAGCTCGCCGCTGCCGGCCGCGCCTACCCGGCCTATGAAAGCCCCGAGGAGCTGGAGCTGAAGCGCAAGGTGGCGCAGGCGCGCGGGCTGCCGCCGATCTATGATCGCGCCGCGCTGCGGCTGGGCGACGCCGAGCGCGCCGCGCTGGAAGCCGCCGGCACCGCGCCGCACTGGCGCTTCAAGCTGGACGTGGAGGCCCCCATTGCCTGGGAAGATGGCGTGCGCGGCCCCTGCCATGCCGACCCGGCAGCGCTGTCCGATCCTGTCATCCGCCGCGCCGATGGCACCTGGCTGTATATGCTGCCCTCGGTGGTCGATGATATCGAGATGGGCATCACCCATGTCGTGCGCGGGGAGGACCATGTCACCAACAGCGCCGTGCAGCTGCAGATGTTCGCCGCGCTCGGCGCCGCGCCGCCGCAGCTGGCGCATCTGGCGCTGATCACCGGGGCGGACGCCGCACTCTCCAAGCGGCTGGGCTCGGAGGGCGTGCCGCACTGGCGCGAGGCCGGCATCGAGCCACAGGCCGTGGCGGCGCTGCTCGCGCGGCTCGGCACCTCGCAGCCGGTGGAGCCGGTAGCGGCGCTGGCGGACCTGCTGCCCGGCTTCAGCCTCTCCAGCTTCGGCCGCGCTCCCGCCCGGTTCGATCCGGCCGATCTCGCCGCGCTCAGCGCCAGGGTGCTGCACCTGCTACCCTATGAGGCCGTGGCCAGCCGCCTGCCGCAGGGCATGACGCAGGCCGAGTGGCTGGCGGTGCGCGGCAACCTCGCCAGCCTCGCCGATGCGCCCGGCTGGCACGCCATCATCACCCAGCCGATCAGCGCGCCGCAGGCGCCGGAGGATGCCGCGTTCCTCGCTGCAGCGGCCGACCTGCTCGAACCACTGGAATGGGGCGAGGATATCTGGGCGCGCTGGATCGGCGTGTTGAAGGCCGAAACCGGCCGAAAAGGCCGCGGGCTGTTCCATCCGCTGCGCCTGGCGCTCACCGGCCGCGAGCAAGGCCCAGAGATGGCCGCGCTGCTGCCGCTGCTCGGCCGCGCAGCTGCTCTGGAGCGCCTGCGCAACGCCTGAGCGACTCCGGCCCGGTGCCGGCCCAGCGCCGCAAATTGCCGCAAATACCCCGCCCTACTGGTCAGCCCGGCGCTGCCAAACTATAGGCAGGACATGTCCTTTCTCAATCCGTCCAAGGCCGACACGCGCCGCCGGCGCCTGATCGGTGGTGTTGCAGCCCTCGCCATCACGGGCGTGGTGATGTTCGCTTTTCTCATTGAAAATCAAAGTGGTTACCTGCCGCCGGACAACATCATAATCTATGCGGAAAGCTGGAAGGGGGACCGCAGCCGCGAGGACGCCGTGAAGGAGCGCGAACTCACCGTCGCCGCCCGCGAAGCCAAGCTGGCCGAGGCCCGCGCCTATATCGCCACGCTCAGCGGTGAGAAGAAAATAGCCGCGCAAAAACAATATGATGACTATGTAAATGGTGGCGGAGCGCGCAAGGAAATCCCCTACATCAGCGCCTCCGAACCACCAATGATGTGAGCCACCCGCTCGATCATCGGCTGATGGGCGCCGCCCTTGCCTTGGCCCAGCGCGGAGTCGGCCAGACCCACCCCAACCCGCCCGTCGGCTGCGTGATCGTCCATGGCCGCGATGTTGTGGGCCGCGGCTGGACCCAGCCCGGCGGCCGCCCCCATGCCGAGGCCATGGCGCTCGATCAGGCCGGAAAAAAATCAAAAGACGCAACAGCTTACGTGACGCTCGAGCCCTGCGCTCACCAGAGCCAACGCGGCCCCGCCTGTGCCGACAGCCTCATCACCGCCGGCCTCGCCCGCGTCGTCATCGCCGCCGGAGATCCGGATCCACGCACCAACGGCGCCGGCATCGCCAGGCTGCAAGCCGCTGGAATCACAGTCACAACCGGCATCCGCGCCGCCGAGGCGCGCACCATAATGGCCGGCTTCCTCAGCCGCCTCGAGCGCGGCCGCCCGCACATCACCCTCAAGCTCGCCGTCTCGCTCGATGGCAGCATCGCCATGGCCGATGGCGCCAGCCGCTGGATCACCGGGCCACGAGCACGCGCCCACGCCCATCTGGAACGCGCCCGCGCCGACATGATTCTCATCGGCCGCGGCACCCTTGCGGCGGACGCCCCCAGCCTCGATGTCCGCCTCCCCGGCCTCACGGCTCGCAGCCCGCAGCCCGCGCTGCTCAGCCACACTTCGGAAGCCGGCTACGCCCACATCCCCAGCCTCGCAGCACTGGCTAGCGCCGACGCCGGCAGTGTGCTTGCCGAAGGCGGCGCAGGCCTCGCCGCCAGCCTGCTCGCGGCCGATCTGGTTGACCGGCTGCTACTCTACCGCGCGCCCATCCTCCTCGCTGGGCAGCCCGCGTTGAAGGACATCGGCCTCGCCAGCCTTGCCGCCGCCCATGGTCGCTGGCAGCCCGGCGCCATCCTCGATCTCACGCCGGACCGGCTTGAGACCTACACCCGCATCCGATAGGCATCCCCAATGTTCACCGGCATTATCACCGACATCGGCCATATCCGCAGCATCGAGCAGCGTGGTGACATCCGCGCCGTCATCGCCACCAGCTATGATACCGCCGGCCTCGCCATCGGCGCCTCTGTCGCCTGCTCGGGTGTCTGCCTCACTGTCGTCGCCAAGGCGCCCGGCGAGTTCAGTGTCGATGTAAGCGGCGAGACTGTCAGCCGCACCGCCAAAGGCCAGTGGCAACAGGGCCGACGCCTCAATCTTGAGCGCGCGCTCAAAGTGGGGGATGAACTCGGCGGACACATCGTCACCGGCCATGTCGATGCCGTCGGCATCATCGAAGCCGTGAAGGCCGCCGGCGATTCGACTCGCATCACCATCGCCGTACCCAAGTCCATCGCGCCGTTCATCGCCCCCAAGGGCTCGGTGGCACTCGATGGCGTATCCCTGACTGTCAACACCGTGGAAGACACGGTGGACGGAGCCCGCTTCACCATCAACATCATCCCGCACACCGCCAGCTGGACGACGTTCGACACCGCTCGGGCGGGTGATGAACTCAACATCGAGATCGATGTTTTGGCGCGCTATCTTGCCCGAATGAAGCAATCCCTCACATCCTGATTTCGTCACTTGACATCGCGATGTGATGCGCGCTTGAAAGTCTCACATTCAGATGTGAGAATTGCATTCATGAGCACCTCCCTGGTACAACGCCTCCGCGCCTTAGTTGCCGATGGCACCGAAACAAAATCGGGCCTAGCCCGCGCCGCAGGGCTCCACGCCAATTCGCTTCGAGCCCTTGACGATGCGGACTGGAACCCCACCAGCGAGACCCTGCGCAAGCTGGATGCCTATCTCGCCAGCCGCGATACCGGCCCGGCGCTCTCCCCCATCGAGGCGATCATCGAGGAGGCCCGCAACGGCCGGATGTTCATCCTTGTCGATGACGAGGACCGGGAGAATGAGGGCGATCTGGTCATCCCCGCGCAGATGGCGACGCCGGACGCCATCAACTTCATGGCGCGCTTTGGCCGTGGCCTGATCTGCCTGTCGCTCTCCTCCGAGCGCGTCCGGCAGCTTGGCCTGCCCTTGATGGCGCAACACAACGGCACTCGCCACAGCACCGCCTTCACGGTCTCGATCGAGGCCAAGGAGGGCGTCACCACCGGCATTTCCGCCGGAGATCGCGCCCGCACCATCTCGGTCGCTATCGATGGTTCCAAGGGGCCAGAGCATATCGTCCACCCTGGCCACGTCTTCCCGCTTGTCGCGCGTGATGGCGGCGTGCTGGTTCGCGCTGGCCACACCGAGGCCGCCGTGGACGTGTCGCGCCTCGCCGGGCTCAACCCGTCTGGCGTGATCTGTGAGATCATGAACGATGATGGCACCATGGCCCGCCTGCCCGATCTCATCCCCTTCGCGCGTCTGCATGGCCTGAAGATCGGCACCATCCGCGATCTTATTGCCTATCGCCACCGCCATGACCGGCTGGTGAAGTGTGTTGCCGAAACAACCCTGGAAAGTCACCATGGCGGCCGCTGGGCAGCCAAGACCTATGCCAACACGGCCGAATATGGCGAGCACATGGTGCTGCTGAAAGGCCGCGTCGATCCAGACAAGCCCACCCTCGTCCGCATGCACACGCTCTCGGCCTTCACAGATCTGTTCCACGAAACCGGTGACCGCGCCGGCCAGTTGCAGCGGGCCATGGACGTGATCGGGGAAGAGGGCGCCGGCATCATAGTCATCATCCGCGACGGCAGCCCCACCGCAATCTCAGAGCAGATGCGCGCCCGCGGCGAAGGCACGCCGCTGGACCTGCGTGATTATGGCATCGGCGCGCAGATCCTGGCCGATCTAGGCGTGACGGACATGATCCTGCTCACCAACAAGCATCGCAATATCGTCGGCATCACCGGCTATGGCCTCAACGTGGTAGGCGAGCGCGCCATACCGGCGCGCGATGGCAGCATGCCTGATACTGCCGTCAGCGCCGCAGCCTGACCCCTCCCCCCTGCTCCAGGAATCCCAGATGTCGCATCTCCTCATCGTCGAAGCCCGATTCTATGACGCCATTGCCGATGCGGCGCTGGATGGCGCCCGCGCCGCCCTGAAGGCCGCAGGCGTCACCCATGACCTGCTCACGGTCCCCGGCGCGCTGGAGATTCCTGCCGCGATCGCCTTCGCTGATGCCAGCGGCGATTATGACGGCTATGTCGCTCTCGGCTGCGTGATCCGCGGCGAGACCTACCATTTCGAAGTTGTCGCCGGCGAAAGCGCCCGCGCGCTGATGGCGTTAAGCCTTGATGGCCTTGCCATCGGCAACGGTATCCTCACCGTCGAAAACGAAGCCCAAGCTTGGGCCCGCGCCCGCATGAGCGAAAAGGACAAGGGCGGGGAGGCTGCCAAGGCAGCGCTGGCAATGATTGCAGTGAAGGCGAAGTTTGCCTGAGACTGGCTGCCAGAGCGCTAGTGACGGCAGGCGCAACCGCAGCTAACAGTCGCGTCATGCTCAATCACGTAGACACTTGGATCTTCGATCTCGACAACACGCTGTATCCGGCGAGCGCGAAGCTGTTCTCGCAAATCGATGCGAAGATGGGCGCTTATATCCAGCAGCTGCTCGGCATCGATCCGGTGGAGGCACACCGGGTGCAGAAGGAGCTGTTCCACTCGCACGGCATGACCTTGCCAGGCCTGATGGCCAACCATGGGGTCGATCCCCATCATTTCCTCGATTTCGTCCATGATGTGGACGTGAACGTTGTGCCGCCGCATCCGGAACTTGCCGAATTGATCGGCAAGCTGCCGGGGCGCAAGTTCGTCTTCACCAACGCAGATGCGCCCTATGCAACGCGCGTACTTGCCCGTCTTGGCCTATCGGATAGCTTCGAGGCACTCCACGATATCCACGCCCTGGATTATATGCCCAAGCCGCAAGCCAGCGCCTATACGCACCTTTGTGAAACCCATGGCATCCGCCCCGGCACCTCGGTGTTCGTGGAGGACATGGCGCGCAACCTCATCCCCGCCAAGGCGATCGGCATGACAACCGTGTGGATCGACAACGGCTCGGAGCAGGGCCCTGGCGAGGCTCGGGCACATATTGATATCACCACCCCCGATGTCGGCAGCTGGCTTGCCGATGTCATCGCCACCCTGGAGGCCTCATGAACATCGAAACCATCATCGACGCCGGCTGGGATGCGCGCGACACTATCTCGGCGGCCACCAAGGGTGAAATCCGTACCGCTGTCGATGCCGCGCTATCCGCGCTCGATGCCGGCGAATTGCGCGTTGCCGAGCCGGATGGCGCCGGCGGCTGGCGCGTCAACCAGTGGCTGAAAAAGGCTGTGCTGCTCTCCTTCCGCCTCAACCCCAATATTGCCATTTCCGGTGGCGCCGGCGGCAGCGTGTGGTGGGACAAGGTGCCCAGCAAATTCTCCGGCTGGGGCCATGCCGAATTCGAGAAAGCCGGCTTCCGCTCAGTGCCGGGCGCCATCGTTCGCCACGGCGCCTATATCGCACCAGGCGCCATCCTGATGCCCAGCTTTGTCAACATCGGCGCCCGTGTCGGCAAGGGCAGCATGGTCGATACCTGGACGACCGTTGGCAGCTGCGCCCAGATTGGCGAGGGAGTGCACCTCTCTGGCGGCGTCGGCATCGGCGGCGTCCTCGAGCCGCTACAGGCCGGCCCGGTGATCATCGGCGATGGCGCCTTCATCGGTGCCCGCGCCGAAGTGGCGGAAGGCGTGCAGGTCGGTGAGGGCGCTGTGCTCTCCATGGGCGTCTATCTGGGCGCCTCCACCAAGATCATCGATCGCGCCACCGGCGAAATCCACATCGGCAAGGTTCCGCCCTACGCCGTCGTGGTTTCCGGCACCATGCCCGGCAAGCCGCTGCCCGATGGCAGCCCCGGCCCTGGCCTTTACTGCGGCGTGATCGTCAAGACTGTGGATGCACAGACTCGCAGCAAGACCGGCATCAACGACCTGCTGCGCGACTGAGCCGAGCAGACCACAGCCCCTCCCGACCCAAGGACTGCTCCATGCGCTCACGCTTCCTCGTTGCAGCAGCCGCGCTGCTCGGCCTCTCCACCACAGCAGGCGCGCAAGCCCTGCGGCCTGATCAACAGGCCTTCCGCACCCTGTTCCAGGAGATGGTGGAAACCGACACGACACTTTCGGCTGGCAGCTGCACCCTCGCCGCCGAGAAGATCGCCGTGCGCCTCAAATCCGCGGGCTTCGCCGATGCCGATATCACGCTGTTCGCAACCCCCGAACACCCGAAGGAAGGCGGTATCGTCGCCATTCTCAAAGGACGCGATGCCAAGGCAAAGCCCATCCTGTTGCTCGGGCATCTCGATGTGGTGGAGGCCAAGCGCTCGGACTGGACCCGCAGCCCTTTCACCATGATCGAGGAAAACGGCTATTATTATGGCCGCGGCACCTATGATGACAAAGCACAGGCCGCAATCTTCACCGACACGCTCATTCGCTACAAGCGGGCCGGCAAGGCACCGCGGCGCACACTGAAGCTCGCCCTCACCTGCGGCGAGGAGACGACCTACGCCTTCAACGGCGCCGAATGGCTAGCCCGCAACAAACCCGATCTCATCGCCGCCGACTTCGCCCTGAACGAGGGCGGCGGTGGCCGCTACAATGCCGAAGGCAAGCCTATGGGCCTCGCTGTGCAGGTCGGCGAGAAGACGGTGCAGAACTACCAGTTCGAGGCCACCAACCCCGGTGGCCACAGCAGCATCCCCCGGCCGGACAACGCCATCACCGATCTCGCCATCGCGCTGGTTAAGGTCAACACCCATGAGTTCCCGGTACAGTTCAACGATACCACCCGCAGCTTCTTCGGCATGATGGCCGGCGTGGCCCCGGCGCCTGTCGGCCCGGCCATCACAGCGCTGCTGGCGAATCCTCAGGATAACGCCGCCAACGCCATCGTCAGCCGCGATCCGATGATGCACTCCACGCTGCGCACAACCTGTGTGAGCACGCTCGTGGAGGCCGGCCATGCCAACAATGCCCTGCCACAGCGCGCGACCGCCAACGTCAACTGCCGGATCTTTCCCGGCATCGAGGCGGAGGCCGTGCGCGCCGAGCTGGACACGATCGTCGGCAATCCGGCCATCCGCATAACGCTCACGCCGCCCATCCGCCCGGCGGCCAAATCGCCGCCGCTCAATCCGGCGATCATCGAGCCGATGCGGCGCCTGGCTGCGCGGCATTTTCCCGGCGTGCCGCTGTCCCCCACCATGTCCACCGGCGGCACTGATGCACCGTTTCTCGGCATCGCCGGCATCCCGGTCTACGGCGCTCCCGGTATCTTCATTGATTCGGATGGCAACGGCATCCATGGCCTCAACGAGCGAATTCGCATCACTTCGCTCATGAACGGCCGGGATTATCTCGACGATCTCGTCCACACGCTCGCCGATTGAACATGAGGCACTGGCGGAACCCGTCACGAACCCCTAACTAGCCGCCATGGATATCGCCCACCTTTTCACGCCCGAAGCCATGTCGGCCTTCGGGCAGGTCGTGCTCATCGATGTGGTGCTGGCGGGAGACAACGCCATCGTCGTCGGCGCCCTCGCCGCCGGGCTTCCGGCAACGCAACGCCGCAATGTAATCCTGATCGGCATTGGCGCCGCGCTTGTGCTGCGTATCGCCTTTGCGCTGCTTGTCACCCAGCTTCTGCAGATCGTAGGCCTCATTCTCGCCGGCGGGCTGTTGCTGCTCTGGGTCGCCTGGAAGATGTATCGCGAGCTCAATCCGCGCTCGGCCTACATCGACGCTCCGGGCGACAAGGACGATTTCACCGCCCATGCCGCGCCGCCGCCGGCCAAGAGTTTCGCCGCCGCCGCTTGGGCCGTGGCACTTGCCGACGTCTCGATGAGCCTTGACAATGTGCTTGCGGTGGCCGGCGCAGCCCGTGAACACCCCGATATCATGGTGATTGGCCTGGTGCTTTCAGTAGCCCTCATGGGCATCGCCGCAAACTTCATCGCCAAATATATCGAGCGATACCGCTGGATCGCCTTCTTCGGTCTCGCTGTGATCGTCTATGTCGCGATCAAGATGATCTGGGAAGGCGCGCATGAAGTCGCCCCCGTTGTCACTCCCCTGATTTCCGCGGCACTTTAAGGTTTGGCTCTCCCGTAGCAGGGAAAGTCGGAGTCTGGGTCGTTCGTGAAAACAGAACAGGGGCCCCTGCATCAAACAGGTGCGCCACTCAGGGCAGCAACACCGTTGATCCCGTTGTCCTCCGCCCCTCAAGGTCACGATGCGCCTGCGCTGCATCCGCCAAGGCATAGCGTTGGTTCACGGCGACCTTGAGCACGCCGGCGCCAACCAGTTCCAGCACCCGGCCAGCGTGCGTCTCGATTTCCTCGCGGTTGGTGTAGTAATCGAACAGCGTCGGTCGGGTCACGAACAACGAGCCCTTCTGCGCCAGAATGGAAAAATCCACGGCGCCCACCGGCCCAGAGGCGTTGCCATAGCTGATGTGCAGCCCACGCTTTTTCAGGCTGTCCAACGAAGCGATGAAGGTGGACTTGCCAACGCCGTCAAACACAACATCAACACCGCGCCCGCCCGTTATCGCTCGGACTTCTGCGGCCAGCGTCTCGCTTTGCACCAATCCGTGGTCCGCGCCATGCGCCATTGCAATGGCAACCTTGTCGGCACTGCCCGCCACGGCAATGACATTCGCGCCAATATGCTTGAGCCACTGCACCAGTAGCTGCCCAACACCACCGGCCGCGGCCTGCACCAGCGCCCATTGTCCCGGCTGCACGCGAGCGCAGCGCTCGATGAGGAACTCGGCCGTGCAGCCCTTCAGCAATACTGCCGCCGCCTGCTCGTCAGTTACAGTATCAGGCAGCACCACCACGCGCTCAAAAGGCATGATCCGATGCGAGGTATAAGCGCCGATCGGGCCCCAGCAATAGCCAACGCGCGTGCCGGGCGTGAGGCTGACGCCCGGTCCCACCGCTTCCACCACGCCCGCCGCTTCCAGCCCTATGCCGCTAGGCAGCGGCACCGGATACAGCCCGGAACGATGATAGGTATCGATGAAGTTCAGCCCCGCCGCCGTCTGACGCAGCAGCACCTGGCCTGGTCCGGGCATGCCCGGCGAACGCTCTACGAGCTCGAGAACCTCCGGGCCACCAACACGTGAAAACTGCACCAAAGCCATCATCGTCTCCTCTGCGCGCCGAATCTATGCTGCGCGGTAAGTATTTGATTTAAGTCACTCTCATACAATAACTGCCTAACCAAGATGCTCTGCGAAGAACGCTGCGGTGCGACTATCTGCGAGCTGCGCAAGCGCCTCAACACGTGAAGAGCCGATCGCCCGGGCAAAGGCATGGTCAGCTGCATAATCATGCAGCGTTACCCGCTCATGACCGCCCAACCCAGCGTGCACGGCAGCCTGCGCCTCGGCCGGCACAAAGCCATCCTTACTGGCGATATGGAGCATGAGTGGCCGGGCGATGCCGTGTGATTCGCCAAGCTTGGCGTCGATACCAACGCCATAATATCCAACCGAGGCGTCGCTGTCGGTCCGCGTCGCGCACAGATAGGCTAGCAGCCCGCCGAGGCAGTAACCAACCACGCCGACCTTCTCGCAACCCTCGGCCCGCAACGCTTTGATGGCAGCCTCGATGTCAGCAATGCCCTTGTCGACATCGAAGCGCTGGTAGAGCCCAAAGGCCTGCTGCATCTGCTCCGACACATCGGCATCCAGCTCCACACCCGGCTGGATCCGCCAGAACAGGTCAGGCGCCGCTGCTCGATAACCCTTGGATGCCCAACCATCGACCATCGAGCGAATGCCCGGATTCACGCCGAAAATCTCCTGGATAACGATAATCCCAGCCTTGGCGCCCACTGGCCCGGCCGCATAAGCTGCAAAATTGCCGCTGTGATCCAGCGCCGCGATAGAAATGGATTCGGACATGGCGATCTTCCTTATGCTGCTTAAAGGCACCCGCTGCCTTGCGGGTCCTGCCGTGGCAAGGCTAGACTCTAGCCTCGGAGCTGCCAAGCTGGCGACTATTCGCCGTGCTGGCCAGCCTCGACCGCCAGAGAGGCTCGCACATGAAAGTTCACTTCGAGATAGAATGCACGCCTGAAGAGGCTCGCGCCTTCTTCGGCCTGCCGGACCTTGCCCCCGTGCACGCCGCCTATATCGACAAGATGACATCGATGGTCACGGATGGCCTTACTCCAGCGGATTTCGAAAAGGTATCGCGTGCCTGGATGCCTGGCATCGCTGATGGCTTTGAGCAGTGGCGCCAGTTGTTTGCCTCGGCCATGCCCAAGCCGCCGCAATAAGCCGCTCCAAAGTGTCAGTATAACACATGCAAGATACCATCGCCGCGCTGGCATCCGGGCGGCCACCTTCCGCCATCGCCGTGATCCGTCTCTCGGGCCCGCAAGCCTTCTCGGCGCTGGCTGCGCTGGTGGGCGGAAAACTGCCTCCTGCGCGCAGGCTGTCTCTACGCCGACTGCGCTGCCCAGCCCACGGCGACCTCCTCGATGAGGCGCTGGTAGCAGTGTTTCCAGGGCCTAGGACGGCCAGCGGAGAGGATCTTGCCGAACTGCACCTGCATGGCGGCCCAGCCGTCGTCAGCGGCGTTCTGGCGGCGCTGCTGGCACTGCCCGGCGTGCGACTAGCCGAGCCCGGCGAGTTCACCCGCCGTGCCTTTGCCAATGGTCGGCTCGATCTCGCCCAAGTGGAAGGTCTGGCAGACCTTGTGGTGGCCGAGACAGCCAGCCAGCGCGAACAGGCACTGGCGCTCAGCGGCGGCGCCCTGAGCCGGCTGGCGGAAAGCTGGCGCGGCCGCTGCATCGATATTCTGGCAGAGGCGGAAGCCGCACTGGATTTTGCCGAAGACGAAGCCGATGTCGCCGATAGACTCAACGAAGCGGCGCGGACCGAGCTGCTGGCGTTGGTCGCCGAGTTGCGCGCATTGCTGGTAGATTCAGCGCGGGCAGCACGCATCCGCAACGGGCTGACGATTGCAGTGAGCGGCCCGCCGAATGTCGGAAAATCAAGTATTGTCAATGTGTTAGCGATGATCGATGCGGCAATAGTAACGCCGATCGCCGGCACGACCCGCGACCCCATCGAGGTTCCCCTCAACCTTGGCG
The DNA here is from genome assembly GCA_002423025.1 of Sphingomonadales bacterium UBA6157. GTDB lineage: Bacteria > Pseudomonadota > Alphaproteobacteria > Sphingomonadales > Sphingomonadaceae > Sandarakinorhabdus. The sequence continues at coordinate 77,759 of DIUN01000023.1, read as the reverse complement.
GCGTTGCTGCAACGCTCATCGACACCGCCGGCCTCCGCGAAACAGACGATCCGATCGAGGCAGAAGGCATACGTCGAGCGCGGGCACGGGCTGCAATGGCCGATCTGGTCCTGCACGTTAGCGATATGCCGGACGCGCCGCTCCCGGAGCTCGGCTGGCTCATCCTCAACAAGCAGGATGTGCACAATGCGCCCGCTCCTATAGGCCACTTCGCCATTTCAGCTAGCACCGGAGCTGGGATTGCTGAACTGCGCGCGAACCTCACGCAATGGGCGCGGGATAATACCCGGCCTGGGGAGCCTGCCCTGCTCGCCCATGCCCGCCATCGTGCTGCTTTTGCCGAAGCCGCGGAGGCCCTTCAGGAAGCAGCGGACCATGGCGATCCATTGCTCCGGACCGAATCACTACGCCTCGCGGCCCGAGCCTTTGGTCGCATCGCCGGCCGAGTCGACGTGGAGGATGTCCTCGACCGCATCTTCAGCCGCTTCTGTATTGGAAAATGAGCCGTTCCGAGCCCAAGCTTTGCCCAGTGCCACTGTTCCACGTGGAACATCCTCAATAGAGCCGCTAAGACTCATCAATCATGATTCCCTACGACGTCCTTGTTGTCGGCGCCGGCCATGCCGGCTGTGAAGCTGCGGCGGCCGCGGCCCGTCGCGGCGCGCGCGTCGGACTAGTAACGCTCGACGCCAACGATGCTGGCACACTATCGTGCAACCCTGCTGTCGGCGGAATCGGCAAGGGCCATCTCGTCTGTGAAATCGAGGCGCTCGGCGGCGTCATGGGTCGCGTCACTGACGCGGCTCGGCTGCAATCCCGGATCCTCAATCGCTCCAAAGGCCCGGCAGTCCACGGCCCACGCGCCCAGGTCGACCGCAAGCGCTACCGCCATGCGATGGCCCAAGCCCTCGCCGCTGAGCCGAACATCTCAATCATCGTTGCGCACGCCGATTCGCTGATCGTCGAGAACGGCTGCGTTTTGGGCATCAAGACTCGGAACGGCGAAATGCGCGCCGGCGCTGTAGTGGTCACCGCTGGCACGTTTCTCGGCGGCGTCATGCACCAGGGCTCCGTCCGCGAGCCAGGCGGTCGCATTGGCGCTCCGGCCTCCACGCTCAGTGACAGTCTGAAAGCCCTGGAACTTCCGATAGCGCGGCTCAAGACTGGCACACCGCCGCGGCTCGACGGTCGCACAGTCGACTGGTCAAAGCTCGCTTGGCAACATGGCGATCCTGAACAGCCGCGCTTCGCCGCCGGGGCTCCCGTCGACATACCCGCCATACCCTGCGCAGTTACCCGCACCACACCGGAGACACACCGGATAATCTCCGAGAATCTCCCACAATCGGCGCTCTACGGTGGCCACATCTCATCCGTCGGCCCTCGCTATTGCCCCTCGATTGAAGACAAAGTTGTTCGCTTTGGAGATCGCAACGGCCACCAGATCTTCCTCGAGCCCGAAGGCTATGACGATTTCACGATCTACCCAAATGGCCTTTCAACTTCGCTTCCGCTCGACGTCCAGCAGCAGTTCATTGCCACCATCCCCGGACTAGAGCGGGCAGCTATTCTACGTCCCGGATATGCTATTGAGTACAACCACTTAGATCCTCGAATTCTTTCCGCCACGCTCGCCGTCAAGAATGTGCCCGGACTCTATCTCGCAGGCCAAATCAACGGCACTACAGGCTATGAAGAGGCCGCTGCCCAAGGCCTCGTTGCCGGCGCAAACGCCGCCAGCCACGCCCTCAACCTGCCGCCGCTGATCGTCGATCGCACAAACGCATATATAGGCGTCATGATCGATGACCTCATCACACACGGCGTCACCGAGCCATACCGCATGTTCACCTCTCGCGCCGAGTACCGGCTCCGCCTGCGGACCGACAACGCTGCATTCCGATTGAGCCCAGAAGCGGCAGAACTTGGCTTACTAAGCCTCGAAGATAAAGCTGCTTTTTCGTCCCGAGTTGCCGAGCGCAAGGCCGGCCGCACACTTCTCGAGTGCCTGTCCGCTTCGCCCACCACCCTCGCCCTAGCGGGCATCGATTGTCGCCAAGATGGCGTGATCCGCACGGCTTTCGAGTGGCTCCGATTCCCGATGGTGACTATGAGAGCGGCGAAGTGCCTTTGGCCCGAGCTCAGCTCTATTGCCCCAGAGACACTCGCCTCGCTTATCGTTGATGCTTCTTATGCCTCGTATCTTCAGCGCCAGGACCAAGACCTCGCGACCTTCCGGCGCGACGAAGCGCTTGCCTTGGTCAGCGACATCAATTTCTCCCGCATTCCGGGACTCAGCCACGAGATGGCGGAGCGTCTGGCCAAGGCTCGTCCAGAGACATTGGGCGCAGCGGGTCGCATTCCAGGCATAACGCCGGCGGCTTTGATAACCTTGCTGCCCTATACGCGGAAAGCCGCATGATCGATCGCGACGCCTTTCAGAAGCGCTTCGATGTTCCACGTGAAACAATGGTGCTGCTCGACAGCTACACTGCCTTGCTCGCGGATTGGCAGACACGCATGAATCTCGTTGGCCCGAGCACAATTCCGCATGTCTGGCATCGGCACTTTGCCGATTCAGCCCAGCTACTTGCACTTTCTGGCCACGGCAAATCATGGCTCGACATCGGAGCGGGTGCAGGCTTCCCAGGCATTGTTATTGCTCTTCTCGATCCTGCGGCGCGCGTAGTCTTGGTGGAATCCATCGCAAAGAAATGCCGATTTCTTAGACAAGTAATTGAAAGTCTTGAACTTTCAGATCGCATTCTGGTTGAGAATCGTCGAATAGAGACGCTCCCACGCCAAAAGTTTGACATCATAACCGCGCGCGCGCTGGCATCATTGGAGCAACTCTTGGAGTGGGCGCTGCCATATGCCGGGTCTGGAACTCGCTGGCTGCTGCCAAAGGGGGCGCGTGCAGCCTACGAGATCAAGACTGCGCGGGGACGCTTCGATTTCGATTTCGATCTGGTTCCCAGCATCACTGAGCCCGAGGCTCGCGTGATTGTTGCCAAAGGAGTGGCTCGTCGATGATCATCGCGGTTGCCAACCAGAAGGGCGGTGTCGGAAAGACGACCACCGCAATCAACCTCGCCACAGCCCTCGCAGCGGCTGGAAACTCCATTCTGGTCGTAGATGCCGACCCGCAGGGCAACGCCTCAACTGGCTTCGGCCTGGACCGGCGCACAAGGCAGGCCTCCACCTATGAAGTGCTCCTGGGCCAGATCGCGGCAGAAGAGGCCGTACGTCACACACGCATACCCGGGCTCGATGTCATGCCTTCTACGCCTTCTCTGTCAGGGGCAGAGATAGAACTTGTCGATCTGGAGCGCCGCAGCCACCGACTTGAGGTTGCGCTCGCAACCTTGCAGCCGAGAGATCACATCATCATCGATTGCCCACCATCGCTCGGCCTCATCACGCTGAACGCACTTACCGCGGCTGATGCCGTTCTGGTGCCGATGCAGTGCGAATTCTTTGCGCTTGAGGGACTGAGTCAGCTGCTGGGAACCATCGAGCGGGTTCGATCCAGCCTCAACCCCCGGCTGCAGCTGCTGGGCATTGTCCTAACCATGGTCGACAAGCGGAACCGACTGACCGAGCACGTAGCCGAAGATGTGCGGGCGGTCATGGGCAACAAGGTGTTCACCACGACCATCCCGCGTAATGTCCGGCTTTCCGAGGCGCCGAGTCACGGCCTGCCAGCGCTACTATATGACAGCCGCTGTGCTGGTTCCGAGGCCTATGTGGCTCTGGCCCGTGAGTTTCTCCAACGCACTAGCCCGCCAGTGCCCACTCTCGCCGAGGCTCCGACAAATGTCTGAAAAGAAGAGGGTTTCCGGTCTTGGTCGCGGCCTCTCGGCGCTTCTGGAGGAAGCTGCGTCTCCGCCACCCGTCAACGGTCCCGGCGTGGCTCGCCTTCCTATCGCCGAGATAGCCGCGAATCCGCTGCAGCCCCGACGCTACTTCGCTCCTGACGCCATGGACGACCTGATTGCATCGGTTCGCGCCCACGGAGTCCTGCAGCCAATCCTCGTCAGGCCAGTCGGCAGTGGCCGCTACGAAATCATTGCCGGCGAGCGCCGCTGGCGTGCGGCCCAGGGAGCCGGACTTCATGAGATGCCGGCCGTCGTGCGGGAGATGGACGACCGGACGGCTTTCGAGATTGCACTGATCGAGAACATCCAGCGCAGCGACCTCAATGCCGTTGAAGAGGCGCGCGGTTACAAGCGCCTCATCGAAGAGTTCCGCCACACTCAGCAGGCACTCGCCAACATTGTAGGCAAGTCCAGAAGCCATATTACCAACCTGCTGCGCCTGCTCGAGCTTCCCGAGCCTGTGCAGGCTATGGTCGAAGACGGTCGCCTCGCGATGGGCCATGCTCGCGCGCTGGCTGGGGCGAGTGATCCGGTTGCCATCGCCGAGAAGGTGGTCAGGGAGGGGCTGTCGGTCCGAGCGACAGAGCAGCTGGCGGCTGGCGAAAGGTCTCCGCGGCCTAGGCACACCCTCGTGCCCGCAACCGTCACGCCTGCTGCCAGCAACGATGCCAATATCGATGCGCTGGAAGTGCAGCTAGCCGAGGGCTTGGGCATGCCCGTTGCCCTGAGCGTGGCTCAAGGCGGCGCCAGCGGTAGCCTGACCATTCGCTTTGCCAGCCTCGACCAGCTCGACTGGCTGTGCGCCAAGCTTGGTCAAGCCTAACACACTGAAATACACAGCCTAACGGCGAGAACCCGCCTGTCTTGCCAAGCTAATCAGCATCATGTCGGCAAGGGTCTCACCAAGACTTCCGCTGGTTTTGATAGCCCGCTCCGCTGCCAGTACCTCACCCAGAGCGCGGCTTAGTCGTGGTGTTGACCAGAGCATCAGCTCAGCGGCGACGGCTTCCTTCTCTTTCCAGAAGATCGGCGGGCGCGCGCCCTCGACCGCTGATTGTGGACTGACACCGCCATCAACGACAGCGCGCAAGCCCAGCAGCATCACCAGCCGGCGCTCCACTGCACGCAGAGCCACAATCCGCGCTGTTGGCATGCGGGCCAGCAGATCGACGACGAGCGCCGGGCGCCCGCCCGCTACGGCCGTAGCAAGCGCGAACTGATCTGAATCTCCCTGACCAACGCCTATCGCCGCGACATCTGCCAACTCGGCTGTGCGCCCGCGCGTCTCATCGCTATCAAGATAGAGGCTCAACTTCTCTACCTCGCGGCGCATAAGCGCCCGATCTCCACCCACTGATTCGAACAGCGCAACAGCGGCTTCACGGCTCGGCTTCAGCCCGAACTCTGCCCCAAGCTCCCCGATCAGCCGAGTCGCATCCTTCAACGCCGGCTCATAGCTGACCATAGCCGCCACAGCTGGCGATCGCTCGGCCAACGCAACCAGTTTTGAGCCCTTCTTGAGCGCACCAGCAATGGCCACAACAGGGTTGCCCGGCGACGCTGAGAGCAGCCCCTCTACTGCCGTGAGGCCGTCTTCCTCAAGTCCATCCACCTGCACCAAGGTGCGATCTCCGAACATCGACATGGCGCTGGCCGCCGAAGCAAGAGCCTGCGGATCCTTCCCCAGTTGCGCACCGCTCAGAGCCTCCACGGCCACCGGATTGCCCGGATCGGCAAACTGCCGGGCAATGCGCAAGGCCATGTCCTGCGAGGCGGACATATCCTGTCCATAGAGCAAAACCAGCCGCAGGTCTGATGGCCATTGTCTGGCGATCGCGGCGATGCGGACGGCGTCGACGCGCATGGTACGCCCCTAGGGCGTCGTTGCCTTGGTGCGCGCAAACAGCGCCACCCGAGCGGTGATCTGCCGGGCAATATCCGTTGAAAGCCGCTCAAGCGCCGTGGCTTCGGCCGCGACAACCGCATAGTTGGAGCTAACTCTGTCGATGCCAGAGTCAGCTCCGGCCGTGGCGTCGAGAACAACGGTATCCGTCGCGGCTTCGACCAGCCGATAGCGCGCCCGCAGCGTCCGGCGTTCACGCGCCGCCGAGTTGTCGCCGCGCACCCCGAAAGCAACGATCTGGTCGTCGAGCTCGACTTCCAGACGATAACGTGGGTCCGCAGCTGTCCTGCCCAACCTGTCAATAAGCGCCTGCCGGACCAGAAAACCCGAGCGCTCGGGGATCGGCGCAACAACAATCTGGGCGAAACTCGCCGCAGCAGCGCCCGTCGAGCCGCCAGAATAAACCGGCGCCAGCCCACAGCCGCCAAGGACCGAGAGTAGCCCTAGAGCGACTCCGAGCAGCCAGCCGGGTGCCAAGGGGCGCCGCTCAGGCAACAATGTTCACCAACCTGTCAGGTACCACAATCACCTTGCGCGGCTCCCGACCTTCCAGAGACCGAACAACTTTGTCGCGCGCCAGCACGGCCGCTTCAAGCGCAGCCTTGTCCATGCCCTTGGGAGCTTCAAAGCTATCCTTGAGCTTGCCATTCACCTGGATGGCGATGGTGACGCTGTCATCCTCGAGCAACGCCGGGTCAGCCACGGGCCACGGTGCGTCCGCGATCAGCCCCGGCTGGCCAAGCAGCGCCCAAGCCTCCTCAGCGAGGTGTGGCACCATCGGCGCAGCAAGGCGCAGCAGAACCAGCACCGCTTCACTGCGGCTTGAAGATGCCGGAGCCTTGTCGAGCGTGTTGACCAGTTCGTAGAGCCGAGCGACGGCCTTGTTGAACTGCAGCTTGTCGATATCGGCGGTAACGGCAGCGATTGCTCGATGGTAGCCTCGCTCCAGCTTCATGTCCCGCTCGCCATCGGCCGCAAGCGGCTCTGAGGCGATACGCCAGACACGCTGTACAAAACGCCAGGCGCCATCGATGCCCGCCTCGGACCAGGCGAGATCCCGCTCGGGCGGCGAATCCGAGAGCATGAACCAACGCACGGCATCGGCACCGTAAGTGGCAAGAATCGTGTCCGGGTCGACAGTATTCTTCTTCGACTTGGACATCTTGATGACGCGGCCAACTTCAACTGGTGAACCATCAGTCTTGAGCGTGGCGCCATGGCCGGTGCGCGCCACTTCATCGGGGCTGAAGAACAAGGGCGCCGAGCCCTCCCCCTGCGAGCGCGAATAGGTCTCGTGCGTCACCATGCCTTGCGTGAAGAGGCCGGCGAACGGCTCCGTCACACCAAGGCGACCGATGCGATTGAGGGCGCGGGTCCAGAAGCGCGCATAGAGCAGATGCAGGATCGCGTGCTCGACGCCGCCGATGTACTGGCCCACCGGAAGCCATTGCTCGGCGATGGAACGATCGAATGGCTGATCCTTCGGGGCGCTGGCGAACCGAATGAAATACCAGGAAGAATCGACAAAGGTGTCGAGCGTATCAGTCTCCCGCCGCGCCGGCTTGCCGCATTGTGGGCAATCGACATGCTTCCAGCTTGGATGCCGATCGAGCGGGTTTCCCGGTAGATCGAAACTGACGTCCTCAGGGAGCACGACCGGCAGCTGTGCCTTGGGCACAGGCACCACGCCGCAGTCGTCGCAATGGATAATCGGGATTGGCGTGCCCCAATAGCGCTGGCGCGAGACACCCCAATCTCGCAGCCGCCACACCGTCGTACCCTCACCCCAGCCCTCGGCCTCGGCGCGCGCTATCACAGCGGCCTTGGCCGGCTCGATCTCCATACCATCAAGCCAGCGCGAGTGGATAAGCTGGCCCGGCCCGGTGTAGGCTTCCACGTGAATCGGCGTTTCGGCTGCACCTTCGGGCGCGACAACGCGGCTCACGGGCAGTTGGTATTTACGCGCGAAATCAAGGTCCCGCTGATCATGGGCCGGGCAGCCAAAGATAGCGCCTGTACCATAGTCCATCAGCACAAAATTTGCGACAAACACAGGCAGGCGAATGGCGGGATCGAGCGGGTGAACAACACTCAAGCCTGTATCGAAGCCCCGCTTCTCCTGGCCCTCGATATCCGCCGTGGCGGTGCCGCCCGCCCGACACTCGGCTATGAAAGCCGCGAGGCCGGGGTTGTTTTCGGCCAGTGCATTGCTGATCGGATGGTCCGGCGCCAGTGCCGCAAAGCTCGCACCGAACAGCGTGTCCGGCCGCGTGGTGAAGACATCGAAACCAAGATCCTGGCCGTCAACAGCGAAGCGAAAGCGCATGCCCTGAGACTTGCCGATCCAGTTCTCCTGCATCAGCCGCACCTTCTCCGGCCAATGCTCCAGCGTACCAAGGCCTTCGAGCAACTCCTCGGCAAAATCGGTGATCCGCAGAAACCACTGGCTGAGCCTACGCCGCTCCACCACCGCGCCGGAGCGCCAGCCGCGGCCATCGATCACTTGCTCATTGGCCAGCACGGTCATGTCGACCGGGTCCCAATTGACGGCTGATTCCTTGCGGTAGACCAGGCCAGCAGCGAGGAGATCGAGGAAAAGCGCCTGCTCATGGCCGTAGTAATCCGGCTCGCAGGTCGCAAGCTCGCGGCTCCAATCAAGCGCGAAACCCAGCCTCTGAAGCTGGGCACGCATTGCTGCGATGTTGGAGCGGGTCCAGCCACCGGGATGGATGCCGCGTTCCATGGCGGCATTCTCGGCCGGCATGCCAAAAGCATCCCAGCCCATGGGATGCAGCACTTCAAAGCCCTGGGCCCGCCGCGTGCGGGCGATCACATCGCCCATGGTGTAATTGCGGACGTGGCCGATATGGATGCGACCCGAAGGATAGGGAAACATCTCAAGGACATAGGCCTTGGGCTTGGACGAAGCGTCGTTGGCCTCGAAACAGCGGCCGTCCGCCCATGTCTGCTGCCAGCGCCGCTCGGCGCCGGCGTGATCAAACTTCTGCGCCATGATCGCCGGGGTCAGCCCGAGAACTGGCCGCGCCGCAGATCGCGGGCGCGGCTGAGGATGGTCTCTTCCAGCTTCTGCACAGTGCCGGCACGCACTGGCGCATCAAGCCAGCCGTTGGCGGCCAGAGTCTGGCGGATAGCCGTCACCCGCACGGCATCAGCACGCAGCTCGGTATCCAGAATCGACACCGTCACCTTTACGCGTTCATTGGGGCTTTGCGGCGTGGCATACCAATCGGTGATGATGACGCCACCGGTCGAATCAACCTGCGCCAGCGGCATGAAGGCCAATGTGTCAAGCGAAGCACGCCACAAATAAGCGTTTATTCCCAACGTCGTAATGCGGGCTGGCGCTTCTGCGGCGAGCAGCGGCTTGTTGTCCTTTCCGCAAGCCGCAAGCGACGCAAGCAATGCCAGACCGGCAACATGAACACTGATGCGACGCATCGACGACCCTTCCAGGAAACTTCAACGGGAAACCAAAGGTTCTTATAGGCGCGGTGAGCGGCTTGCGCCAAGCCTTCCCGGCAGGCCAAATACGTAAGGCTACGGTGATAGCCCCGGCGCTTCGGGAAATGTGTGCGCTGAAGTCCACACTCGTATACAATATCGCGGCAATTCGCTGATTTCCCGGCCGTTATGGGCTGGGCGTGGTGAAACGTTGCTGATAGGGATTTTCATATGACGATCCATGTCGATTCGCGCGGGGAGGGGCCCGCTTTGCGGCGCCGCCTTCCGGTTGCGCAGCGCATGGTCCTGGCTGTTGTTGCCGCCAGCCTGCTGGCTGCGCCTGCGTTCGCGGCGCGCACCGGGCCTTCCAAGAGCGCCAAACCGAAATTCACCATCGAAACACCGCTGACGCCGTTCCAGCCGTCGATCACTGATCCGGCCAGCTTCAGCTTCACTGCGGCCGGAAATTCCGCTGCTTCGGCGCGCACCCAGACAGTCGAGCGCGCCTTTCGCTTCACGCCTTCGGGCCAGAGCGACAATCGCAAGGCGCTTTCGCTTGGCGTGAGCACCAAGGTTGTTGCTGCCGCTCCAGACCGCTCGCGCGCAGCTGCGCCGGTTGTGGCTGCAGCGGCACCTTCGGCATATAATGTTGATCTTTCCGTGGCTTGGAAGGGCTTTGCGGTCAGCACCGGCTTCAGCCGCTTCGATCCAGGCAGCCAGCCGGGCACTGTTGCCGGGGCTCGGGAATCGGTGGATCTTGGCCTGAGCTATCGCGGCAAGAACTGGAAGACGAGCTTGCAGGGCAAGGCTGAGGAAGGCTCATTGTTGGCCTTCTCGCCGCTTGAGCGTCGCTACTCTGTCGAGCTTGGCGGGGCTTATCTGGTGGCACCGCGCTTCTCCGTTACGGGCGGCGTGCGTTACAAGCTGGCGCCGGAAACGCCGTCGCTCATCGAGACGGACCGGCCAGACCAGGCCGTGTATCTCGGCACCAATATCGCCTTCTGATTCAAGTGGATAGCAGCACAGCAGCTGAGCGGCTTGCTGCCGTTCAAGCGCGTATTGCCTCGGCTGCGCGGTCGGCTGGGCGGGCGCCTGGCGAGATTGAACTGGTGGCGGTGAGCAAGACTTGGGGCGCGGAGGCGATTGCGCCACTGATTGCTGCCGGGCAGCGCAGCTTTGGCGAGAACCGTGTGGCCGAAGCGCAGGAAAAATGGCCTGAACTCAAAGCGTTGACACCTGATCTGCGGCTGCATCTGGTCGGCCAGTTGCAATCCAACAAGGCGGCCGAAGCGGTGGCGCTGTTTGATGTGATTCACTCCGTCGATCGGCCTTCGCTGGTCAAGGCGCTGGCCAAGGCCATGGAATCACAAGAGAAATATCCGGACTGCTTCGTGCAGGTCAACATCGGCGGCGAGGCCCAGAAGGGTGGCTGCGAGATTGCCGATGTGCCGGCGCTGCTGGCCGAGGCGCGCGCCGCCGGGCTACCGATCATCGGGCTGATGTGCGTGCCGCCGGCGGATATCGAGGCGGCGCCGTTTTTTGCGTTGCTCGCGAAAATCACGCGGGAACAAGGGCTTGCCCAGCTCAGCATGGGCATGTCCGGTGATTTCGAGACAGCGGTGATGCTCGGCGCGACGGTTGTTCGGGTCGGCAGTGCGCTGTTTGGCGGCCGCGCCTAGGACAGCGCGGCGCGCACGCTGCGCAGGGAACGGACGGCAGCGCCCAGCGCCTTGCCCACCCCTGTCAGCCCGGAGAAAAGCGGAGATTCCCGGTCCGCAGCCGGTGCCGCGCCGGCACCGGGCAGGATCGCACCCGGCACCGGCTGGGCGACCGCGGGTTCCGGCCCGGCAACGATCGGGAGATTGACGGCAGCAGCCTCCAGAATCGCCAGCGCGGCGCTGCCCGTAGCCAGCCTGTCGGCATTCGCCAGCCAGCGATCGACCCCGGCCGGGCGCGGCGCCGGCAGCCGGCGCAGGTGGTTTGCGGCCGCCCGAACATCACCGCGCGCCAGTGCTGCGGCTGCGGCTGCAGCCGGCGCGGCAACGCCCGGCTCATCGCGCGTCACCATCGCGCGCACACTCTGCTTCAGCGTATCCCACCAGCCCTGGCGCGCTCCGGGTGCAGCGGTGCCCGCGCCGAGCACCGAGCGCAGCGCGGCAAAATCCAGCTCCAGCCGCGCCATGCTCACCGGCGCGGCGCCCAGCGCCGCCACGGCGGCCACGGCCTCCGGGTAGCGCGCATCAAAAGCCCGGCGCAGCACCGGATCGATGGCGCCCAGCGGCCGGCCCTGCTCCACGGCGCGGCGGGCCAGAATCACCACAAGCATCGCCTCGCTGCGTGCTGCGGCAGCGGCAACCTGCCCGGCAGCCGCCTCATCTCGCGCCCGGTCCGCATCCAGCCGCGCCGCCAGGCTGGCGACTTCGCCGGTCAGCCTGTCGATGCGGTCTGCCTCGCGGGCCAGCTGGTCGGTGCTGGTCTCCACCTTGGCCTCGGTGCGCGCCAGCCGTTCGGATGGCGGCGCGGCGTCCTCCGCCGTATCGGCGCGCGCCTCTATATCGGCGAGTTGCTTGTTGAGCGCCGTCACATCCGGAGCGGCGGCCTGCGGCGTGCCGGCAAAGGGCAGCCGCTGGCGCACATTCGCCTCGAACCACGGGTTGGCGATCATCCCGGCGCTGAACACGAAGAGCCCGCCGGCCACCACCCAGGGCAGGCTGGAGCGCGGCCGCTGGTCGGGCTTGGGCAGCCGCTCATTGGCCAGCCGGGCGCGCAGCCGCTCGGTGGCCTCGAGGCTGGCCCGATCGACTTCACCGCGATCGAATTGGGGCTCCATCAGCGTCCTCATCAGCAGGCCACATCTCGCCGGCTTTCACGGATTCCTAATGACATACCTCGGCGATTGCCGCCAGCAGCGCGTCTTCATCGGGGGTTTGCGCTGTCGCCACATGGGCCCAGCCCGGCCCCGCCGCTTCTGCCACCACGGCGCTCATCGCCACCAGTCCGATGCGGCCGCGCGCCAGCCCGAGCCTGTCACACTCCCCGGCAAAGTGCCGCGCCGTACGGGCGCTGTAGAGCAGCGCCACATCCACCGCTCCGGCCACCACCAGCGGCAGCAGCCGGGCGCGATAGACGATCCGCGTCATGATCCGCAGCCCCGCCGGCACCGCGAACGCCGTGCGATCCTCCCCCGCCAGGTGCAGCAGCCGGGTGATGCCCGCCCCGGCAATCTCCGTCACCAGCGGCTGCACGCTGCCCGGCCCCGCGCGCACATCCACAAAGCCTGCCGCCCGCGCCGCCTTCGCGCTGGAGGTGCCGACGCAAAAGCACGGCAGCCCCCGCCACGCCTGCGCCGCGTCCCCGGCCAGCCGCGCCGCCGCCGCACTGGTGATGAGCAGCGCCTCGGGCACAACCTCGGGCGGCTGCCACGCCACCGCCTCGGTCGCCATCAGCGGGGCAATCGCCACATCATGGCCCAGCGCCCGCAGCCGCGCCGCTGTCACCCCGGCACCCGGCTCCGGCCTGGTGACGAGAACCCGCGCCACCTCAGCCGGCGGGGTTGAACAGCGCGCGCAGCGCCGGGCTGGCGTCCTCCAGCATGTCCGCCGCCAACGCCGCGACCAGCGCAGGCGCATCGGCCAGCGTCGCCTCGAAGCTGCCGCCTTCGATCTCGGTGCCATCTTCGGTCATGATCTCGGCGCGGAAGCTCACATCGCCACCGGCAATCCGCGCCAGCGCCGCCACCGGGCTGTGGCAGGTGCCGCCCAGCGCCGCGAGAAAGCCGCGCTCCAGCGACACGGCGTCGAAGGTGTCCCTGTCATTGATCGCGGCGAGCAGCGCCGCCACCGCCGCGTCACCCTGCCGCGCCGTGATGCCCACGGCGCCCTGGGCGCTGGCCGGCAGCATCGTCTCGATGGGGATGGTGCTGCCCGCCGCCACGCCGAGCCGGTCCAGCCCGGCGGCCGCCAGCAGCGTGGCGTCAATGGCGCCGCTCTCCACCTTGGCCATGCGCGTGGCGACATTGCCGCGCAGAATCTCGGTGACGAGATCGGGCCGCATCGCTTTCAGCTGCGCGGCGCGGCGCGGGCTGGAGGTGCCGATGCGCGCGCCCTGCGGCAGCGCCTCGATGCTGGCGGCGCCGATCAGCCGCTCCCGCACATCGGCGCGCGGCAGCATGGCGGCGAGGCTGATGCCCTCGCGCAGTTCGGTCTCGACATCCTTCATGGAGTGCACGGCGCAATCGATGCGGCCATCGATCAGCGCGGCATCGAGCTCCTTGGTCCACAGCGCCTTGCCGCCGATCTCGGCGAGCGGCCGGTCCTGCACCCGGTCCCCGGTGGTGGAAATCACCACGATCTCGGCGACATCCGGCCCCCAGCCATGCGCGGCGGCGAGCGCCGAAGCTGTCATATGCGCCTGCGCCAACGCGAGCGGGGAACCACGGGTGCCGAGTTTGAAGCTTGTCGTCATACGCCATGTTGTGAAAGCCGGGGCGGGCCTTGGCAAGAGCCGCAGGCGCTTCCGGGCGCTGGCGTTCCCCTTCCGGGCCAATTTTGGTAGATGGCCACTCTCAGGAGACTCTCGTGCAGATCGCCGTTCTCACCTTCGATGGCTTCAACGAGCTGGATTCGTTCGTTGCCGCCGCCATCCTCAATCGGCTGAAGGCCAAGGGCTGGGCGGCGCACATCACCGCGCCGACGCCCGAAGTCACCTCGATGAACGGCGTCACCGTGCAGCGCCAGAAGCCGCTGGAGTTTGCCGCCGAGGCCGATGCCGTGCTGATCGGCAGCGGCATCCGCACCCGCGAGATTGCCGCCGATGCTGCCATGCTCGCCCGCATCAGGCTCGATCCGTCCCGGCAACTGGTCGGCGCGCAATGCTCGGGCACGCTGCTCCTCGCCAAGCTCGGCCTGATCGGCAGCCTGCCGGCCTGCACGGACCTGACGACCAAGCCCTGGGTGATCGAGGCCGGCATCGAGGTTCTGGATGCGCCGTTCGTGGCGCATGGCAATGTCGCGACGGCGGGCGGCTGCCTGGCCTCGCAATATCTGGCAACCTGGGTGATCGCCCGGCTGGCGACGCTGGGCGATGCCGAGGCGGCCATGCACTATGTGGCGCCGGTGGGCGAGAAGCAGCGCTATGTCGAGCAGGCGCTGGCGGCTGTCACGCCGTTCCTGCCGCACGCCGCTTCTGCCTTGCCGCTGCCGGACTCCCGGAAAACTGCCAGCTTGGCGCACCGCTGACTTCGGCTAGCGTCCGTCCCGCATAAGGGACTGCCAGAGGACGTGGTGACAATGAACATCGACAAATCAGCCGTGCTGGCCCGCTACCGGGCGGAGCGCGAAAAGCGGCTGCGCGCCGATGGCAATGACCAGTATCTGGAAACCGCCGGCCAGTTCGCGCATTACCTTGAGGACCCGTACACCCCGCGCATCGAGCGGGCACCGGTGACGGACCATGTGACCTTCGCGATGGTCGGCGGCGGCTTTGCCGGGCTGTGCGTCGGCGCGCGGCTTGCCGAAGCCGGGATCACCGATGTGCGGCTGATCGACAAGGCCGGGGATTTTGGCGGCAACTGGTACTGGAACCGCTACCCCGGCGCGCAGTGCGACACCGCCTCGATCATCTACCTGCCGCTGCTCGAGGAAACCGGGCATATGCCGACCGAAAAATACGCCCATGCCCCGGAGATCCTGGAGCAATCGCGGCGCATCGGCCGCACCTTCGGCCTGTATGACAAAGCGCTGTTCCACACCCGCGTCACCGACATGGTGTGGGACGAGGAGAAGACCGTATGGGTCGTCACCACCGACCGGGGGGATCGCTTCACCGCCGACTACATCGGCATGGGCACCGGGCCGCTGCACGTGCCCAAGCTGCCGGGCATTCCGGGCATCGAGAGCTTCAAGGGCCACAGCTTCCACACCAGCCGCTGGGATTATGACTATACCGGCGGAGACACGCATGGCGCGCCGCTGGACAGGCTGGGCGACAAGCGGGTGGCGATCATCGGCACCGGCGCCACATCGGTGCAGTGTGTGCCGCACCTCGCCCGCGCCGCCGGCACGCTCTATGTGGTGCAGCGCACGCCCTCCTCGGTGGATGTGCGCGCCAACGCGCCGATCGACCCCGAGTGGTTCGAGGGCATGGCGACGCCGGGCTGGCAGAAGCGCTGGCTGATGAACTTTGCCGCCAATGTCGGCATGGGGCCGCCGCCGGCGGAGGATCTGGTGCAGGACGGCTGGACCGACCTGACCAAGCGCATCCGCGAGCGCATCATGGGCCTGCCTATGGACAGGATGACGCCCGAGGGCATGATGGCGGCCTATGAGGATGCCGATATCGAGAAGATGTCCGAGATCCGCGCCCGCGCCGAGGCGATCGTGGACGACAAAGAGACCGCCGAGAAGCTGAAGGCCTGGTACCGGCAGCTGTGCAAGCGGCCGTGCTTCCATGATGCCTATCTGCAGGCGTTCAACGAGCCCGGCACCCAGCTCATCGATACCGATGGCAAGGGCGTCGAACGGATCGACGAGACCGGCTTCTGGGTCGGCGGCCAGCATTATGAGGTCGATTGCATCATCTATGCCTCGGGCTTTGAAGTCGGCACCTCGCATGAGCGGCGGGCCGGGTTCGATATCGCAGGGGTGGGCGGCCGCCGGCTCTCCGAGGCGTGGTCGGAGGGGATGCGGACGCTGCATGGGCTGCATGTCCATGGCTTTCCCAACGCCTTCATCGTGCAGTTTGCCCAGGCCGCGAACTTCATCATCAATGTGCCGCACAACTGGACGGACGCGGGAGACACGATTGCCGCCGTGGTGAGCCATGCGCTCAGGGCCGGCGCGGCGCGGGTGGATGCGGACCCGGAGGCGCAGGAAAAATGGGTGAAGTTCCTGATGACCGGGCCGGGGATGATGGCCGGGGCGGCGCCGGACTGCACGCCGGGCTACTACAACAACGAGGGTGCCGGGCAGGATGCCCGGGCGGCGTTCGGCGTCGGCCATCCGGCGGGCGCGGTGGCCTATTTCAACTATATCGACGGCTGGCGGAAATCCGGCGCGTTCGAGGGGCTGGTGTTCGCCTGAACGGGCCTCCGGCTGGCCGGGAGCGTATTGCCCCCTGCCAGCCGGAGCGGCGCATCAGAAGCGCATGCCGATGCCGATGCCGGCGACAATCGGGTTGATCTTCACATCGACGGTGTTGACCAGCGCGCCGGTGGTGAGCGTCGCCTTGGTCGTCATGTCGATGTACTTCACATCGAGGTTGAGAAAGACCTTCTCGGTGATGTCGAAATCGACGCCGGCCTGCACGGCATAGCCGAAGCTGTCCTTCAGCTTGACGCCGGTGGCGCCGATGGCGCCCTCAAGGCCATCGCTGGCGTTCGACGAGTAGAAGATCGAATAGTTGATGCCGGCGCCGAGATAGGGGCGGACCTTGGCTTCCGGCATGAAGTGATACTGCAGGGTGAGCGTCGGCGGCAGCACCCAGGTGCTGGCCAGCTTCCCGACAGGCGCAAGCGCGCCATTGCCGGTAATGCTGTGCTTGGTGGTGGCCACGATCAGCTCGGCACCGATGTTGTTGGTCATCATGTAGGTGAAATCGATCTCGGGCATGACGCTGTTGCCGACATTCACCGAGGCGGTGGGAAAGGTTGGCAGCACCGGCCCGGCGCTCTCGTTGGGGGCAACGAGGATGGCGCGAACGCGGATGAGCACATCGCCCTGCGCGGCGGCGGCGGGGCTGGCGAGGGCGGCGGCGGCAAGCGCGGCGGCGATGATGGGGCGAATGACGGTCATGGAATAGCTCCTGCTGGGGTGACAGGGCGGCTGTGGGCCTGGCGCGGGCCGCCGACTTTGATCTGGCGCAAACGCTTGATGAAATTGGGCGGTGTGGCCCAAAAAGCACAATCCGCTGGGGCCGGTGGGTGGATAGCGGCGTTGCGGACATCGACACGCGCGGCAGGCCAAGCCATGGTGGGCTCGATACTTTCCTTTGGAAGCACCCACCTTGGCCAGCATGAGCAAGACAGCGGCTCCCAGCGCCGACCCGCAGCTTGCCAACCCGCTGCTGACCGGGCCGATCCTGCCGCAACTGGTGCGCTTTGCCCTGCCCAACATCGGCGCGATGACGATGGGTTCGATCGCGGCGATCGCCGAGACGGCCTATGTCGGGCGGCTCGGCGTGCCGGCGCTGGCGGGCATGGCGATCGTGTTTCCCATCATCATGCTGCAGATGATGCTCTCCGCCGGGGCGATGGGCGGCGGCGTGTCCTCCGCGATCAGCCGGGCGCTGGGCGCCGGGGACAAGGCGCGCGCCGATGCGCTGGCGACGCACGCGCTGTGGATCGGCCTGGCCGCCGGCCTCACCGTGACGCTCACCATGCTGGTGTTCGGCCCGGCGCTGTTCCGCCTCATCGGCGGCGAGGGCGCGGCGCTGCGCCAGGCGACGGCCTTTGCCAGCGTGGCGTTCCTCGGCTCTGCGGGCGTGTGGCTGACCAACCTGCTCGGCGCCGTACTGCGCGGCGCCGGCAACATGCGGGTGCCTTCGGCCACCATCTTCGTCATCTCGGCCATGCAGGTGGTGGTGGGCGGCGTGCTCGGGCTGGGGCTGGGGCCGGTGCCGCAGTTCGGCATGCCGGGCGTTGCGGCCGGGCAAGTGGTGGCACCGGCGTGCGGGGCGCTGTTCCTGTTCTTCTATCTGCGCTCGGGGCGGGCGGCGGTGCGGCTCTCCCCTGCCACCACGCCGCTGAGCGGCAAGCTGTTCACCGATATCCTCAAGGTGGGCGCCATGGCCTGTGTCTCGCCGCTGCAGACGGTGCTCACCATCGTCATCGTCAACCGGCTGGTGGCGGGCTTCGGCCCCACGGCGCTGGCCGGCTATGGCATCGGCACGCGGCTGGAGTTCCTGCTCAACCCGCTGGCCTTTGCCATCGGCGTGGCCTCGGTGCCGCTGGTCGGCAATGCCGTGGGCGCTGGCATGGTGGCGCGGGCGCGGCGGGCGGCCTGGATGGCGGCGGCGCTGGCCGGGGGCATGCTCGGGCTGGTCGGCATCGGGCTGGCGCTGGCGCCGGAGCTGTGGGCGCGAATGTTCACCGATGATGCCGATACGCTGGCGGCGGCCGGGCTGTATTTCCGCTGGGCCGGGCCGGGCTTCGGCTTTTTCGGCTTCGGCATGAGCCTGTTCTTCTCCTCGATGGCAGCCGGGCGTGTGGGCGGCATCGTGCTCGCCGGCACGCTGCGGCTGGTGGTGGTGGCGCTTGGCGGCTTCTGGCTGGCCAGCATCTCCGCCCCCATCTGGGCGCTGTTCGGGCTGCTCGGGCTGGGCATGCTGGCCTATGGCCTGGCCTCGGTGGTGGCGGTGCGCCGCTCGCGCTGGGGCTGAGCATTGGACCAGCGCGCGGTGGCCCTATATGGGAAGCGCGTGACCACCAGCCTGATCCTCGGACTCGAATCCTCCTGCGATGAAACCGCCGTGGCGCTGGTGCGCGGGGACAGGACCATCGTGGCGCAGCGCATCGCCAGCCAGGATGAGCAGCACAAGCCGTTTGGCGGCGTGGTGCCCGAACTGGCCGCCCGCGCCCATGCCGAGCGGCTCACGCCGATGGTGGCAGAGGTGCTGGCCGAAGCCGGGGTGACGCTGGCCGATATCGATGCCATCGCCGCCACTGCCGGGCCGGGGCTGATCGGCGGGGTGATGGTGGGGCTGGTGACCGGCAAGGCGCTGGCCTTTGCCGCCGGCAAGCCGCTGCTGGCGATCAACCATCTGGAGGGCCATGCGCTCTCGCCGCGGCTGGCGGATGCGACGCTGGAATTTCCCTATCTGCTGCTGCTCGTCTCGGGCGGGCATTGCCAGCTGCTCGGCGTGGAGGGCGTCGGCCGCTACCGGCGGCTGGCGACGACCATCGATGACGCCATCGGCGAGGCGTTCGACAAGACCGCGAAAATCCTCGGGCTGGGCTTTCCCGGTGGCCCGGCGGTGGAGCGCGCGGCCAGGCTGGGCGATGCCCGGCGCTTTGCGCTGCCACGGCCGTTGCTAGGCTCGGAGGAGCCGCATTTTTCCTTCGCCGGGCTGAAATCGGCGGTCTTGCGCCAGTGGCAGGCGCTGGGCTCGCCCGATTCGGCCGAGGCGCGGCAGGATCTGGCCGCCGGCTTCCAGGCCGCGGCGACCGATTGCCTTGTCGATCGCACCAGAAAGGCCATCACCACCTTTCCGCAGGCGACTGCGCTGGTGGTGGCCGGCGGCGTCGCCTCCAACCAGCATATCCGCGCGGCGCTGGCCGCCGTGGCGGAGCGCGCCGGGCTCGGCTTTGTCGCGCCGCCGCTCTGGCTGTGCACGGACAATGCCGCGATGATCGCCTGGGCCGGCGCCGAGCGGCTGGCGCTGGGCCTCACCGATACGCTCGATGCCCCGGCCCGGCCACGCTGGCCGCTGGACCCGGGCGCGGAAGCCGTGCGCGGCGCAGGAGTAAGGGCATGATCGGAGTCATCGGCGGCGGCGCCTGGGGCACGGCGCTGGCGCAGGTGATGGCGGCGCGCGAGGATGTGCTGCTCTGGGCGCGCGAGCCCGACGTCGTCGCCGAGATCAACAGCGCGCACGCCAACAGCGGTTTCCTGCCCGGCGTGGCGCTCTCCCCACGCATATCGGCCACAGGCACCCTGGCGGACCTGCGCGCGGCAGACCTGTGGCTGGTGGTGGCCCCGGCCCAGCATCTGCGCCCGGTGCTGGCGGCGGCAGACCTGTCCGGCCAGCCGGCGCTGGTGCTCTGCGCCAAGGGCATCGAGGCCGGCACGCTCAAGCTGATGGCCGATGTGGTGGCGGATGTGGCGCCCGGCTGCCCGCTCGCCGTGCTCTCCGGGCCGACCTTTGCCGGGGAAGTGGCGCGCGGCCTGCCCACCGCCGTGACGCTGGCCTGCGCCGATGCGGCGCTGGGCGAGCAACTGGTGCAGCGCCTCGCCCGGCCGCTGTTCCGGCCCTATCTCTCTGACGACGTCACCGGCGCCGAGATCGGCGGCGCGGTGAAAAACGTGCTGGCCATCGCCTGCGGCGTGGTGGAAGGCGCCGGCCTTGGGCTGAACGCCCGCGCCGCGCTGATCGCGCGCGGCTTTGCCGAGATGACCCGCTTTGGCGTCGCCAAGGGCGCCCGGGCGGAAACGCTAGCCGGCCTGTCCGGGCTGGGAGACCTGGTGCTCACATGCTCCTCGGCGAGCAGCCGCAATTTCACGCTCGGCATGGGTCTGGGCCAAGGCAGGACGGCCGCCGAGCTGCTGCGCGACGCCCGCACCGTGGCGGAAGGCGCCAGCACGGCGCCGGTGCTGCTGGCGGCGGCGGAAGCAGCCGGCGTGGACATGCCGATCACCCGCGCCGTTGCCGCCATGCTGGACGGCGCACCGGTGGGCGAGACGGTGGCGGCGCTGCTGGCGCGGCCGCTGAAGGCGGAGTGAAGCGGGGCAGCCCCGCGTCACAGCCTAGAAATCGACGGCGATTCCGCCCTTTTCCCAATCACCATAGCGCACCGGGTCCGGCCCGCCGCGGCCACCGACTTCTGGCGGCGGTGATACAGCATCAGGGGCCGCCACGGGCTTGGGCGCCGCTTCCGGCACATCGGGCGTCGTTTCCGGCTTGGTTTCGTCAGTCATGCGGGTTTCCGATTTCGGCAAGGCTCGTCTAGGGGGGAGTTAGGCGCAGCAAGCGCCGCAGAAAAGGGGCAGCGGCGATATGGCCGAGAGTTTCGAGACACGGGTGATCGCGCTGACCGGCGCCGGCAGCGGCATCGGGCGGGCGCTGGCGCTGGCGCTGGCCGCCAAGGGCGCCACGCTGGCCCTGGCAGACCGGGATGCCGCGGGCCTTGCCGAAACCAAGCGCCTGCTCGGCAATCGCCCGGCCAGCACCACCGTGCTCGATGTGACGGACACCGATGCGCTGTTCCGCTGGGTGGATGGCGCGGCAGCGGAGTTCGGCCGGCTCGATGGCATCATCAACAACGCCGGGCTGAGCGTGGTGGCGCCGTTCGCGGATTGCCCGCGCGAGGATTTCAACCGGGTGATGGACGTGAACTTCACCGGCGTGGTGGAGGGCTGCCGCGCCGCGCTCCCGCACCTCAAGAAGAGCGACAAGGCCTGGCTGGTCAACATCTCATCGGTGTTCGGCATGATGGGCTACCCGACGCAGAGCGCCTACAACGCCTCCAAATATGCCGTGCGCGGCCTCACCGAGGCGCTGCACCTGGAGCTGGCTGTCACCGATCCGCAGATCTGCGTCACCCGTGTCCACCCCGGCGGCGTAAAGACCAGTGTGGCGAAAAACTCCAAGCGCATCGCGGCGATGCCCGGCACGCCTACCGATGTGGACTTTGACGCCGAGTTCGAAAAGGCCGCCAAGACCACGCCCGAGCAGGCCGCAAACATCATCATCGCCGGCATGGAGCGCCGCCAGCACCGCATCCTGATCGGCGCGGATGCCAAGTTCATCGATATCATCACCCGCCTGTTCCCCGTCACCTACTGGTCGCGGCTCAGCGGAGTCCTGGGAGGCAAAAATCGCTAGTTTCGAACCTCGGCTGCAGAAGGAAAAGCCTGTGCAGGCCACCGCCGGTGTGCCGGCACGGCGCGGTGCGCTGCGGCTGCTGATGGCCGTGCTCGGCCGCGGCACGCCACTTGAGCTGGCGCTGGAAAATGCCCTCGATGGCATCGCCATGGGCAATGACCGGGCGCTGGCCCGCCATCTCGCCTCCACCGTGCTGCGCTGGCTGGCAGACCTTGATGCGCTGATCGACAGCGCCACCCCCAAGCCGCTGCCGGAGGATGCCCGCGCCCGCATGGTGCTGCGCATCGCGCTGGCCGGCTGGCTCAAGCTCGGCACACCGCAGCACGCCGCTGTCGCCACGGCGCTGCCGCTGGTGGAAGGCGGGCCGCGCCGGCTGGTGCATGGCGTGCTCGGCAACCTGATGCGCGGCAACGCCAGCCTGCCCGAAACCCCGCATCTGCCAGACCTGTTCGCCATCCGCTGGGCGATGGAATGGGGGCCGGAGGTGGCCGAAGCCGCCGCCCGCTCGCTCGCCGATGAGCCGGCGACCGACCTGACGCTGCGCGACCCTGCGGAAACCGCGCGCTGGGCCGAAGCGCTGGGCGGCATCAGCCTGCTGCCCGGCCATGTCCGCGTGCCACGCCAGAAGGCGCTGGGCGGCGCGCTCACCGAGTGGCCCGGCTTTGCCGAGGGCGCCTGGTGGGTGCAGGATCTTGCCGCCTCGCTGCCGGTGCGCCTGATGGGCGCCCAGCCGGGGGAGAAAATTCTCGACCTCTGCGCCGCGCCCGGCGGCAAGACGCTGCAGCTCGCCGCGCTCGGCTGTGATGTGACCGCCGTGGACGTGGCCGAGCCAAGGCTCGACCGGGTGCGCGAGAACCTCGCCCGCACCGGGCTCACCGCGACGATCGCGGTGGGGGACGCGCTGCGCTGGGAGCCGGGGACGCTTTATGATCGCATCCTGCTCGACGCGCCGTGCTCGGCCACCGGCATCTTCCGCCGCCATCCCGATGTGCTGCACCTGAAGGGCAGCCGCGATATCGCGCCGCTCACCATGCTGCAGGCGGCGTTGCTGCGCCGGGCCTCGGCCTGGCTCAAGCCCGGCGGTACACTCGTTTATGCCACCTGCTCGCTCGACCAGCGCGAGGGCGAGCGCATTGCCGAGCGGATCATCGCCACGCTGCCGCGCGCGCCGTTCGAGCCGGGCGAAGTGCCGCTCGGCCTGGCGCCGACAGGCGAAGGCTGGCTGCGGACGCTGCCGGGGATGCTGGAAGCCGAAGGCGGGATGGACGGCTTTTTCATCGCGCGGTTCAAGAAGCTGGGCTGAGCCAGTGCGGCGGGTGACGGTGTGCCTGGCCTAGCAGGAAAGAACACCCTCACCCGGGCCGCGCCAAAGCGGCGCGTCTCTCGCCTCTCCCGCAAGCGGGAGAGGGGGGTAGAGAAACGTGCGTGCCGGGGGGATGAAACTCGACGTGCCAAACCCCTCTCCCGCTTGCGGGAGAGGCGACTCGCGCGCCAGCGCGGCGGGTGAGGGTGTGCCCAACCTCGCAGGAAGAAACACCCTCACCCGGGCCGCGCCAAGCGGCGCTTCTCTCGCCTCTCCCGCAAGCGGGAGAGGCGGGTTAGAGGAGCGCCCGCCAGATGCTGAAGCCGCTGGTGAGCGTCAGCACCGCGCCGACGATCATCAGCAGCGGGCGCGGCGAGATGCGGTGCGCCACGAACGCGCCGAGCGGCGCTGCGATGACACCGCCGACCAGCAGGCCGAGCGTCGCCACCGTAAAGGCCGCGAAGCCGAGCTGGACGATGAACGCCGCCGAGATGCTGAGCGTCAGCACGAATTCCGAGGCGCTCACCGTGCCGATGGTCTTGCGCGGCTCGGTCCCCTGCAGCAGCAGGTTGGAGGTGACGACCGGCCCCCAGCCGCCGCCGCCGGACGCATCGAGAAAGCCGCCGACAAGCCCGAGCGGCGCCACGACGCGCGGATCACCGAAGCGCGGGGTGGGAAAGCGCCAGGCGCGATAGAGCAGCAGGAGCCCGATGGAAGCGAGATAGGCCATCACGAACGGCCGGGCATCTTCCGCATGGATGCTGGTGAGCACATAGACACCGCTCACCCCGCCGATGACGCCGGGCACGACGATGCGCAGGAACAGCTTCCAATCGATATTGCGGAAAAAGGCATGGCTGGCACCCGATGCGCCGGTGGTGAAGATTTCCGCCAGGTGCACGCCGGCCGAAGCTTGCGCCGGGGCAACGCCAAGCACGGAGACCAGCAGCGTGCTTGAGATGACGCCAAAGGCCATGCCAAGCGCGCCATCGACGAGCTGCGCAGCAAAGCCGACGAGCACATATGGCAGCACCGCCATGAGGTCGAGCGTCGCGAGGTCCGGCACTGAGGCGCAATCTCCTATGGCTCAGGAAGGCTTTCGATACACGCTCGGTGCCGCGGCTGTCATGCCGCAGGGGCAACAGGAAAACTTGTGCATGCCATAGGTGCGGGCCGGTCAGGGCTGGGGCTTTGCCCGGATGGCAGCGTGGTGCTCGGCGCGCTGCAGCAGCAGGTCGAGATCCTCGGGGGCAATATCGAAGGTTTCGCCAAGGTCGGCCAGCGCGAGATCGATATCGGTGCGGTGCAGGCCGGGGCGCCATGGCAGCGGGGCGGCCGGGCGGTGCGGATAGGCATGGCCCGACACGCGGTGAAACAGCCAGGCCGCCGCCAGCAGCGCCAGCGCGTTCAGCCCCACCGGCACCAGCGCCTGGCCATAGCCGGCGGAAAGCGCCGTCGGGCCGCCCAGCACCACCACCAGCGCCGAGGCACCGCCGGGCGGATGCAGGCAGCGCAGCAGGGACATGGCGAGGATCGCGCCGCCAACCGCAAGCCCGGCGGCCAGCGCAGGCTGCGGCACCAGCGTTGCCGCCGCCACGCCAACAAGCGTGGAAACCACATTGCCGCCCAGCACCGGCCAGGGCTGGGAGAGCGGGCTGGCAGGCACCACGAACAGCAGCACCGCCGAGGCGCCCATCGGCCCGACAAGCAGCAGGACGCCGGCGCCGGGCGGCGCCAGCAGCGTGCAGAGGATGGCGGCAAAGGCGATTCCCAGCAGCGCGCCAAGCGCCGCGATGAGCCTGTCCTTCAGGCTGGCACCGGCCAGAATTGGCTGAAACAGCCTCATTCCGCGCGTTTTCAGGCGATTCATCGTCTGCTTTCGGGCGCGGTGGACATGTTTTGCCTCATAAACCGCTGGCGAAGGCTCGCAACCCTGCAAAATGGCTTTGGTCGGCGGTTCGGCTCGCAATGGCGCACAGCCCCCTACCCCCCGGCCCCGCACGCTGCTAGAGCCAAGCCATGCAGGGACCTGTTCGCATCGCCCCGTCGATCCTCTCGGCGGATTTTGCCCGGTTGGGTGAGGAAGTCCGCGCCATCGAGGCGGCCGGGGCGGATTATGTCCATGTCGATGTGATGGACGGGCATTTCGTGCCCAACATCACCATCGGACCGATGGTGGTGAAGGCGCTGCGCCCACACACCAGCCTCATCATGGACGTGCACCTGATGATCTCGCCGGCGGACCCCTATCTGGATGCCTTTGCCGAGGCCGGGGCCGATATCCTGACCGTGCACCCCGAGTCCGGGCCGCATCTCCACCGCTCGATCCAGCGCATCAAGGCGCTCGGCAAGAAGGCCGGCGTTTCGCTCAACCCCGCGACGCCCGCCAAGATGCTCGATTATGTGCTGGAGGATGTCGATCTCGTGCTGGTGATGAGCGTCAACCCCGGCTTTGGCGGGCAGAGCTTCATCGAGAGCCAGCTCCGCAAGATCGAGGCGCTGCGCAAGGCGATCGACAAGACCGGCAAGACCATCGACCTGCAGGTGGATGGCGGCATCGATCCGCTCACCGCGCCGCGCGCCATCAGCGCCGGAGCCGATGTGCTGGTGGCCGGCACCGCCACCTTCCGCGGCGGGCCGGCGCAGTACGCAGCCAACATCGCCGCCCTGCGAGGCTGAGCATGGCGCTCCCGCCTGGGACCGACGACACGGAGGGCGAAGGCGCAGCCCTGCCCGCACCGCCGGCTCGGGTCACCAAGACCGCCAAGCCGATCGCCGCCGCCGAGGAAAGCGAGCAGAAGCTGCTGCGCGTTGGCGGGGACAAGGGCCTCTCGCTCTCGGAGCGCCTCGCGGCGCGGATGACGACCTCGCTCTACCAGACGCCGCTGCACAAGCTGCGGCTGCGCGGCCGGCACCCGCTGAAGCTGCTCGGCGTGCTCGACGATCCGGCGCCGGGCGAGGCCGGGCTGGGCGAGCGCATCCTCGCCGGCCGGCTGATCCATGCCGGGCACACCGCGATGGTGCGGGACATTGATTTTGCCGCGCCTTCACACCCGCTTGCCTGGCGGGACTGGGCGCATGGCTGGAGCTGGCTGCGCGACCTTGAGGTGAGCCCGGCCGACGAGAAGAGCCGCTGCCTGGCCGCCGAGGCGCTGGTGGCGCGCTGGCTCGACCAGTTCCAGAGCTTCGAGGCCGGGGCCTGGCGTGCGGATGTGAGCGGGCGGCGGCTGCTGATGGCACTGGCCCATGCGCCGCTGATCCTCTCCTCCACCAACCAGCAATATCGCGCCCGGCTGCTCGGCGGCATCGCCACCTGGGCGCGGCATCTCGATCGCGCCGCCTTCCGCCTGCCGGACAGCCTGGCGCGGGCCGAGGCGCTGGCCGGGCTTTATGCCGCCGGCATGCTGATTCCGGGGGGCGAGGTGCGCGCCGGGGCGGCGCTGGCCGGGCTGGAGAAGCTGCTGCCGGCACTGGTGCTGCCGGATGGCGGCATGATCACCCGCGCACCGGTGGATGCGCTGGCGCTGGCCGAGCTGCTGCTGCTCGCCGGTAGCGCCGGGCCGGCGCTGGGCATGCGCGAGCCGCTGGTGTTCGCGGATTCGCTCGGGCGGCTGGTGCCGAGCCTGCGCGGGCTGATGCTGGGGGATGACATCATCGGCGCCTGGCATGGGGGCGCGGCGATTGGCACGGCACCGCTGGAGGCACTCGCAAAGCGTGCCGCCACCGGCACGGCGCTCAGCCGCAGCGGGCGGTGGAGCGGCTATTACCGGCTGGTGGCGGGCAAGACCGTGGTGGTGGTGGATGCCGGGCCGCCGCCGCCGGCACGCCTGGCGCTGAGCGGCCATGCCGGCACGCTGGCCTTCGAGATGAGCGACGGCAAGGATCGCCTCATCACCAATTGCGGCGGCGAGCGCGGGCTGGCCAGCCCGCTGCCCGGGCCGCTGGCCGCCGGGCTGCGCACCACGGCGGCGCACTCCACCCTCACCATCGCCGATACCAACAGCACGCGCATCCGCGAGGATGGCGGGCTGGGGCTGGGCGTGGAGGAGGCGACCGTGCAGCTGCGCAGCAGCGAGGCCGGGCACTGGCTGGAGGCCGGGCATGATGGCTATGCCAAGCGCTTCGGCATGCTGGTCAAGCGGCGGCTGTTCCTCTCCGTCGATGGGCAGGACCTGCGCGGCGAGGATGCCATCGAGGCGGCGCCCGCCGGGCGGCTGCGGCGCCGGCCGGAGCGGGATTTCGACATTCGCTTCCATCTCGGGCCGGGCGTGGCGGCAACGCCCACCGCCGATAGCGCCGGGGCGCTGCTCAAGCTGCCGGGCGGGCGGCTGTGGGCGATGAAGGCGCGCGGTGGCACGGTGAGCATCGAGCCGTCGCTGTGGATTGATCCGGCCGGCACGCTGCACAAGACCCAGCAGCTGGTGGTATCCGGACGAACCGAAAAGGCCGTGGCAAGCATCGGCTGGAGCTTCAAGCGCGCCGGCCGCTGAGCCGGACAACAACTCAGGGACTGACAATGGACAATGTGGTGAAGGTGCGCCGGGCGCTGCTCTCGGTGAGTGACAAGGCCGGGCTGGAGGCGCTGGCGGCAGCGCTGGTGCGGCATGGCGTGGCGCTGGTTTCCACCGGCGGCACGGCGGCGGCGCTGCGCGGCTGGGGCCATGCGGTGCAGGACGTGGCGGAGCTGACCGGCAGCCCCGAGATGATGGACGGCCGGGTCAAGACGCTGCACCCGCGCGTCCACGGCGGCCTGCTGGCGCTGCGCGACAATGCCGAGCATGTCGCGGCGATGGACGCCAACGGCATCCTCCCCATCGATCTCGCGGTGATCAACCTCTACCCGTTCGCCGCTACCGTGGCGAAGGGCGCGGCGCGCGACGAGATCATCGAGAATATCGATATCGGCGGCCCGGCGATGGTGCGCTCGTCCGCCAAGAACCATGGCGACGTGGCGATCCTGACCGACCCTGGCCAGTATGAGAACTTCATCGCCGCGCTCGATGCCAATGGCGGCGGCACGACGCTGGCGCTGCGCAAGCGCCTCGCGGCCGCGGCCTTTGCCCATACCGCAGCTTATGACGCGGCCGTGGCCAGCTGGTTCGGCATCACCGACCAAGCCGAGCAGTTCCCGCCCGTGCTGGCGCTGGCGCTCACCCGCGCCGAGACGCTGCGCTATGGCGAGAACCCGCACCAGCAGGCAGCGCTCTACCTGCCGCAGTCCGGCGCGTCCGGCGTTGCCGCGGCCCGCCAGGTGCAGGGCAAGGAGCTGAGCTACAACAACCTCAATGACGCCGATGGCGCGCTGGAGCTGATCGCCGAGTTCCGCGATGCCGGCCCGGCCTGCGCCATCATCAAGCACGCCAACCCCTGCGGCGTCGCCACCGGCAGCTCGCTGGCACAGGCCTACAAGGCCGCCTTCGATTGTGATCCGGTCTCGGCGTTTGGCGGCATCATCGCGGTCAACCAGCCGCTCGATGGCCCGACAGCGGAGGCCATTGCCGGCATCTTCACCGAAGTCGTGATCGCGCCGGGCGCCGATGCCGATGCGCTGGCGGTGTTTGCCGGCAAGAAGAACCTGCGGCTTCTGCTCACCGGCGCCCTGCCCGATCCGCGCCGCGCCGGGCTGGCGCTGCGCCAGATCGGCGGCGGCATGCTGGTGCAATCCCGGGACAATGGCGCTGTCAGCCGTGCCGAGTGCAAGGTGGTGACCAAGCGCGAACCGACGGACGCCGAGTGGGCCGACATGCTGTTCGCCTGGACGGTGGCACGGCACGTCAAGTCCAACGCCATTGTCTATGCCAAGGGCGGCAGCACGGCCGGCATCGGCGCCGGCCAGATGAGCCGGCTTGATTCCACCCGCATCGCGGCGGTGAAGGCGCGCGACGCTGCCGAGGCGGCCGGCTGGGCGCAGCCGCGCACCTCCGGCAGTGCCGTGGCCTCCGATGCCTTCTTCCCCTTCGCCGATGGCTTGATCGCCGCGGCGGAAGCCGGCGCCACCGCCATCATCCAGCCGGGCGGCTCGATCCGCGATGCCGAGGTGATTGCCGCCGCCGACGAGCGCGGGCTGGCGATGGTTTACACCGGCATGCGACACTTCAAGCACTGAGCGTATTCGGCGCTTCCAGCATCGGGCTTATTTGGCGCTTCCAGCGTCCAGCGAGGGCAGAATGACAGACGCAATCAACGCCGCATTGGCCGCCAGCGGCATCCCGGGCGCCGTCGCCATGGTGGGGGACAGCAAGGGCGTGCGGCGCAGCGAGGCCTATGGCACCGCTGCTGCCGACACGATCTTCCAGCTCGCCTCGATGACCAAGGCCGTGGTGTCTGTTGCCGCCATGCAACTGGTGGAGCGCGGGCTGCTGACTCTCAATGCGCCGCTGGCGGGCCTGCTGCCGCAGCTCGGCAACCGGCAGGTCATCACCGGCTTTAATGATGCCGGCGCACCGATCCTGCGTCCGGCCACCAAGCCGATCACGCTGCGCCAGCTGCTCACCCACACATCGGGCTTTGGCTATGATTTCGCCAATCCCGAGCTGCTGCGCGCCCATGGCCCGGCTGGCCCGCCGGCGCCCGGCACGCTCGCCTCGCTCGATGCGCTGCTGCTGTTCGAGCCGGGCGAGAACTGGAACTATGGCATCAGCACCGATTGGGTCGGGCTGGCCGTGGAGGCCGCCAGCGGCCAGCGGCTCGATGCCTTCCTGGCCGAGAACATCTTCACGCCGCTGGGCATGACGGACACCGGCTTTCCGCTCGATGAGGCCGTCAAGGCGCGGCTGGCGCCGATGCACGCGCGTGGGCCGGATGGCACGCTGGTACCATTCCCGATCAGCGTTGGCGGCGGCAAGGATGCCGAGTTCCTCGCCGGCGGCGCCGGGCTCTCCGGCACAGCCGCGGACTATCTGCGCTTCCTGCGCATGCTGCTGAATGGCGGCAGCCTCGATGGCGCCACTGTCCTTGCGCCCGAAACCGTTGCCGAGATGAGCCGCAACCAGATCGGCCAGCTGCGCGCCGGGCAGATGGACACCGCCATGCCGGCGCTGTCCCTGGCGATCGACTGGTTCCCCGACATGACGCCGGGCTGGGGCCTTGGCTTCCTCATCAATCCGGAAACCGGCCCCAATGGCCGCAGCGCCGGCAGCCTAGGCTGGGCCGGCATCGCCAACACCTATTTCTGGGTGGATCCGGCCCGGGATGTCGCAGCCGTGCTGCTGATGCAGCATCTGCCGTTCGGTGATCCGGGGGCGATGGCGGTGCTGGCGGCGTTCGAGCGCAGCGTTTACGCCGCCTGAGGCTTAGTGCCGTTCGGGGGAGCAGGCACCGGGCCGCTCCCCCGCCCGAAACTTACGCCAGCAGCAGCGCCAGCGGGATCGCCGAGCCGGCAACGAGCATGATGAGCGCGGTGCGGCGCGTGGCGCGGCTGTTGAGCGCGATGGCGAGGCCGAGCAACGTTGACAGGATCAGCGCGATTCCGACGGAGAGGGTGAAGATCTTCACCGGCAGCGCCGCCTTGGCGCGGGCGGCCTTCGCTTCGGCCTTCTTCACATCGGCTTCGCTCTTGGGCGCCGGCGGACCAGCGGGTTTCGCCTCTGGCTGGTGCGCCTCGGCGGCAGGCACCGCCTGATCGATATGCACCGAGCCCATCCAGGCCATCCACGCCGGTGGCGGCGCACCGTCCCAGCCACTGGCCTGCTGCAGGCGGAAGGTCTGCAATGCGCCGCTCAGCGCCAGAAAGATGATCGCCGGGGCAAAGAACACGCCGAAATACAGGTGGAACTGGCGCACGCGCTTCATGGTCTGGGCCTTCACGAACTTATTCCAATCTCAGTCTGATCGATGCCGCATGGGCGGCAAGGCCTTCCACATCCGCCATCGCCGCTCCGGCGGGGCCGATGGCGGCAAGCCCGGCGGGCCCGCAATCCAGAAAGGTGGTGCGCTTCATGAAGTCCACCACCGAAAGCCCGGAGGCGAAGCGCGCCCGGCGGCCGGTGGGCAGCACATGGTTCGGCCCGGCAAGATAATCTCCCGCGGCCTCCGGCGTGTGCCGGCCCAGGAACACCGAGCCGGCGTGGCGCATGCGGGCGAACAGCGCATCAGGGTCGGCAATCATCAGTTCGGCATGCTCGGGCGCCAGCGCATCGAGCAGCGGCAGCGCGGCCTCCAGATCGGGAATGAGGATGATCGCGCCAAAATCCCGCCAGCTCTGGCGAGCCACGGCAGCGGTGCTGAGTGTCAGCAGCTGGCGCTCCACGGCGGCGGCCACGGCATCGGCCTCGGCCGCGCTGGTCGTGATGAGAATGGATTGCGCCACCGGGTCATGCTCGGCCTGCGCCAGCAGGTCCGCGGCGATCCACTCCGGGTTCGAGCCGCCATCCGAGACGATGACGACTTCGGACGGCCCGGCGATCATGTCGATGCCGACGATGCCGTAGAGCTGGCGCTTGGCCTCCGCCACCCAGGCGTTGCCCGGCCCGGTGATGACATCGACCCGCGGAATCCGCGACGTGCCGAGCGCCAGCGCCGCCACTGCCTGCGCGCCGCCGATGCGGAAGACGCGGGAGACGCCGGCCAGCCGTGCCGCCGCCAGCACCAGCGGGTTGGCCTCGCCGCCCGGAGTCGGCGTGACCATCACCAGCGTATCGACGCCGGCGACCATGGCCGGAATGGCGTTCATCAGCACCGAGGAGGGATAGGCGGCGCGGCCACCCGGCACATAGAGGCCGGCGGCTTCCACCGCGCTCCAGCGCACGCCGGTGCGCACGCCGGCGGCATCCACGGCATCATTGCCAACCGGCTTCTGCCGCTCATGAAAAGCGCGGATGCGCGTCGCGGCCAGCTCCAGCGCGGCGCGCAGCTCGGGAGTCAGCCCGGCCAGCGCGGCATAAAGCTCGGCGGCCGGAATCTCCCAGCCCTGCGCATCGAGATCGACCCGATCGAACTTGCGGGTGAGCTCGGCCACCGCCACATCGCCGCGCTTGCGAACATCGGCGATGATGCCGGCGACATCGGCGGACACATCGGCGCTGCCCTCGCGCCGGTCATCGACCAGGGCGGCAAAGGCAGCGGAGAATCCGGGGTCCCTTGCGTCAAGCCGCAGCGGCATCGGCTTGTTCCACAAGAGCGCGAATCGCTTCCACCAGCGGCACCACAGCAGGGTGCGTCTTGAAGGCAGCGCGGTTGACGATCAGCCGCGAGCTGATCTGGGTGATGATCTGCGTCTCGACGAGGCCATTTTCGGCAAGCGTCTTTCCGGTGCTGACCAGATCGACAATGCGGCTGGCCAGCCCGGTGAGCGGCGCCAGTTCCATGGCGCCGTTGAGCTTGATGACTTCCGCCTGGATGCCGGAGGCTGCAAAATGCCGCCGGGTGAGCGACGGGTATTTCGTCGCGACGCGCACATGGCTGAGCGTGCGGATATCCTCGTCCAGGCTCGCCGGCTGGGCGACGGAGAGGCGGCAATGGCCGATGCCGAGATCGATCGGCGCGTAGATTTCAGAAAAATCGAACTCCATCAGCACATCATTGCCGGCAATGCCGATCTCGGCGGCGCCAAAGGCCACAAAGGTGGCGGCATCGAAGCTGCGCACCCGGATGACACGCACATCCTCGCGGCTGGTGGCGAACATCAGCTTGCGGCTGTTGTCATCACTGAAGTCCGGCTCGGGCACGATGCCGATGCGCGCCAGCAAGGGCAGCGCTTCCTTGAGGATGCGGCCCTTGGGCAAGGCGATGGTGAGCGGCTTTATCATGACGTTGCGGGCCTTAACGCAGGGGAGCCTGCATGGCTAGGCGGCGGCAGGGGGACTCATTGCCGCCGCCGGGCGGTTACTGCCCGGTCCAGACGCCGGGGCGCTTCTCGATGAAGGCGGCCATGCCTTCCTTCTGGTCAGCCGAACCGAACAGCGAATGGAACAGCCGGCGCTCGAAGCGGATGCCGGAGGAAAGCGTCATCTCGAACGCCGCGTCGATCTGCTCCTTGGCGGCGATGGCGGCGAGCGGCGCCATGCCGGCGATGGCAGCGGCGGTCTTCAGCGCCTCGGCCACCAGATCGGCAGCGGGCACGACGCGCGCCACCAGCCCGGAGCGCTCGGCTTCGGCAGCGTCCATCATCCGCCCGGTGAGGCACATTTCCATCGCCTTGGCCTTGCCGATGGCGCGGACCAGCCGCTGCGAGCCGCCCATGCCGGGGGTGACGGCAAGCTTGATCTCGGGCTGGCCGAACTTGGCCGTGTCAGAAGCGATGATGAAATCCGCCATCATCGCCAGCTCGCAGCCGCCGCCAAGGGCGAAGCCGGAAACAGCGGCGATGAACGGCTTGCGGGTGGCGGTGACGCGATCATAGCCGCCGAAGAAGTTGCTGCCATACATGTCCGCGAAGGACTGGCTGGACATTTCCTTG
Organism: Sphingomonadales bacterium UBA6157; assembly: GCA_002423025.1. Taxonomy (GTDB): domain Bacteria; phylum Pseudomonadota; class Alphaproteobacteria; order Sphingomonadales; family Sphingomonadaceae; genus Sandarakinorhabdus. The sequence goes on along the minus strand of DIUN01000023.1, from coordinate 44,280 downwards.
ATGTCCGCGCCAGCAGCAAAGGCCTTTTCACTGCCGGTGAGCACCAGGCAGCGCTGGCTGGCATCGGCATCATAAGCGGCAAAGGCGGCGATGAGATCGGCCAGGATCTGCGAGTTGAGCGCATTGAGCGCCTGCGGGCGGTTGAGCCGCACCAGAGTCACCGCATCATGGCGCTCGACAAGGATGGTCTCGTAAGTGGCATCGGTCATCGCATCGGTCCTTGGGCTTGCCGGAGTCGCGTGGTGGTTAGCGCCTGCCGCCCCGCCTGTCAGCAGCGATGTGGCGCGATCAGACGCGCTCCAGCGGCGCCAGCACGCAATCGGTGGCGCCGGTCTCGACCTGGATGGTGCTGTGGCTGATCTCGAAGCGGGCCTCCAGCGCTGCCGCCAGCGCCGCCAGCGCCTCGTCCCCCGGGTGGCCGGCGGGCATGACGAGGTGCGCGGTAAGTGCTGTCTCCGTGGTGCCCATCGGCCAGATATGCAGATCATGCACGGCCGCCACGCCGGGCTGGGCGGCGAGAAAGCCCTGGACCAGCGCCGGATCGATGCCCGGCGGCACGGCATCGAGCGCCATGGCCAGCGATTCGCGCAGCAGGCCCCAGGTGCCGCGCAGGATGACGGCAACCACCAGCAGGCTGAGCAGCGGGTCGATCCAGCTGGCGCCGGTTTTCAGGATGAGGAAGCCGCTGACGACAACGGCGGCGGAAATGCCGGCATCGGCGAGCATGTGCAGCCAAGCGCCGCGGATGTTGACATCCCCCTTGCGGCCACGGGCAAACAGCAGCGCCGTGAAGCCGTTGATGAGAATGCCGACAGCCGCCACGGCCATGATCGTGCCGCCGGGCACCGGCTGCGGCGCGACGAGCCGCTCCGCCGCCGCCATGGCGATGGCGCCGCACGCCAGGATGAGAAACACGGCATTGGCCAGCGCGGCAAGAATCGTGCTGCGCTTCAGGCCATAGGTATAGCGGGCGCTCGGCGCACGGGCGGCGAGGCGCACGGCGGCATAGGCCATGACCAGGCCAAGCACATCCGAGAGATTGTGGCCGGCGTCCGCCAGCAGCGCCATCGAGCCGGTGGCGATGCCATAACCGGCCTCGGCAATGACATAGGAGAGATTGAGCACGATGCCGACGCGGAAGGCGAAGCCGAAATCCGCCGGCGCGTGGGAGTGGCCATGGGAGTGGGCGCCGGAGTGGCCATGGTCATGACCATGGTGATGCCCGTGCCCGTGATGATGCTGTCCACCCATGGCGGGGCAATAGCATGGCTTGTGCCAAAAGGCAGGGGGCACAGGGCCAGTGGCGCTGCGCTTTGCAATTGGCTCCATGTTCCGATTTGGAAAATGGAGCGGGCGAAGGGATTCGAACCCTCGACTTCAACCTTGGCAAGGTTGCGCTCTACCCCTGAGCTACGCCCGCTCGGCAAGAGACTGGCCAACCGGCTCATCTCGTTGCGAGCGGCGCGGCTAACACGAGGATTGCGCCTCTTGCAAGCCAAAACCGCCAATTGGCTGACATAAGCTGCAATCTTCAGGTGCCCGGCCCCCGCCCTGCGGCATCGCCGGCCGGCGCTTGCCCTTGGCAAACCTGCCCTCGCAGCCCCATATGCCGGGCAAGACGAAATCAGGAGCAAGACCTTGGCCAGCCTCGCCACTGCCGCAACCGAAAAAGCCAGCATCGAAGCCTTCCGCCGCGATGTCATCGAGGCGTCCAAGTCCGCGCTCGTGCTGGTGGACTTCTGGGCCGAGTGGTGCGGCCCGTGCAAGACACTGACGCCGCTGCTCGAGCGAGTCGTTGCCGAGAATGCGCCGCGCGTGCAGCTGGTGAAGATCGATGTCGACAAGAACCAGACGCTGGCCCAGCAGTTCCGCATCCAGTCCATCCCCACTGTCTATGCCTTTCTCGGCGGCGCACCGGTGGATGGCTTCCAGGGCGCGCTGGGCGAGCGCGAGCTGAAGGCGTTCATCGAGCGGCTCCTCGCCGGCGCGCCCCCGGCGCCGGGGGAAGCGGATGCCGAGGCCGAGATCGCCGCGCTGGTGGACGCCTCCGAACAGGCGATGGCGGAAGGCGCGCACGGACAAGCCGCGGAAATGCTGGGCGCGCTGGTGCGTGAACTGCCCGAGCGCGAGCCGCTGGCGGCAAAATATGCGCTGGCGCTGCTTGCGGGAGGCAAGGTGGAGGCCGCCGCTGCGGCGCTCGCCTCCGTGCCGGCCGATTCGAAGGATGCCGATGTCGCCCGCGCCCGCGCCGCCGTGGCGCTGGCCAGCGAGGCCGCGCCGGTGGACGATCTGGCCGGGCTGCAGGCACAGCTGGCCGCCAGCCCCGATTCGCACGACCTGCGCTTCGAGCTGGCCGGCGGGCTGCTGGCACGCGGGGATCGCGATGCCGCGGCCGAGGAGCTGCTGGCCATCGTGAGGGCCGATCGCAGCTGGAACGAGGCGGCGGCTCAGGCCCGGCTGCTCAAGCTGTTCGAAGCCGTGGGCCTTGGTGACCCGTGGAGCATCAAGACCCGCGCCAAGCTGCGCTCGATCCTGTTTTCATGAGCGACGACGAAACCTTCGACCCACAGGAGCCGTTGCCGGTTGCCGTGCCGGTGTTCCCGCTGACGGGCGCGCTGCTGCTGCCGCGCGGCCTGCTGCCGCTCAACATCTTCGAGCCGCGCTACCTCGCCATGGTCAAGGACGCCATGGCCGCGACCGGCGCTGCCAACCGCATCATCGGCATGGTCCAGCCCCGCGGCACCGGCAAGCCGCCGGCGCTCTATGAGGTCGGCTGCCTCGGCCGCATCACCGATTATCGCGAGACGGAGGATGGCCGCATCCTTATCGCGCTCGCCGGCGTCTCGCGCTTCCGGATCACCGCCGAGCTGGACCGCATGACGCTCTACCGCCAGGTGATCGCCGATTATCATGGCTTCCAGGATGATCGCGACGAGCCGCCGGCGCTGGCCTCCGCCGCCCGCGCCGGGCTGGAGGATGTGCTGCGCACCTATCTCGACGCGCAGGGCCTATCGGCCGATTGGGAGGCGGTAAAGTCAGCCGATGACGAATCGCTGGTCACGACCCTGGCCAGCGTCTGCCCGTTCGACCCGGCGGAAAAGCAGGCGCTGCTGGAAGCCGAAACGCTCGCCAGCCGCGCTGCAACGCTCACGGCGCTGATGACCTTTGCGCAGGGCAGCGGCAGCAACGACCGGCCAACGCTGCAGTGAGCGAGACGCCGCGCCTTGATCCGAAGCTGCTGGCAATGCTCGTCTGCCCGATGAGCCGCACGCCGCTGCGGCTCGATGAAGCGCGGCAGGAGCTGGTTTCGGATCGGGCTGGGCTGGCTTATCCGATTCGGGATGGCGTGCCGATCCTGCTGATCGAGGAGGCCCGCGAAGTCCCGCAGGCGGACTGAGCCGCTCCTAAACCAGCTCGCCCCGCAGCAACGCTGGCAATTGCCCGGTTTCCCCGCGCGCCTCGGCCATGAAGCGGGACTTGAGCGGCCCCAGCCGCTGCACCCCGGCCAAACCGAAGCGGCGCACCGCCGCCGGCAGCCGCCCCGGCACGGCAAACAGCTTGTTGAGGCCATCGGTGACAGCGCCGACCACGGAATTATCGAAGCGGCGCCAGGCGCAATAGCGCGCCAGCACGTCGGGCGCGCCCAGGTCCTGCCCGGTCCGCGCCGCATCCACCAGCACTTCGGCGAGCGCCGCCACGTCGCGGAAGCCCATGTTGAGCCCCTGCCCGGCAATCGGGTGAATGCCATGCGCCGCATCACCGATGAGCAACAGCCGCTCGGCCTGGTAGGTCGCGGCATGGTGATAGCCCAGCGGCCACACCGCCTGCGGCGCGATCACCTCGATCTCGCCGAGCGTGCCATCGACCCGCGCCGCGATTTCCGCAGCCAGTGCCTTGGGGCCAAGCTTGCGGGCGCCAGCGGCAACGCTCTCGTCCACTGTCCAGACGATCGCCGTCCGTGGGCGGCCATCCTCGCTGTCGACCATCGGCAGCAGCGCCAGCGGGCCGGACGGGTAGAACAGCTCGCAGGCCACATTACCGTGCGGAACCGTGTGCGCCACCATGCTGACCAGCGCCGCATTGGGGTAGGACCAGCCCGTCAGCCGGATGCCGGCAGACTCGCGCGTGGCGGAGCGGCGGCCATCGGCGGCAATCGCCAGCGGCGCGCTGAACACCCGGCCATCGGTGAGCGTGACGGTGGCGGCATGGGCATCGCGCACCAGCGAGGCGACCGTTGCCGGGGCAACCAGCGTCACCTCGGGCGTCTCATGCACGGCTGCAAGCAGCGCGATGCGCAGCAACCGGTTCTCCATCATGATGCCAAGCGGATCATCACCCTCGCCGGCCTCGAAATGCAGGAACTGCGGTGCCGTGCCGTCGGTAACGCGGATGCCGCGAATGGCGCAGCCGTGCTTCTCCAGCACCTCGCCCAGCCCCAGCGCGCCGAGCATCCGCGCCGAAGCGGAGGCCACGGCGCTGGCCCGGCCATCGAAGCCGGCCCTGGTGGTTGCCTCCAGATCGGCGGTATCCACCACGATGCTGGTAAGCTCATGCCGGGCGAGAGCGAGGGCGAGAGTCGAGCCGATCAGCCCGCCTCCGATGATGATGACATCTGCGTTCATGCCTGCAGACTTAGCGCATCCCTTGCGCCGCCCCAAGGGACATGATGTCCGGCCCCCACTGCCGGCGCTGGCCCGCGGCATCCCGAAGTTGCGGCGGGGAAAGCGGCCGTGCTTGACCGGCGACTCGCCGTGCGTCATCGTGGCCATATTGGTTCAAAGCGTGAACAGGCCCGTTTCGGGATAGGGACATTCGGTCATGGCGACCAGAGCCGCGAAAATCTCCGGCAAGCCCGGCCGGCCCGGCGCTGCCCGCCCGCCCGGCCCGGTGGCGCGCGCGCTTGTGGCGGCAAAAGTCTTTCTCGCCGGCATCATGCTGTGGGCCGGCGGCGCGGCGCTGGTGCTGCTCGCGGCGCTGCTCATCGGCGCGCTGCTGAGCTATTCCCCCAATGATCCCTCGTTCAACACCGTCACCGGCCGCGCTGCCACCAACATCGGCAGCAGCATCGGCAGCCATGTCGCAGACCTGTTGCTGCAGCTCATCGGCTGGCCGGCGCTGGTGCTGGCGCCCGCCATCGCCATGGGCGGCGTGCGGCTGATCCAGAAGGCGGACTTTGCCGTGCGCCGCGCCGTGCTGGCCAGCGGCGGCGGCGCGGTGGTGCTGGCGGCGGCGGCCGGCGCGCTGGAGCTGCCGAGCCTTGGCGCCCCTGCCGGCGCGGGCGGCACCATCGGCTTCCTCTCCGGCAACCTTACATTGGCGATCGCCGAGATTGCCGCGCTGGACGGTGTGCCGGTGGGGCTGCTGCTTGCCGTGCTGCTGGTGCCGCTGGGCCTCGGCCTGGCCATCTGGGGCTGGGGCATCCGCTGGGATGAGCTGGAAAGCTTTGTCGAGCGGATCGCGCTGATGATGCGCCGTGATGCGGAATCCGAAGATGAGCTTCCCGTGGCACCGCGCGCCGAGCGCCGCATCGCCCCGGTGCATGACACAGATACCGGCGAGGCCCCCCAGCCCGCCGCACCGCGCACCGTTGTCATCGAGCCGCAGGCCGGGCTGGTTCCGGGCCGCCGCCAGCAAAAGGAGCGCCAGCCCTCGCTCGATCTTGGGGACAGCGCCATCCTGCCGGGGCTGGACCTGCTGCTGCCGCCGCCCGCCACCCCGACCCGGCGCATCGATACAGCAGCGCTGGAACAGAACGCCCGGCTGCTCGAAGGGGTGCTCGAGGATTTCGGCGTGCGCGGCCGCATCGGCGAGGTCCGCCCCGGCCCGGTGGTGACCATGTATGAGCTCGAGCCGGCACCGGGCATCAAGGCCTCGCGTGTCATCGGCCTGGCAGACGATATTGCCCGCTCGATGAGCGCGCTCTCGGCCCGCGTGGCAGTGGTGCCGGGCAAGAATGTCATCGGCATCGAGCTGCCCAATTCGCATCGCGAGATGGTCAGCCTCTCCGAGCTGCTTGGCAGCCGCGCCTTCGAGGACCGCACCGCCACACTGCCCCTGATCCTGGGCAAGGACATTGCCGGCGACCCGGTCATCGCCGATCTCGCGCCGATGCCGCACCTGCTGATCGCCGGCACCACCGGCTCGGGCAAGTCTGTCGGCCTCAACGCCATGATCCTGTCGCTGCTCTACCGGCTGCCGCCGTCGCAGTGCCGGATGATCATGATCGACCCCAAGATGCTCGAGCTGAAGACCTATGACGGGATTCCGCACCTGCTCGCGCCGGTTGTCACCGATCCACCAAAGGCCATCCGCGCGCTGAAATGGGCCGTGGAGCAGATGGAGGACCGCTATCGCCAGATGTCGGCGATCAATGTGCGCAGCCTCGCCAATTTCAACCAGAAGGTCATCGAAGCCAAGGCGAGCGGCAAGCCGTTCATCCGCCGCGTGCAGACCGGCTGGGACCCGGAGACGGAAGCGCCGATCATCGAGGAGGAGGTGCTCGATTTCGAGACGCTGCCGCTGATCGTGGTGGTGGTGGACGAACTTGCCGACCTGATGATGACGGCCGGCAAGGAAGTGGAGTTCCTGATCCAGCGGCTGGCGCAAAAGGCCCGTGCCGCCGGCATCCATCTCATCATGGCAACACAGCGACCATCGGTGGATGTCATCACCGGCGTCATCAAGGCCAATTTGCCGACGCGGATCAGCTTCCAGGTGACCAGCAAGATCGACAGCCGCACCATCCTTGGCGAGCAGGGCGCCGAGCAGCTGCTGGGCAAGGGGGACATGCTCTGGATGTCTGGCGGCAAGCAGCTGGTGCGCGTCCACGGGCCGTTCGTGACCGATGACGAAGTCGAGGCCGTGGCCGACCATTGGCGCAAGCAGGGCATGCCGGCCTATGTCGAGGCTGTCACCGAGGAGCCGACCGATATCGACGGGCAGTGGGCGCTGGAGGGCACGCCGCCGCCGGGAGCGCCGCGCGGCAACGGCGCCGGCGGCGCGCTCGATGACGAGGAGGCGGTCTATGCCCGCGCCATCGAGATCATCGCGACGGCGCAAAAGGCCTCGACGAGCTATCTGCAGCGGCAGCTGCGCGTGGGCTACAACAACGCCGCGCGCATCATCGAGCGGATGGAAAGCGATGGCTTTGTCAGCACGCCCGACCATGTCGGCCGGCGCGAAGTGCTGATCGATGAGCGCGGCCAGCGGCGCTAGCCGCGGAGGAACAACCCGATTGTAAGACCGGCGCCGATCAGCACGACGCCGACCTTGAGCACCATCTCGGGCAGCAGCTTCAGGGCGCGGGCGCCGGCATAGCCGCCGATCATCGCGCCGACGCCGATGGCAAGCGCCGCAACCCAGGCCACCGCGCCGGAAAAGGCGAAGACCACGGCGGCCGAGAGATTGGCGAGGCCGACCAGCACATTCTTGGTGCCGCCGGCGTTGCGCACCGGCATGCGGGCGAGCGTGAGCGCCGCAATCGTCATGATGCCGGCGCCGCCGCCGAAGAAGCCGCCATAGGTGGCGATGATGGTCTGGATGATGGCCGAAACCCAGGCGGGCGGCGGCTCGCTGCCGGCCTTGGGCTTGGGGCCGAAGCTGCTCCAGGCGAACAGCGCCGTGGCGGCCAGCACCAGCCATGGCACCATGGCGGCAAAGGTGCGCGATGGCGTGACCAGCAGCAGAAAGGCGCCGGCGATGCCGCCGATGAAGCTGATGATCGCCAAGGTGCGGAACGACAGCCGCTCGGCGCCGGCCACCAGCGAGCGGCTGGCCAGCCCCGTGGTGATCTGGCCGGGGAACAGCGCCATGGTGCTGGTGATGTTGGCAAGCTTGGGATCCAGCCCGGCAGCGATGAGCGCCGGCAGGGTGATGAACGAGCCGCCGCCGGCCAGGGCATTCTGCGCGCCGGCCCACAGGCCGGTGGCGAAAAGCAGCGCCAGGGTGAGCAGCGAGAAGGTTTCGGGAGCGGCCATGATGCTGCTTTGCGACGGCTGTGGCGCGATTACAACGATTTCGGCTGGAATTTTGGCAGCTGCTCGCTTTGCAAGCGCGACCGGAACAGGTAGTTTGCAGCTGCCTATGCAAAGTTCGCGCCAGTTTAATGGCTGGTTGCGCAACGCGGTTGCCGGGTGGGAGTGACGATGGCCGAAACCGAATCCCTGCTCGATGACGATGAGATTGCCGTCGAGGCGCCGGAGCGCCCGGAGACGCTTGGCGTGGCGCGCGGGCTCTCCGTCGATGGCATCGGCAAGCGCTATGACAAGCGGGTGGTGCTGCGCGATGTGTCGCTCTCGGTACGCCGCGGCGAAGTCGTGGGCCTGCTCGGGCCGAACGGCGCCGGCAAGACCACCTGCTTCTATTCGGTCATGGGCCTGGCCATGCCCGATTCCGGCCGCATCCTGCTCGATGGCCATGATATCACCGGACTGCCGATGTACCGGCGCGCCGCGCTCGGCCTTGGCTATCTGCCGCAGGAGACATCGATCTTCCGTGGCATGACGGTGGAGCAGAACATCCTCTCGGTGCTCGAAGTCTCGGAGCCTGATCCGGTGGCCCGCGCCGCCCGGCTCGAGGCGTTGCTCGGCGAGTTCCATATCGCCCGGCTGCGCGCTGCGCCCGCCATGGCGCTTTCCGGCGGTGAACGGCGGCGCTGCGAGATCGCCCGGGCGCTGGCCGCCAACCCCTCGATCATGCTGCTCGATGAGCCTTTCGCCGGCATCGACCCCATCTCCATCGCCGATATCCGCGCACTGGTCGTGCAGCTGCGGGATCGTGACATCGGCGTGCTGATCACCGATCACAACGTCCGCGAGACACTCGAAATCGTCGATCGCGCCTGCATCATCTACGATGGCCGGGTGCTGTTCGAAGGCACGCCGCAGGCGCTGGTGGCCGATGAGACGGTGCGCCGTGTCTATCTCGGCGAGGACTTCAGCCTTTAGGCCCGCCATGGGATTGGGGCCACGCCTTGAGCTGAGACAATCCCAGCAGCTGGTGATGACGCCACAGCTGCAGCTCGCCATCAAGCTGCTGACACTCACCAATGTCGAGCTGGAAGCCTATATCGGCGAGGAGCTGGACAAGAACCCGCTGCTCAGCACCAGCGACGGCGCGGACACCGCTGGCCCGGCGGAAGCGGCGGCCGGCGACGCGCCGCCGGTGGAGCTCGACGCCAGCCGCTCCGGGCTTGACCAGCTGCTGGCGCCGGGAGCCGAAACCGCAGCCGATGCGCCGCTCGATGCCGATTATACCGGCGAGGCCTTCCACCATGATGGCCCCTCCGACAGTGCCGATTGGGGCGCGCCGGCGCCCGGCGGCGATGGCGAGGCGGTGGATTTTGACAGCTTTGCCGCGGCCGAGGCCTCGCTCGCCGATGTGCTCTCGGCGCAGGCCAGCGCGGCCTTTGATGGCGCCGCACTGGTCATCGCCCGGCACCTCATCGATCTGATCGACGAATCCGGATACCTGACAGAAAGCGCCGAAACGGTCGCCGAGCGGCTCGGGATCGGCACCGATGAGGTGGAGGCCGTGCTGGCCATCATCCAGCGCTTCGAGCCGAGCGGCGTCGGCGCGCGCTCGCTGGCCGAGTGCATCGCCATCCAGGCCCGCGAGGCGGACCGCTATGATCCGGCGATGGCGCGGCTGATCGCCAACCTCGAGTTGGTAGCGCGTGGCGATATCGCCACGCTAGTTCGGATCTGCCGGGTGGACCGCGAAGATGTGACGGACATGATCCACGAACTGCGGAATTACGATCCCAAGCCGGGCCTGCGCTTCGGCGGCGAGCGCCCGGCGCCGGTGGTGGCCGATGTGTTCGTGCGCCAGGGGCCGGATGGCGAGTGGCAGATCGAGCTCAACCAGGCGACGATGCCGCGCCTGCTGATCGACCGGGACTATCAGGCCGTGCTGGCCAGTGGCGCCAACAAGGCCACCAACAGCTTCATCAACGAGTGCGTACACAGCGCCAACTGGCTGCTGAAGGCGCTGGACCAGCGCGCCCGCACAATCGTCAAGGTTTCGGCGGAACTGGTGAAGCACCAGCGCGGCTTCTTCGAGCATGGCGTCGGGCATCTCAAGCCGTTGACGCTGCGCACCATCGCCGAGGCGATCGAGATGCACGAATCGACGGTGAGCCGCGTCACCTCGAACAAGTACCTGCAGTGCGAGCGCGGGCTGTTCGAGCTGCGTTACTTCTTCACCAGCGGCATCGGCTCATCGGATGGCGGCGAGGCCACTTCGGCGCTGGCGGTGAAGGACCGTATCGCCCGGCTGATCGCGGCGGAGGGCGCCGAGACACTCTCGGACGAGAAGCTGGCCGAGCTGCTGCAGGCCGAGGGCTTTGATATCGCGCGGCGGACGGTGGTGAAATATCGCGAAGCACTCGGGCTTGGCTCCAGCGTCGCACGGCGGCGGGCACGGCTGCTGGCGGCGGCATGATCGGCCGCACCCGCCACAAGCAGACGCAGCCGACCCGGCACTGATCGCGAATTGACGCCGCAGCACCGCTGCACAGGCTTCACCGCGGGTTCAGGCGTGCTAGACAAGGCTTGTTCCATGCGCACCCCCCGCCCCCTCACCGCGCTGCTGGCGCTGGCCGCGATGCTGATGGCCGGCGGACCGGCGACCGCACAATCCATCCTGCGCGATGCCGAAACCGAGCATTATTTCCGCCAGATCGGTGATCCGCTGATCAAGGCGGCTGAACTTGATCCGCGCTCGGTGCAGATGGTGCTGGTGGGGGACAGCTCGATCAACGCCTTTGTCACCGGCGGCCAGAATGTCTTCATCCACTCCGGGCTGATCCTCGCATCCGACAACGCCAATGAGCTGGAGGGCGTGATCGCCCATGAGCTCGGGCATATCGCCGGCGGCCACAATGTCCGCTTCGGGGAGGGTGCCGGGCCGGCCACCAACATCTCGCTGCTCTCGCTCATCGCCGGCGCGGCCGCCGTGGCAGCCGGCGCCGGCGAGGCGGGCATGGCGATTCTCGGCATGGGCACGGCGGCGGCCACCGGCAAGTTCCTCGCCTTCAACCGCGATCAGGAGAGCCGCGCCGACCAGGCTGGCGCCCGCTACCTTGGCGCAGCCGGGCTCTCGGGCAAGGGCTCCATCGATTTCTTCAAGAAGCTGCAGGGCCAGGAGTATCGCCTCGCCATCCCGCAGAGCAACGAATACGCCCGCACCCATCCGCTCTCCGGCACGCGCATCGCCAATCTCGAGGCGGTGTATCGCGCCAGCCCCTATTGGGAAAAGAAGCCCGATGCCGCCAAGACCGCGCAGTTCCAGCGCATCAAGGGCAAGCTGATCGGCTTCATCGAGGAGCCGCAGCGCGTCATGCGGCTCTACCCGGACAGCGACAAGTCGATCCCGGCGCATTACGCCCGCGCCTATGCCTGGCATCGCTCGGCCTTTGTCGACCTGGCGCTGGCCGAGGCCGATGCGCTGCTCGCCAAGTCCCCGAACGACCCCTATTTCCTGGAGCTGAAGGGCCAGATCCTGCTCGAATCCGGCCGCACGCAAGATGCGATTCCGGTGCTGCGCAGCGCTGTCGCAAACGCCCCCGGCGAGCCGCTGATCATGACCCTGCTCGGCCATGCGCTGATCTCCTCGGAGGACAAGGCGCTATTTGCCGAGGCCGAGCCGCTGCTCAAGACAGCCATCGCACGAGACCGGGAAAATCCCTTTGCCTGGTACCAGCTTGGCGTGATCTATGATCGCAATGGAGATCGGCCCCGCGCCGCGCTCGCCGCTGCCGAGCGCTTCAGCCTGGAGGGCAATGCGCTCGGCGCATCCCGCAACGCGCAGATCGCCATCAGCGGCCTGCCGCGTGGCACGCCGGACTGGATCCGGGCAGACGATATCGCGCTCATCGCTGCTGATGAGCTGGAAAACACGAAGAAGAAGAGGCGCTGATGCCCAATTGGCTGGCACGCCTCCAAACAGGCTTGATGGAGACACGGGTGAGAGCAATCTGGATGGCGGCCGGCATCGTTGCGGCTGCATTGGGCGGCGCCGGCATCGCCGTGGCGGCAACCGGCGAGGACGCGCAGAAGGCCGCGATCGAAAAGATCGTGCGCGAGTATATCCTCGCCAATCCCGAGATTATTCCCGAGGCGATGAACCGCCTGCAGGCCCGCGAGACCGGCAAGACGCTGGCCAGCAACCGCGCGGCGCTGGAAACGCCCTTTGCCGGCGCCCAGGCCGGCAACCCGCGCGGCGATGTCTCGCTGGTGGTGTTCTTTGATTACGCCTGCCCCTATTGCCGGCAGGGCAGCAAGGATGTCTCGCGCCTCGCCGCCGAGGACAAGGGCATCCGCATCGTTTACCGGGATTTCCCGGTGCTCTCGCCAGCCAGCGAGGAAGCCGCGATGGCCAGCCTCTCGGCGGCGCAGCAGAACCGCTACAATGCCTTTCATGATGCGATGTTCGAAGCACCGGGCAAGGTGGCGCGCGAGCGCACGCTCACCCTGGTTCGCGCCGCCGGGCTCAACGAAGCGCGCACCACCAGCGATCTGGCGGCACCGGCGCTGAAGGCCGAGATCCAGAAAAACCTCGATCTTGGCCGCTCGCTCGGTCTCACCGGCACGCCAAGCTATGTCGTGGGGGACCGCATCCTCTCCGGCGCTGTCGGCTATGATGCGCTCAAGCAAGCGGTTGCCGAAGCGCGCAAGGCCCGGAGCGCCACGCAGGGACGATGACCGGAAGCGCCGATCCAGTTCAGGGTCCGGGCGGCGAACCGCGGCTCGATGTCGTGCTGGCGCTGCGCCGCACTGTGCAGGCACTCTGGGCAAATCGCGCCAGCATCGTGCTCGCCGGGCTGGCGCTGATCACGGTTCCGGGGTTGCTCAGCCATTGGCTGATCGATGACAATGCCGCCGCCAAGGCCGATTGGGACACGCTGAGCATCACACTGCGCGCCGCGCTGGCGATGCTGTATGTGGCGCTGGTCAGCTGGGGCATGGTGGCGAGGCTGGCCGGCCGGGCGCTGCCGACCCGTGATTTCGTGCAGGAGGGCCTGCGCCGCGCCCAGCCCGGCGTGCAGGTAGCGCTCATCGCCGGCGCTGCCGTGGTGCTGGGGCTGACGCTGCAGCTGTTCGCCCGCCATGGCACTGCCGCCGGCTTTGCCTTGCAGACCCTGCTGATCACCGCCGGACTCTGGGGCCTGTGCACGCTCATGCCGGTGGTGCCCGCTGCGGTGGTAGAGCGGCTGGGGCCAATGGCGGCGTTCCGCCGGGCCGCCGCGCTCACTGCCGGCAACCGGGACAGGATTCTGGCGCTGGCGCTCGTCGTCGGTCTGGCATTGGCGCCGTCCGGAGCGCTGGTGGCCGGCATCGCCGGGCCGGATGGCGCTGGGCCATGGCTGCAAGCCGCCTTCGAGCTGGCCGCTTGGAGCCTTGCCGGCACCGTGCCCGCCGTTGTCTATGCCGGCCTCATCCGCCGCGACTCCAGTTCAGGACCAGAAGCCGCATGACCGACCCCCAGAGTTTCGCCTCCTTCGATGGCCAGCGCATTGCCTGGCACGAGCAGGGGGAAGGCCGGCCGATCGTGCTGCTGCACGGGCTGTTCAGCTCGGGAGCGATGAACTGGCGCAAATATGGCGCTGCCGCCGAGATCGCCGGGGCGGGCTATCGGGTGATCATGCCGGACTTCCGCGCCCATGGCGAAAGCGCTGCCCCGCATGATGCCGCCGCCTATCCACCCGATGTGCTGGCAATGGACGTGGAGGCGCTGATCGCCCATCTCGGTTTGGCTGATTTCGATCTGGGCGGCTACTCACTGGGCGCCCGCACCAGCGTCCGCCTGCTGGTGCGCGGCCTCAAGCCCGGCCGCGTCGTGCTTGGCGGCATGGGGCTGACCGGGCTCACCGGCGGCAAGGCACGAGCCGATTTCTTCCTCAACGTCATTGCCGGCGTGCTGGCGGGCGGGGCGGCGAGCTTCAAGCCCGGCACGGCGGACTATGCCGCCGCCAGCTTCATGGTGCAGAACCATATCGATGGCGAAGCCGTCGCGCATGTGCTGCGCAGCCAGCAGACAACGCCGGTGGAAACGCTGCGCACGCTGCAAACACCGGCGCTGGTGATCTGTGGCAAAGATGACCAAGACAACGGCTCGGCCGCGGAGCTGGCGATGGAGCTGCCTTACGCAGGTCGTGTGGAGATTCCGGGCAACCACATGAGCGCTGTGACAAAGCCGGACTTCGGCAGCGCCATCGCCGCCTGGCTGGGTCACCGCTAGGTTTTGGTCGTTCCGGCCCAAAAATGGCTGTGGCGGGGCGTGATCTTTGTCACGGCCTCCGCCACTCCTCCCCATCGCCGCGCAATTTCTGGCGAAACTCTTGTCACAGCTGTGACGCTCGTCTAGGCCGGGGTCAACGCGATTCAGTCAAAGAATCGTGTCGAGATGTCGCCTTTTCTCCATTTTCTTTGGTCACTCTGTAAATATTTTGACAAACCTGCCTGCCTCGAACCCAGCAAGCGTTGCTCCGAGCCCGCGTGATATCGTTCCCGATATCGGCGGGCGGAAGTTGTTCGCTGGTGCGCGCGTGCGCCGCGTCCGCACCGCTCGCGGCCTCACCCAGACCAGGATGGCCAGCGATCTCGGGGTTTCCGTGAGTTATCTCAACCTCATAGAGCGAGACCAACGGCCGCTTTCCGCCGCCTTCCTCATCAAGCTGGCCGGCACCTATGATCTTGACCTCAAGAGCCTCGCCGGTGACGAACACGACCTTGGCGAGGAGCTTGTCCGCGTTTTTACCGATCCGAGGCTGATCGGCATCGACGTCTCGCGCGCCGAACTGCGGGACCTTGCGGCGCGCTCCCCCGGCGTGGCGCAGGCGCTGCTCCGGCTTCACAGCGCCACGCCGGCCAGCCCGGCCGAGCTTGACCCGCCCGGCCCGCTCGGCGCACTGGACGCGATGCTCGATGCCGCTGGCAACCATTTCCCCGCCATCGACAATGCCGCCGAGGCGCTGGCTGATGAGCTGCGGCTCTCGGGTGCGGACCTCAACGCCGCTGTCGTCGAGCGGCTGCGGGCGCGCCACAGCATCACGGTGCGCGCCATGCCGGTGGAAGTGCTGCGGGACAGCCTGCGGCGGCTCGATCTCCATGCCCGTCAGCTGCAGCTTTCCGAGAGTCTCGATGCCGCCTCGCGGGGTTTTGCCGCCGCCTTGCAGCTCGCTCTCATCGAGCTGAAGGCGCCGATTGCCGAAACCATCGCGGCGGCGCGCATCACCGACCCGCAGGCTGCTGGCGCCGTGCATGTCGCGCTGACCAAATATGCCGCCGCCGCCATCCTGATGCCCTATGCGCGTTTTCTCGCAGCCTGCGAGGCGACTGGCTATGATGTCGAGCTGCTGCAGGCCCGCTTCGGGCGCGGGCTCGAACAGGTGGCGCACCGCCTGACGACTCTCGGCCGCCCCGGCGCGCGCGGCATCCCGTTCTTCTTCGTCCGGGTCGATCGGGCCGGCACCATCTCCAAGAGCTTTGCCCCCGGCCCCTCACCAATTCCCCACCGTCGCCATGGCGGCGGCGGCTGCGCGCTGTGGAGCCTGTTCCACGCCTTTGACCGGCCGGGCGAAGTGCGCCGCCAGCTTGTCGAGCTGGAGGACGGCCATCGCTTCCTCACATTCGCCCGCACGGTACGCGGCGCAGCCGCCCCCTGGGGTGCCGCCCGCGCCGGCTTTGCCATCGGCCTTGGCTGCGATGCCCGCAATGCCGGCGCGCTGGCCTGGAGCGCCGGGCTCGATCTCGGCGGCCAGGCGACACCCGTCGGCCCCGGCTGCACCGCCTGCCATCGCGCTGCCTGCCGCCAGCGCAGCCTGCCGCCGGCCGGCGCACAACTTGCTTTCGACGAGCGCCAGCGTGGCCTCACCCCCTTCCGATTCACCGACGACTGAAAGGTTTTTCCATGGCCAACGGCATCCAGATCACGGGCGAGATGAAGCCCGGATATGAAACGATTCTCACCGATGCCGCGCTGGCCTTTGTTGCGCATCTGCACCGGATGTATGAGCCGACCCGCCAGTCGCTGCTCTCGGCCCGGGTGCACCGCCAACAGTGGTGGAACGCCGGCAACCCCATCGATTTTCCACCGGAAACCTCGTCGGTGCGCGATGATCCCTACTGGAAGGTGCGCCCTGCCGCGCCGGACCTGACCGATCGCCGTGTCGAGATCACCGGGCCGTGCGACCGCAAGATGGTCATCAATGCGCTCAACAGCGGCGCGCAATGCTTCATGGCCTGCCTTGAGGATGCCTCGGCACCAACGTGGGACGTGATGGTCCAGGGCCAGATCAACCTGCGTGACGCCGCCGCCGGCACGATCAGCCTTGAGGACAAGGGCAAGACCTACACGCTCAATGAAAAGACCGCGACGCTGATCGCCCGCCCGCGTGGCTGGCACCTCGATGAAGCGCATCTGCTGGTCGATGGCGAGCGTGTCTCCGGAGCGCTGTTCGATTTCGGCCTGTACTTCTTCCACAATGCCCGGGCGCTGATCGCCAGGGGCTCCGGGCCATACTTCTACCTGCCCAAGCTGGAGCATTATCTGGAGGCTCGCCTCTGGGCCAATGTGTTCACCACCGCCCAGTCGATCCTCGACCTGCCGCTTGGCACCATCCGCGCCACCGTGCTGATCGAGACGCTGCCGGGCGCCTTCATGGCCGAGGAAATCCTGTTTGAACTGCGGGACCACATCACCGCGCTCAACTGCGGCCGCTGGGACTATATCTTCAGCTATATCAAGTGCTTCCAGGCAGACAGCAGCAAGGTGCTGCCGGATCGCGCCGCGGTCAACATGACCGTGCCGTTCATGCGGGAGTATGCCCTTCACGTCATCCGCACCTGCCACAAGCGCGGCGCCCATGCGATGGGCGGCATGAGCGCCTTCATCCCGGTGAAGGATGACGAGGCCGCCAACGAGCGCGCCTTCGCCGCCGTGCGGGCCGACAAGGAGCGCGAGGCTAGCATCGGCCATGATGGCACCTGGGTGGCGCACCCCGGCCTTGTCGGGCTGGCACGCGAAGTGTTCGACCGGCTGATGCCGACGCCGAACCAGCTTGGCGTGATCCCGGAAGGCAAGGCCAGCGCCGAAGACCTGACCACGGCGCCAGCCGGCCCCAAGACGCTCGCCGGGCTGACCAACAACGTCAATGTCGGCATCGGCTATATCGCAGCCTGGCTGCGCGGCCAGGGCGCCGTGCCGCTGCACAACATGATGGAAGATGCCGCAACCGCCGAGATCAGCCGCACGCAGATCTGGCAGTGGCGCACGGCCGAAGTGACGCTGGATGGCGGCGAGACGGTCGATGATGCGCTCATCAATCGCATCACCGACCAGGAGCTGGCGACGTGGAAATCCGTGGTCGGCGACAACTTCTTTGCAACCGGCAAGTACCAGGAGGCGGCTGAAGTGTTCCGCACGCTGGTGCTGGCCGACAAGCTGGAGCCGTTCCTGACCCTGCCGGCTTACGAGCACTATTTCGCCAAGTAACTACCTCTGGCGGGCGGGGGCAGCGCCTCCGCCCGCGCTCAGCTGCGCCAGGGCAGGATGCGGCGCAGCGTATCGTCCTTCACGATGTAGTGATGGAACAGCGCTGCCAGCGCGTGCAGGCCGATGACCCAATAGCCGATGGTGCCGGCTGTCTCGTGCAGCTCCTTGACCTGCTTGGCAAAGTCCTTGTTCGGGCCGATCAGCGGCGGCAGTTCCAGGCCCCAGAACGGAATGCTGGCGCCCTCGCCGCTCAGGATCAGCCAGCCTGCAATCGGCGAGCCGATCATCAGGCCGTAGAGCAGGATGTGCACCAGCCCGGCAAACCGGGCCTGCCAGACGGGCGGCGCCGGCGTGATCGGCGGCACCGGGTTCATCAACCGCGCCGCGATGCGCGCCACCACCAGCGCCAGAATGGTCAGCCCGAGGGTGAAGTGCGTCGCCTTGACGAACTCGCGGATGTCACTGCCGCGCGGAAAGTTCGAGCGGATCTCGATGGAGGTATAAACGCCCACGAACAGCAGCAGCATCAGCCAGTGCAGCGCGATGGAAATGCTCTTGTAGCGAAGGGTTGGTGCAGCAACGGTCATGGCGGTCATCCTGAGCACGAGATCCGCTTATGCCCGAGAAAAATCCCCCCGGGATATAAGGTCATCCACCGATAGGACGACAGATGACCTTCCCCTACGCTTGGCGTTGCCTCAATACCTCGCGAGCTCAGCGGAAATTTCCGCGCCCTTGGCTTCCTTCAGCGCCGCGCAAAGCCTGATCTGCTCCACGACCTGCCCGAGCACCAGCTCGCCGCCGCCGATAACGGGGAGCTTGGGCCGCAGCATGGCCTCCACCCGCGCGGCATCGGCCGCCGTGCAATAGCCGCCGAACATGCCGATGATGCTGGTGCGGGCAAAGCCAGGGAAGCTTTCCACCAGCCGGGTGAAATTGGCCTCGGCAAAGGCCACCGCCGGGTCACGCCCGGCCGATTGCTGGGCCACGGAGAGCACCAGCCGCGCGGTTTCGAGCGATTGCATCCCGGTGGCGAAGGCCAGTCGCAGCGCGACGTCGGCCTGGGCGGCATCGGCCACGCGGCCAAGCGCCGCCGCCGCCTGCGAACGGAACAGCGGATCATCCGAGGCAATGAGGCGTGCGCTCAGCTCCTCCATGAAGGGCGCGCCGCCTTCCTGCACCGCCACGGCCAGCGCCGAGGCGCGATACGCCGGGTCCAGCGCATCCGCCTTGCCGCCGAGCCAGGCCTTGGCTGCCGCTGCCAGCTGCGACCGCACGGCCGGGTCCTTTGCCTCGAAGGCCACGAGCGGCAGCAGCGATTGACGGAGGGACTGGCGGGGAACCGGCTCGCCGGCATGGGCGCCGCTCGCCGGATCAAAGCCCAGGGCCACCAGCCGCGGCGTGTAGATGGCGCGCATCATGCGATTATATTGCGCGTGCTGGCCCGGCTCGAGCAGCACATCGGCAAGTCCGCTGATCCGATTGCCGATCGAGGCCGCTGCCAGCCGCTCGGGGTGGCCCGCCAGCGCAGTCGCGCCTTTGGAGACAAGGCTGAAGCTGGTGCGGCCGGCCCCGAAATCCGCCCAGAGGCTGTCCGCAACCGCCATTGCATCGCGCCCCGAAAGGCTGGCCGGCTTGGCGAGCAGGGCTTCCCAGCCGGCATCACCGGGGGAAAAGCGCAGGTATCCGCCACCATCGGCGTTGGGCATCAGGGCCAGTTCGGTGCCGATAAGCGGCGGCAGGGTTGCGCTTGGCGTTTCCAGCAGGGTGCAGGTGCGGCCCTCGCCGCGCTTCAGGCACAGCGGGATCTTCCAGAGCTGCGCCTCGCCTGCTGCCACGCCGAGCGGGCGGTGGCGCGTTTGCGAGAGGCTGATGCCTTCGGGCGTTTCGCGCACGGTCACCAGCGGCACGCCGGTCTGGTCCGTGAAGCTGCGCAGCGCCGGCACCACGCGCGGATCGCCGGCGGCCTCGGCGATGGAGGCGAAGAACTGTTCTGCGGTGGCGTTGCCAAAGGCGTAGCGGGACAGGTGCAGCTGCACGCCCTTGCGGAAGGTCTCCGGCCCCACGAAGCTCTCGAACATCGAGACGACGTGCGCGCCCTTCTGGTAGGTGATCGCATCGAACGACGAGCTGATCTGGTCGTTGCGGGTGATCTCCTGGCGGATCGGGCGGCCCTTGCCGAGCGAGTCGACTCCCATTGCATCGAAGGCATCGTCCAGCTCGGAGGCGGCGATGCCGAGGTCCGGACGCCAGCGGTCACTGGCCTTCTTGCCCATCCACTCCGCAAAGCTCTCGTTGAGCCAGATGTCGGTCCACCACACGGGCGTCACCAGGTCCCCGAACCACTGGTGTGCGAGCTCGTGCGCGGTCACTTCGCCAAAGCCGCGCAGCTGGCTGAACGGCGCATCGGCATCGAGCAGGATGAGCGAATCCGAGAACACCACCAGCCCGGCATTCTCCATGGCGCCGCCCATCACCGGCGAAGCGATCAGATCGAGCTTCTCATAAGGGTATGGCGAACCGAAATAATCCTCGAGAATGCCGAGAATCTTCGGGCCTTCGGCGAGCGTGTATGCCATGCGCGGCGCCTGGCCGCGGGTAGCGATGACCCGGAATTCCAGCGGCGTCTTGCGAACGGCATTGGCCGGAATGGTGACGCCGGCCACATCGAACGGACCGACGCCCACAGCCACCAGATAGGTGGGGAGCGGCTTGGATGGCGCAAAGCGATGCACGGTCATCCCGCCCTTGCGGGTGATGCCGGTCTCGGGCGTGTTGGCAAACGCCTTGACGGCGCTCGGCACGGTGAGCGTGACGGTAAACGGCGTCTTGAATGATGGCTGGTCGAAGCTCGGGAACATCCGGCGCGCGTCGATTGGCTCCATCTGCGTCCAGGCGTACCAATCAGCCCCCACCTTGGCGCGGAACAGGCCTTCGGCGCCGCTGCGGAAGCCGGCGCTGTAATCGATGCTGATCACCGCCTTGCCGGCCGGCACTTCGCGCGCCAGCTCGAGCCGGGCTACGCCCGACGGATCAATCTCACGATATTTTGCCGCAACGCGCTTGCCGCCGACCATGACGCTGGCACGACTGACCTTGAGATCGAGGCCGTGCAACGTGATGGCGCGCGTGGGCGCGGCAAGGTCGGTATCGATCTCGGTATGGCCGGAAAACCGCGCCTTGGAGGGATCGACGGTAAACGACAGCCGATATGCCGTCGGCGAGACGCCGGGCGGCAGCTGTCCGAGCGGTACATCGTTTGCCGGCGCCTGGGCCAGCACCGGCAAGGCGGCCAGCGCAGCAAGACCCAGCGCGGCACCACGAAAAACAGCAAGCATCACAGGCTCATCCTCAGGAATTCGCCGCGAAGCTAGCCTCAGAGGATGAACTTGGAAAGGTCCGTATCCCGCGCTATGGCGCCGAGCTCGCGCTCCACATAGGCGGCATCCACCGTCACGGTGTCCCCAGTGCGCTCGCTAGCCTCGAAGCTGAGGCTTTCCAGCAGCTTCTCCATCACCGTTTGCAGGCGTCGGGCACCAATGTTCTCCACGGCGTCGTTTACCTGCTCGGCGGTGCGGGCGATGGCGTCTATGCCATCCTCGGTGAGCGACAGAGTCACGCCTTCGGTCGCCAGCAAGGCGGTGTATTGCCGGAGCAGCGAAGCCTCGGTGTCGGTGAGGATGCGGCGGAAATCGGCAAAGGTCAGGCCCTTCAGCTCCACCCGGATCGGCAGCCGGCCCTGCAACTCGGGCAGCAGGTCACTGGGCTTGGAGACATGGAAGGCCCCGGAGGCGATGAACAGGATATGGTCGGTCTTCACCGGGCCATATTTGGTGGCGACGGTGGTGCCCTCGATCAGCGGCAGCAGGTCCCGCTGCACGCCTTCCCGGCTCACTGAACCGCCGCGCACGTCGCTCACCGCGATCTTGTCGATCTCGTCGAGAAACACGATGCCATTGGCCTCGGCGCTCTTCACCGCATCACGCGCAATCTCGTCGTCATCGAGGCGCTTGTCCGATTCCTCGGCAAGCAGGGCCTCCAGCGCGGCTTCCACCGGCATCTTGCGGCGCTTGCTGCGTCCGCCCATCGCCTTGCCGAGCATGTCCGAAAGGTTGATCATGCCAACCTGGCCGGGCTGCATGCCCGGAAGCTCGAAACTCGGGGAAGCCTCAGCAACTTCGATCTCGACTTCGCGGCCCTTGAGGTCTCCGGCACGCAACCGGTCCCGGAACGCCAGCCGGGTCGCCTCGCTGGCATCCTTGCCAACCAGCACATCGAGCAGCCGGGCTTCCGCAGCCGCCTCCGCTGCTTCCTTGACGCCGGCCCGGCGCTGTTCGCGCACCAGCCGGATCGCCTCCTCGACCAGATCGCGAATGATGGAATCGACATCGCGGCCGACATAGCCAACCTCGGTGAACTTGGTCGCCTCGATCTTGAGGAACGGCGCACCGGCCAGCCGCGCCAGCCGCCGGCTGATCTCGGTCTTGCCGCAGCCGGTGGGCCCGATCATCAGGATGTTCTTGGGGCTCACCTCGTCACGCAAGTCATCACCCAGCCGCTGCCGGCGCCAGCGATTGCGCAGCGCCACCGCCACCGCCCGCTTGGCATCGCCCTGGCCGACGATGTGCCGATCCAGCGCCGCCACGATCTCGCGCGGCGTCATGCCAGCCTCTTCCATCACGCTCATTTCGGTTCGCCTGCAGCGCCGCTGATGCTTTCCACAGTCAGCTGGTCATTGGTGTAAACGCAAAGCTCGGCGGCAATGGCCATGGCACGCCGCGCGATGGTTTCGGCATCATGCTCGGAATCGGCCAGCGCCCGGGCTGCGGCCAGCGCAAAATTGCCACCCGAGCCGATCGCCGCCATGCCGCCCTGCGGCTCCAGCACGTCCCCCGTGCCGGTCAGCACCAGAGTCACATCCTTGTCCGCCACGATCATCATCGCCTCAAGCCGGCGCAAATAGCGGTCTGTTCGCCAATCCTTGGCCAATTCCACGGCCGCGCGGGTGAGTTGCCCGGGAAAGCGCTCCAGCTTGGCTTCCAGCCGCTCGAACAGCGTGAAGGCATCAGCCGTGGCGCCGGCAAAGCCGCCGATGACGGCATTGGAGGGCCCAAGCCGGCGCACCTTGCGGGCATTGGGCTTCATCACTGTCTGCCCCATCGTCACCTGGCCATCACCGGCAATCACTACCGTGCCGCCCTTGCGGACGGCGACGATCGTCGTGCCGTGCCAATCTGGAAAATCCGCCATGCGCTTCCAACCACCATCACCGGCACAATTGCCTCGCTCTCTCATGTAGGAAGGCGCAGGCGCCTGAAAAGCCCAGGGGACAAAAGCTGCGGCTTAATGCGCCCATGGCAAGCGTGCATGGCTTCTGCTAACGGCGATTCATGGCAGCGCCCGGTACTCTTGTCCGTATTAGTCCTGATACTGCGGCTCCGCGGCCCTATCGCGGCGTAGCGTTCCAACTTTGGCACTGGTTTGGCCGCATTTTTCTGCGTCTTGGCGGCTGGCGCGCCGCCGGTGATTGGCCAGCGGACCGCAAGATGGTGGTGATCGCGGCGCCGCATACCTCGAATTGGGACGGGATCTGGATGCTGGCCGTTGCCGGCGCCTGGCGCGTGCGGCTGCGCTACATGGGCAAGAAGAGCCTGACAGAGGGACCGTTCGGCTGGCTGGTGAAATGGTCGGGCTGCGTGCCGATAGATCGCTCCCGCAACAATGATGTCGTTCGCCAGATGGCCGATGCCTTTGCCGCCAGCGAGGACCTGATCCTGGTGGTGCCGCCGGAAGGCACGCGCGGCGCCGTGGAGAAATGGAAATCCGGTTTCTATCATATCGCTGTGGCAGCCGGCGTGCCGCTTGGCTTTGCGACCATGGATTACAGGGAAAAGGCCGTGCACATGGCCGCGATATTCTGGCCGACCGGGGATTATGAGGAGGATCTGAACATCATCCAGTCCTTCTATCGCCATATCCAGCCCCGGCACGCGGCAAACTTCAACATCGCGCTGCAGTGACGCTGGCCAGCGCCTGCGACGTCCCCCATCTTGCCCCCGGGCCACGCATGCTCTACCGCGCGGCACCATGAGCAACCGCACCGCATCCGTCAGCCGCAGCACCAAGGAAACGGCGATCGAAGTGTCCATCGATCTCGATGGCACCGGCGAATACCGCGTTTCCACCGGCATCGGCTTCCTCGATCACATGCTCGAGCAGCTCTCGCGGCACTCGCTGATCGACATCACCCTCACCGCTAAAGGTGACCTTCATATCGATGCGCACCACACCACGGAGGACAGCGGCATCGCGCTCGGCGAGGCGTTTGCCAAGGCGCTGGGTGACCGGCGCGGCATCACCCGCTATGGCGATGCGCTCATCCCGATGGACGAAACGCTAACCCGCGTGGCGCTGGACATTTCCGGCCGGCCCTATCTCGTCTGGAAGTCCGGCTTTTCGCAGCCGCGGCTTGGCGAGATGGATACCGAACTGTTCAAGGAGTGGTTTGCCGCCTTCGCCGGGTCCGCCGGCATCACGCTGCACATCGAGACGCTTTATGGCGTGAACAACCACCATATCGTTGAAAGCTGCTTCAAGGGCCTGGCCCGGGCGCTGCGCGCTGCTGTGGCAATCGATCCGCGCAAGGCCGATGCCGTGCCGTCCACCAAGGGCACGCTCGGCGGAGTCTCGCTTGATGGCAGCCATGGCGCCTGAGCGCATTGCGCTTGTCGATTATGGCGCTGGCAATCTGAGATCGGCAGCACGGGCGCTGGCCGCAGCCGGCGCCGCACAGGTGGACGTGACCAGCGATCCTGAGCGCATTGCCTCGGCAGATCGTATCGTGCTGCCCGGCGTCGGTGCTTTCGCGCAGTGCATCAACGCGTTGCGCGGGGCCGCCGGCATCGAAGCAGCGCTGGGCGAAGCCGTGATCGTGCAACGCAAGCCGTTCCTCGGCATCTGCGTCGGCATGCAGTTGCTGGCCAGCGAGGGCCATGAGCATGGCATCCATGCTGGTCTCGGCTGGCTGCCCGGCAAGGTGACACGCATGGTGCCATCGGACCCTTCGCTCAAGATACCGCACATGGGCTGGAACTGCGTTGTTCCGGTGCCGGGCAGCGGCATCGTGGCTGGCGACGCCTATTTCGTGCACAGTTATCGCTTCGATCCCGA
Organism: Sphingomonadales bacterium UBA6157; assembly: GCA_002423025.1. Classification (GTDB taxonomy): domain Bacteria; phylum Pseudomonadota; class Alphaproteobacteria; order Sphingomonadales; family Sphingomonadaceae; genus Sandarakinorhabdus. The sequence continues at coordinate 19,617 of DIUN01000023.1, read as the reverse complement.
TGATGCAGCCGACATTCTTGCCACCAGCGACCATGGCGGCGTGTTCCCTGCCATCGTGGCGCGCGGCAACATCACTGGCGTGCAGTTCCACCCCGAGAAGAGCCAGGCCTATGGCCTTGGTTTTCTCGCCAACTGGCTGAAATCATGAGTCTCATTGTCTTTCCTGCCATTGATCTCAAGGGTGGCCAGTGCGTCCGCCTGGCTGAAGGCGACATGGCCCGCGCGACGGTTTATGCCGAGGATCCAGGCGCCCAGGCGCGCAGCTTTGCCGACGCGGGCGCAGCTGCATTGCACGTGGTCGATCTCGATGGTGCCTTTGCCGGCGAAAGCCGCAATGGCGCGGGTGTTTCGGCAGCGCTCGCTGCCTTTCCCGGTCGCGTCCAGGTCGGCGGCGGCATACGCACCCGCGCCAATGTCGAGCGCTGGCTGGAACTTGGCGTGTGGCGGGTGGTGATGGGGACGGCGGCACTGGAAAATCCTGAGCTGGTGCGTGAGGCGGCAGCTGCTCATCCAGGTCGCATCGTCGTGGCTGTCGATGCCCGCGAAGGCTTTGTCGCGACGCGTGGCTGGGCGGACAAGTCCACTGTTTCGGTCGCCGAGCTGGCAGCACGCTTTGCCGATGCAGGTGTGGCGGCGCTGTTGTTCACCGATGTTGGCCGCGATGGCATGCTGAAGGGCGTCAACCTGGAAGCCACAGTTGCGCTGGCAGCTGTCAGCCCGGTTCCGGTCATCGCATCTGGCGGTGTTGCCGGCATTGCCGATATCCGCGCACTGGTCGGCCAGCCTAATATCGAGGGCGTCATCACCGGCCGGGCGCTTTATGATGGCCGGCTCGACCTGGCAGAAGCGCTTGCCGTTGCTGCAGGCGCTGCATGAGCCTCGCTGTCCGCGTCATTCCCTGCCTCGATGTGGCCGGTGGCCGTGTCGTAAAGGGAGTCAACTTTGTTGCGCTGCGTGACGCTGGCGATCCTGTGGAAGCCGCGCGCGCCTATGATGCCGCGGGTGCCGATGAACTGACGTTCCTGGATATTACCGCGACGCATGAAGACCGTGGCACGCTGCTGCACATCGTCGAGGCAACTGCCGATGCGTGCTTCATGCCGCTCACCGTTGGCGGCGGGGTGCGCTCGGTGGAGGATGCCCGCGCGCTCTTGCTGGCTGGGGCCGACAAGGTGGCTATCAACAGTGCTGCAGTGGCGCGCCCGGCGCTGATCGGCGAACTTGCCATGCGCTTTGGTGAGCAATGTGTTGTGGTGGCGGTGGATGCAAAGTCCGTCGGCAACGGTCGCTGGGAAATCTTCACCCACGGCGGCCGCAAGCCAACAGGCATCGATGCTATCGCCTATGCCATCGAGGCTGCACGGCTTGGTGCCGGCGAGATTTTGCTGACCAGCATGGACAAGGACGGCACACGCTCGGGCTATGACCTGGCACTCACCCGCACAATATCAGACGCGGTGTCCATTCCGGTGGTGGCGTCCGGCGGAGTCGGTGGGCTCGATGATCTGGTGGCAGGCGTTCTGCAAGGTCATGCCAGCGCTGTTCTGGCGGCTTCGATTTTTCATTTTGGCGAGGCCAGCATCAGTGATGCCAAGGCCGCGCTTGCCAAGGCCGGCATTCGCGTGAGGACTCCGCTATGACCGATGATGTTTTCGATCGTCTGCTGGCGCGCGTAATCGTCAACCGCAATGCCGATCCTGCCACGTCCTATGTTGCGAAGATCACTGGCAAGGGCCGCGCCAAGATCGCGCAAAAGCTCGGCGAGGAAGCGGTGGAAACCGTGATTGCCGCAATGGGTTCCGACAAGGCTGAACTGGTCGGCGAAGCCACGGATCTGGTGTTTCACCTGGCACTGCTGCTGGCAGATGCCGGGCTGTCTTTCGACGATATCCGGGCCGAGCTGGTGCGGCGGGAAGGCGTGTCAGGCCTTGTGGAAAAAGCCTCCCGCAAAAGCTGAAGCGGCTAGAAAGGCTTCACGATCACCAGGATAACGGTGCCGATGGTGACGAGCGACGGTATCTCGTTGGCCAGTCGCAGGGTCTTCTCCGCATAGGGGCGCTCATTGCGGGCGAACTGTTTCGATACACGCACCATCCAGTGGTGAAAACCGGTCAGCCCGAACACCAGCAGCAGTTTGGCCCAGAGCCAGGCGTTGCCTTCGAACCCGAGGTGGAAGGCCAGCGCAAAACCGGCGAGCCAGACGACAATCATGCCGGGTGTCAGGATAATGCGGCGCAACCGCTTGCAGCGCTCTTCCCAAAGCGCGCTTTCAGGCGAGCCCGGCGCCGCCGCCATCCAGTAAACGAGGAAGCGCGGCAGCATGAATAGCCCCGCCATCCAGAAGATCACGAAAATCACATGGACGGATTTGACCCAAGGGTAAGCCCCGGCGAGCCATCCCGTCATAGCGGTTTGCGCAGCATTTCAAGCAATTGCTCGACATGGGCAATCGGGGCGTCGGGCAGGATGCCATGGCCGAGATTGAAGATGTGCGGGCGGCTGTCAAAGGCCGAGCGGATGCGGGTGACAGCGGTCTTGAGGGCATCACCACCGGCAATCAGTGCCAGCGGATCGAGGTTGCCCTGAACCGGCATGTCAGGTGGCAGCATGGCATCGGCCCATGACGGATCGATGGTCTCATCCAGCCCGACAGCGTCGACACCGGTTTCGGCAGCATAGGCAGCCAGCTTGGCGCCGGCGCCCTTGGGGAAGCCGATGATCGGCGTTTCCGGGTGGCGGAGCATCAGCCGGCCGACGATATCGGCGGTAGGGGCAATGACCCAGCGCTCGAACTGGGCGGGCGATAGCGTGCCAGCCCAGCTGTCGAACAGCTGCACGGCCTGGGCGCCGGCCTCGATCTGGCCGGAAAGATAATCAACCGTCACCGCGACAATTTTATCGATAAGTATTTGAAAAGCTTCAGGATTATTATAAGCTAGCCGGCGTGTTTCGGCCTGGTCCTTGCTGCCGTGGCCAGCCACCATATAGGTCGCGACTGTCCAGGGGGAACCGGCAAAACCCAGCATCGTGGTGTTTGCCGGCAGCTGCGCTTTCACCTTGGCCACAGTTTCATAGATCTTGGCGAGATACTGTGGCTGCGGCACGAGTGCTGCAAAGCTGGCGTCATCGAGTGGCGGCGAGAGCTGTGGGCCTTCACCCGGCCCGAAGCGCAGGCCCTGGCCCATGGCGTGGGGAACGATGAGGATGTCCGAGAACAGGATGGCGCCGTCCATGCCGAAGCGTCTGATCGGCTGCAGAGTGATCTCGGCGGCCGCATCACTGTCATAGACCAGCTCGAGAAAGCCGCCCTTTTTTTCACGCAAGGCCCTGTATTCCGGGAGATATCGCCCTGCTTGTCGCATCAGCCAGACAGGCGGCGGGTCACGTCGTTCGCCCTTCAGGACGGCGAGCAAGGGCGGGTCGGCAGGCAGGTTTGTATCGCTCATGGCTCTTCCTTCACGAGGCATGGCCAAGTGGTCAAGAGGGGGAAAGTCGCGCCGTTACTTTCTTCAGCAAATCAGAATCCTTGAATCTTATGGCGGTTGTAGAGGGCGGCCGGATTCTGGGGATCACTTGTCGTCAGCAGTTTCGTCCACAAGCAGGATTGGGCGCAATGCAATGACTCATGGCGAGTCGCAGGATTTGTCCCCGTTATCCACAGGGCTGCCTGTGGAGTCTTCCCCAAGTGGAAAACCACCGCAGGGCTCGGGACAGGATCGGTGAAATTCGGAGAGTCACGGGTTGCGCCCCGGCGCCCGCCCGGCTTATCGCAGGCGTTCCCATGGTTATGCACAAGCTTGTACCGGAGATTCTGCGGCGATGACCGGCGACAAGGCACGGCTGCACCTCCATCTCGTCAGTGATTCCACCGGCGAGACGCTGGAATTGATCGCCAAGGCCGGAGTCGCCCGATTCGAGGGCGTCGAGACCATCAAGCACTTCTGGCCGATGGTGCGCTCGGAAGGCCATCTCGATCGCGTTATCGAGGAAGTCACCCGCAAGCCCGGCCTGATCATCTATACGCTGGTCGATGGCGCGGTGCGCGACCGGCTGGAACAGCGCGCTGCCAGCCTTGGTCTGCCGTTTGTTTCACCGCTCGATCCTACCATTGCGGCGCTGTCGCAGTTGCTCGGCCAGGTGGCTACCCGTCGCCCGGGCCGCCAGCATGTCATGGACCAGGCCTATTTCCGCCGGGTTGATGCGATCAACTACACGATGGTCCATGATGACGGCGCCGGGCACGACGATTGGGAGGAGGCCGATATCGTGCTGGCCGGCGTGTCCCGCACCTCCAAGACGCCGACGTCGATCTATCTAGCCAACCGCGGCTACAAGACGGCGAATATCCCGGTCGTTCCCCAGTCTCCGCCGCCGGTCAGCCTCTATTCGCTCAAGCGACCGCTGGTCGTCGGCTTGACCACGGCGCCCGAGCGGCTGGTGATGATCCGCCGCAACCGCCTGCTGACGCTCGGCCAGACGCCGGATACCGATTACGTTGATCTGTCGCGTATCGAGGCCGAGCTTGCCTACGCACGGCGGCTGTTTGCCGATAACGACATTCCCGTCATCGATGTAACCCGCCGCTCCATCGAGGAGACGGCGGCGGCGATCATCAATCTTGTCCAGGCGCGCGCCGATGCTGCCAATGGCGAAAGCGATACTGAGGGCGCTGGCGAATGATCGTCCTTGCCAGCCAAAGCGCGGCGCGCCGGGCGATGCTGGCCGCAGCCGGGGTCGCCCATGAGGCGATGCCGGCCCATGTCGACGAAGATGGCGTGACAGCTGCGCTGATCGCGGAGCAGGCCGGCGCCGAAAAGATCGCCGACGCGCTGGCGGAGCTCAAGGCCGTCAAGATATCGCGCAGCTTGCCTGGCATGCTGGTGCTGGGCGCCGATTCCATTGCCGTGACGGCGGATGGCGAACTGCTCGCCAAGCCGGAGACGCGGCCGCGCGCCGAGGCGCAGCTGCGCCAGCTCTCCGGCACCACGCACCGGCTGATCTCGGCAGCGGTGGTGGCCCAGGATGGCAGGGCGATCTGGCGGGCGGGCGGCGCCGCGCGGCTCACCATGCGCAACCTCTCTGAAAGCTTTATCGGCCAGTATCTCGATGCCGAGGGCGAGGCCGTGCTCGGCTGTGTCGGTTGCTATCGAATCGAGGGGCTGGGCGCGCAATTGTTCACGCGTATCGATGGAGACCAGTTTGTCATCCGGGGGCTGCCGTTGCTGGCGCTGCTGGAGTGGTTGCGTACCCGGGGGGAATTGCCTTCATGAGTGCCTTGCTGCCGTTTGCCGAAGTCATCGGGGATCCGATCGCGCAATCGAAATCCCCGATCATTCATCGCTTCTGGCTGGAAAAGCTCGGCATCCTGGCGGAATATCGCGCAACGCACGTGCCGCCCGAGGGCCTTGCCCAGCATTTCGTCAAGCGCCGTTCGGATCCGCTCTGGCTCGGCTGCAATGTCACCATTCCGCACAAGCAGGCGGTGATGCGCTACCTTGGTTCGCTGATGCGCACGGCCCAGCGCGTCGGCGCCGTCAATTGCGTGTTTCGCACGCCCAATGGCCTCACTGGCGAGAACAGCGATGTCCAGGGCGTGCTGGAGAGTATCGATGCCGGGGATTTTCAGCGCGAGGCCGGCGTTGCCTGCCTGATCGGCGCCGGTGGCGCGGCGCGGGCCGCCGTCCATGCGCTGCAGACCGCTGGCGCCAGCGAGTTGCGGATCATCGCCCGCGATGCCGAAAAGGCTCACAGCCTTTTGGGGCATTTCGAGATCAGCGGCACCGTCCATGATTTTGGTGATGCCGAAGAGGCGCTGGCCGGCGCGGACACCGTTATCAACGCCAGCCCGCTCGGCATGGCTGGCCAGCCCGCCATGCCCGCCTCGCTGCTCGCGGCGCTGGCTTTGACAGCGCCGGACTCGCTGGTGTTCGACATGGTGTATGCGCCTCTCGAAACTGCGCTGCTCGCTGCGGCGCGCGCCGCGGATCGCCGCGCTGTCGATGGGCTCACCATGTTGATCGGCCAGGCGGATCTCGCCTTTCAGCTGTTCTTCCAGTCGCCGCCGCCGCGCGAGCATGATGCTGAACTGCGAGGGCTTCTCACACAATGATCATCATCGGCCTCACCGGCTCCATCGGCATGGGCAAGTCCACCGTGGCGGGCATGTTCCGTTCGCTTGGCGTGCCGGTGTTCGATGCCGATGCCGAGGTGCGCCAGGTGCAGGGCCCTGGTGGCCGGGCACTGGCCGCTATCGAAGACGCCTTTCCCGGCACGACGCATGCCGGCGGGCTGCACCGTGAAAAGCTCGGTGCCGCGGTATTCGGGGACCATGCCCAATTGCGCCGGCTGGAGAATATCCTCCACCCGCTCGTTGCCGAGGCGCAATCAGCCTTTCTGGGTGCGCATCGGCTCAAGCAGGCCGTGGTGCTGGATGTGCCGCTGCTGTTCGAAAAGGGTGGCTGGAAGCGCTGCCACATGACCGTGGTCGTTTCGGCGCCTTACCGGGTGCAGCGGGCACGCGTGCTGGCCCGGCCGGGGATGACGGCGGCGAAGTTTGCCGGGATTCTCAAGTCCCAGCTGCCGGATGCGAAAAAACGCCGGCTGGCGGACGTGGTGATCGAGACCGGGCGCGGACGGAGAGAGACCTGGCTGGAGGTCAAGCGACTGGTACGCTCGCTTTAACGGCGCCTCCGGCGGCTGGAGCCTTGGGTCCAGGCCGCATTTGCAGGGCACACTCCATCGCAAAATCTGAGCGCGGCGCTTGCCTCTGCTGGCGGGCGCGTTACATCGCGGCGATGCGCGAGATTGTTTTCGATACCGAGACGACCGGGATCATGCCCGGCGATGGCCATCGCATTGTCGAGATCGGCGCAGTCGAGATGATCGGCCGCGTGGTCACCGGCCGCACGTTTCACACCTATGTCGATCCGTGTCGGCCGATGCCGAAGGACGCCCAGAACGTCCATGGCCTCTCCAGCGCTTTTCTTACCGGCCAGCCGGTGTTCGAAATGATCATCGATGATTTTCTCGCCTTTATCGGGGATTCACCGCTGGTGGCGCACAACGCCGCCTTCGATATGGAGTTCCTCAACTGGGAACTGCGCCGCGCCAACATGCCGACCCTGCCGGCCTCGCGCGCCATCGATACGCTGGAAATGTCCCGCAAGATCAACCCGGGCGCCAAGCACACGCTCGATGCCTTGTGCATCCGCTATGGTATCGATCTTTCTGGCCGCACCAAGCATGGCGCGCTGGTGGATGCCGAGTTGCTCGCGCGTGTTTATGTGGAGCTGACCGGCGGCCGGCAGATCGGTTTCGATCTTGCGTCCGGGCCGGCCGAAGCGCCGGTGGCGCCGGCAGAGCGTGTGGTGTTCGAATCCCGCCCCCATGGCGCCAGCGAGGCCGAGCTGGCCCGCCACGCCGGATTCATTTCCGGGCTCAAGGACCCGCTCTGGCTGCAGTGAATTCAACTCGCCCTGACGCATGTGGGGCGAGACAAGCGCTTGCGATTGGCGCATCATCGGGGGCCGCCGGGTTCGGTCGCCCCAACAGCGTCCGCAAGGCCCGACGGCCCTGAGGGAGACAAAGATGGACATTCGGATTTCTGGGCACCAGGTCGATACCGGCGCTGCATTCAGTACCCATGTGCGCGAGCGGCTTGGTGCGATCATCGAGAAGTATTTTCCGCGGGCGATTTCCGCCCATGTCACCCTGGCGCCAGCGCCCCATGGTTATTTCAACTGCGACATCGTCATGCACGTGATGTCCGACCTAATTCTGAAGGGCAGCAACCGCGCGCTCGAAGCCCACATTGCTTTTGATGGTGCGGCAGACCGCATCGACAAGCAGCTGCGCCGTTATATGCGCCGCCTCAAGGACCGCCACGGCCCCGGCGCCGACCGCGCTGCCGAGCGCGCCGCCATGCCGGAAAACGCCGATTATGTGATCTTCGCCTCGGTACCCGAGGAAGCCGAGCCGGAGGGTGATCACCCGCTGGTGATCGCCGAAACCCGGGTGGATATTCCCGAGGCCAGTGTCGGCGATGCCGTGATGATGCTCGACTTGCGGAACACCAACGCACTGCTCTTCGTCAACAGCAAGAGCGGAGACCATAACATGGTCTACCGCCGTGAGGATGGCAGCATCGGCTGGGTAGAGCCGCGCAAGGTGGCCGCCAACGCTTGATGCAACCGGCCATCGGCTGGTAAGGGCCGCGCGTCGCAGCTGTCGGAAGACAACTGCGACGCGCGGTCGATTTTCTTCATGAGGACAGGTGGCGCAATGAACACCAGTGGCTTTGCTGACTTGACGGAGGCGGGGGGCGTTGTCCTCGGCCTCGACGTGGCCGGCAAGGATGACCTGCTGGTGGCGCTGACCGGGCGCGCCGGCGAAATCTCTGGCCTGCCTGCCACCCGCATCCTTGAGCGAGTGAGAGAGCGTGAGGCGCTGGGCACCACCGGCTTTGGCCAGGGGGCAGCGATTCCGCATGCACGGATGGCCGGGCTGGACCGTGTGTTGACCGTGGTGGCCCAGCTCGTCCGGCCGCTGGACTATGCCGCTCTGGATGGCGAGCCGGTTGATATAGTCGTGCTGCTGCTGTCTCCGGAAGGCGCCGGTGCGGACCATCTGAAGGCGCTGGCCCGGATCAGCCGGGCTCTGCGGGACCCATCGGTGCTCGGCGCCATGCGCACCGCGCCCGATGAGGAGACGATGCGCTCGATCATCGGTCCGCTGATGCCGCCGGGGCAGCGCGCCGCCTGATGCGGCTGGCCAGCGGGCTCAAGGTCTCGGCTCTGCTGCGCCGTGTCGCGCTTGCCGGCGGCTTTGGCGCCGTTCTGGCGCGCGGCGACGAGACCGCCGGCAGCATTGCAATCGTGACGCGCGAGCATGGCGAGACGGCGCTGCTGGTGCCGGTGCTGGGCATGGAAGGCCATTATGACTGGCGCGAGCAGGCGCGCGGCGATGCCATCGATTCGTGGATCGAGCGGGCTCGGCGCATGGACCCGGACCTTTGGGTGGTGGAACTGGACATCCCGGACGCCGCACGGTTCGTCGCCGAAACCCTGAGCGACGATTGACCCAAGATGAATGGCCGCGCATCGGGCTGCGAGTTGAGTTGCGCGGTCCATGGGCGGGCGGCGCCAGAGTAACCGAAGCGGACCGGACCGGGCTTCAGCCCAGCGGTGAATGGCGGACCTCCAGAGTGCCGGAGGGATCATTCAGATGCGGACCCGGACAAGGCCGTGCTCGATTGTTTTTTGAATGTTTTCAATTGGTTCTTTGGTCACTGCCACGACAAAGCGTGTGACCGCCCTGACCGTTGCCAGCGCCTTCCTGCTTGCCGCGGGCCAGGTGCCTAGCAACGATATGATCAGCCTTGCCGATGTGGCGCTTGATCAGGTTTCTTTCGATTCGCCGAGCAATGGCATCATGCTGGCCATTGATACCGAAGCGGCTTCTGTCGCCGCAGATGCTGAAATTGCCGCGATGGTGCAGATTGCCGAGCCGCAACTGACCATCCTGCCCGACAATCTTCCTTCCCGCCTCGATGACATGGTTGCGAGCATCACCGATGCGCAGGCCAAGGTTGGCGCGGATGCCGATCTGAAGTGCCTTGCCCGCGCTGTGTATTTTGAATCGCGCGGCGAGCCGCTGGAAGGCCAGCTGGCTGTCGCCCAAGCCATTCTCAATCGCACCGAATCCGGCCGCTATGCCAAGAGCGCTTGTGGCGTGATCAGCCAGCCCGGCCAGTTCAGCTATCCGCTCGGCCGCAGCGTCCGCCCAGGCAACGATTGGGCCAAGGCCCAGGCGATCGCCGTTATCGCAGCGCAGGAGCTGTGGCATGAGGTGGCCCCGGAGGCGGTGTCCTTCCACGCGACTTATGTGAAGCCCGGCTGGACTGACCGGACGCGCGTTGCCCAGATCGGCCGCCATATCTTCTATCGCTGAGACTGTCGGGCGGGCTTGCTCCCGCTTGCCGTTCCTCCAATGTTCTGGTTAGCTCCTGCCGATGCGGGATGAAAGCCGGGCCTTGGATGTTCGTCGCGGCGTGTGCCGCTGGCTGCTGCGCGCTGGCGTGGCGCCGCTTGCCGAGGTGCCGCTGGGCGGTGGCCGCCGCGCCGATGTGCTCGGGCTGGATGCGCAAGGCCGGCTCACCATTGTCGAGATCAAGGTATCCCTCGCTGATCTGCGCGCGGACCGGAAGTGGCCTGAATATCTGGATTATTGCGACCGCTTTTTCTGGGCGGTGCCGCCGGACTTTCGGTTGGCTGCGCTCGCGGCACCTGAACTTGCGCCAGAGCGCACCGGGCTGATCGTGGCGGATAGATTCGACGGCGATTTGCTGCGCGAGGCTCCGTGGGAGCCGCTCAATGCCGCGCGCCGCCGGGCCGAGACCCTGCGCTTTGCGCGCCGTGCCGCTGCACGGCTGATGGACGGGCTCGATCCGGAAGCCGCTCTGCTGGCGGCAGAGTAACTTCAGGCGGCGCCTTCCGCCAGCGGGTCCGGTCCATAGCGATTGGGGCCGACTGTTCCACGCTGCAGAAGGAAGAACAGCACGCCCGCCGCGCCCACGACCGGCAGAAGGCCAATCGCCAGCCACCGCGCCGAGCGGTCATGATCGTGCAGCCGCCGGACCATCAGCGCGACGCCGGGTATGGCGATGCTGAGCATCACCGCACCGATGAAGATGGCGAAGACGATGTTCGACCATGGCAGCCGAAAATAGCCATTTATGAAGCCGAAGATGAACGACCAGGTGACAAGAAAGACCAGCGCAAAGAGCTGGAAGAACATGAACTCCTTGCGGCAGGAGCGGCCGGAAAACTGCCGGTAACGGCGCAGGGGAAGCAGCATCCAGAACAAGGCCGATCTCACGCGGCCCTCAGTTTGTCGGGGGCCGGCGACGGTAGCTCAGCGCCTCGGCGATGTGCATGCGCGTCACGGATTCGGCTCCTGCGAGATCGGCGAGCGTCCGTGCCACGCGCAGCACCCGGTGATAGCCGCGAGCCGAAAGCCGCAGTTGCTCGGCAGCCTGGGTTAGCAGCTTGCGCCCGGCTTCATCCGGGGTGGCGGAGGCTTCGAGCAGCTTGCCATCGGCTTCGGCATTGGTGCGTGCGCTGTGTCCGGCATAGCGCGCCGTTTGCAACGCCCGGGCGGCCGCGACCCGCCGTGCCACATCGGCAGAGGTTTCCGCCGGGGGTGGCAGGCTCAGGTCTGCGGCGCTCACCGCGGGCACATCGACATGGAGATCGATACGGTCGAGCAACGGCCCGGAGATTCGCGCCTGGTAATCGGCGGCGCACTTGGGCGCGCGTGAGCAGGCCTGCGCCGCGTCCCCGAGATGGCCGCAGCGGCAGGGGTTCATCGCGGCGATCAGCTGGACGCGGGCCGGGTAGCTGACATGGGCGGCGGCGCGCGCCACCATCACGGTGCCGGTTTCCAGCGGCTGGCGCAGTGAATCGAGCACGCCGCGCTGGAATTCCGGCAGTTCGTCGAGAAACAGGATGCCGAGATGGGCAAGGCTGACCTCGCCGGGCCGCGCGCGGGCGCCGCCGCCGACCAGCGCCGGCATCGAGGCGCTGTGGTGCGGAGCGCGAAACGGCCGGGTGCGGACCAGCCGGCCACCCTCGAGCTCCCCGGCGATGGACGCGACCATCGAGACTTCCAGCGCTTCGGACGGCGTCAGCTCGGGCAGGATGCCGGGCAATGCAGCGGCGAGAAGGGATTTCCCGGAGCCAGGCGGCCCGCTCATCAGCAGGTTATGGCCGCCGGCAGCGGCAATCTCGATGGCGCGCTTGGCGGTTTCCTGGCCTTTGATCTCGGCCATGTCCGGGCCGGAACGGGTGAGTTCGGCCAGGCTGCGCTCGGGCGGTGACAGCAGCTGCGTGCCCTTCAGATGGTTGAGCAGCGAGAGCAGGTCTGGCGCGGCAACCACGTCCACCTCCCCCGCCCAAGCCGCTTCGCCGCCCTGGGAGGCAGGACAGATGAGGCCCAGCTCATGTTCGGCAGCGTGGAGCGCGGCCAGCAGCACCCCCGGCACCGGGGCGATTCGGCCATCCAGCCCCAGTTCGCCGATGACGAGATAGCCATCTAGGGCGTCGGCGGGCACCAGCCCCATGGCGCAGAGCAGCCCCAGGGCGATCGGCAGGTCGTAGTGCGAGCCCTCCTTGGGCAGATCGGCCGGGGAGAGGTTGACGACAACCCGGCGCGGCGGGAGCGCCAGGCCGATGGCATCGAGTGTGGCCTGCACGCGTTCGCGGCTTTCCTTCACGGCCTTGTCCGGAAGGCCAACGGTGAAAAAGCCGACAGCGCCGCTGGAGATCTGCACCTGCACATCCACACGCCGCGCCTCCAGGCCGAGAAAGGCCATCGTTCCGACATGCGCGACCATTCGTATCCCCTCGCGGCAAAAAAATCGCGCCGTTACGATATCTTATGGGCCACGGCCAAAAGGCTCAAGCGGTGCTGTGACGGCATGCCGCGCGACCGGAAGATCCAAAGGTAGTTCCCGACGGTTCCGGGGCAGCAAATCATTGCGTGGCTGCCTTGTGGTTGCCACATCCGGCCCGTATGGCGGCAGTATCGTGAAACGCCCTGCTTATCTCGACATCCTCATCAGGAGCGAGCCCTTCCGGCTGTTCCAGATTACGCTTGGCGTGCTGCTCATGATTGTGGCGCCCATCGTTGGCATTCCCACGCCTGGTCCAATCGGCATCTTTGTTTTCGGCTTCGGCTTCGCGCTGGTGTTGCGCAACTCGCGCTGGGCGCGCCGCCAGTACCTGCGTTACACGCGCCGCTACCCGCGGGTGCGCCGCGCCGTGGACTTTGGCCTGCGCCGCAAGCGCAAGCAGCCGCCGGGCGCCGCCGACTCTGCGCCGCTTGCCTCCCGCAGCCGCTGGTGGATGCGCCGGCGCCTTGCCGCCCGCGCGCCAGACCGTGGCAACTGAGGCGGCTGGGATGCGCAGAGGGCGGCTTGAATTGACGAAAGCCCCCATCGCTCCTACATCGCTGCGGTTCGACCGGGGCAGCCGGCGGCCTCGTCTCGCCTCTGCTCCCTCGCCTGTGCGTTAGGATTTTCATGCTCGGATTCGGCGGCATCGCCAAGCGGCTGTTCGGCTCTTCCAACGACCGATACGTCAAGTCACTCGGCAGCATCGTGGCGCGCATCAACGCGCTCGAGCCGCAGATGGTGGCGCTCGATGACGAGGCGCTCAAGGCCCAGACCACCAAGCTCAAGGCCGAGCTGGCCGGCGGCAAGTCTCTCGACGATATCCTGCCGGAAGCCTTTGCCACGGTGCGCGAAGCCGCCAAGCGCACGCTCGGCATGCGCCATTTCGATACCCAGATGATCGGCGGCATCGTTCTCCACCGCGGTGAGATCGCCGAGATGCGCACCGGCGAGGGCAAGACGCTTGTTGCCACGCTGGCGGTTTATCTCAATGCATTGGCCGGCAAGGGAGTCCATGTCGTCACGGTGAATGATTATCTCGCCGCCCGCGATGCCGGCTGGATGGGACAGGTCTACAAGTTCCTCGGCCTCAGTGTCGGCGTGATCGTGCCAAATATCGATGATGCTTCACGCCGCTTGGCCTATGCCGCCGACATCACCTACGNNACAACGAGTTCGGCTTCGATTATCTGCGCGACAATATGAAATATTCGCGCGAGCAGATGGTGCAGCGGCCCTTCAATTTCGCCGTCGTCGATGAAGTCGATTCGGTGCTTATCGATGAAGCCCGCACGCCGCTGATCATCTCCGGCCCCACCGACGACAAGAGCGAGCTGTACCTCGCCGTGGACGCCATGGTGAAGACGCTCGATCCGGTCGATTACGATGTCGACGAGAAGCAGAAGTCGGTGATTCTCACCGAGGACGGCACCGAGAAGGCCGAGCGGGCGCTGGCCGCTGCCGGGCTGCTTGAGGGCGAGAACCTCTATGATTACGAGAACACCCAGGTGGTTCACCACCTGAACCAGGCGCTGCGCGCCAATGTGATCTACCGGCTCGATACGGATTATATCGTGCGTGCCGGCAAAGTGGTCATCATCGATGAGTTCACCGGCCGCATGATGGACGGGCGCCGCTGGTCCGATGGCCTGCACCAGGCCGTGGAAGCCAAGGAGGGCGTGCAGATCCAGCCCGAGAACCAGACGCTGGCCTCCGTTACATTCCAGAATTATTTCCGCATGTATCCACGCCTCTCGGGCATGACAGGTACGGCTGCCACCGAGGCCTCGGAGTTCTACGACATCTACAAGCTCAACGTTGTCGAGATCCCCACCAACCAGCCCGTGCTGCGCAAGGATGTGGACGACGAATTCTACAAGAACGCCGAGCAGAAGTTCAAAGCCATCGTCAAGACCATCCGCGAGACATCGGCCAAGGGCCAGCCGATCCTGGTCGGCACTGTGTCGATCGAGAAGAGCGAGATGCTCAGCGAGTTCCTGACCAATGAAGGCGTCAAGCACGTTGTGCTCAACGCACGCTACCATGAACAGGAAGCGCAGATCGTTGAGCAGGCCGGCCGGCTCGGCGCAGTCACCATCGCCACCAACATGGCGGGCCGCGGCACCGATATCCAGCTCGGTGGCAACTTCGAGGCGCGTGTCGCCCGCGAACTGGGCGAACTGGAAGGTGACGAGCGCGAAACCGCTATCGAGCGCATCAAGGCCGAGGTCCTCGCTGAGCGCGAGGCGGTCCGTGCGGCGGGCGGGCTGTTCGTGTTGGGCACCGAGCGCCACGAGAGCCGCCGAATCGATAATCAGCTGCGTGGCCGCTCCGGTCGCCAGGGCGATCCGGGCCTCAGCCGATTTTACCTGAGCCTTGATGATGATCTGCTGCGCATCTTCGGCCAGCAGACGATGCTCAGCCGCATGATGAACTCCGGGCTGGAGGAGGGCGAGGCGATCGTCCACCCATGGATCTCCAAGGCCATCGAGACGGCGCAGAAGAAGGTGGAGGCGCGCAACTATGATGTGCGCAAGCAGCTCCTACAGTATGATGACGTGATGAACGACCAGCGCAAGGTCGTTTACGAGCAGCGCGCTGACATCATGGACTCGGAAGCCGTCGGCGATGTCGTCATCGACATGCGCCATGAGACGGTGAACAGCATTGTCGCGACCAACTGTCCTGCCGGCAGCTATCCCGAGCAATGGAACATTGCGGGCCTTGGCACGGCTGTGCGGGAGACGCTGGGCCTTGATCTCGATGTGTCCGGCTGGCCGCAGGAAGCTGCGATCGACCCCGAGATCATTGTTGATCGCCTGATCGCCGCCAGCGATGCCATGATGGCCGAAAAGGCCGCCGGCGTATCGCCCGAGACCTGGATCGATATCGAGAAGAACTTCCTGCTGCAGGCGCTCGACCATCACTGGAAGGAGCACCTCGCGACCCTGGACGCGCTTCGGCAGGTCATCCACCTGCGCGCCTACGCCCAGAAGACACCGCTCAACGAATACAAGTCTGAAGCCTTTGCGCTGTTCGAGCGCATGCTTGTCATCGTCCGCGAGGATGTGACGCGGATGCTTGCGAATGCCCGCTTCCAGATGGAAGACTCGACGAGCGAGCCGGCGCTGCCCAATTTCGTGACAACGCACATCGATCCCTTCACCGGCGAGAATGATGCCTTCGGCTCCGGCATGCCGCGACTCGACGCCTTTGGTTCGCTGCCGCCGGGCATGCTGGACATCGCTTCCGCTGCCACTGCCGAGCTTTCCGAGGTTGACCCCGAGGACCTTGAGGAGTGGCTTCGGGTGGTGCCACGCAACGCCCTTTGCCCCTGTGGCTCAGGCAAGAAGTTCAAGCACTGCCACGGGGCGCTCTAGGCCGCATCTGGCCGGCGTAGCGTATGCCCCACAGGGCTTCTGCTTCGCGCCGGCGTCTGACTTGTCCACAGGAATCCGATTGACGGGGGTTGGCCCTCAGCCTATAGGCGCGCTTCCGCAATTGCTCCGGATCAGGCTTGTTCTGAAGCCCGGCACTCTGGTGGAACAGGCAACGACAGGTTGCGCCGCGAGCGTGAGGCTGCCCTTGGGGAGCCGAGCGCCCTTATGCCATGGAGCGAGAGCACCTTGGGCGGGGTTAATCTGGAGTAGGCAGTGCTGCCATGGTGGCAGGACAGCCGAACAGCAGGATGACGAACTCAAGATGCCAACAATCAATCAGCTGATCCGCAAGGGTCGCGAGCCGCAGAAGGCGCGCAACAAGGTGCCAGCGATGGAAGCCTGCCCGCAGAAGCGTGGCGTGTGCACCCGCGTTTACACCACCACCCCGAAAAAGCCGAACTCCGCTATGCGGAAAGTTGCCAAGGTCCGTCTGACCAATGGCTTCGAGGTGATTTCGTACATCCCCGGTGAAAAGCACAACCTGCAAGAGCACTCGGTTGTTCTGATCCGTGGCGGCCGTGTGAAAGACCTTCCCGGCGTCCGTTACCACATCCTTCGCGGCGTGCTGGATACCCAGGGCGTCAAGGAACGTCGTCAGCGCCGTTCGAAGTATGGCGCCAAGCGTCCGAAGTGAGGAGATAACAGATGTCCCGTCGTCACGCCGCCGAAAAGCGCGAAATTCTGCCCGACGCCAAGTATGGCGATAAGGTGATCACCAAGTTCATGAACAACCTGATGCTCGACGGCAAGAAGTCCGTCGCGGAATCGATCGTTTATGGCGCCCTTGAGCGTGTTCAGTCCAAGCTGAAGCGCGAGCCGGTTCAGGCCTTCCACGAAGCCCTGGACAACGTGAAGCCCTCCGTCGAAGTGCGCTCGCGCCGCGTCGGTGGTGCAACCTATCAGGTTCCCGTCGAAGTGCGCACCGAGCGCCGCGAAGCGCTGGCGATCCGCTGGCTGATCATCGCTGCCCGCAAGCGCAACGAAAACACCATGGAAGAGCGTCTGGCTGCCGAGCTGTCGGATGCCGTGAACAACCGTGGTACCGCCGTCAAGAAGCGGGAAGACACCCACAAGATGGCGGATGCAAACAAAGCATTCAGCCACTACCGCTGGTAAGGGGTCATCATGGCACGCGACTATCCGCTTGAGCGCTATCGCAACTTCGGCATCATTGCACACATTGATGCCGGCAAGACCACGACGTCGGAACGTATCCTGTACTACACCGGCAAGTCCCACAAGATCGGCGAAGTCCATGACGGCGCCGCCACGATGGACTGGATGGAACAGGAGCAGGAACGCGGCATCACGATCACCTCGGCTGCCACGACCACGTTCTGGAACCGTCAGATCGACTCCAGCGCAGGGCTTGGTGACAAGGCCACGAAGTACCGCTTCAACATCATCGACACCCNNCCGGCCACGTGGACTTCACCATTGAAGTCGAACGTTCGCTGGCCGTGCTTGACGGTGCCGTTGTGCTTCTGGACGGCAACGCCGGTGTGGAACCGCAGACCGAAACCGTGTGGCGTCAGGCTGACCGCTACAAGGTTCCGCGGATCGTGTTCGTCAACAAGATGGACAAGACCGGCGCTGACTTCTTCAACTGCGTGAAGATGATCAAGGACCGCACCGGTGCCAATGCCATGCCGATCGTTCTGCCCATCGGGGCCGAAGACAAGCTGGAAGGCATCATCGACCTCGTGACGATGGAAGAGTGGGTCTATCAGGGTGAAGACCTTGGTGCCTCCTGGGTTCGCCAGCCGATCCGCGCCGAATTGAAAGATTCGGCCGACGAATGGCGCATGAACCTGATCGAAACCGCCGTGGGTCAGGACGACGCCGCGATGGAAGCCTACCTTGACGGCAATGAGCCCGATGCAGACACCCTGCGCGCGCTGATCCGCAAGGGCACGCTGGCCATCGACTTCGTTCCGGTCATGGCCGGGTCGTCGTTCAAGAACAAGGGCGTGCAGCCCCTCCTGAACGCTGTGATCGACTATCTGCCCTCGCCGCTGGACGTGCCGCCCTACATGGGCTTTGCGCCGGGCGACGAGACGGAAACCCGCAACATTGCCCGTTCGGCCGACGACGACCAGCCCTTCTCGGCACTGGCGTTCAAGATCATGAACGACCCCTTCGTTGGTTCCTTGACCTTCACCCGCATCTATTCGGGCAAGCTGGCCAAGGGCGACGCGATGATGAACGCGACCAAGCAGCGCAAAGAGCGCGTTGGCCGCATGATGATGATGCACGCGATCGAGCGTGAGGAAATCACCGAAGCCTTCGCAGGCGACATCATCGCGCTGGGTGGTCTGAAAGAAACCACCACCGGGGATACCCTGTGTGATCCGAACGCGCCCGTCGTTCTCGAAACCATGACCTTCCCGGTCCCGGTTATCGAGATCGCCGTGGAACCCAAGACCAAGGCCGACCAGGAAAAGATGGGCATCGCTTTGGCCCGTCTGGCTGCCGAAGACCCGTCCTTCCGCGTGGAAACTGACCTCGAAAGCGGCCAGACCATCATGAAGGGCATGGGCGAACTTCACCTCGACATCCTCGTTGACCGTATGCGTCGCGAGTTCAAGGTCGAGGCGAACATCGGCGCTCCGCAGGTGGCTTACCGCGAAACGATCTCGCGCGAGCATGAAATCGACTACACGCACAAGAAGCAGACCGGTGGTACCGGCCAGTTCGCGCGCGTGAAGCTGGTGATCTCGCCGACCGAACCGGGCGAAGGCTATTCGTTCGAATCGAAGATCGTGGGTGGTGCGGTTCCGAAGGAATACATCCCCGGCGTCGAAAAGGGCATCAAGTCGGTCATGGACTCCGGTCCGCTGGCTGGCTTCCCGGTGATCGACTTCAAGGTCGCGCTGATCGACGGCGCGTTCCACGACGTTGACTCCTCGGTTCTGGCCTTCGAAATCGCCTCGCGTGCTGCAATGCGCGAAGGTCTGAAGAAAGCCGGCGCGAAACTGCTGGAACCGATCATGAAAGTCGAAGTCGTCACCCCGGAAGAGTATACCGGCGGCGTCATCGGCGACCTGACCTCGCGTCGGGGCATGATCAACGGCCAGGACAGCCGCGGCAACGCGAACGTCATCGCGGCCATGGTGCCCTTGGCCAACATGTTCGGCTACATCAACCAGCTGCGTTCGATGACCTCGGGCCGTGCCGTGTTCTCGATGGAGTTTGACCATTACGACGCAGTGCCGGAAAACCTGAGCCAGGAAATCCAGAAGAAATACGCATAACCGGTGCGGCGGGGGAAACCCCGCCCTACCCCACCTCGTAGGGTGTGCCTTGGCGCACCGCATCCAACCGAACAAGGAGTTGCCCCCATGGCAAAGGCAAAGTTTGAACGCAATAAGCCGCACGTCAACATTGGCACGATTGGCCACGTTGACCACGGCAAGACCACTCTGACGGCTGCGATCACCAAGTATTTTGGTGAATTCCGCGCCTATGACCAGATTGACGGCGCGCCGGAAGAGCGGGCTCGCGGGATCACCATTTCGACCGCCCACGTCGAGTATGAAACCGAGAACCGTCACTACGCCCACGTCGACTGCCCCGGCCACGCCGACTATGTGAAAAACATGATCACCGGTGCCGCCCAGATGGACGGCGCCATCCTGGTCTGCTCCGCTGCCGACGGCCCCATGCCCCAGACCCGCGAACACATCCTGCTGGCGCGCCAGGTCGGTGTGCCTTACATCATTGTGTACC
>DIUN01000031.1 GCA_002423025.1 Sphingomonadales bacterium UBA6157 | reverse complement strand
TGTTCACCTGGCCCAATGCGCGGATCAGCGTGATGGGCGGCGAGCAGGCGGCCAGCGTGCTGGCGACGGTGCACCGGGACGCCGCGACCTGGACGCCGGAGGAGGCGGAGCGCTTCAAGGCGCCGATCCGCCAGAGCTATGAGGACGAGGGCAACCCGTGGTTCGCCACGGCGCGGCTGTGGGACGATGGCGTGATCGACCCGGCGCAGACGCGGGACGTGCTCGGGCTGGCCTTTGCCGCGACGCTCAACGCGCCGATCCCGGAGCGCGCCGCCTTCGGCGTGTTCCGGATGTGAGCGGGGAGATGACCATGGTGCACAGCATGATCCGCAAGCTCCTCATCGCCAACCGCGGCGAGATCGCCTGCCGCATCATCCGCACGGCGCGGGCGATGGGCATTCGCACTGTTGCTGTCTATTCCGATGCCGATGCCGGGGCGCTGCACGTGCGCCGGGCAGACGAGGCGGTGCACATCGGCCCGGCTCCGGCGCGGGAGAGTTACCTGCTGGGGGACCGCATCATCGCTGCCGCCAAGGCCAGCGGCGCCGATGCCATCCACCCCGGCTATGGCTTCCTCTCCGAAAACGCCGCCTTTGCCGAGCAGGTGATCGCCTCGGGGCTGACCTGGGTGGGGCCGAACCCCGGCTCAATCCTCGCCATGGGGCTGAAGGACGCTGCCAAGCGGCTGATGCAGGCCGCCGGCGTGCCGACGACACCGGGCTATCTGGGTGATGACCAATCCCCGGCGCGGCTGCACGCCGAGGCCGATGCCATCGGCTACCCCGTGCTCATCAAGGCCGTGGCCGGCGGCGGCGGCAAGGGCATGCGCCGCGTGGAAGCCTCTGCCGAGTTCAGCGAGGCGCTGGACTCGTGCCGGCGCGAGGCGGCAGCCTCGTTCGGGGATGATCGGGTGCTGCTGGAGAAGTACATCCTCTCGCCGCGCCATATCGAAGTGCAGGTGTTCGGGGACAAGCTGGGCAACATCGTCCATCTTTTCGAGCGGGATTGCTCGCTGCAGCGCCGCCACCAGAAGGTGATCGAGGAGGCCCCGGCGCCGGGCATGGATGCCGCGACGCGTGCGGCGCTGTGCGCCACGGCGGTGAAGGCGGCGGCGGCGGTCGATTATGTCGGCGCCGGCACCATCGAGTTCATTGCGGATGCCAGCGAGGGCCTGCGGGCCGACCGCATCTGGTTCATGGAGATGAACACGCGGCTGCAAGTCGAGCATCCGGTGACGGAGGAGATCACCGGGGTCGATCTGGTAGAGTGGCAATTGCTGGTGGCCGGCGGCGCACCGCTGCCGCGCACGCAGGACGAACTCGAGATCCGCGGCTGGGCGATGGAGGCGCGGCTGTATGCCGAGGACCCGAGCAAGGGCTTCCTGCCCTCGATCGGCCGGCTCGAGCGCTTCTCGCTGGGGGATGCACACCGCATCGATACCGGCGTCGAGCAGGGCGCCGAGATTTCGCCCTGGTATGATCCGATGATCGCCAAGGTCATCTCGCATGGCGCCACCCGCGAGGAGGCGCGGCGCTCGCTTGCCGCCAGCCTCACCGATGCGGTGATCTGGCCGCTGAAGACCAACGCCGGCTTCCTGGTGAGGGCGCTGGAGCACCCGGCGTTCGTGGCCGGCACGCTGGACACCGGGCTGATCGGGCGCGAGGGCGAGGCGCTGTTGCCGGCGGCCCAGCCGTCCGAAGCCGTGCTGGCGG
Organism: Sphingomonadales bacterium UBA6157; assembly: GCA_002423025.1. Classification (GTDB taxonomy): domain Bacteria; phylum Pseudomonadota; class Alphaproteobacteria; order Sphingomonadales; family Sphingomonadaceae; genus Sandarakinorhabdus. The sequence goes on along the minus strand of DIUN01000031.1, from coordinate 15,322 downwards.
CAGCCGCGGGCCGGCTGGCCTCCGGGCATGGTCTGCGCGGCTTCCGGCTCAATGCGCCGGCGGTGACCGAAGCGAGCTTTTTGCTCAACGGCGTGGCGGTACGCGCCGGGCTTGGTACCAATACTGGCGCTGGCGGCGAGCGCTCGGCGCTGGTGACGGAGGCCGGGCAAGCCTGGCAGCTGACGCCGTGGCGGGTCGCGGGTGGCGGTGGCGGCGGCGCGGCGGATGGCGCCATCATCGCGCCGATGCCGGGGCGGATCATCGCGCTGTTCGTGGCGGAGGGCGAGGCCGTGGCCAAGGGCCAGCGGCTGCTGACGCTGGAGGCGATGAAGATGGAGCACAGCCTTGTTGCGCCGTTCGATGGTGTCGTCACCGGGCTGATTGCGGTTGCCGGTGGCCAGACCAGTGAAGGCGTGACGCTGGCGCGCATCGAGCGGCCACCGGAGGTGAAAGCCTCGGAGGCCTGAATCCAAAGCCTTGCCGCAACATCTCCAGCCGATAGAGTGTCGGCTGGAAGCGGGGACAGACGATGCAGCTGACACGGCGGACGGCACTGATGGGCGTGGCGGCGGCAGGCGGGGTGCTGGCGGCAACAGCCGCGCGCGCGGCTGCGGGCGAAAGCCTGGGCGGCGCGGCGCTGTTGCCCGATGACGAAGCAGGCTGGGCCAAGGTGGCGGCGCAATACCCCGTCACACGGGCGATCGTGCAGCTGGAAAACGGCTATTGGGGCAGCATGGCCACCCCGGTGCTGGAAGCGCACCGCCAGATCGTCGAGAAGCTGAACCGGGACAACAGCTGGTATGCCCGCCGCGCCATGGTCAAGGACCAGCGCATCGCACAGGAGCGCATGGCCGAGGCGATGGGGGTGCTGCCCGAGGAGATCGGCCAGTGCCGCAACGCTGCGGAGGGGCTCTCGGCGCTGATCAACCAGTACAGGGATGTCGGGCCGGGGGATCGTGTCCTGTATTCCGACACCGATTATGAGGCAATGCAGGGCAGCATGGTCTCGATGGCGCGGTCACGCGGGGCAGAGGCTGTCAAGATCAGCCTGCCGCGGGTGATGACGCAGGAGAACCTCATCGAGACGTATCGCGCTGCCTTCGAGGCGACGCCGCGCCTCAAGCTGGTGCTGCTCACCCATATGAGCCACCGCCACGGGCTGCTGCTGCCGGTGAAGGAGATTGTGGCGCTGGCCAAGGCGCGCGGCATCGCGGTGATCCTCGATGTGGCGCAGAGCTTCTACCAGGCCGATTTCAAGCTGCCGGAGCTTGGCGCGGATTTTGTCGGCATGAACTTCCACAAATGGGTGGGAGCGCCGCTGGGGGCGGCGGCCATCTGGATCCGCAAGGGCCGGGCCAGCGCCATCGCGCCCTCGGCGGCCGAGCCCAACGCCGGGGATGATGATGTGCAGGCCCGCGTCCACCAGGGCACGGTGGATTATTCGGCGCAGCTCACCGTGCCGGCAGCGCTGGACTTCCAGAAGACCATCGGCACCCCGGCCAAGCTGGCGCGGCTGCGCTACTTGCGCAACCGCTGGGTGCAGCCGCTGCGCGGGCTGGAGGGGCTGGAGATCCTGCTGCCGGATGATCCGCGGCTGCATGCCAGCTCCACATCGTTCCGCATCAAGGGGCTGACCAGCCGCGAAGACAATGTGATGGTGACGGACCGGCTGCTCGAGCGCTTCCGCATCATGAGCGTCTATCGCGCCGGGCTGGCTGATGGCGCCTGCGTGCGGATCACGCCCTCGCTGTTCACCCGGCCCGAGGAGGTGGATGCGCTGGTGCCGGCGCTGCGGACGCTGGTGGGCGAGCTGGCGCGGGGGTAGGGTTTTTTGCAGTTGGGCGGCACCGGCCCGCTCCCCCGCCCGGCCACCCACAGGGTAAACTGGAATTGGGTGGCCGGGCGGGGGAGCGGGCCGGTGCCGACTCCATTCAACTGCAAAAAACTGAAACTCTCCGCAAGCCGGGCAAATGCGTCTCCGGCTGGCCCCTGAAGCGGGCGTGGCTTATGGGGCTGGCATGACCAGCGTTTTATCAAAGCTCCGCTGATGCCCAGCCTGTTCGACAAGCTTTGGGCGCTCCACGCCATCGGCCAGACGCCGGGCGGCGCGACCATCATCGCCATCGACCGGGTGTTCCTCCACGAGCGCACCGGGGCCGCCGCGCTCAAGAGCCTGGCCGCCGCCGGCCGCACGGTGGCGGACCCGCGCCGTGCCTTTGTGGCGATGGACCATATTGTCGATACCTTCCCCGGCCGGGGCGATGCGACACTGATGAAGGGCGGCACCGCCTTCATCACCGAAACGCGGGAGGCCGCCCGCGCCGCCGGCATCACGGTGTTCGACATCGGGCATCCGGACCAGGGCATCGTCCATGTCGTCTCGCCCGAGCTGGGCATCGTGCTGCCGGGGCTGACTCTGGTGGCGCCGGACAGCCACACCTGCACGCAGGGTGCGCTGGGGGCGCTGGCCTGGGGGATCGGCTCGACCGAGGCCGAGCATGCGCTGGCCACCGGCACGCTGCGCCTGCAGAAGCCGCCGACGCTGCGCGTGCACTTTGAAGGCGAACTGGCACCGGGGGTGACGCCCAAGGACATGGCGCTGGCGCTGATCGCGGCGCATGGCTCCGCCGGCGGCCAGGGCCATGCCGTGGAGTTTGCCGGCAGCGCCGTGCGGGCGCTGCCCATGGAAGGCCGCATGACGCTGTGCAACATGGCGACGGAGTTTGCGGCGTTCACCGGCATGATCGCGCCGGATGAGGTGACGTTCGCGTGGCTCAAGGGCCGCCGCTATGCCCCCGAGGGCGCACTGTGGGAGCAGGCGGTGGCGCAGTGGCGCGGGCTCGCGAGCGATGCGGACGCGGTGTTCGATCGCGAGATCAGCATGGATGCAAGCGCCATCCGGCCGATGGTGAGTTGGGGCACCTCCCCGGCGCAATCGGCGCCGCTGGGCAGCCCGGTGCCGGGCTTTTCCGGCGCTGGCGAGCGCGCAGGGTATGACAAGGCGCTGGCCTATATGGGGCTGGCCGAGGGGCAATCGCTGGCCGGGCTGGCGATTGATGGGGCCTTCATCGGCAGCTGCACCAACAGCCGCCTTTCCGATCTGCAGCGCGCCGCCGCGATCGTGCGGGGTCGCCATGTGGCGCCGGGGGTGCGCGCCATCGTCGTGCCGGGATCATCGGCGGTGAAGCGTGCGGCCGAGGCGCTGGGGCTGGATGCGGTGTTCCGCGATGCCGGGTTCGAGTGGCGGGAATCCGGCTGCTCGATGTGCTTTTTTGCCGGCGGCGAGAGCTTTGGCGCCGGTGAGCGGGTGATCTCCTCGACCAACCGCAATTTCGAGAGCCGGCAGGGGCCGGGCACGCGCACGCACATCGCCAGCCCGGAAGTGGTGGCGGCGAGCGCCGTGGCGGGCTGCATCACCGCGCCGGGGGATCTCGCATGAGTACGCCCTTTGTGACCCTCACCAGCGTCGCCGCGCCGATGCTGGAGGACAATATCGATACCGATATCATCATCCCCTCGCGCGAGATGAAATCGACCGGCAAGACCGGGCTGGCGGGAGGGCTGTTCGCCGGCCGCCGCTACAGGCAGGGCCGGGAGGAGAACCCGGATTTCGTGCTCAACCAGCCGCGCTGGCGCAAGGCGGCGATCCTGCTGGCCGGGGACAATTTTGGCTGCGGATCGAGCCGCGAGCATGCGGTATGGGCGCTGGCCGAGCATGGCATCAGGGCGGTCATCGCGCCGAGTTTCAGCCCGATCTTTGCCGGAAATGCGGTGCGCGGCGGGGTGCTGCCGCTGCGGCTGCCACGCGAGGCGGTGGTCGCGCTGGCGGCGGCGGGCGGTGAAATCCACATCGATCTGCCGGGGCAGAAGGTCGCGGCGGGGGAACTCTCCTACGACTTCGCGGTTGATGCAGAAGCCAAGGCGATGCTGATTGGCGGGTTGGATGCGATTGATCTGACTTTACAATTTTCTGACGAAATCGCTGGCTGGCAGGCGCGGGACCGTGCGGCGCGGCCGTGGGTTTATGATATCGTCAGCCCTTCAAACGGGTGACGATGGCAGGAGCGGCTGTTGGGAGCAGCATTTTCGGGGGCGCTGAAGGCGACGACTGACGCACCGGGCCGGTTGGCGGCGCGGCGCGCGACCTCGAAAGGACATCTCATGACAGGCCTGGTTACCAAGTCGGACGCACCGCGTCCTGCGGCGCACAAAGCCGCGATTTCCGCCGCCAGCATCGGCAGCACCCCGATTGCGCTGCCGCCGCTGCCCTTTGCCGATACGGCGCTGGAGCCGGCAATCTCGGCCCGCACGCTCGGCTTCCACCATGGCAAGCACCACCAGGGCTATGTCACCAAGCTGCTCGGGCTGGTGGAGGGCACCCCGATGGCGACGATGACGCTGGAGGAGATCATCCTCGCGACGGCCGGCGATGAAGCCCGGCGCGCCATCTACAACAACGCCGCCCAGGCCTGGAACCATGGCTTTTACTGGCAGAGCCTCAGCCCCGAGGCGCAGGAGCCAAGCGCCGAACTGGCTGCGGCGATCGTGCGGGATTTCGGCACGCTCGACGAGCTGAAGGCCAAATTGGTCAGCACCGCGACGGCGCATTTCGGCTCGGGCTGGGCGTGGCTGGTGAAGGACAGCGGCAAGTTGGCCGTGGTGAGCACACCCGATGCTGATGTTCCGTTCATCAAGGGGCAAGTTCCGCTGCTTACAATCGACGTCTGGGAGCATGCATATTATCTTGATTGGCAGAACGGCCGCGAAGGCCATGTTAAAGCCATAGTGAACGGTTACGTTAACTGGGAGTTTGCAGGTCGTAATTTTACGGGCAGCTGAAATGGACGGGCCGGCGCTATAAGAGGCGCCGGCCACCTGTATGCGGGCGGGACGCGTGTTTTGGGACGGGGCACAGCAAGGCGAGGACAAACCGGGGGGTTTTGATGATGGAAATGGTGATCTTTATTTCCGTCGTCCTCGGGATGGTCGGCGGCTTTGCCTTTGAGCGCGTTCGGCAGCGTGTCGAGCCGGCCCAGGCCGTTGCTGTTGCCACGCGCCCTGCGGCTGCCGGCGCGGCTGCACCGGGGACCTCCGTCGCCAAGCCCCAGGCCTTTGACAGCGTCACCAGGCTGCGGCTTGTCAGCGACACCAATTTCTCCCTGCGCCGTCTGCTGACCGAGCGCGAGGCCGAGCGGCTGGCCGAGGTGGAAGGTATTCTCGCCGATCTCGAAGTGGATTGGCGGGTGATGCCGCAAGTCAGCCTGAGCGATATCCTGGCGGCCGAGGACGAGACGGCCTGGCGGGCGCTGGGTGGCCAGCGTGTCGCGATGGTGATCCTCGCCGCCAACCAGATGTCCATCGCGGCTATCGACTTCCAGCCGATGGGGCAGGTGCGCGAGGAGGATGCCGTGCTCGATGCGGTGCGCCGCGAGGCCCTGCGCCGCTCGGGCATCGAATATATCGAACTGCGCGCCAACGATGGCTCGGACATGCTGCGCAGTACGCTGGCGGAGCTGGCCGGAATGTACGGCAAGGCCTGAGCCCGGGCGTTTGGCGCAGGGCGATTATCGTTTTTTGCCTGCCTGTTGCCTTCGATGAAGCCTCGACGAATGTCGAAATAGGCAGTATTGTAAATATTCTGTTTACTTATACTAATAAGTGTAAAGCCTAATGGTAAATAAATGAAGCCGATGTAACTAAGCCCTAGGTGATTCCCCTATTAAGCCAAAAATGTAATTTGCGGGGGCTCCTATGATTATCGAAATGGTCATCTTTTCTGCCGCGGTCTTCGGGCTGCTGGTTGGACTGCTCGCCGAGCGGGTTCGCATGGAGCGCCGGCGGCCGGCCAAGGCCCGCAGCAAGGCGCCGGCGCCGACAGGCTTGGCCTTTGGCATCGGCGAGGCCGGAGACACCCGCTTTTCCGGCACCGCCGAGGATGTCGCCCGCCTGCGCACTGTCAGTGATTCCCGCTTCGCGCCCCGCCGCTTCCTGAGCGAGGTCTGGGCCCAGCGGCTCAATGACATCGAGGAACTGGTGGCCGATCTGGGCGAGAACTGGCGGGTGATCCCCTTCGTCGCGCTGGACCAGATCCTCGCCTCTTCCGATGAAGCCGCCAACCGCGCCATCGCTGGCCAGCGTGTCGACATGTTGATCGTCACGGCGGCGCACATGCCGGTTGGCGCCATTCAGTATCGGCCGGTGGCGGACATGGAGGAGCAGGAAGCCCTGCGCGATGCCCTGCGCACCGAGGCGCTGCGCCGCGCCGGCGTCGCCTGCCTGCAGCTTCGTCCCATCGATGGCCATTTCGCCCTGCGCGATGCGCTCAGCCAGCTCTCCGAGCGTCGCACCAGCGCCCAGCGCCCGTCCGAAACGCTGGTCGATGCCTTCAGCCGCCCGGCGTCGCAGACGCAGAATGCCTGGCAATGGCCTTCTTCTGCCGAGCGGCGCGTGGCTGGCCTGCGCCCGGCGTGAAGCCCTGAGCGGGCAAGCTGCCCCGCGAAAAAGGCCTCGATACCCCATCGGTATCGAGGCCTTTTGCTGTGCGCGCTGGAAGCCTCAGGCCGCCTGGCGGAAGCCGAGCGGCAGGCCGGCATCCGGCGTGAAGCCATAAAGCGGCTCGCCGGGGAGCGCGGCGGCGAGAATATCCCGCACCTTGAGCAGCGCGGCGATATCGATGCCGGTATCAAGGCCCATGGCCTCCAGCATGAACACCAGGTCTTCCGTGACGATATTGCCGCTGGCGCCCGGCGCGAACGGGCAGCCGCCAAGCCCGGCGAGCGAGGCATCGAAGGTGGTGATGCCCACCTCGAGCCCGGCGATGACATTGGCGAGCCCAAGCCCGCGGGTGTTGTGCAGGTGCAGGCCGGTCAGCTTGTCCGTGCCGATGGCGGCGTGCACGGCGCGCACCAGCGCCTGCACCTGCGCCGGGTTGGCATAACCCGTGGTGTCCGAAAGGCCGACTTCGTCACAACCGGCCGCCATCAGGGCCTCGGCGAGTTCCACCACCTTGGCCTGCGGGACGATGCCCTCCAGCGTGCAGCCAAAGGCCGTCGAGACGCTGCCCTCGAAATGGGGCCGGCTGCCGGCCGGGCAGTCCCTCACCATTGCGGCGATGGCGGCGGCCTCTTCCAGCACCTGGGCATGGGTGCGGCGCAGGTTCTTCAGGCTATGGGTTTCGCTGGCCGAGAGCGGCAGGGTGAGCTTGTGCGCGCCGGCGGCGATGGCGGCGGCGGCGCCCTTGGCGTTTGGCACCAGCACGGCGACGGTGAGGCCGGGGTGGGTGCGGGCATGGGCGACCACCTCGGCGGTATCGGCGAGCTGGGGCAGCAGCTTGGCCGGCACGAAGCTGCCGACTTCGACCTCGGTTACGCCGGCCGCCACTTCCGCATCGATCCAGGCGCATTTTGCCGCCAGCGGCATGATCCGGTCGATCGACTGCAGGCCATCGCGCGGGCCGACTTCGCTGATGAGGATCCGGTTTTCAGGCCGAGAGGCGGAGAGTTGTGCTGCCATGATGTTGCTCCACAGGATGGGCGGACATATGGCGGGGCAGTGCAGGTCTGACCAGTGGGCAACTGCGGCTTTGTCCGCAGCGCGGCTGGCCGGGGCGGCAGGGAAGTGGAGAGAGCATGACAGTGTTGCCATTGGCCGGAATCAAGGTCGTCGAGTTCACGCACATGGTGATGGGGCCGGCCGTGGGCGCGATCCTGGCCGAGCTGGGGGCCGAGGTCATCAAGGTCGAGCCGATCGGCGGCGATGCGACGCGGCGGCTGCTCGGCTCCGGCGCCGGCTATTTCCCCATGTACAACCGCGGCAAATCCAGCATCTGCATCGATCTGAAGTCCGCCGAGGGGCTGGGCGTGGCGCAGAAGCTGGCGGCCTCGGCCGATGTGATGATCGAGAATTTCCGCCCCGGCGCCATGGACCGGCTGGGGCTGGGCTATGAGACGCTCAAGCGCGCCAACCCGCGGCTGATCTATTGCTCGGAAAAGGGCTTCCTGCCCGGCCCGTATGAGGAGCGCACGGCGCTGGATGAAGTGGCGCAGATGATGGGCGGGCTGGCGTACATGACCGGTCCTCCGGGGCGGCCACTGCGGGCCGGCGCCTCCGTGATCGACGTGGCGGGCGGCATGTTCGGCGTCATCGGCGTGCTGGCGGCGCTGGAGGCGCGGCACCGCACCGGCGAGGGTGCCCATGTCCAGAGCGCGCTGTTCGAGACGACGGCTTATCTTGTCGGCCAGCACATGGCGCAGAAGGCGGTGACGGGGAAGGCGGCGGCACCGATGCCGGCGCGCGTCTCGGCCTGGGCGATCTATGATGTGTTCGAGACGGCGGATGACGACCAGATGTTCGTGGGCGTGGTGACGGATGCGCTCTGGGCGAAGTTCTGCACGCTGTTCGGGCTGGCGGACCTGTGGGCGGACGAGAGCCTGCGCGCCAACAACGCCAGGGTGCAGGCGCGCGAGACGCTGATGCCGCGGGTGCGCGCCGAGCTGAAGCGCTTTACCAAGGCCGAACTGATCGGGCGGCTCGATGGCTCGGGGCTGCCGTTCGCGCCGATCGGCCGGCCGGAAGACCTGTTCGAGGATCCGCACCTGCTCGCCGGCGGCGGGCTGGCGCCGGTGGTGCTCGATGATGGCACGGAAACGATGCTGCCGGTGCTGCCGATCGCCATTGACGGCGCGCGGCTGGGCGGCGGCGCGCTGCCGACGGCGGGGGCGGACACGGCTGCGGTGCTGGCCGGGCTGGGCATTGCCCCCGGCGAGGCAGCCGCGCTGCTGGCCAGCGGGGCTGTTGCCGGCGGAGCGGTGGCAGGCCGCTAGCGCCGTCTTGCCGCAACGGACAGGCCGCTATTCCGTCCGCGCGCATCCCGCTCTAGGCTGCACCCCACATGCAGCTGGGGGACGGCGCCATGGTGGGATTGTTGCTGGCTGTGCTGGCGTTGACGGGGGTCGTTTTCGCCATCCTGCTGGTGCGCACGGCGCGGGCGCGGGGTGAGCTGGGCCTGAGCGGCGAGGGGGTGGTGCTGGGCGCCATCACCGATTTTTTCGATACGCTCGGCATCGGCTCGTTCGCGCCGACAACGGCGTGGATCAAGCTGCGCAAGCTGGTGCCGGACAGCCATATCCCCGGCGTGCTGATTGCCGGCCATGCGCTGCCGACGATCTTCGAGGGGCTGATCTATATCACCCTTGTCACCGTTGATCCGGTGCTGCTGATTGCCTGCATCTCGGCCAGCGTGGCCGGCGCGCTGCTCGGGGCGCCGGTGGTGGTGAAGCTGCCGGTGCGGACGCTGCAAGTGACAGTGGGCATCGCGCTGCTGCTGGCGGCGCTGCTCTATGCCGCCGCCAATCTCGATCTGCTGCTGGCTGGCGGCACCGCGCTGGCGCTGGCGCCGATGCCGTTTTCCGCCGCTGTGGTTGGCTGCTTCATCATCGGCGCGCTGATGACGGCGGGGATCGGCTTTTATGGCCCGATGCTGGCGATGTTCAGCCTGCTCGGGCTCAACCCGCTGGCGGTGTTCCCGATCATGGCCGGGGCCGGGGCGCTGATGATGCCGGCGAGCGGGCTGCGATTCGCCCGGTCTGACCGGATCGACCTGCGGCTGGTGCTGTCGCTGGCGGTGGGCGGCATTCCGGCGGTTCTGGTGGCGGCCTATCTCGTCAAGTCCCTGCCGCTGGAGGCGCTGCGCTGGCTGGTGGCGGCGGTGGTGCTCTATACCTCGTTCGTGATGCTGCGCGCGGCGAGCCGGCCTGCCACTGCGGCCTGAGTGGCGGGCCACCCCCTTGCAGCCGGGCCGGGCAGCGCCGATATTGGCGCCATGCAAGCGCGCGGCCAGCAAGGCCATGTGCAGGACGTTTGAACTGGCGGGCGCTGCCTGCTAGGGCACGAACGCGAAATTCCAACCAATCAATTCTGGAGCAAGCCGCTCGTGGCCTATCAATACGCCTATGTCATGAAGGGTCTTTCCAAGACCTACCCTGGTGCGCCCAAGCCGGCGTTCAAGGACATCACCCTGTCGTTCCTGCCGGGCGCCAAAATCGCCATCATCGGCCCGAACGGCGCCGGCAAGTCGACGCTGATGAAGGTCATCGCCGGCATCGACAAGGAGTATCAGGGTGAAGCCTGGGCTGCCGAAGGCGTGACCGTGGGCTATCTGCCCCAGGAGCCGCAGCTCGATGGCAGCAAGGACGTGCGCGGCAACGTGATGGACGGCGTGCGCCAGGTGGCGGACCTTGTCGATCGCTTCAACGCGATCTCGGCCGAAATGGCCGACCCCAAGGACGATACCGATTTCGACAAGCTCATGGAGGAAATGGGCGACCTGCAGGAAAAGATCGACGCTGTTGATGGCTGGACGCTCGACAACCAGCTCGAGATCGCCATGGACGCGCTGCGCTGCCCGCCGGGTGACTGGACGGTGGACAAGCTTTCGGGTGGTGAAAAGCGCCGCGTGGCGCTGTGCCAGCTGCTGCTCGCCAAGCCCGACATCCTGCTGCTCGATGAGCCGACCAACCACCTTGATGCCGAAAGCGTCGCCTGGCTGGAAAACCATCTCAAGGAATACAAGGGGATGGCGATTCTCGTCACCCATGATCGCTACTTCCTCGACAATGTCGTGAAGTGGGTGCTCGAGCTTGACCGGGGCCGCGCCATTCCGTTCGAAGGCAATTACTCGGATTGGCTCGAAGCCAAGTCCAAGCGCATGGCGCAGGAGGACCGCGAGGACGAGAGCCGCGAAAAGGCCATCAAGGACGAGCTGCAGTGGATCCGCTCCTCGGCAAAGGCGCGGCAGACCAAGAGCAAGGCGCGTATCAAGGCCTTTGACGAGCTGGTCGAGAAGCAGGCCAACCGACGCCTCGGTTCGGCGCAGATTCTCATCCAGATCCCCGAGCGGCTCGGCAACACGGTCATCGAGGCCAACAACCTTTCGAAATCCTATGGCGACAAGCTGTTGTTCGAGAACCTCAGCTTCAGCCTGCCGCCGGGCGGCATTGTCGGCATCATCGGCCCGAACGGCGCCGGCAAGACGACCTTGTTCCGCATGATCACCGGGCAGGAAACGCCGGACACCGGCAGCATCCGCGTGGGTGACACGGTGAAGCTGGCCTATGTCGACCAGAGCCGCGACGCGCTGGCCTCCAACAAGAACGTCTGGGAGGAAATCTCGCAGGGGCAGGACAAGTTCTACTTCGGCAAGAACGAGGTGCTCACCCGCGCCTATGTCGGCGCCTTCAACTTCAAGGGCGCGGACCAGCAGAAGAAGGTCGGCCAGCTTTCCGGCGGTGAGCGCAACCGCGTCCACATGGCCAAGATGCTGGTCAAGGGCGGCAACGTGCTGCTGCTCGATGAGCCGACCAACGATCTTGACGTGGAAACCCTGCGCGCGCTCGAAGAAGCCCTGGAAAGCTTCGCCGGCTGCGCCGTGGTCATCAGCCACGATCGCTTCTTCCTCGATCGCCTGGCCACGCACATCCTCGCCTTTGAGGGCAACAGCCATGTCGAATGGTTCGAGGGCAACTTCGAAGCCTATGAGGAGGACAAGCGCCGCCGCCTTGGCGACGCTGCCGACCGCCCGACGGCGCTGACCTACAAGAAGCTGACGCGCTAAGCCGCATGACGGGAGCAGGGCGCCTTGCCGGGGTTGCCCTGGCCCTGTTGGCGCAGGCCGTTTTGGCCGCGCCGATGAGCCCGATTCCGTCTGCCGAGCCGCCGGGCTTTGCCGAGCGCGTGGTGCGGGTGCACAACAGGGTACGCGCCGCCGTGGGCGTGGGGCCGCTGGTGTGGGACGCAAACCTCGCCGCCGATGCGCGGGACTGGGCGGCCTATCTGGCCCGCACCAACCAGCTCATGCACCACACGCCGGACGGGCCTGACCAGCAGGGCGAAAACCTCTTTGCCGGCACCGCCCGCGCCTATGATGTGGAAACCATGATCGACTTCTGGGCGCGGGAGCGGGACCTGCTGCCGGACCCGACGAACTGGCTGCCCAGCCTGGAGCAGACGGGACACTACACCCAGATGGTGTGGCGGGATACCAGCCGGGTCGGCTGTTCCATCGCCAGCAACGGGGATTTCGAGTTCCTGGTCTGCCGTTATCTTTCGGCGGGCAATGTGATGGGTGAAGTGCCTTACTAGGCCTTTATCTCAGGGCAGCCGCCATTCGCCCGACCACGCGCCGCTCGCCGCATCCCGGTTGAACCCGGCGCGGCGATGCCCGGTATGGGCGAGGTGCAGCCAATCGATCTGGCCGACATGCACCAGCAGCAGCGCGAAATTGGCGCGGGCCTCCACCAGGTCCGCATCATTCGGCTCCTGGCCCTCGACATGCGCCGGCAGGCCCGAGCCCGGTGCGGCCAGCGGGCTGCCCGGCGCGGCCTGCGCCATGTAGCAGCGGCGGGCAAAGCGCGTGGAAGCGCTCCAGGCCTGCTCGATGAGCGGGCCCTGGGTGATGACCTCGGCGGTGCCGGAGAGGCGGAGTTGCAGCGACTGGCCGGGGTGATAGGCCAGCACATGCACTGCACCGGCATCGAGCGCGGCGCACTTCGGGCTGCGGGCATCTGTGTGGAAGCGCAGCGTGGCGGCCTCGCGGCTGGCGGCGCGCAGCACCATCGTGCGCTGGTCCGGCAGGCCGGCGGGGGTGATGCTGGCGATGGCGGGCGTGTGGACGGGGCTGCGCCTGTCCTTCGCGCCGCGTTCGAGCAGGCGCCAGGCGGTGTCCAGGGCTTCGGTCAGGTCCGGGGTCAGCATGGCGCGCTCATGCCAAGCGGCCGGCACGGCGGCAAGCGTGACGCATTGGCGCGCGACCCTCGCAGATTAGCTGTTCGCCCTGTTGGGCTGCATGGCCTAGGCTGGCACCAAGACGAACACCGGGGGCGAACATGAAGCATATCGGCACAACCTTGCTTGGCGCGGCGCTGCTGGCGCTCACCGCTCCCGCCGCCGCGCAAACTGCGCCGCTGACGGCCGCGCAGAGCGACCCGGCAGTGCTCGGCTGGATGCAGGGTAGCCCGCCGCCGCGGGACAAGCAGGTGCGCTTCGATGATGCCAGCATGTGGGCCTTCCCGCAGACGCGCTGGACGTTCTCGAACTGGCGGGAGCTGCTGCCGACCACCAGCATCAAGCGCGGCGCCATGCCGGTTGCGGTGCTGCCGCGCGCCGAGCGGGCGGATCTCGATGCCATCCGCTTCACGCCGCTCGGCGCGGCGGCGCCGATGAGCTGGGAGCAGTCTCTCGCCGCCACCTACACCGATGGCATCGTGGTGCTGCACAAGGGGCGCATCGTTTACGAGCGCTACTTCGGCGCGCTCAAGCCGGAGGGCCAGCACATCGCCTTTTCGGTAACCAAGAGCTTTGTCGGCACCCTGGCCGAGGCGTTGATCGCCGAAGGCCGGCTTGACCCGAATCGGACGATGGCGAGCTATGTGCCCGAGCTGGCCGGAAGCGGCTTTGGCGATGCCACGGTGCGGCAGGTGATGGACATGCGCACCGGCCTGGCCTTTGACGAGAGCTATGGCGGTGCCGATGGCGATGTGGCGCGGATGAGCTTTGCCGCCAATGCGCTGCCGCTGCCTGCCGGCTACAAGGGGCCGCTCGGGCTGTATGCGCACTTGCAAACCATTGGCAAGAACGGCGCGCATGGCGCTGATTTTTCATACAGAACACCGAACAGCGGGGCGCTGGGCTGGGTGACGGAGCGCATCACCGGCCAGTCCATCGCCCAGCAGATCGAGGCGCGCTACTGGTCACGGATGGGCATGGAGCAGGATGCCAGCATCAATGTCGATCGCATGGGCACCGGCTTTGCCGGCGGCGGCATGGCGCTGGCGCTGCGTGACATGGCGCGCTTTGGCGAGATGCTGCGGCTCGGTGGGCGCTGGCAGGGGCAGGAGATTGTTTCCCCCGCGGCGGTGGCGGCGATCTTCACGCCCGGCGATGTCGCGGCCTTTGCGCCGACCAACTACCCCGGCCTCAAGGGCGGCAGCTATGCCAGCCAATGGTGGCACCGGCCCAATGGCGTCACCATGGCGGTGGGCATCCACGGGCAGGGCATCTACATCGATCGCCAGGCCGAGGTGGTGATCGCGCGCTTCGCCTCCTTCCCGGTGGCAAGCAACGTCAACATCAATCCGGTAACGATCCCGGCCTATGATGCGATGGTGGCGAAGCTGGCGGAGTAGCGCCGCTTCAGGCGAAGGATACGGACTTGCCGGGGCTGGTGAGGCGGCGCAGCACATAGACACCGCCCATGCTGCCGAAATTGATGCGCATGTCGTCATCGCAATAGACGACATCCGAGTGCAGCTTCATCGGCTTGAGATCAAAGCGCAGGCCATGATCGGCGGCGAGGCCGAACTGGGCGCGCAGCTCCGCCTCCGAGACGCCGGCGGGCGCGCGCAGTTCCACGGCGTAAAAATTCACCGTGTAGCGCTGCGGCGTAGCGGGATCGATGCTGTAGCGGCCCCAGACGATCATCTCGGCATGGTGCGCGCCATCCAGCGTCGAGATGCTGACGATGTTGTTGTAATGCGCATCCTCAACCCGAATTTCCTGATTGATCTCATGGACAAACATGTCGATCTTCGGAAAATGGTTGAAGCTTTGCAGGTTCATCGTCGTCTGGTGGCGGGTCGGCTTGCCGGCGGTGTGGCGCGGGCCGAACTGCGAGTAGAGCGACCCCCAGGGGGACTGGACAAAGCCCTGCGCCGCATAGGGGCTGGGCGTTGGCGTCAGCGGTGTCAGCGCGGCGATGGCGGCGTGGATGCGATCGAACTCGGCATCGGCATAGGTGCCGTCCGGCTGCGCCAGGGCGATGGCGGCGAGCAGCTCGGCCTTGATGGTGGCGATGTCGGTCATGCGTGGTTCCTCGGGCGGCTGGCGCGTTGATGCTGGCATGGCGGGCCATGCCGCACACCCGCAATCACGCTCCCGCCACTATCCACGCGCCGGACAGCCGGTGGCCTCAGGCGGTCTCCAGCGCCTTGGCGGCCTTGATCTTTTCGCGCCACACCATTGGCCCGGTGGCGTGAACCGACTCGCCGGTGGCATCGACCGCGACCGTGACGGGCATGTTCTCCACGGTGAACTCGTAGATCGCCTCCATGCCGAGATCCTCGAATGCCAGCACCTTGCTGGCCTTGATCGCCTTGGAGACGAGATAGGCCGCGCCGCCCACCGCCATGAGATAGGCCGCCCTGTGCTTCTTGATGGCCTCGATGCCCGCCGGGCCGCGCTCGGCCTTGCCGACCATGGCGATCAGCCCGGTCTGCGCCAGCATCGCCTCGGTGAACTTGTCCATGCGGGTGGCGGTGGTGGGGCCGGC